>JBGTBN010000001.1:0-60068 GCA_041749375.1 Spirochaetota bacterium
GCACGCATGGGCGCATCCGTGGTGCGACGCCACCCGAGGTTCCCGCATGTCATCTGCGAGGTGGAGACCTTCCGCGGTTGCCCGCGCGACGCCCATTGCTCCTTCTGCTCGGAAGGGCTATTCGGTACGGTCGAGTACCGCGACGAGGTGGATATCATCGCCGAGATCGACGCCCTTATTGCAGCCGGCGTGTCGCGCTTCAGGCTCGGGCGGCAGGCGGACATACTCCAGTATAAGTCGGATTTTTCCGGGTCGCGGAACGGCTTTCCGGTTCCCGTGCCGGAAGCGATAGGGGGACTGCTCGCGTCGCTCCGCGACAGGATATCCGCCGGCGCGATAACGCTTCTGAACATAGACAACGCCAATCCCGGGACCGTCGCGAATTACCCCGATGAGTCAGCGCGGATACTCGCAGACCTGGCGGCGACCGTCACGCCCGGCGACACGCTCGCCCTCGGGATCGAGTCGTTCGACGAGGCCGTCGTCCGCCTGAACTGCCTGAAAGTCATGCCCGATGACGCGGTGCGGGCCATCGGGATCATCAACAGGGCATCGGGCGGACGGATCGGCAACACCCCCGCTCTCCTGCCCGGGGTGAACCTGATCCACGGCCTTGCGGGCGAAACGGCGGAGACCTTCGCACTCAACTACCGATATCTCTCGGAGATCCTGGACAGCGGTCTTCTGGTCAAGAGGATCAACATCAGGCAGCTCCTCCCCTTTCCCGGCACGCCCCTGTATGACAGGAGACCACGCATTACGCGGGCCATGGAGAACAGGTTCCGTTACTACCGGGACAGGATACGCTCCGAGATAGAGTTGCCGATGCTGAAGATGATCTATCCCGTGGGGACCGTCATCCGTGGAAGCCAGGTGCTGGAAACGAGGGCAGGCTATTCCTACGGCAAGCAGATAGCGAGCTACTCGATCACCGCGAAATTCCCGCTCGAGCTGGAGGAGGGAGCATTTTATGACTCACTGGTGATAGGGCACCGCGAGAGATCGCTCCTGGCCCTTCCCATGCCGGTTGACATCAACACGCTTTCGCAGAAGGCGATAGGATTAATCCCGGGCATCGGTAAAAAGCGCGCGTCGGAGATAGTGATGAGACGGCCCTTCACCGGGACCGAGGAATTATCAAGGATGTTCGACGGGGTGGAGGAGAAAATCAGGAAGGCGATCGTGCAGGCCCGGCGCTGAACGGGACGGAAGGCGCCGGGGCTGGATTTTCGATCAGTATTTCTTGCGCTCCCGGTCGTGGTTCAGCCTGTTCATTATGTAGAGCGCTGCATACGCGCCGATAAAGCCTGCGATCATGTTAACCCCGATCCTCTGCGCAAGAAAATCGAGAATGACCACCGATATGTTGAAAAAAAGCCGGTCGAGCACCAGGCCGCCGATGATCGCGCCGATGAATCCGACCACAAGTCCGCCGATGTACCCGCCGAACAGGTCTCGCTTTTTGATATTATAGAATATGAACGATACGATCGCGCCGAGCCCCAGAAATATTGCGATCGCCTTCACTACATTCAGGAATTCCCGTAAATTTTCCGCCATGGCGGCACCTCCCTGTAATAATCTATCATTTCGCCTCCGCCTTCCACTGCACGTGATGACGGGTCATGTCGCTATTCATCCATTTAAAATACGGGCACCGAGACAGTTATTAAAAAAACCACCCCGCTGTCCACCTAAAAAAATATCTCACCCTTTCCCTCCCGTATGATAACGGGCTCTCCTTCAGTGAGATCGACCACGGTCGAGGGTTCGGAGATCTTCGGCCCTGCGTCAATCACCAGGTCCACCTCGTTCCGGTAAATGGCCTCAAGATCACGGGGCTCGACGATGTATTCCCCGTTTACCGTGTTGACGCTGGCGCACATGATGGGACGACCGAGCGTACGTACCAGATCAAGGGCGATGTTATTCTTCGGGATCCTCACTCCGATAGTCTTCTGATTCGTTATAGCTATTTTCGGAACGAGCTTCGTCGCCTTGAATACCAGGGTATACGGGCCCGGTAGCGCCTTCTTCATTATCTTGAAAGCCCGGTCGGAAATGTTCCTCACATATTCGCTGATCTCGGATATATCGCTGAATATGAAACTCAGCGGCTTGTTCCTGCCGATCTGCTTTATCCAGTATATTTTTTCGATCGCCCGCTTGTCGCTGATATCGCAGCCGTACGCGTAGACCGTATCGGTCGGGAAGATGATTACGCCGCCCTGTCTAAGGATATCGACCGCTTTATCTATCAGCCGCTTCTGGGGGTTCAGTTCATGAATAACGAATATCATACAACCTGTTTTTTCCCGGACTCCCGTACGTTCAGTTGAAAATCATATCGGCCATCATTTTTATGAGACCGTTTCGCGTAATACAAATTAGTAACCATCTTATATTCAAATATTTATATTGATAAAGTTATTATCGTATGGTGGGACAAAAAAAATTATTAAAAGAAGCATATAAAATATTCTTATTAGTGGCAGGGTTGATTATTGCCTGGATATTGAGCCGGCAAGGCATGGATTAATAATGAATATTTAATAAAAAAGGCTTTTGCACGAGTGCGCTGCAAAAGCCTTCAACCTGGTAAATTATATGATAGGAGTGTATCATTTAATCATATTAATGATCGGGAGAATTGAATAATTCTTTAAACATTTTTTACCTTAAATCTCAAAATATCCCACTGACCTACATTAAACCCTCCCCTGTGCTGCGTCTGAAAAAAAGCTTGCAAAAAGAAACAAGAAGTAGAATGTAACACTCTGAAAATGGAGGTTTTACATGAAAAAACTGCTGCTGCTGCTCCTGATACCGACCGTGCTCTACTGCAACGGTAAGCCTAAAATTGTGTTCGAAACACTTAACCACGATTTCGGGGTTCAGGCACAGAACACCGAGTTAAAATATATTTTCACATTTAAGAATGCCGGGGAAGGCATACTCAGAATTGACAAGATTGAGGCCGGTTGAGGCTGCACCGGCGCCCTTCTCTCCAAGAAGGCGATCCCTGCCGGAGGCAGCGGACAAATTGAAATAACGCTCAAAACCGGGACCCACAGCGGGAAGATGAGTAAATCCATTACCGTGCATTCCAATGACCCGGTGATGGCAAGTGTACGGCTTACCGTGACCGCGGACGTGAAATAACCGGCCGCAATTGAATAACAGCATTCTACAGGTGACCCGCGTGTCAAATCCCATCATGGACGGGCAGCAACGTGCAGGTTATTAAAACGTCACCCGGCTATCCGCTCCCGCTGGGAGCCGGTTACACAAAGGACGGGATTCAATTTTCGATATTCAGCAGGCACGCCAGCGCGGTCACCCTGCTCCTGTTCGAAAGCGACCGCGCGGACTCTCCGTTCACCGCGATCCTGCTCGATCCGTCGATAAACAGGACCGGCGACATCTGGCACATCCTGGTCGAGGGCCTGCCCGATCGCCAGATCTACGCATACAAGATCGACGGCCCGTACGCCCCGGAAGAAGGCCATCGCTTCAATAAAAACAAGCTCGTCCTCGACCCGCACGCGCGGGCCATAACCGGAGTCAGGACCTGGGACCTGACAAAGGCCCTGGGCTACGACCCTGACTCTCCGGAGCTGGACCTCTCGTTCTCCGAAGTCGACAGCACGCCCTTCATGCCGCGCTGCATCGCCATGTCCCGCCCCCGTGAGCGGCACGGCGGATCTCCGCGCATCCACGAGCGCGATTATATCATCTATGAGCTGAATGTACGGGGCTTCACCTGCCACCACTCGTCCGGCGTGAAACATCCCGGGACCTTCCGTGGACTGACGGAAAAAATCCCCTACCTCAAGGAACTTGGCGTCAACGCCGTGGAGCTCATGCCGGTGCAGGAATTCGACGCGGACGACAATACGAACGTCAACCCACTGACCGGCGAGAAGCTGAAGAACTTCTGGGGATACAACACAGTCGCTTTCTTCGCGCCGAAGGGCACCTACTCCTCTTCTGGGTGCATGGGCGAACAGGTCGCCGAGTTCAGGGAGATGGTCAACGCCTTCCATGACGCAGGCATCGAGGTGATCCTCGACGTTGTGCTCAACCACACGGCCGAGGGAGACGAAACAGGACCTACCGTTTCGTTCCGGGGAATTGACAATTCAATATATTACATCCTCAGGGAGGACCGCCGCCTGTACATGAACTTCTCGGGCTGCGGCAATACCTTCAACTGCAACAACCCGCTGGTGCGCGACCTGATCATGGACGTGCTCCGTTACTGGGTCATTGATATGGGCGTGGACGGATTCAGGTTTGACCTCGCATCCATCCTGGGACGGGACCAGACCGGTAAAATGATGAGCAGCCCTCCCCTGATCGAGAAGATCAGCGAGGACCCGATACTGAGAAACAGCAAGATCATCGCCGAGGCGTGGGACGCGGCCGGCGCCTACCAGGTGGGAGAGTTCCCCGGCCGGTGGGCCGAATGGAACGGGAAATACCGGGACGATATAAGGCGATTCTGGCGTGGTGACCGGAACAGCGTCGGCGGCTTTGCCACCCGCGTGGCGGGCAGCTCCGACCTGTATGGGAAATCGGGAAAAGGGCCCCTCCAGAGCATCAATCTCATAACCTGCCATGACGGTTTTACGCTGAACGACCTGGTGAGCTACCGCGAGAAGCACAACATCGAAAACGGCGAGAACAACCTTGACGGTGAGGACTACAACCTGAGCAGCAACTGGGGGGTCGAGGGCCCGGACCGCACTCCGCTGATATCGCGCATGCGCCTCAGGCTCATAAAGAACTTCATCGCCACGCTCTACCTGTCGCAGGGCATACCGATGCTCCTGTCAGGAGACGAGTTCCGGAGGACGCAGGGGGGCAACAACAACGCCTACTGCCAGGATAACGAGATATCCTGGGTCGACTGGCGTCTCATCGAGGAAAACCGCGAGCTGTTCCGCTTCACCAGGGAGATGATCCGGTTCAGGAAAAGCCACCCCGTGCTGAGGAGGGAGAGCTTCTTCACCGGGACCGCGCACGCGGGCAGGACCATGCCCGATCTCTCCTGGCACGGCCACGAGGCCGGGAGCCCCGACTGGAGTCCCGGGAGCAACGAGATTGCAATGCTGATAAACGGCGAATACGCGGAACTATCGGGCGGAAAGTCCGACACCGATCTCTATGTAATTTTCAATGCGTCGAGAATAAGCAGAAAATTTGAGATTCCGGACTCGCCTTCCGGCAGGGGCTGGAAAGTGGCGATAGACACCTCGAAAAACGCTCCCGATGACATTCACGAAAGCGGCCCGATGCCGCTTCTCACCGGGCGCCGGTACCATGTGAAAAGGCTCTCCACGGTCGTTCTGATCGCGGAAGATTGACGCTTTCAGCACCGGCGCGGTATCCCCGCCGTTGTCCCTCTAACTCGTCGCCTTCAGGTTCAGGTCCTGGAGCATCTTTGAGAGCATGTCGTCATCCATCCCGTGTGCACGGGCGCCCTGCTCGATCGTCTCTGTCACCGCGATGTGGCAGCCGATGCAGTGCATCCCGTATCCGGTAAGAATGGGAGCAGCATTGGGAAACTGACGGAGAAGGTCTCCGAAGGTCATATCTTTATTGATTTTTTCCTGTGCCATGATTGTATCCTTGTTAAGTTTTGATAATTTGAACCTCATAATGTTACCGAGGAGAAGTGTCCACCGTTTTTTTCAATAAATCGGGTAATTTGTCCCCGCCCGCCCCTTTTTGGTCGAAAATATCATTAGGATGAAAGCAGCTTCTTCCGGAAAGGCATTAAAATTTTCATCCCGTTCTTCTTTTTCATTTGCAAAATACGGGTTGTACTATATTGTTTATATAACCAAGACACGAAAATGAACATTGTACTGATCATCATACTACTGGTCATCGTCCTGATCCTCATCTGGGCCCTCATGGGAGGCAAGGGAGACCTCGCATCAACGAAACAGGATGATTTGCGCGATGAGGACCGTACGTTCCGAAGGAGGGCCAGCGACAAGGAGATTGAGAAGGAGTTCCCCGAGGCCGCGCCGCACCCGATGAGGCGGAAATCAGACGCGTCTGAAGAGGCCGCGCCTCCTGAGCCCGACAAACCCTTCAAGCTCCCCTATGTCGCCGACGAGATCATCCCCGAGATATCGCGCTTCAGGATATACCGGAGAACGCTCCTCAATTCCGAAATCTACGCGGCCAAGGGCGACTATTCCACCGCCATTTCCCTGTACGAGGGCGTGAAGTCACGCATCCAGGACATCGACACGCGCTTCAAGATTGATGCGAACATCGAATACCTCCGCCATTACAAGAAGAAAAAGGACGAGGATGCGAAGCGCAAGGAGGAGCAGGCCAAGCGGGGCGTCGCCGGAGAGGGAGGCGGGCCGGGCGGAAACGAGATCAAGATCACCCTGGGCGGATCGTTTCCCAACGCGATAAAAATAGATTCGCTCCCGGAAAACATCAACATCGGCCTTTTTGACCCGTCTCGGGGCATGGACATGGATCGGATCGTTGAGAGCGCGGCCGAGAAGATCAGGGGCGAGCTGAGCGATGTGAAAAGCGAGCTGAACCGCCTGAAAGACGCGTCCTCCGAGGCCGCCCTTACTGCGCAGTCTCAGATGGCGGACGCCCTGTCCGGCATCAGGGAGCACATGGACGGTTCGGACGCCACTGGCCAGATGGTCGGGGCAGCGGCATCCGTGGCCGCCTCGGCCGGCGCCGCAGGCCGGGCCGATGACCTCTCGGCGCTCAGGAAGGAGTTCCAGAGCCTGAACAGGGCCGTGCGCGAGATGGCGGAGTCCCGCATCCCCGAGACCGACACCAAGCCGGGAGTACCCGAGGCCAGGCTCGATTCCCGCAAGCCCCTGATCGATGACAGCGCAGTCAGGGCGCTCCTGGAGAGTATACCGAAGCAGAAGGCTCCAGGGGCGTCGCCGATCAGGGATCCGGGCCAGGCTGGCGCGGGCGGCGGCCAGGCAACGCCGGGTGAATCACTCGAAGACCATCTTACCCGCAAAACCTCGGAGGCCGAGGAAGGGGACGAGTTTGAGCTCCTCAAGGAATACGGGAAGGACACCGCCGGCGACGGGATGAGCGACGACGAGATCTTTGAAAAGATCCTCCGCGACGACAAGACAAAAACGAAGGAGGACTTCGAGATCATCGGGGAGAAAAAGGAGCACCGGGACGAATCGTTCACCACCCCGGACGAGATGGACCAGGTCCAGCAGGAGGACGCATCCTTCTACCGCAAGCTGCTCTCGACCACGAAGCGGAAAAAGAAAGAGCTGCCGATCCTCAAGGTTAGCTACGATTTTACCAAGCTGCCGGACGAGATCGGATTGTCCCGTGAAAAAAACATAATCGAGTACGCCTTTTACAAGTACAAACCGATGCTGGAGAAGGCAAACGAGTATATCAAGAAAAGAAAGGTGCGGGACGCCATCAACTATTACAAGGTGGTCATGTCACAGAACATACCGCCCGAGTTCAAGGCGATGATACGAAAAAACCTGAACGATCTCACGGAGTATCTTGAAAAATACCTGACCGGCGATTGAGTCATGCACATGACTCCCCGGTGAACGCCAAAAAAAGCCCCCGTTACGGGGGCTTTTTCGTTGCCGGCCGTATTATACGACCCTGGCTTCCTGGAAAGCGGAAAACCAGTGCATCTCCGATTCCGTGAAATTGTCCACGAGGCCCAGGCCGGTGTAATATTCCTTCAGTATCCTGAGGTGGAGGATCTCCTCCTCTTCTTCCGTGTAGTTCGAGCTCTTGCAGGCCGTGATTGAAGCATGCATGTCGTCGACCCACTCGAAGAAGACGTTGTCCTTTTCGCTGAATATGATCCAGCTGGCAACCATGTCGAACTTGAGGGTCTCGACCGCCTTAAGGAATTCCTCGTCTGGAAGGATCATCAGGGACGTGGCCATCTCGGTCTGGAAATAATCACCCCAGGTGATGATGTTGGGGCGGACCCCGTATTTCTCCTGGAGCTCTTCCGCTGCTTCCTCGGTCAGGTAATGCTTCGAAGCGATGCGGTCTATGAATTCCCTGATATAGATGAGGCTGTTTATACGGTCAATGCTCATGGAACCGTCGTTCACCATTGACAGAATCGATTCATTGATTAGTTCTTTCATGATCCACTCCTTGCCGGGTATACCGGTTCTATATATTAATCGGTACCGCCTGCCGTCCCACATTAATACTTTATTCCCGGACCGGCCCGGGGGAGCAAACCCGGGTACGGGCCTGCCAGGATTTTCAATATTTTCGCCCCCGGCATAATATAATTGACGTATTATTATCATGATATATGCTTGTTGCCATACTGACAGTTTCCTGAAAAACTCCATCAATTGAGTTTTTCAGGGGCGGTTTTACGAAATGAATTCGTAAAACCTCACTCTTTTCTCGGCTTACGCCTCGAAAAACGGCGATACATCCATGTATCGCTTAGCAGTTTGCAGTTTTTCAGCAAACTGCTAAATCAATGTTTGTGCGCCCGGGACCGTACATGGAAGCTAACTCTGATATTATCAAACGCATACAGGCATACCAGGGAATTTTCCAGAAATACAACGAAACGAAGCTCGGCAACCTCCAGCGCGCCCTTTCAGAGCAGCAGTCGATCAATGTTCTGGACCTGATCCCCCTCCTGCTCAATACCAACGCCCCTGATTTGCCCGGAAATGTCCCCGGATCCCGGATCCCCTGCGGCGTGCACGATTACACGCCATCGCAGCGGATGGTCGATTTCGTGGCAAAACGCTTTCCGAACACCATTCTTTCCAGGAACAAGATCGAAAACCCGTTCATACAGATGATCGCCCTCATCGGGAGCTGCGGAACCATCGCCTACACGAAGCAGTCCGACTTCGACTTCTGGATATGCTACCACGAAGGCTCGTACGACCGCGAGGCCATCACCCAGTTCAAGTCCAAGCTCAGGACAATTGAGAGCTGGATATTCGACAAGTACAACATGGAGATCCACTTCTACCTGAACGAGATCGGGCGGGTACGCAACAACATATTCGCCGACGACGACGAGCAGGTCTCCGGCTCATCCATCGGCGTCCTGCTGAAGGAGGAGTTCCTCCGGAGCTCGATCGTGCTGAACGGCAAGATGCCCTTCTGGTGGGTCGTACCCTCCGATTCGGACGATGCTACCTATGACCGGTGGCTCGCGGCGGCGAAAAAGACCGCCCTGGCTGACCAGTTCATCGATCTTGGCAACGTCTCGGGCATCGGACAAGAGGACTTTCTCGCGGCAGCCCTGTTCCAGATACTCAAATCCCTCGGTAACCCCTTCAAGTCCATCATCAAGCTTGGCCTCCTGGAGCGGTACCTGAACAATTACATGGACAACCCCTTCATCTGCAACATCATTAAGAAGAACATACACCACGGCAAGATGGGCTACCACGAAATCGACGCCTACGTGATCATGTTCGATTACGTGTACGACTACTACAGCTCGATCGTCAAGGACAAGGACGCGCTCGAGGTCCTGAAAACCTCGTTTTATTTAAAAGTGGAGCCGATGCTGGCGCGTCACCTCTCGGCAAAGCCCGAGGACGGGTATAACCCGGACAAGGCGCGTGTCATGCTGGAGTACGTGAAAAAATGGAGCTGGCCCGGGGCGAAGATCAAGGAGATGGACGATTTTCACAACTGGAGCATCGAGCCAGTAAGCAGGCTCCTCAATAACGCAAAGAAGTTCGTCCTCCAGGAGTACCGACGAATCCTGGGAAACATCGAGGAGCACAAGGTCAAGCACAAATTCACCGACGAGGAGATCAAGGCGATCAGCCGGAAGATCTATTCCCACTTCCTGGTCTCCGACACCAAGATCGACAACACCCTTGCGTTCAAGAACTACCCCCCGGAAAAGCTGCTCAAGATCGAATATGTCCGGGACCAGAAAGGTAACGAGACATGGTTCCTGTCAAAGCGACTGATCGTCGACAACCATCCGAACATCGTCATCCTCCACAAGGACAAGACCCTGCTCGGGCTCGCGGTCTGGATCAGCCTGAACGGCCTGTTCAAGAAGGACTACACGCGTCTCGAGATCGATACCGGCCTTCACAGCCTGGAAACAAACTTTCTCAGGGAGCTCATCACGGACATATCCACCAACTTCATGTTCAAGAAGATCAACGCGTTCCGGGAAGACTACCTGAAAGACCCCTACCCGGTCATGAGCTATATCATATTCAACCTGTACTCGAAATATTCGCGCAAGATCGAGGAGATTTTCTTCCTGTATCACGACAGCTGGGGATCGACCAAGTTCGAGGTCTTCAGCCGAGAGATGGACCTCCTGCAGATACTGGTGCGCGTGCTTAACGGCTGCCTGGTGACGAAGAGCGACTTCGAGAGCGCCGTCAACATCGTGTCTTCCTCTCCCTTCAGCTCGGCCAAGGAGTTCATGCGAATCAAATCGTTCGTCCGCGATATTTTCGACTTTTTCAGGAACAGCGATCCGGACGCGAAGCGAAGCTATATCACCATGATGGGCAACCAGTACCTCGTGTTCTACTCGAAAAAGAGCGGCACCGCCACGGTCATCGATACCCTCACGAGCGATTCCGAGGTAAAAATGCTGATGGGCCTCTCCTTCAACTACGGCCTGAAAAGCGCGATCAAGGTCGATCAGAGCATCAAGGAGCTGAACTTCCTCAAGACGATGGTGGAGTATTCCGGCCCGGCGGCCATCAGGATCTATTTCGACAGCGACCGGAAATTCGCATATTTCTACGTCTTCGACGAGAGCGGCTCCCTCTTCTTTTACCGCAAGCCGGCCGATCTCCTGTTCGATTACCTGACACGGCTCTATATCTTCGCGAAAAACGTCACGGCGCAGGTTGTCGCCCAGAACCCGAAATCGGCCCTGGCGAACAGGGAAAACCCGGTCGAGATTTACCAGATAAAGAAAGACATGTACATGAACTTCTCGGTTACCAGGCTCGACCCGGAGCACTCCATCCGCATCGAGGACATACAGAAAAAGATACAGCCCTGCGTCATGACAGTCGTCATGGACCACAAAACAAGGGAGATCATCTACACTGTCACCATGCCGGACGGCCGCCGCTCCGAGGGATTCACGAAGAGCAACATGCGCGCCGTGGGCAAGAGCATCGCTGCGGCCAGGGCCGAGGGAAAGGACTTCAACCCCTTCGTCACGGCCGCCGACCTCTCGGCGCTCCAGCACAATTACTTCAAGTTTTACACTTCGTACTCATTCCACGAGAAGATGCGCGCGGAGATCATGCTCGAGAACGCGCTCAAGCTACCCGCCAGGTGAGATACCGGAAGGATCAGCGGTAAAAGCGCTTCTGTTCACGTACCGTTGATGTGGGATTGCGGCCATAATGGTGCCCCGGCCATAGCACGGTATCGTCCGGGAGGGAGAGGATTTTATTTATTATGGAATCCATGATCTTCCGCTCGGAACCGTCTGCCAGGTCAGTCCTGCCCATACCCTCCGTGAACAGGGTATCTCCGGTGAAAACATGCCCCTTCGTGTAGAGGCACACGCTCCCCTCGGAATGCCCGGGCGTATGGATAACCCTGAGTGAGCAGGACCCGAACCTGATGGTATCGCCCTCCCTGATGATGCCGCCCGGGGACGGGGACGTCTTCCCGCCCATGGTGCGAGTGAAAAACCTGCTTGTAAGGCTGCCGAGCTTTGCCACGTCCGACTCGTGAAGAAGGCGCTGCGCGCCCGTCTTTTTCACCCAGTAATCGTTCCCGGAGGTATGGTCGAAATGCCCGTGCGTGTTGATAATATATTTTATCTTCACACCGCGCTTCTCCACTGCCTTCGCGATCAATTCATGGTCGCCGGCAGGGTCTATAAGCACACCCTCCTTCGTAGCCTCGTCCGCTACCAGGTAGCAGAACACCGCCATGTGGGTCACCAGGATCTGTTCTATTATCATGGGAATATTCTCCGTATCATCTTTTTTTGGCATCGGGTTCACCACATCCCGCCCACGCGCCGCGCACCGCGCTCTTCTGACCTCATCCCCCCTCTATCCCCCCTTCTCCCCAAGGAGAAGGGGGGAAGGCTTTAATCAATTTTATTGCAGCCTCCCACTCTCTCAACGGGAGAGGTTCCCGACAGGAGGTCGCAACGCCGAGCGCGGACAGGAGGTCCGAAAAACGCTCGGCGCGGACCGAGAGGGTGAGGTCCACGGAGAGTGCTCCGTGACAACGTGTTTGAGCTAGAAACTGTAAATCATCAACCTCTCGTCTATACCCGGCCAGGACCAGAGCCCTATCGAAAGCTCCGGCTTCATGGCTGACAGCTCGCGATGAAAGGCCTCATCACCGGAGGACCCCCGGGCGCCTATATATATAAGCCGTTTTCCGCCCGCTGCCCGGTAGCAGGAGAGCGCATCCGCTGCCATGGAATCATGAATCGGGGGCCAGCAGAGAAACAGGGTGCGTTCCGGGTACCTCCCAGCCATTGAGGCGTCTCCCTCCATGATATTGAACCATTCGTCCTCGAACCAGCGGTTTCCGGAAAGCGGATCCCAGGGGGCATGCTCTCCGGGAGGTCTGCTGTCGCAGGCGACGATATCGGCACCGGCCCCGCTCAGACACATGGCCCAGTAACCGCTCCCCGCGCCTATCTCGATCAGGGGAGTATGCCGCACGATCTCCCGCATGATGTCGGGCGTGGGTATCGAAAACGCGTACCGGGTTATCAGCTCGCCCCGCTTTTCCGCCAGGTCGCGCAGCAGGACGTCAGGTCCGGCCCGCCGGCCCGCACTGACCAGGTCGACGACCTCATCGAGGTAAGGATTGCCAGCGGTATCGCCATCGACAGGCCGGTAGCGGGTGATGTCACGCAATTCCTGCTCACCGGCTGACGCATCATACAAATCAATCTTGAAATCGGCCCCGTACCTGATGATGTCCCTGATACGGCCCGGGTCAGCGACCAGTTCCTCCTTAGCTTTACGATCAAGCCGCTTGATGGATTGCTCCACCTTCTGGGCCTCGCCGCGGGTGCCGGCAAGACGCCAGCACCGTGCGATCCTCACCGGCCTGAAGCTCCTCGTGTATTTCGCCTTTGCCGTACCCCGGACATGTTCATCGAACCTGCGTGCGATATCGTCAGTCGATCCTGTATAGAACGACCCGTTCTCGCATTCCAGCATGTAGATAAACCAGTGTCCAGGCTCTTTCATGGCAAGCTCTGCCGGCCGTATCTCCGCCCGGGGCGTGTCCCGGCTACTTTTTCTTTTTCCCGGGGGATGTATGCATGCTTTCGAAGAGCCAGCCGGGATATACCGGTCCGGTCTCCGCTTCCTTACGGGCAAGCAGGAAGATATTGCTTCCCCGGTTTTTCGTGGTCAGGAATTGTATCAGCCCGCGGAAGCGCTTGATTGACAGGCCCTCGATATTAATCGAGCCGGTCACCTTCGAGTAGAGACGCGTTACGCTGAAGCCGAGCGCCTCGACCAGAAGACGCAGCTCGTGCGGGGTGTATTCCCTGTTATGGCGGCCGTGCGCGCCGTAACCGGAATAGTGGTCATAGATGTTCTTTCCCAGGATGAGCTTCGCAATATTCTCGTACCGGAGCGCGTTCGGGGTGGTGATGATCATACTCCCGCCCTTCTTGAGGAGACGGTTAATCTGCACCAGTGAATGCACCGGATCCACGGTGAGGTGCTCGATGATCTCGCAGAATAGCACCAGGTCAAATGACTCTTTTTTATACGGGAATAGGTCCTTCTCTACGTCGAAATTCTTGAAAGCCATACTGCGCCTGTCATTGTGCTTTTCGCTTACCAGGACCTGTTTCGATTCCCTGTACTTCTGGTTGTGGAAATAATTCGCAAGGTCCGGGCAGCATCCGAAAGTTTTTTCGATCAGCATGCTCATGAAATAGGGGCTCGCTCCCAGCTCCAGGACGCGGCTGTTCGCATTGATCCCTTCGGGAAAGAGCTCGAGCGTCTTGAGAAAGCGGTCCAGGGAGAAATTCAGATAATTCATCCGCTCCGCCCCGGTGAATCCCTTGAGCTCGAAGCTGCCCAGGTATTCCATCAAATCATCTATTTTATTTTTATTCATTAGCTGGCCGTTCTCCGAAGGAATATGCTGATGATCGCGAAAGCCCCCTGTCGGGCTGCATGCGTCTAATCGCAGCCATGACCCTGTTTGTTTCAATGCAATGAATACTATACAATATTTGCAACAAAAATATTATTAGCGCATTGACGGGCAGCAGTGAATTGGTTATATTTTAGAAGTTACTAATTTTATTAATTTATGGGTCGTGGAGTATAAAATGAAACTATGTATACTTACATTGCTGCTGACCGCGGCTATCTCCCTGCCTTTACAGGCTGGACCATTCCTCGATGTTGAAACCGGTCCCGTATTCACCGGGAAAAATGACGCCAGGATAAACGGGGAATACGGTACCCGGTTCTCTTTTACCGGAGTGCTGCACACGGCTCCCTGGTACTTCCTCAGGGTACGCGCCGGCTATACCATCAAGGGCCGCCACACGATCTCCCTGCTGGCAGCGCCCCTTAAAATCGAGTCAGAGGGAAGCTCGGACCGTTTCCTGTTGTTCCGGCAGAGGCTCTTCCTGCCCGGCGCCCATATCAAGGGTACCTTCAAGTTCAACTCGTTCCGTATCACCTACCGGTACGATATAGTGCGCAACGACAGGGTGCAGTTCGGCCTTGGGCTCACCGGCAAGATCCGTGACGCATACATGAGGCTCGACAGCATGGGGTTTAAAACGACCAGGCCGGACCTGGGGTTCGTGCCACTTATAAACGTTCGGCTCCAGTGGATGTTTGTTCCGCAATTCAGTTTCCTGCTTGACGCGGACTGGCTGGTGGGGCCGCAGGGACGTGCCGAAGACATCATGGCTGCTCTCCAGTATCATATCAACGATTACGTGACGATCAGGACCGGGTATCGGATCCTGGAAGGCGGGGCCAGTAACAAGAAAGTCTACACGTTTTCGCTCTTCCACTACCTGGTTTTCGGGGTAACCGCCACCTTCTAACGGTTTACTGAAAATCCATCCGGGCGGCGCTTCAGGGCGTCGCCCTCTACCTGCGGTGATACATCACTTCCATAACCTCTTTTGCCAGCAGGTAGAGCTCTTTCTCGTCGATCTCGAGCGCCTTGTCGATGAACAGCAGGGCGTTTTTATAGTCCCCGTTTTTATACGAGTATTTCGCCATGAGATACGGCAGCCGGTCAAAATCCGGGTCAACGTGCGTGGCCTTTTTTAAAACATGCACCGCATCGGTAAAATTCTTCTTCGAAGCATGGGCGCGGGCGAGCATGATATAGGCATAGGTAAAGCGCGGGTTCAATTCAATAGCGTGTTTGAAAGAGGCGATTGCCTTGTCGATATTGCCGTTCCGCATCCATTCCACGGCCATATCATACGAATCGTCAGCCTCGATATACTCATACTGTTTCATACTATCCGTCCGTCCGGCGGCAGGGGTTTATTGTTGCAGGGCTCGCCGGATCTGTCACCTCATTTTCGCTGCAAGAACCCAATTTTAATTGACCGATCACCGCCCTGCCGTCACCATACCTGTTGCAGGTTCACAGCAAGGAGAAAAAAGTGTCATTCAATTCACGAGTACTGTTTCCCGCGATCCTGACGGCCTTCGCGGCCATGGGTGCCGGCTGCGGATTCAGGCCGGCCGATGTCGATATCTCCCTGGCCGGCGGCAGACCCGCCTCCGGCGAGGAGATCGCCCTCATGAGCGGCATCCCGCCCGAGCATATTGGGTTCATGCTCTTCGACCTCGACGCGAAGGAAGTGATCGCCGCCCATAACTCCTCAAGCGCCTTCATTCCCGCGTCCACCACCAAGATTCCGGTCACGGTCGCAGCGTTGAACGTACTTGGTCCGGATTTTCGTTTCAAGACATATCTCGGCTACAAGGGGTCAATTAAGGATGGGGTGCTGGAGGGCGCCCTCTACCTCAAGGGCTCTGGCGACCCCCTCCTTACCATGTCTGACCTTATGGCCATGGCGGACTGCATGAAGGAAAAAGGAATATCGTCCGTGTCCGGCAGGTTCCTGTATGACGAGTCCGCCCTCGTCAGCTCCGGGAGCATTGACAGATCCATGGAGCCGGACATGTCGTATAACTCCGGCCTGAGCGCCCTCTCCCTCGATTACAACTCGGTCATAAGTGACTGGAAGCAGGACCGAAACACGAACGCGATGAGATTCTGGCTTACGCCGAGCCTGTCGGTCAACAGCGCCGCTCTCTCCCGCGAAAAGCTCGGTGACAACATCACCTTCGCCTACCGGAACTCGGGCGGGGTCGAATCATGGCTCCTCTCCCCGGATGAAAAAAAGAGCGGGACCGACAGGCTCCCGGTGAAGAATCCGGCGCTCTATACAGCAAGCACCTTCGCCGCGATGTGCGCAATGCGGGGAATACGCCTCCCGCGGCCGGAAGCGGGGACCATGCCTGACGGCGCCTCCACTATAATCGAGCACAAGGGGCTTCCCCTCACCTCCATCACGGATATCACCCTCACCTACAGCATCAACCTGATGGCGGAGCTGATGTCGCTCTCTACAGCAAAGAAGCTCTCCGGCCATGCCCTGCCGGTCGACGAGTCATCACGCACGGTATTCGCGTATCTTGCCGGGAGGCTGGACCGGGTACGCTGGGAGGGCCTCCGCGCAGTCAACGGGTCGGGGCTCACGGTCCGGAACAGGATCACGCCTGAGCAGATGATGGCCATTCTTGTATACGCGGACGCGCAGGACTACAACGGGAAACAATACCGCTACCTCCTTCCCGCCTCCGGGTGGGAGGGCTCGCTCGCAAACAGGCTGGACGAGCCGGAAACCGCCCTCCGCGTCCTTGCCAAGACCGGCTCCATAAACTACGTTCTCTCCATGGCAGGCTATCTGTACACGTCCTCGATGCGCAACATGGCCTTTGTCATTTTCATCAATGATATCGCAGCGCGCGAGCAGTACGATGCGGACCCGGGCCGGAGGAGCAAGTCCTCCATGGCGGGGGTTTACGCCTGGACGAACAAGGCCAGGGTCGTAATGGACGGGATCGTCAAAAGCTGGATTACGGGGCTGTAAGGCCGCACGGGCCTAGTGTCCGACCCTTCACCCGCCTCCGCCGGCATGGGAGCAGCTCGAGGCGGAAGGGCAATCAGTCGATGAGCCCGAGGTGACAGATGAAAAGGATGAGATCATCTTCCGCGTATTTGTTGACCCGCATTTCTGGCACGGGACACCCTTGTCGTCGCCCATGCGGCGTATCTCGGAAAACATTTCGCCGCAGGCTTCGCAGGAAAATTCATATATCGGCATAGTGTACTCTCGAATATTCAGATAATACTAAACTACTGTAATTTCTGCATTTCGGCAATGATATTTTTCCGGATCCGGTAAATAATTGACCATACGCAAACGGACGGGCAGCATCCTTATATGAGCTTCCCGGATCTGTAACCGCGTCTCACCCTTTGTTTCCGAACACCACAAGCGCGTCAACGGCGACCGGCTCCGCACCCTCAATAATGATAGGGTTGATATCGATCTCGCCGATCTCCGGATGGGCGATCGGTATAAGGCTAAGCCTGTGTAGAGCGCGAGCGAGGGACGCGATATTGACCTCCGGCATACCGCGAAACCGGCCGAGAAGCTTCTGCGACCTGATATCGCGGACCATCTCCGCCGCGTCCTCCTCGGACAGTGGCGCGGGCCTGAACACCGTGTCGCCGAGGGCTTCTGTGAAAATACCGCCGAGGCCGAACATTACGCTCGGTCCGAACCCCGGGGTGCGGACGATGCCCGCTACGAACTCGCGGTCCCCGCTCACCATCCGGTAGAGAATGACAGGGACGAAAGCCCCGGCCGCCTCCTGGATCGCACGGTAGGAGGAGACAGCCTCGTCGCGCGATTTCAGGCCCAGTCGGATGAGCCCCTTGCCGGTCTTGTGTAAAATATCAGCGGCACTGGCCTTCATGACAAGCGGATAGCCGATGCTCTCTGCCGCGGCAGCGGCCTCCTGTTCGCTGAGGGCGATCACCTCCCGGGTGACCGGGATGCCCCATGCGTCCAGGAACAGCTTGGAATCGTGCTCGTCCATGTTCCGCTGTCCCTTCGCGGTGCACGCTGCGACCAGCTTCAATGCATCTGCCGGCGGCTGCGTGACAGCTGCCGGCTTCCAGGGCTTCCGCTGAAGCACCTCCCGGTACCTGTTCATGCAGACTACCGCGCCGGCCGCCTTTTCCGGTGAGTCGAACACCGGGATGCCGTTGTCCTCGTACGCGGTCGTGTAATCGTCGTCCCTGTCGTAAAAGCTGGATATGGAGATCGGCTTGCCGAAGCGCGCAATCGAGACGTTCCCTTCCGAGGAATTGGGCAGGCTGTTCAGGAGAACGTCGACCGGTGCATCGTTGATGAAACTCTTTATATGATCGTATGCCGCCCTGATGTAGCCGGAGCGCAGTACGCCGTGGATAACGAGGGCGTCCACCTCGCCGCTTGCCAGCACGACCTCCGGGATCTTGCGGGAGAGCACCTCGATGTCCATGCTGAAGGTGAGGTCCACCGGGTTGCCGCACGGCGCGTGGGCGGGCATGAGGGGCTTCAGCTTCTCCCGCAGTGACGCCGAAAATTCGGGGACCTCGAGCCTGCCCTCTTCCAGCGCGTTGGCTATCGCCGAGCCGGGGCCTCCGGAGTTCGTCAGGACGCCGATGCGCCTGCCCTCAAGCCGGGGCTGCATCGCGAGTGCATTCCCGTAATGGTAGAGCTCCTCTATGGAATGCACCCTCACGATACCGGTGTGTTTGAAAAGGCCCTCGTACAGGTGATCAGGCGCGGCCATCGAGCCGGTGTGGCTCAGGCCGGAGCGCGCGCCGGCGCCCGAGCCGCCGATATACTGTGCCAGGACCGGCTTGTGCGGCGTGATGGCCCGCGCCACCTCGATAAACCGCCTGATGTCCCTGATCCCCTCAATGTAGAGGGAAATCGCCTTCGTCTGTTCGTCCTCGCCGAGATACTCGAGCGCGTCAATGATATCGATATTGGCGCTGTTCCCTACACTGATCGCTTTACTGAACCGGATACCGTGCTTGCCCAGGTACGGTATCGATTGTGTTACGTAGGTGCCGCTCTGGGAAGCCAGGCCCATGCTGCCCGGTCCATGCGTGTAGGGCATGACAGTAGTATTCAGCGACAGTGCCGTGTTGATGATTCCCATGCAGTTGGGGCCCAGGAAGCGGATGCCGTACCGTGCGGATATCTCGTTGAGCCTGTCCTGCATCCGCCGACCCTCTTCGCCCATCTCGCCGAACCCGGCCGTTATGATGATCGCGCTCCGAGTACCCTTCCGGCCGAACTCTTCCATGAGGCGCACGACTTCCACTGATGGAACGACAAGGAACGCCAGGTCCGGCGCTTCCGGGAGCGCTTCTACGGACGGATAGGCTTTCAGGCCCAGTATGGATTCATCGCGGGGATGTATGGGGTACACCTTCCCCTGGTAGCCGTCCTTGATCATGCTCAGGGCGTGCATGGTGCCCATCTTCATGAAATTGTTTCCCGCACCCACCGTGGCGATGGATTTCGGGCTCATCAAATGAACAAGGGGATTACAGGGCATATGCTCCTCACAAAATGAAAGGCCAGGGGCCGAGATTACTATCTTCGAAAATTTTTTTAATTTTTGTCCAGAAAGTCAAGAGGAAAGAGCAACTGTCCGATAAAATTACCGGGGTATAGCCCGGTAAAACAAATAATTCCAGTTACTGGATGCCCGCCTCGAACCGGCCGTCACTGATGCTGATTATCGTCGATGTCCCGTCTGCTTTAAGCTCGCCGGAAAAAGTCCCCCGCACCCTGCCGCCCGGTCCGCCCCACTCGTCGACCGTCAGTGTGAATGAGCAATTCTGGTCGAGGTTATAGAGCGTACCGGCCTCCTGGCCGAATAACTGGACCATGAAGTTGGACGATCTCTCGGTATACGTGCCAGGGCTCACGTCTGTAGGCAGTAGTATTGATATCACGTTGCTAAGCTTCGACTGGTCCCCTGCCTGGATCACATCGAACTTCGCTGCGAAGTTTGCGACATATCCGGTCATCTCGGTGGTTGCCGACATCTTCCTGAAATTTCCCATTACCGGGAAGGTGTAATTCGCACGCTCCCGATCAAGAAAAAAGCTTACGGTATCGGCGGTAATTTTATTCCGGGATTCATCGTCTGCCGTCACGCCGCCCTCACCCGCTCCTTCGCCGGTGCTATCGTCACGGGTGTCCGCGGCCGGTGTCCCTTCTCCAGCCGAGTCAAGGAGAAGCGAGGACGAATCGTCCCTGCCGTCATCCTGCGAGCCGCACACGAAATAGAGGGTCAATCCCAATGCGATAACCGCTGCGCCAACTGCAATTTTTTTCATAGCACTATCCCGAAGCAAAGTGATCAGGCTTCCATACGCATAAGACAGGATGGCCGTGCGCCAGTCAATGTAAATTAATGCCGGCTCGGGCGTTCTATTGAAACATGACCGCCTGCCGGCGTCATGTCCTGACACACGTCAGTCTTTCAACCAAAGAGTTAGTAATTTCAAAACAACTCCTTGTTACTGAAAAAGTAACAGTCCAAAACAGCAGGTCCGGAAAAAAGGCGATAATTCTCCTCCAAAACATAAAAAACCTTGAAGCCACAGGCATACTAGTGTAAGATCATCATACGGGGGCGTGGTAATCATTATCGCACAATGCCGTCCACGTAACATTGATTAAAGAGAGGCAGTACCAACATGAAAGTCTTCATCACTGGCGGACTCGGTTTTGTCGGGACAAAGCTCTCGGAGGCCCTGCTGAAAAATGGGCACACCGTTACGGTGGTCGAGCGGAATCCCCGCGCCAGGCCGTCACCGCTGCAGGGCGTCACCGTCATCGCGGCGGACGCATCCAGGCCCGGCGCGTGGCAGGACGCACTTGCCGAGCACGACACGATCATAAACCTTGCCGGCGTATCCATTTTTAGCAGGTGGAGCAGGCAGAGGAAACTGGACATCGTTAACAGCCGGTTATTCATAACCAGGAATGTCGTCGACGCGATCAAGAAAAGGAAGGGTAAATCCACCTACCTTATCTCGACCTCGGCCGTCGGCTTTTACGGCTTCCATGGCGATGAAAAGCTTGACGAGTCAGACATCCCCGGGGAAGATTTCCTCGCTACCCTGTGCCGTGAATGGGAGGCCGAGGCCATGAAAGCGGAGGCGATCGGGGCACGGGTGGCAATCACCAGGTTCGGCATCGTGCTCGGCACCGAGGGCGGCGCTCTGGGTATCCTTACGCGGCTGTTCAGGTTCCGGCTGGGCAACCGGCTCGGAGCTGGAAAGCAGTGGTTTTCCTGGATACACCAGGACGACCTTGTCTCGATCATCCTCCATCTCCTTAAAAAAAAGAGCGTCCGGGGACCGGTGAACTGTACAGCCCCGAACCCGGTCACGAACCGGGAGCTCACAAAGGCCCTGAACCGTGCTCTCGGCACCTTTCCCCTTGTCCCGCCGGCGCCCGGTTTCATGCTCTCAATAGCCCTCGGGGAGTTTGGCGATTTTCTCCTCAAGGGACAGCGGGCCCTGCCGTACCGCCTGCTTGACTCTGGATTCGTGTTCAAGTTCCCTCATATCGACCAGGCCCTATCTGACATTTTGAACAGGCGATGAAACCCGACGTATTTCTCAAGCGATCGAGCTTCCCCGCGCCGGTTGAAGAGCTTTTCGCATGGCACCTGCGGCCGGGCGCGCTCCAGCGGCTCGCCCCTCCCTGGGAGTGGGTGGAAGTCGGGGAAGACGCCCCGCCGGGTGAAGGCTCCCGCGCCGTTTTCCGCATCAGGGCCGGGCCTCTCAAGATCCGATGGACCGCCGTCCACAGCGGTTTCATACAGGGCCGGCAATTCATCGACACGCAGGAACGGGGCCCCTTCTCTCACTGGCAGCACACGCACCGCTTCATCCCGGAAGGAGGATCCTCCTGCGCGCTCGAGGACGAGATCAGGTACCGGCTGAGAGGCGGCCGGGCCGGCCGCATGCTCATGGGAGGGTTCATCCGGAGAAAGCTTGACAGGATGTTTGAGTACCGCCACCGGATCATCCGCGAGGACATCGTCCACTCCCGCGGAAGGAAGCCGATCTCGGTCGTCGTGACCGGCGCAAGCGGGCTGATAGGGCACGGGCTGGTCCCGTATCTTACGACACAGGGACACATCGTGACCCGGCTGGTGCGCGGAGTTCCGCAGCGCAGGGACGAGGCGCACTGGAACCCTGACAGGGGGGAGTTCGATCATACGCTGGAGGGCACTGACGCGGTGATCCATCTTGCCGGCGAGCCGATCGGAACCGGCAAATGGTCCGCCGGGAAAAAATCAGATATAATTAAAAGTCGGGTTGCGGGAACGCGGCTCATCGCCGAACAATGCGCGGCATGTAAAAAACCGCCGGCCACTCTCCTGTGCGCCTCGGCCGTCGGTTTTTACGGGGACCGGGGCGACTCGCTCCTCTCCGAAGACGCAGGCCGCGGCGGCGACTTCATTTCCGGCGTATGCGCCGCATGGGAAGAAGCGGCGCGGCCCGCGATCGATCGGGGCATACGCGTGGTGTTCATGAGGATCGGTGTGGTCCTCCACCCGCAGGGAGGAGCGCTGGGCCGCTACCTGACCCCGGCACGGCTGGGCCTCGGAGGGATCATCGGCAGCGGCACGCAGTACATCAGCTGGATATCCATGGACGACATGATCGGGGCAATCGATCACTTTCTGTTCAACCCGGAGATCAGCGGGCCGGTGAACGTCGCCGCGCCGGAGCCCGCCCGCAACAGGGAATTCGTCGAGTCGCTGGCCGGGGCGCTGGGCAGGCCCGCGGCCTTCTCGCTTCCGGCATGCCTCATACGCCTGACGTTCGGGCAGATGGGCAGGGAGGTGCTCCTCTCAAGCACCCGAGTCTCAACTCAAAAGCTTATTGACTCCGGGTACAGGTTCAGGCACGTTTCTATCGGGAGCGCGTTTCGCGCTCTCCTGGGGAAACAGAACGGGCCCGGTTGACCGGTGACCGCCGTGCGTGCAGCAGAACAGCAACGATTCGGGGAACGTTATGCAACGATCGATTAAAATTGTAATGCTCATTACCATGACGGCAGCCCTCTTCTTCGGTTTTCTTCACCTGTTCGTGCCGGGGATAAACTTCGAGCGGCTCCATATCTTCCTGTTCAACCTCTGCAGCGGTGGCACGCTCATCCTCATCCATACTGAAAAAAAACAGTCATTTTCGTTACGGACCGGAGCGTTTTTTTTGCTTTCCGTCTGCTATGCCCTCTCGGCCTTTTTCCGGCTGTATCCCCTTGCCATTGCCCTTGCCATCGCGCTTGCAGTAATCGTGGAGACGGTCCGCGTCCGGTCCTTCTCGTTTTTCCCCGCCGACTTCTTCAAACGATCGGCCGGGACATCGGCAAAATTCCACCATGCGTCCCTTCTCTGCCTCTCGCTCGGGCTCGTTGTCTCGTCCCTGGTGATAATCAACCATGAGTACGCGCGGTTCGTGACCGCGCCGAAGCTGGTCCTGGACGTGTTCTTCCTCGGCTTCTCGTTTCCCGTTTCCCTTATCTCGATGTCGCTC
The DNA here is from genome assembly GCA_041749375.1 of Spirochaetota bacterium. GTDB lineage: Bacteria > Spirochaetota > UBA4802 > UBA4802 > UBA5550 > RBG-16-49-21. Next base: position 23,680 of record JBGTBN010000001.1, read on the forward strand.
ATGTTCGGCATGATGGGGAATAACGAGGGCCGCGCCGTGGCTGTTCTCAAGGAATACAGCTTCTGGGCGGTAAATCTCGGCGTGATCGTCTTTTTCCTCTTCATACTTGCAGGCTTGCTCCTGGCCGAGCTGATGATCGCCCTGACGCTTTTTTTCACGGTGCTTCTTGTTTTCGGGCTCTACGTGAAGACGGGCGCCCGCCGCCAGCCCCGCGGCCTCCTGGCATCAGGCGCCCTGTTCCTGATCATGACCGCAGTAACCGGAGTCGCCTATATTCTCCTGTATTATTTTATCCCGGAGCCGCCCGGGGGCAAACTACTCCTGAAACTGCACGCACTCATCTCGCTCTACGGCTGGAACCTGAGCGGGCTCGCCGTTATTTGCAGGCATGGTGATTTCCCGATCCGCCTCAACTCAGGAAGGATCATACTCTTCCACTGGATCATCGTGATCCTGATCGCGCCCCTCGGTTTTTATTTCAGAGCCCTCTCCGTAACCGCAGTCGCGGCATATGCGGTGTTTCTGTATCTTGTTTTTTTTACTGAAAGCAGGACCGAATCAACTGTTCACTGACGTCACCCGGAAACCATACTGGAATCGTGAATGAATTCATTTAACCTGCTGAAACATTGAACAAATCTCCATTTATTTTATTATTTATTGTCAGATTCTGTATTTTGCTTGACCGTTGCATATTCATACTTTATCAATTTTCCTACATAATCGAAAACCAGGTCCGTAAAGGTCCCTTCAACATGATTTAACAGCTCATAATGAACCATCATTGATCGTGTTTAATAATTGAAGGAGCTGAAGCATAAACTCTGACATGGTTTTTTGAAATAAAAAGGAGGATTCAATATGGTAGGCGAGAATAATGATTCCTTTACCGAGGTAACATCACAGGGGCTGGGTTCCCGTCTCATGGAATCCATCAAGGGCGTGCTTGTCGGCCTCGTAATGTTTATCGCAGCATTTCCCGTTTTATGGATCAACGAGGGCTGCGCAGTAAAAACCGCGAAAGGCCTTGAAGAAGGATTAAGCGCCGTAGTTTCCGTAAAATCCGACACGTTCGATGCAGTGAACAACGCGAAGCTTGTTCATATGTCCGGCCAGGCGGTAACTAACGAAATTCTATCGGACAACGTCTTCGGAATAAGTCAGCAGGGCATTAAATTAAACAGAAATGTGGAGATGTTCCAGTGGAAAGAAGTCACCAGCTCTAAAAAAGAAAAAAAATTAGGCGGCGGCGAAGAAACTAAAACGACATATACATATGAAAAGGACTGGGCATCAGACCGTATAGACTCCGGCAAGTTTAAAAAATCGGGGCATAACAATCCCGGCATGCCCTATAAAGGAAATACCGTAGTAGCAAAGCTCGTGAAACTCGGGGCTTTCAGGCTCACCCCGTCCCTGATCAACCAGATCTCGACATCCGAAGCCCTGCCTCTCAGGCAGGAAAACCTGAATAAACTGCCGGCCGATGTAAAAGGAAGATCGAAATTGTTTAATGAAGGAATTTATGTCGGCGCCAATCCATCGGATCCGCAGATCGGAGACATGAGGATTAACTATTCGATTGTCAGGCCCCAGATGGTATCGATTGTCTCGAAACAAATAGGCGATACGTTTGAACCCTACAAAACCACGACCGGCACAGAGATCAACCGCCTCGAATCCGGTGAGCATTCCGCCAACGCCATGTTCAGCCAGATGGAAAAAGAGAATACCATGAGAACATGGTTCGTCCGCATCGGGGGATTCATTCTCATGGCCCTGGGCATAGGGATGATTTTCAAACCGATTTCGACGCTGGGCGATGTAGTCCCGATCCTGGGAAATATCCTTGGCATGGGCATCGGCGTCCTGGCTTTCATCGTGGCGCTGCTTCTCTCTCTCGTCACGATTGCAATTGCATGGGTGGCATATCGTCCCGTACTGGGGCTAATCATCCTGGGTGTGGGTGTCGGCGCGTTTGCGATTATATGGTTCATCGCAAAACAGAAAAAAGCAAAAGCCGCTCCGGCAGCATAACCGGGGGAGAATTCATCTGAAACAGACTCCCTCTCCACGAGGGAGTCTGTTTATCATCTCAGCCATTCCCAAATTCATCTTGACACGACGCTGTTTCTTTCCCGTATCCTGTATGCTGTATGTGTGCCTTTATCCCGACATATGAAATACTCATGTACGCGACCGGGAGACTTGCGCCATGAAAACCAAAAACGAATGCGTTCTATGGGCCGTTTTTTCCGATACGCACGGCAACAGCGGCGCCATGCGGTCCGTGCTGGCGTCCGGCCGGTATAACGCGATCGCCCATCTAGGCGACGGTCTGGCCGAGGCTGCGGCCCTTGCCAGGGAAAACGGAATCCCGCTCCATGCTGTTTACGGGAACGAGGACGGCGCCGCCGATTATCCTGATACGCGCACGGTTACAATCGGCGATGAAACGGCCTTCCTGCTTCACGGGCACCGTCTCGACCTCAACCCGTACCAGGGCCCCGACCGGTGGAAGCTGCATTTTGCCTCGATGGAGGCCCTCATGGTCCGGCACGGGGCCCGCCTCCTGTTCTTCGGCCACACCCATGTCCCGGTCCTGACGCGCGTCGCGCACGGCATCATTTGCAATCCCGGGAGCATGTTCCAGGGATCAAGCGTACCGCACACCTTTGCGGTAGCAGAATCATGCGGCGGCGTGCTGACCGTCCGCCTGATGAGACAGGAGGGCATCGCCTGGATAATAGACGGGGAATTGTCGCTGGAAGCTGCGCCGCGAACATGATGCCGCGGCGAGCGGGAAGTCCCGCTGCGCGTATCAGGCCGGATATTGCTTCCTGAATTCATCCTCTGGCAGTATCTCGAACATGGTGTCGAGCTTCGACACGTCAAAGAGGGTCGAGACGTGATCGGTGATGTTCATAAAAATGAGGCGAACCCCCGCCTTCACCGATTCTTTTGAAAACCGTATGAAGAGGCCGAGGCCTGATGAATCGAGGCTCATCAGCCGCTTGCAGTCGAGCGCGATGGCGCGCGGCTTTTTCCCGAGGTTCTCCATGAAGATCCGGTCTGCCTCGTCGAGCTCGTTGAAAATGAGGTCGCCCTTCAGCGCAAGCACCAGGACCTCTTTTTGCTCAGTAATGTCGATATTCAGCACGGTCACTCACCCCCCTGTCGTGGCTTTCCCTGCCGGAAAGAACTGCTCCCCGGTCTGCCCTTCGCCCACGAATCCGTTGAAAAGGACTTCCAGGATGACCGGTATCTCATCGCTCAGGGGATAATTCATCCCCCGCCTGAACCATTTGTGGACAACGCCGTCGATCAGGCCGAGTGTCCCGTAAAAAACCGTATAGAAATCGGTGGTCTTGAGCCGCTTCTCCCGGTTGAGGGACACGATCCTGTCCTTGAACATGGGAAACTGCGTTATAAAATAATCGTAGAACATGGTCGCCTCCCCGGCCTTGCCCGAGATGGCCTCGCTCTGGATCAGCTGGTAGACGATGTAATTCTCCTCTATGAACTTCACCCAGACTTCGATCATCTCCCGGATCTGCTTCAGGACGTCATGCTCGCTGGAGAATATCTTGCTAATCCTGCCGATGATGTTCTCGTAATGCTCGGTAAGGAGCTGCGTCAGCAGGTCCTCCTTGCTCTTGAAATAGCGGTACACGGAACCCTTGCCCACGCCGGAAAGCGCCGCGATCTCGTCGATCGTCGCATTATGGTATCCTTTCTGGGCAAACACACTGAGCGCGGCGTCGAATATCTTTTTCCGCTTGATGTCCGGGCCGGTCTTTTTATCCCCGGCCGCGCCGTTACCGCATCCGATGAGGGAAACCACCTGCTTCAGGTGCCCGGCCGATATTGCGAGGCCGAAATTCCCCGCCTCGTCCAGCGCTGCGTTCACGATCTTCAGAATGGAGCCGGTCGCGGCCCGCTCCTCGCAATACTCGATCACCTCGGGCAGGTTCATCGAAAGCCACTCGTTGACCGCCTCCGCAAAGCGTCCGTTTTTGTTTCCGCTCTTCTTCAGCTTTTCCAGGGACACGCGCAATGCCGAACGGAAGCCCGGTTCGTTGAAAACGCCTTCAGTGGATAGATACGAGGCAATCTCCCCGAATTGAATTTTCCGGTTGTCGACGTTCCGTCCGTGCTGCCGGTTATAGTCCGACATCTCGTCACTCCTGCAGTATCTGCAGCGCCGGGCCGCTCATCGCCGGCGCACACGCGTCTATTCAATCCTGGAAAGGTCTATCTTCAGTGTCAGTCCGTCCAGGGTAAGCGGAATCTTCCTCTTTGAGCCGTTAACCAGCGCGTCCACCCATACCGTCGTGTCCCCGGAATGGTATGATGATATGGAAAGGATATCGTACGATCGGAGCACTTTACCGGGATGCGATGACTGGGTACGGGTGAATTCGCGCACGAAAAGAGCCTCGTCATCCAGCGCACGGTCGGCCGGGGACTGGTTCTGCATCCTCAGTTTCTGTATGAAAGCCGGATGAGTCATCCGGTAGAGGGCCTTCCAGTCCTTCCGTTTCCAGGTCTCAAAAAACTGCCGGCTGATGTGTTCCGGATTGATTCCCTGCATCGAGTTCTCGACCTTCGTGCAGGACGCGGCCAGTGCCGCAGTTACTATCAGAAGCAGCGCCACGATCCGCGCCGCGGTGCCGGTACCGGTCACGGTCATGATATCCTCCTCGCGTCGCCCCAGAGCCTCTCGAGCTGATAGTATTCACGCATTTCAGAGGTAAACACGTGCACGATGACCTCGCTGAAATCAAGGATAATCCATCCCGACTCGTAATCAGGCCTGTTACGCTGCCGCAGGCCCTGCGAATGGATGAACCTCTCCATCTCCCGCGCCAGGGCACGGCAGTGGATCCGGGAATTCCCGGTGACAATGAGAAAATAATCGAGGTAGGAGTTTACCTCGCGGAGGTCCATCATGACGACATCGAGCCCCTTCTTGTCGGAAAGCAGGAGAGCGCTTTTCCGCAACATCTCGATCAGGTCACTGTCAGTTAGTTCGACGCGTTCGGTCACTTCGCCAGGTCCTCTCCGATTATTATCATTACGTTATGCAGCTGCGTGTTGTCAATCACGTGGTATATGTTCTGTATGCCGGTAAGCTCGGCCACGCGGTTCACGGCCTCGACGTTCCCGCGCTTGTTTATGATGACCGACTTTGCCATCTTCCGGTAGGGAGAGGTCCCGAACTCAACGACGTTCAGCCCCTCCCGGATCAGGCTCTCGCGCATCTTTCGCGCGAGACCGGGGACGTCCGTCCCGTTCATGATCCTGATCTTGATCGACGAGTCGATCTCCTTCTCGCTCTTGTCCACGATCAGCTGGGCGAGGAACTCCTTCTCGTAGATGCGGAAGGTTATGTCATCAATTACGTAATACCCGCCGCTCAAAAACCCGGGCAGGACCGTGGCCATCACGTCCCCGTCCTTGAAGATGATATCGGCGATGCGCTGGACCTCCTGGGGAAGCATGTTGGTCTGCAGGCTTTTCATCATGACGGTTATGAACTCGATGGTAATGAAGCGCTCTAGCCGCTCACGGTCGCGGTACAGCGTCATGAGGACGTCCAGGATGCGGTCGTATTTCAGGTAGATCGAGTTCTGCTCGGCCGTGTTGATGTAACGTCCGACCTTGCGCCCGTCGAAATAGCTGACGCCGAACCCGGCGGCGGCCCCGCTCATCTGGTCGAGAACAAAGAGATCGACACCCTCGATCAGGTTGACGATCCTCTCGACATCGGAGGCGTATAGCTCGATATAAAAGGGGATGTTGAGCCGCAGGTCTTTCTGGAGCGAATAGCGAAGCCGGTTAAAATTGAACACGACCACTTCGTCAATCCGGGCGACGTTGTCACCGTCGTCGTCAAGCCGGATCTTGAACGACGGCGGTATAAAGGTGATCCCGACCCGGCGGTTGTCTGGGTTGATGCTGACGATCGCGAAAAACTTGTGCTTGTGATCGTTCGGCTTGTTGCTTCCCGCCACCAGGATGTTGATTATCTTTTTCTTCTGTATCAGCTTGTCGACCGCGTTCCTGGTCTTCATGCCGTGGCACTGGTACAAGAGCAATGCGGCAAGCGCCGCGAGCACGACGCACGCTATAATGACAACTCTCCTTCTCAATTCCGGTACAACCCCTTTTTCTGAATATAGTCAATGACGGCGTCCGGGAGTAGGTATCGCACCGATTTACCGGCGCGAAGCCTGTCCCGTATATACGTGGAGCTGATATCGATCAACGGGTTCTCCGCGTAATGAATGCGCCCCGTTACCGGGACGCCGCCCGGCGGGGCTTCTGGGCCGGGACGCCGCATCACGATGACCGACACGTGCTCAAGCAGGTGGCCCGACTCCCGCCACCGGTCAAGCTCGGCAAGCGAGTCCATCCCGATTATCAGGTACAGCTCGCTGCCGGGATAGAGTTCAAGCAGCCCGTGGACAGTGGTAATCGTATACGAGGGCTCTTCCCTGTCAATTTCAATACGTGAAACTTCGATTTCTTTCGTACCGCCGACTGCAAGCGCAACCATTGCATACCGTTCTTCTCCGGGAACATTCCCGTCAAGGCTCTTGTGTACCGGCTGCCTGGAGGGCACGAGGATGATCCTGTCGAGGTTGAAATCGGACCGTAGTATCTCTGCGTTGATCAGGTGGCCGTAATGTATCGGGTTGAAGGTCCCGCCGAAGATACCGAGCTTCACGGATTACCGCACCTCGCCCTTGCCGTAGACGACGTATTTCAAAGTCGTCAGCCCTTCCATGCCCATGGTGCCGTACGCGTGCAGCTTCTGGGTCGAGATCCCCACTTCCGCTCCCAGTCCGAACTCGCCGCCGTCATGGAAGCGCGTTGAAGCGTTGACGAAGACGGCTGACGAATCCACTTCGCGAAGGAAGCGCTCCGCGTTCAGGTAGTCGTTCGTAACGATCGCCTCCGAATGGTTCGAGCAGTAGCGTGCGATATGGTCCAGGGCCTCGTCGATCGAATCGACCACCTTTACGGCCAGGACCAGGTCGAGAAATTCTCTGCCCCAGTCGTCTTCCGCGGCGGGCTTCACCCTGCCCGGCGCAATCGCCGCCGTCCTGGCGCATCCCCGGATCTCCACGTTGTTGTCGAGGAGGCTTTTCAGGAGCGACTCCTTCCGGGGGTAATCCCGGTGGATCAGCAGGGTCTCCATTGCGTTGCATACGCCGGGGCGCTGCACCTTCGCGTTGACTGCGATCCTGTTGGCCATTTCCTCGTCGGCGCCGGCATCGATAAAGGTATGGCAAACGCCCTTGTCATGCTTGATTACGGGTATCCTCGATTCCTCGGTTACCGCCTTGATGAGGCTTTCCCCGCCCCGGGGTATAACGATGTCGATATAACGGTTCATCTTCAGGAGAATCGGCACGAGCTCGCGGTCGGCACGGTCAATGAACGATACCGCCGCCCCGGGGGCGCCGGAACCGGCGAGCGCCTGCCGTACCACCTGGTGGAGCGCCGTGTTGGAATGGATCGCTTCCTTGCCTCCGCGAAGGATGGCGGCATTCCCGGATTTTATACAGAGCGCCGCTATGTCCGTGGTAACATTCGGCCTGGATTCGTAGATGACGGCAACCACTCCGACCGGTATCCGCATCTGGCCGACGCGTATGCCGGAAGGCCTGACCTTCATCTTTTCGATCCGTCCGATGGGGTCTTCCATGAGGGCGATCTCTTCGATGGAGACCGCCATCGCCTCGATGCGCTCCCTGTTGAGAAGAAGCCGGTCGTACATGGCCTTGCCGACCCCGTTTTTCTCGGCTGCAGCGAGGTCCTTCCTGTTTTCCTCTATAATATAATCCGTTTTTTTCCTGAGGTCTGACGCGATGGCCATGAGCAGATTGTTCTTCCGGACTGTTGAATAAACGGCGAGCGCCCGGGAAGAAGCTTTCGCGTCCCGGCACAATTGCTCGATATATTGTTTGCTGTCCATGGGGCACCCCATTTCATTTGTCCCTATATGCTACAGACCCGCTCCTTTGACAAGAATAAAATGTCACCTGCCGGGCCTGCCGCCTCCGGTAACGCGCTTCTTTTTTATGAATTCTCCGTGAAAGGCCGGGTCCAGCCGCTTCATCTGCACCAGTATCTCACGCTTCATCTCGTCATCGCTGGAATCGTACAGGGACGCATAGCTTCGCAGAGCGGCATACCGGTCCTTCGACCGGGCGAGTACCCAGAGGAGCGTCCTCCTGATGACCGGCACCTGCTCGCGGGCATACCGCTCCCTGATGAAATTCTGGTCAATCATGCTGGCGTCGACGAGGGAATAGTAACCGCTGAGCCGGCTGAATGGATTATTGCTGTTGAGCAGAGTGTGGATATCGTAAAACTGGTATACGGGCCTGGAGAGCAGCAGGGGTAACCTGGTTTCGCGCAGGAGTATCCCCTCCATGAGGCGGCTCCCCGCTCCCCGTCCGATGAAAAAGCCTCCGGAAAGCACCAGTGCGAGAGCGCACAAAGCGCCCGCCCGGGTTTTCAGTCGTAGTAACGATGATTCCTTCATATTGAATAACAACAATATGTAAACCCTCTCCTGTCAATGTATTTCCATACTACCCTTCCAGGACGGCATGCATGGTTACATCCTTGTTCCCCTGGCCCTTCTGTCATGTTCTGGGGATAGATTGGCGACGAATAGTTGCCAAATTTAATCATTTTCCTTGACAAAAAATATGTCGCCATGGCTTGATACAAACCTGCCATTACATCCATGGCAAAAAGTGATGCATATGGCTTCCCATGAAAAATCCGGAGCTGTCGAATGGAACCACTGGTTAATGTTAAAATACCCGGCCTGAAGAAAAAATACAGCGGTAAGGTCCGCGACCTGTACACGGTGGACAAGGAGCACCTCCTCATCGTTTCCACCGACCGGATTTCAGCGTTTGACCACGTATTTCCCAATGGTATCCCCGGGAAGGGGATACTGCTAAACAAGATATCGAATCTCTGGTTCAAAAACATAAAGTCTGTCAAGAACCATATAGTAGATGACAACTACCTCAACTTCCCCAAACCATTCTGCGATCATCCCGAGCTCAAGGACAGGTCGGTCCTTGTCCGCAAGACCGAGCGCGTGGACTTCGAGTGCATTGCCAGGGGGTACCTTATAGGCACAGGCTGGAAGGACTACCGCGAGACCGGTTCCGTATGCGGCATTGCCCTCCCCGCCGGACTCCAGCTCGCCCAGAAGCTCGAAGCCCCTCTCTTCACCCCGGCGACGAAGGAGGACTCGGGGCACGACATAAACGTCCCGGTGGACGTGATGCGCGCCAGGCTCGGCGAGGACACGGCAGACCGGCTTGGGGAAATCACGCTCCGCATCTACGAATTCGCGCGCGACATCCTTGACCGGCAGGGTATTATACTGGCGGACACGAAATTGGAATTCGGGTTCGTTGACAATGAGATTATACTGATTGACGAGGTTCTGACGCCGGACAGCTCCCGATTCTGGGACAGCTCATCGTACCGTGTCGGGGAGTCTCCCGTGAGCTTTGACAAGCAGTACATCCGCGATTACCTGGAAACTACGACATGGGATAAAAATTCCCCACCGCCGCCGCTTCCCGATGAAATCGTACTGAAGACGCAGGAGAAATACCTGGAGATTTTACACAGGATAGAGGCAGCGTTCGTAAAATAGCACCGGCGCATCATTGATTCCGCTATGTGCATTAATCAGTACCCGGCGGAACTTCCGTGCAAATAATGATTCAGTTATTGATGCTTTCTGACGATACTACCATGAGGACACGCCGCTCCCCGTGCGAACCGCACCCTGGTTCCGCGAGGGCCTGGTTTAATGCCCATTACAAATTGATATCTGGGGGAGTTCATGGCACTGCCGGAAAAGAATCCTTTCAATGAATACAAGAAAACTCAGATCACGACTGCGAACCAGGGCAAACTGATCGTCATGCTCTATGACGGGGCCATCAAGTTCCTTAACATTGCGATCGACAATATGGATCCAAAGACCTACGATGTCGCGAACAACAATATCATCAAGGCCCAGGACATCATCACCGAACTCCTCCTCTCCCTGAACATGAAGGAAGGCGGTGAAATCTCCCAGAACCTCTTCAACCTGTACCTCTATTTCAAAAAAGCCCTGCTTGAAGCCAATATTAAAAAAGACGCCGAAATGGTCAGGAACGTTTTGAAGCTCATTAAAGATCTGCGCGACGCATGGGACAAGATTTCCGCGAACGAAACGGCGTCTGACAAGTCCAGCGTCGGGGCCAAGGGCAGCTTCAGCGTTGAGGGATGATGTCAGGGCCCTGGTCGCGGGTCTGACCGGTGATCTTCAGAAAAAGCTCGACTTCGTGCAGAAGTTGCTGCTCAGCGAATCCGACAAACTCCACTACGAAAAATCCGGAAACCTCGAACGGGTGATGGAGCTCACGCGCGATGACTGCCTCATCATCGACGCTGTCAATCTCGCCGACTTTGACATCGCGCACGCTGAAGACGCACTATGCTCGATCATCGGTGTCCGGCGCGCACAGCTCTACGTTTCACTCGGTCAGGAGGCGGAGGCGCTCGGGGTTATTGTTCTAAGGGATAGCCTGAGGCGCGACATCGGGGAACTGCACCGGCTACGGCGCGAACTGCTGCGCAAACTGGAGGCGGACGCACGGGGGATAAAGGACAGCATAGCGGCCCTTTCCCGCATAGACTCGCTCCAGGGCCCGGGAATCGGCCCCGGGGAGTTGTAGGGGCGACCCGTTACAGGTCGAGAATGCTTTTTTTCTCCAGGATCTTCTGTCTCCGCTTCAGCATCTCGTCGTACTCGAAGCGGAAACGCTTTCTCTTGTAATACTTGTTGTACACCGACATATACTTCTTCGATCGGAAGTATTCACGCATCCGGTCGGAAACGTAGAACACCTGCTCGGACGGGGCATAGGGCTGGGGCTCGTTCTTGTACTCCTCGATGATGGTTTTCGTGATTATCCCCCAGGAAATGTCTGCAAGCGAAAATTTGCTCAGGTCGCGCATCATGGCCCTGAGCGCACCTTCGTGCGCGGGATCGAAGAACTTGAATTTCCGCGAATACATTATGGCGCCGTGCACGTGGTCCGGGATGTCCAGGAACCCGTCCTTGATAACGTCCTTCGCGACGATATACATCATTTCAAAACAGTAATTGAGTATTCCCAGTCCCGGACTTTTCTGGCCGGGCAGCTGCGGCTTCCCGTTATCGAATCGGTTCCGCGGGTTCTGGGCGGAGAGCCACTCTATCACGATCATATCATAGGCGTGGTATGCTTCATCTTCGAAAAACTTCTTCTCCGGCACGAACCTCGATTCGCTCAGACGGAGGTCCAGCAGCATGTTATCGGGGTCTATCGCGCCGTCGTACAGCTTCATGTAGTGGACATAGGACTCGTCGACATCGATCCCTACCCTGAGATCGTTGAACCCGAGTTCCGCGAGGTGCTTTGCGAGGTTTACGCGGGTGACTATCTCGTACAGGCCGTCGGCCGTGTAGGTCCGGAGAAAACGCTTTTCCTTCTTGCGGGACGGGTCCGGCATGACAGAGTCGAAGTCTATGTGACCGATTTCTTTTTCAATCGCGCTGCTGAAATCCATCGGCTGTAGAAATTTCGACAACTTGTTTTTCACTCGATCGCTCCGATTGTGGTTGGCCTTACACGCCGTGACGCCTTTCAACTCCCGTCCATGCTAGAGCCAGCGGTCATAATTGTAAACCATTTTAACCTGTTTAAAGAAATCCGGCACGTTCTTGTGATCCAGCGCCGGCACGACCATCAGCCGGACGAATTTATCGTAATTGCGGACTTGCAGGAGGGCGCGCTTGTAAGAATCGTCGAGTTTTTCCCCGATGATTATCAACCGTGCATTTGATCGTATATATTCCTCGAGCAGCCCGTCCGGCTCCGTTACCGAGATAACGTCTTCGGTGGGGATGAAATCGGGAGCCGGGAGGTTCGCCTGCTCCTGGCCGCGCGATACCATGAGCGAGATCAGGTCGGTATTGATCCTGAAGCGCTCCACGTATTCCTTCTGGCTGCCAACCTTGAGGTCGACGAAAATAATTATCGCTATCTCCGAGTTACGGTAGAGGAACGACTGGTTCCGGTCCATGTCCCTCTTCAAGTTGTTCCATTTTTTGAAATCAAGCGGCTCATTATGCCGGAGGAGAATAACACGCTTCCCCGTTGTCCTGTCGACGCCGTAGATGTCGCCGACGACGCGAATGAAGCGCTTCCGTTTCGAATGCACATTCGTGTTCCTGATGTCCTCCAGGAGCTTGTCCATCTCGCTCAGGCGCATTTTTCCGAACGGCTTCCGGAACTCGGCCGGGAACTCCCGGGATAGGTGCTCGTACAGGACGGGGCTGTAAAACACTTCAAGCTCGCTGATATCGTTTTCCATAAGTTTCGGAAGGTGGGCCGAGAGGACCAGGTCCGTCGAGAGATAGCAGTTACCCCTGATGACGACGTCTTCGAAATACTTGACCTCGATGCCGATCCCGTGTTTCTGAAAAAGGTGAGATAGTTGCTGAACCGTTACCTTCATGCAGCGCTCGATCCCGGTGCGATCATATCTGGGGCAGCCCAGTATCGCCCGTTTTCTTCCCCCGTAAAAATGCATATATGAACCGGTCGATGTCCCCGTCAAAAACGTAATCGACGCTGCCCGTTTCCTCCCCGGTCCGATGGTCCTTGACCAGGGTATAGGGCTGGAACACGTAGGAGCGTATCTGGTTGCCCCACGATATGTCCTTCTTCTGTCCTATCTTCTCCTGCTGCTTCTCGTCGAATTCCCGCTTCCTCAATTCGTAGAGCCGGGACTTCAGCACCTTCATGGCGAAGGCCTTGTTCTTGTGCTGTGACCGCTCATTCTGGCACTGCGTCACGATGCCCGTGGGAAGGTGCGTGATTCGCACGGCCGAATCGGTCTTGTTGACGTGCTGTCCGCCTGCGCCGGAGGAGCGGTACGTATCTATCCTCAGATCGGACTCCTTGATCTCTATATCGATATCTTCCGAGACCTCGGGGATTACCTCGACCGATGCGAACGAGGTATGCCGCCGCTTGTTCGCGTCAAACGGTGAAATTCGCACCAGCCGGTGTATGCCCCGCTCGGACCTGAGCAGCCCGAAGGCATAGTCGCCCTTGACAAGCATGATCGCGCTTTTGATCCCGGCTTCCTCTCCGGGCGTGTAATCCACAACTTCCACCGCAAAGCCCTTCTGCTCTCCCCAGCGAAAGTACATGCGGAAGAGCATGTTTGCCCAGTCCTGGGACTCGGTCCCGCCTGCACCGGGGTGGATGGTGATGAAGGCGTTGTTGAAATCATCATCGCCGGACAAAAGCTCGATCGTCTCAAGCTCGTCGAATTTCTTCTTGTACGACGCAATCGTTCCGCATATCTCGTCAAGCACGACGCTGTCACGTTCCTGCAGCGCCATGTCGAACAGCTCGGCCGCTCCCTGGAGCTCTCCCTTCAGATCGTCAAAGGGAACGATCCGCCGCTTGAGACTGCTGATCTCCTGGTTTGTCCGTGTGAACAGCTCCTTGTTCTGCCAGAAATTCTCTTTTAGAGTCTCCTGCTGGAGCTCATCCATCCTCTTCTTCAGGCCATCCATATTGACGGAAGCGTACAGCTGATCGAGCATTTCAGTTATATTCTTCAGCTCCCTCTGGCTTTCCCGGTATTCTCTCTCTTCCAAAACGATATATCCCCAGAACAGTTTTCACGCCCTTCCCGCCCATGCGAACGCGGATAGAAAGACATCATGTAAACGCCACGATTCAAAAATTCATTATCCGATATGTGCGGCTTTTTTTATTTTTCTACGGCCTATCGCACAGAACGAGCATCATGTCGGTAATTTCTCAAAAAATATAAAACACGATCATGAATTTTGGTCAACAAAATAACATGACCACGCCAATTATTTTCACTGGCTCCCGCCACCGGTCCCGATTTTGTCATGGACGATGCACTGCCCGGAGAACAGCTTCTTCAGGTGTTCGCCCATGTCCAGCTCCAACTCCTCCGACGAGCGATATTCAATGCCGAATACAGCGTCCCATACACTGGCGGACTCCATGCAGAGGTAGACAAACGGTTTTTCCGAGTAGTGCCGTATGCGCCCGAGGAGCGCCCGGTATGCATTGACCCGTTTGCTTTTCAGGTACCGGAATTTTCCGTCCTGGCCGGGAAACATCTCGGCTACCGTGAGACGCTCCCCCGGAAACGCGTCCCGGACGATCTCCCTGAAGCCGCGGCTGTACCTGAAGCAGCCCATCGAAATCCAGGCGACGCGGGCCGGTTCCACCGCACGGAACAGGACGTCAATGATCTCGCAATAGTCCCGGATCCAGCCTTCATACTCGATCATCGGGTCAAAGTGAAACGCGGTGAGATAACCGGCACCGGCCGCGGCTGCGGCAGCCCGGATCCGATTATCGAGCGACGCCGAGCCGGCCTCGTATTGCGCGATATTTCTTTCCGTGTTCAGAGTCCATGCCAGCACGGTGTTGCCCTTATCCCGGATGCCGAGGAGGTGGCGTATAGTGTCGGACTTGGTCTTGAATTCGAGGAACAGGTTCGGGTACTGCGCAGCTTCCGCAATCAGTGTCTTCCCTATCCCGGAAATTTCATCGAGCATCAGGGAATCGGTAAATTCGCCTGTGCCGACGCGAAAGACCTTATCCGGTTCCGCCGTAAGCTCCCCTTTAAGCTCGGCGAGCGATGGCACGGGTGTTATGAACTGGACGATACCGTAGGAGTTGAGATAGTAATTGAGAAAACAATAGGTGCAGTTGAAGAGGCAGTTGAACCCGATGTTCACCAGGCGGTAGTTGCAGCATATCATCTCCTGGGACCCGGGGCACTTCTGGTACATCCTGCCCAGGAACGGCTTCAGCAGAAGGACCTCCTTTGACGCGACGCCCCGTTTTCGCAGTGACTCCGCAGCGGATTCCATCTCCTCATCGCCATCGCATTCGACGAGCTCCCTGCCGGGAAGACCAATGAACCGCCGGGCGATCGGGTTGTCCCGATCCCCGCGATTGTACAGAATTACCCTGATATCGTCGATGGTCCGCATGGACAACTGTCGCACGGCGCGCACCTCCCTGTCAATACATATCGGGGACGCGCTACACGCAGGATTTGTACTTGACTTTTTTTTCGGCGGACACCGTTCATATGAAGCAACGCCACCGCTGGAGGAACCGCCATGGGCTGCCTGTTCTGCAACATCATCGCCGGCCAGACGCCGTCGACAAAAGTCTACGAGAACGATTCGGTGTACGCCTTCGAGGACATCAACCCGCAGGCCCCGGTGCACGTGCTGGTCATACACAAGGAGCATGTCGAGAGGATCGAAGAGCTGGACGCGGGCAATGCCTCCATCGTGGCCGACCTGTTCCTGGCCGTCAGGGAAATTGCCCGGCTAAAGGGCCTGGCAGAAAAGGGATACCGGGTGATCATCAATAACGGGACGGCCGGCGGCCAGGTCATATGGCACCTGCACGTCCACATCCTGGGCGGCAAAGACGACATGGGCCCTATGCTGGTCCGCTGAGCCGATTCTTTTTTTTGCGCAGCTGCACGATGACCTTCTCGATCGAGCGGTCCGTCGCCTCGTCGATTATGAAGGTGTACCGGTCGTAGTCGAACCGGTCTCCTTTTTTCGGGATCTTTCCCATCCGGTAGGCAACGAAACCGGAGAGCGTCTCGAACCTTTTTTTCTCTATCGGAACGCTGAACCGGTGCATGAAATATTCGATATCGAGACCTCCGCTTACTAAAAACCGTTCTCTCGATAGGGCGGTAATCAGCTCTTCCCCGGAGGACTGGTCCCGCGCCTGTATCTCGCCCACCACCTCCTCGGCAATGTCCTCGTGCGTGACCATACCGACGACGGCGCCGTGCTCGTTGACGACAAAGACCATGGGGATCAGGTTTTCCACCATCTCGGAATAGAGGTTTACGATACGTATCGTGGCGGGTACGTAGTGTCCCTTGTTAAGGACGTCCGCGATCTTCTTCAGGTTCCTTTGTTTCAGGACGTCACGGTAAAGCACGTAGCCGATGATGTTGTCCACCCGGCCGTCGTATATCGGGAGCCGCGTGAATTTCGTCTTCACGAAGGCCTCCGCCAGGCTGCGGATGCCCTGCTGGAGCTCGACCGAGCTGATGTCGATGGTGGGGGTCATTATCTCGCCCGCGGCCATGTCCCTGAAAGAGAGTATCTCGGAGACGTACTGCTGGTGCTCTTCGCCGATGATTCCCTCCTCCTCGCCCATCTTGAAAAGGGTGTCGATCTCGTCCCGCGACCGCACGATCACGTGCGCCGCGCTGCCCGCGGGCCCCCTCCGCTTCAGCATACCCGTGAACGCGAGCGAAAGCCTGAGCAACGGTTTAAGCACCACCATCAGCGCGCTGATCGGGTAGGACAGTAGCGCGAGGAACTCGTTCGGGTGGGAGCGTGCCACGACCTTCGGCGCCAGCTCGCAGATCATCAGGAGCAGGACGGTCTCGACCGCCGTTATCTGCAGGAGCTCCGGCTCATTCGCATTGAAGGCTTTTGTCGCAATAAAGGTTACGAGGGCCGACGCCGAGATGTTCACGATGTTGTTCCCTATCAGCGTCATGCTGAGCGCGTCATCGAGCCTGTCCAGAATGCCCAGCGCACGCCGCGCTGAGCCGTTTCCCTGGCGGGCGCTTCCGTCTAGCTGGATACGGTTCGAGCTCAGGAGGGCTGTCTCCGTTCCGGAAAAGAAGAATGACAGTACTATCAGAACCCCGATGATCACGATATATGGAATATAGTGCGCCAGGATGAGTGCCATTATATGAGCTCCTCCTGGTCCGTCCTCGTTATCACTTCCACGGTCTCTATCTTGTGCTTACGTATGTACCGGACCCTCAATACATGGCCCTCGATATTCAGGACCTCTCCCCGCTTCGGTATATAAGACAGCTGCTCGATAATGTAGCCGCCGACCGAATCCGCGTTCCTGCTCTCAAGGCGCTCACCGAACGCGTGGTTGAAGTCATCGATCTGCATCTCTCCAGACACGATCGAAACGCGCTCGTCCACCCTCCGTATCTCATGCTTTGAATCGTCCTCCCACCTGGTCATGTCCCGGCCCATCAGCTCGGAGAGGAGCTTGTTCAGGGTCACCACGCCCGCGGTACCGCCGTATTCGTCGACTACGATTGCCATCTGTATGCCCTGAGACTGGAAATCGTTCAGGAGATCGTTCAGGTCCCGGGTGGCAGGGAAAAACTTTATCTCACGGACAAACCGGTTGATGGTCCGTGCCTTCCTGTACCCGAGATAACAGAGCATGAGGTCACGCGAATCGACCATGCCGATTACGTGATCGAGATCCCCCTCGTACACCGGAATTCTGATAACGCCGTGCGAGAGAAACACCGCCATGGCTTCGTCCACGGGCATCCCGTTATGGAGAAATACCGCGCTATTCCGGGGAAACATGACGTTGGAGGCGTCCTTTTTCGAAAAGCGGAGAACGTTTTTGATGAAGGTTCCCTCGTTCTTTCCCAGCACGCCGTGCTGCTCTCCCATCCTGACCGCCATGCCCAACTCGTCCTTCGTGATCTTCTGGTGGGTCATGTTGAGGTTGAAGACCCGGATAAGCATGCCGGTGAAGAGGAGGAGAACCATGCGAAGCGGAGCCAGGAGGACGTGGAACAGCCGTATGGCCGGCAGTACCCGCTTCGACGCATACTCGTAAGAGTTAATTGCCATCAATTTCGGGGTTATCTCGCAAAAAATGAGAAGCAGTGGCGTCATGATCGCGATGGAAATGACGTGGCCCCATTCCGGCCAGCGCTCGAGCAACAGGTCCGTGGAAAGCGTCGACATGACGAGATTCACGAAAAGATTGCCGATCAGCAGCGTGATCAGTATCGCCTGGGGATTCTTCATCAGGCTGTGTATGGCCCGCTCGGAGCGATGCTTCGAATGCGAGAAGCGGTGGATATCCGCTTTCTTGAGTGAAAAGAGCGCGCTTTCCGAACCTGAAAACAGTGCGGAGAACATTGCGCAGAGCACGATGATGAAAATATTAATCTGAATAGAATCCATTTCAATTGTGCATGTTCAAGATAGGTAATTTTCAGGCAGCTTCAATCTACCCTTTATCCATGTCAAGATGAACGGTAAAGGTGAATTCGGCTTCGGTGGTGTTGCCCGCATAATCGACCGCAGTGAAATGGACGATGTTCTCGCCCTCGGCATACACCAGTCCCTCGATTTTATAGTATCCCTTTTTATCGTAGAGACTGTCGAACCCCTTGCCCTGGATCGTGAACACACCCTTGGCGGACGAGAGCTCGTCAAACTCCATCTCGTATGCTTTTTTCCCGTTGAACAGGACCGAGATTGTATTGATGCCCAGGTTCTCCCTGCCCTGCATGGAATCGGTTATTTTCACAAGGAGCGGATAATGCTTCGTCAGGCGTACGTGGGCCCTGTCCCGCACGATAACGTATTTATCGCCGATGCGGAACGCTATCTCCGATACGACCGGTGCCCTGTCGTCGGGATGCGCGGGAAGGTATTTCATCGGATTCATCGAGAGGGCACTGGCCGCTTTACCGATTGAAAAGTGAATATGCCGACTGAAAGAATGCCCGGTGTCTCCCATGAGACCGACCGGATCGTCCGTCGTGTAGATTTTCTTCATCGACAGGCCGTTCTCCAGGTGCATGTACACCGAATAGAGCCCGTTCCGGTGTTCCAGGATCTTATAGTTGCCGCCGCCGGGATAGTTATCCAGCGGGAAAAGCGTCTTGTCCCAGTAATAGATCAGCGTGCCGGATTCGACGGGGTAGACCTTGCCGTCCATCGACGTCATGTCCATGCCGTCATGGAAATGGTCCCACCGGGACTCGCAAAAGGTCGAGGTGACCGTTCCGTTGTTGACCGGCCAGCGGAAAGAAGCGAACGAAAATGCGATCACGATCAGCGACAGATACTGGACCGTTCGTTGTGTCATCGGGCACCCTCCTTGACCGAGGCTGGAATTTCATCTTCCGGGGCCTTGTCCTTGCCCGTGTGAAGGCGGCAGAACTGGCCCGGCTCCGTGCCTGAATAGTAGGGGACGTCGCGCGCGACGCGGGGGCACTCCCCGTTCCTGCCGGCGACTTCGCCCGAATCAAGGCAAATGGTCTCCATCGCCAGCCCCTGCTCCGGCACTTTGAAGTCATCCGGCCGGTCGCCGCGGTATGCGCCTGAAATGTATTCCACCCACACGGGAGCGGCAACTGATCCGCCGGATCTTCCGGCGCCCAGCGATATCGCGCCCTCCCTGTTCCCCACCCATATCGCGGTGACAAGGTTCGAAGTATATCCCACGAACCAGGCATCGTTGTAATTCGTCGTGGAGCCGGTTTTGCCGGCAACCTGGTAATCGATCTTCGCGCCCCTGAAGGCGCCCGCGGCCGTGCCGCCTTCTTCGAAAACACTCCGCAGCATCGAAACGGTCACCGCGCAGGCCAGGGGATCAATTATCGTTCCCGCATCCTTCCTTCGCTCGTCGGCCAGTTTCAACATCTCTTCCTCGTTGTTCCACACGATGTTGTCGTTATAGTCCTTCACGTACCTGACACCATAGGGCAGGACATACGCCCCGCCGTTGACCAGCACGGAATGGAGGACGCAGTTTTCGAGCGGTGAAACCTCGTAACTCCCCAGGGCGAGCGAGAGGGTCCTGCCGAACCGCTCCTTGACCTCGGGGTCGGTGAGATAGAGCGCTTTCTTCAAAATCCCGAACACGCCGTCGTACCCGGATTTATCCAGGATCTTGACCGCCACGACATTGATCGATTTCTTGAGCGCCTCGCGGACGATCACCTCGCCGATATATTTGCCGTCATAATTTCGCGGCATGTAGCCGCCCTTGAACGTGGCCTTGTCGTCCACGAACACCGTAGATGGATTGATGTCCTTGCCCTCGATGGCCGCTGCGTACACGAGCGGCTTGAACGAGGAGCCGGGCTGGCGCCGTATCTGCGCCACATGGTCATTCTGGTTCTTCGCGGAAAACTCGTACCCTCCCACGTAGGCGAGCATCTCACCGGTGACCGGGTCGATCGAGATGAGGGCGCCCTCGATGTTCCGCGCCTTGTTCATCTCCTGGTCCGCCTTGATGACGTCCTTCATGCGCCCCGCCATCTTCATGTGGTAGTCGCGCTGGCGCGCGATCCCGGCCTTCAGCGCGGCGGTCGCGAGGTCCTGCTTCTCGCCGTCAATCGTGGTATACACCTTGAGCCCGCCCCGCTTCACCGCGTCCTCACCGAATTTCTCGACCAGGACGCGCCGGATGCTTTCGTTGAAGAACGGCGCCCGGTTGACGCGGTATGAGCTGAATATAAAATTGCCGATCAGCGAGGAGACCGCCTTCCCCTTTTCGTCGAACACGACCTCCCACTTCCGGATGAACGCCGCGTAGGCCTTCGGGACGCTCGCCTTCTTCACGTAGCCGGCGTCGGACATCGAATCCAGGATACGGCGCGTTTTTTTAAGGGACGAATCAAGGTCCGAGAGGGGTGAATAGAGCTTGGGGTTCGAGATGGTGGCAACGATCATCGCGCATTCGACCTGGGAGAGCTCCCTTACCGAGATCCCGAAGTACATCTTCGCCGCCGACTCGACGCCGTAGGCGCCGTTGCCAAAATAGATCAGGTTCAGGTACATGGAGATGATATCCTGCTTGTCATACCTCTTCTCTATGTCCCGGGCGCAGAAGGCCTCGTAGATCTTCCGCTTCACGTTCCGCTCCATGTCGGTGAAGAGTACCTTCGCCAGCTGCTGCGTGATGGTGCTCCCGCCCTGGACCACCCTGAAATGGACGAGGTTCACGAAAAAGGCCCGCGCGATGCCCTGGTAGCTGATCCCGCGGTGCCCGTAGAAATCGCGGTCCTCGCTGGCAATCACCGCCTTGACGAGCCAGGCCGGGATGTAGTCATACGGCACGATCTCCCGCTTCTGCTCGAAAAATTCGCCGATGATCTCGTTGTTCCGGTCGTAGATCCTGGTGGGGATGTCCACTACCTTTGCGGAGACGTCTACGTCGCTGTAGTTATAGGTGTAACCCTTTTTCAGCTCCTCGGTCCGGTCGATCAGCTGCTTGTATTTAACCAGCTTCTTTAAGGCCGCCTCGCGATCGGACTGCCACATGAAAAATATCGCTGTTACGTAGACGACGACCAGGAATATGGTCCCGGCCGGGACGTATATGAATACGATCTTCTTGTGAGTGATGACCCAGTTGAATATTTTTTTTACTATGTCCAGAAATGCCTGCATCACCGATCCCATCCGTATCCCTTTCGATTATCCATCATTCGATTTTATAGATATGCCGCTAAAAGTCAAATACTATCCTCTGACACGTCCTGTATGGCGCATCCCCCGCCCTCCGCGTACTTACGTCCCGAGAGCTGGCCGCATGCCCCGGAAATGTCCCTGCCGAAGCTCTTTCTCACGGTGATGGGTATGTTCATGATCTCCAGCTCCCGTATGAAACGCGCGGTCTCCGCGTCCGAGGGGACCTCGAATTCATGGGACCCCCGGTTCAGCGGTATGAGGTTTAGCTTGATGCGCCCGTACCGGAACATCTTTTTCAGTCGTTTCGCGTCTTCGCCGGAGATATTGTCCTTTCGCATCACGTACACGACGGTCAGCCGGTTGCGGGATGCCGGGAACTTGCGGTTGAGCAGCTCCGCTATGCCTGCGAACGGGCTTTTACGCTCGACCGGCATGATCCGCTCGCGCTTCTCCGGAACGGTGTCGTTCAGGGAGATGGCCAGGTTGTATGGCCGGCGCTCGTCAATGAAACGCTCGATCCCTTCGCGCACGCCCGCCGTTGACACGGTAATTTTCCTCACGGAAACGTGGAAGCCGAACGAGTAGTTCATGATTTCAGCGGCGCGCATGACATTGTCATAGTTCATGAAGGGCTCGCCCATCCCCATGAACACGATATTGTTGTTCCTCACCCCCGAGACCCTCCGCACCTGGCAGAGCTGGTCGACGATCTCCGCGGCCTCGAGGTTTCGGATGAAGCCGAGCTTGGCCGTTTCGCAGAACCGGCACCCCATGGCGCATCCCGCCTGCGAGGAGATGCAGGCCGTCAGCCGTCCCTCCTCCGTCCCCTCGTTTTTTATGAGAACGGACTCTATGAATTGGCCGTCGACGGTCCGGAACAGGTATTTCTCCGTGCCGTCAATTGCCGATACCTGGCGCTCGGCAAGCTCCAGCGCATTGACGGAAAAGTATCCGTCGAGCCGCGCCCGAAGCTCCTTCGAGAAATTGGTCATCGCCTCGAACGAATCAACGTTCTTTTCATACAGCCAGTTCATGAGCTGGCGGGCGCGGAACGCCCGTTCCCCGGCCGACATAAAGTATTCCTCTAGTTCTTCGATGGTGTAATTTTTTATGAAATGCTTTTCCATCAGGTGCACCGTAACGGCATGGGGCCGTTCCGCGCAAGAACATTATGGCGCAGACGTTAAATTCGTCCTGCATCGGCCCTCAGGCCCGCATGAAGTGTCGGTAACTACGGGTGCGGGCCCGGCTGCTTCGGCCGGCAGGTACCCCGGTGGGGACGGGATCATTTCTTTTCCGTCGTGCTCCTGATCTCGAACATTGCCATCTTGTTGTCCGGGTCTATGTTTATGACCTTTTCGAAATACCTGACCGCTTCCCCGGTATCTCCCTTTTTCTTGTAGGCCATGCCCATTGCGAACAGGGCGTTCACGAACGCCGAGTCGATCTCGATCGCGAGCTGGAACTGCTCGATCGCCGCATCGAATTCGCCCATCTGGTAGTTTGCCGCGCCGCCGATATAGTAGGCGTTCTTGTTCATCGTGTCGTTGACGATGTACTTCTCTATCGTATCGATGGCCCGGCGATAGTTGTTCACGCGGAAGTAATTCTTGGCAAGATTGTACATTATTTTCTGGTTGTCTGGATACTTCTTCATTCCGTTCTCGAGGATGGTGATGCCCTCGTCATACTGGTGGCTGTTGATAAGGCCCTTTGCCTGCTTGATGATGTCGACGGCCTCGTCGCGGACGAGCTCTATGACGAGGCAGGTAATGTCGTCGAACAGCTGCGCGCTGCCGATAAAACGACGCACGTCGGCCAGGATCGTGTCGGCATACTCCTCGGCGTGCAGGTGCCTGTTATTCACAACCACCTCTTCAAGGCGGCGGTTCGAATACTCCTTCCGCACGTCGTTGATGGCCTCCGGGATTCCGTCGGTGTAAAGGATGATCCGGTCCCCGTACTCCAGCTTCGTCCTGTTCTCCTCGTATGAATCACGGGCCTCCTCGAGCGCCCCGATGAAAAGTCCGTTCGTGTCCAGGTGCTCGATCGCCCCGGTACTCTCCCTGAGCAGCATCGCTTTCTGGTGGCTCGCGTTCGAGTAAACCACGTTATATTCGTCGTCGATGGCCAGCATGAAACAGGTCATGTAATCCTGCGTCTTCACGTGGTCGAGAATGTTCTGGTTCATTTCCTGGAATATCTTTTTCGGCGAGTCGTACTTGGCGCCGGCGTTGCTGAACGACATCTTCGCCATGGTGGTCACGAGGGCGGCCGGGATGCCGTGGCCCGAAACGTCGGCTATCATGACGCCGATGCGGTCGTCTTTCAGCAGGTGCACGTCGTAAAAGTCGCCGCCGATCTTCTCCATGGCCATGTAGCGGACCGAGAACTTCAGCTCGTTCCAGTCGTCGATCTTGCCGGGGAGAATGCTCCGCTGGATGACGCTCGCCATGTCGAGCTGCTTCTGGATCATCTCGTCCCTGCTCCGCAGGCTGGAGAGCGCTTCCTCGAGCTCCTCGGTGCGCTTGGCCACCTTCCCCTCGATGTCGCGGCGGTAATCGTTTATCTCGCGGCCCGTTTCCGTGAGCGCGTACTCGATGGCGGTAAACTCACGCTCGAGAGAGAGGACCTCGTATCCCGCCGTGCCGCCCGAGGCTATCGCCCGCGTGACCCGGATCAGGTCGTTGAGAATCCGCATGATGGAGCCCGTGGTGATCTGCATCAGGAGGAAGCTGGCGAGAATCGATATACCGAAATATACCCCGACCAGCGCCAGCGAATACTCACCGGAAAAACGCACCTTCTCCATCAGGGCCGCAAAGGTAAGCAGCGTGATGACCATGAGCCAGACGAAGAAGAGGAACTTGATCCTGATGCCGATCAGCGCCCGCGGCTTAAAGCGTATGCCGGACTGCACGATCCTGTTATACAGCTGGGTCCGCTCACGGTTCGTCAGTGTCTCGCTGATCAGGTACGTTGCCATACCGTAGAGGACTATGATGATGATAACTGTCAGACTGCTCACCTTGACAACGGCCAGGAACTCGGCGGTCGTGTAGCTGCCGCTCGTCTGGTACTCGTAAAATGACAGGGCAATGACGATGATCGCTGCCATGGCCGTATTGATGACCGCGACCAGCAGGTTGATCAAGGGGATATCCGAAAAGTTCGTATATACGGCTGTCAGCTCATCTGCCTGCACCTCCAGGTTGTTCCGATACGCCCTGTTAACCGCTCTCAGGGACTTGCGGAACGCCGGCACACCGATGGGCTCAAGCAAGCCAAACAGTATATAGTGAAGAAGTGACGGAATGGCGACCGCGATCGGCAGCCATTTCATGAGATATGTAGACAGTTTATCATATGATATAACAATGAAGGAGGTACCCAGAAAAAAAGCCAGGACGCTCAGGATCCAGCTGGAAAACACCGAAATCAGGGCGATCGCAAAGGTATAGCTTATATATTTAGCAAGAAAACGGAAAAATCTCATGACTTCCTCTTCATAGTTACCTATCGGCTAGTATATCTTCAATATAATCAACGAAAATTTCATTTTCCCGGCAAAATTGGGCCCGGGATCATTCCAGGTCTAGCTGATCAGTGCTTTTAACACACCTGAAACCGGCAGTATTATCGGTGTGAAGGTTGGGTGCGCCTCCCGTCTCCCGGTTGGACACCCGCACCTCGTACCGGGAGCTGTACCAGGCGCCTCCGCGCACGACCTTGTACTGTTTCCCGTATTTCTTGAATTGAGAGCCCTGCCTGGTTCCGCTGCCCTTGTAAGGCAGGTACCAGCCTGAAGTCCATTCACGGGCGTTGCCGGCCATGTTTACGGCGCCGTACGGGGACGCTCCCTCGGGATCAAAAGAGGTTACCGGCATCAGGCCGCGGTCCGCTGTGTTGAATCGTATCTTGAGGTGGGCCCCGGTCTTTCCGTCTGCCCAGAAATCGGCGCAGTTGGCCCTCTCCGGATCGAACGAAGCGCCCCATGGATACGTGAAGTTCTTCGCGTTGTCGATCCCCGGGGCCTTACCCTGTCCGCGGGCCGCCTTTTCCCACTCCTCCTCCGTCGGCAGGCGCTTGCCCGCCCAGCGCGCATAGGCCTCGGCCTCGTAGTAGGTCACCAGCACCGGAAGGCTGCCGCTCCCTTCCGGGTATGATGCGCCTTCCCACGAGACGGGCCGTTTCACATTCATTGCCCTGACGTATTTCATGAAGTCTTCATTCGAAACCTCATGCCTGTCAATGTAGTAATTATCAAGGAAGAGTATCTGCTCGGGAGACTCGTCCCTGTCACCCGCGAACGATCCGAACACGAACTTGCCCTCCGGCACCAGCAACATCTCCCTCCCGTCTCTCGCAAGAGTCACACTCCTGCGATAGGCCGGCTCACGGCCGGTGGTCTCATCCGCATATTCCCGTTCCCGCTCCCCGCTCTTCGTCAACAGCGCGATGTCCGCCCCGGCACGGATCTGCGGTGCATACATCGCGTTGGTGAGCGTATAGCGCGTTACGGCGCGGTACCTGTAACGGCCGCCCCGGTCATACACGACGGACAGGACCTCGAGCGATCCGAATACGTCTTCGCCTCTCACGATGTAGTAGGACTTCTCAAGAGGCTTTTCATTGAAAAGTATGGTGATGGCGTTGTTCTTGCCCAGCGACTCGATCCTCCCGACGATTTTGAAGGTCGCGGCCCCGAAAAGATCAAAGAGCCGACACGCGCATCCAAGCAGGACCGCGGCGGAAATCAGAGCAATCTTCTTGTTGTATTTCATATAACAGCACCCTCGTCCTGTAATTGGCGTGCGCTCCGTGGGGCGCCGCCCGTTATGCCTTACCCGGTGAAAATCTCGCGCCCCGGCCATGAGATGCAGGCCAGCGGGTTCCCGAACATCACGCCTGAATCGATCCCGATAATATTTCGCTTTTCGTCAATATAGACCGGCCCTTCCCCGCCCATCGTGGTGACCGGGGTATGGCCGAAAATGACCGTCTTGTCCCATCGCCTGTCCGCGCGGAAGAACCGGTCCCGAATCCAGAGCAGGTCGTGCTCGCTCTGCGCCTCAATGGGCCCGATCTTCGGGTTCAGACCCGCGTGCACGGCGATAAAATCCTCTCCCTCGTAATAGAGCCTGAGACCGTTGAAAAACTCACGGTGGTGCTCCGGCAGATCCAGCTTGCCGCGGTGCGCGGTATAGCTCCGGATTGTCGCGTCACCGCCATTGAAAATGAAAGCGCCGGCTTTGTCCTCGCCGCGCAGGTACGCTGCGAGCATGTCCTCGTGGTTCCCCTTGAGAAATACGGTTTCAAAGGATTTACGCCGGGTGAGATGAACAAGGAAATCGATAACCTCGAAAGAACGCGGCCCGCGGTCAATATAATCGCCGAGGAACACCACGGTATCACGCTCCGCGAGAAGCCCCAGGAGCTTTTCGAAGAGGCCGGCCAGTCTGGCAAAATGGCCGTGTATATCGCCGATGATATAATACAACACGCTCCCCCGGGCCGCGGGCATGCCGCCAGTCAGGTCCGGAGACTCCTCCGGTCATTGTTCCGGCGCGGCACTGGTTACCTTTTTCTCGGCCCTGACCCTGATATCGCCGTAAAGGTAAATAATGATCTTATTCACCTCCTTCATATTTTCGGCATTCAGCACGCCGAAAATCCATTGTTTATAGTGCGAGATGAACAGGAATTCCGTGCTGGAGACCGCTTTAATCGCCGGCTGGATGCTGCCGATTTTCGTCAGTATAAAGGACCCGCTGCCCGCCTTGAGAATCTTGTGGAACGTCTGCTCCGCGTCAAAAGCGTTCGGAAGCCTCGAATAGACAAGGTCATAGCTTGTACCGGATATGTACCGCCTCGTCACGAATAGGTCACGCACGCCAGGTATTGTCGCGAGACCGTCTTTATAATAGATGATGTCCCGGCTTGAGCCGCGGTCCGACAGTGAGAGGATGTAGTCCGGCAGTTTGTCCGGGCCTGCCTGGCCTTTCAAATTCTGCCTGACGACCCCCAGGAAGTGATGGAGAACCGCCGGGTCGCACTCGCCCCCGGATCCGGCGGATACGGACACGTAAAATTTCCCCAGGTGCGAGAAGAGGCCCCGGTCGAGCACGTAGGTATCGTCGCCCGAGAACTGTGCGTCCCGGTCGAAACCTCGCTCGCGCCCGTACAGCCCGAACGCATACAGCATGGTCCTGAACTTGAATACGCGAACTGAAATGGTCCTGCTATTGTCGGAAAGGTAATTATAATCCGCCCCGACCATCTCGACCGGGTCATATTCGGAGGAGTGAGGGGCCACCTGTGCGATTTTCCTTGAGCTCTTCAGTGAATACTTCTGCGTGAGTACCCATCCGGGCACGTCCGTATCCCGCGGCAGGTAGTCGGCCGTGGTCCCCGGCTTCGGCAGGAACGTACACGACATGAAGAGACAGAGCATACTTACGAATACAAGAATACGTTTCATAGGATGGAATTCTACCTGTTCAAATGTTGTATACTGTATTACCGATTCCCGGTCATTCCCGCGAAAGCGGGAATCCAGTCTGTCATCGGGATGGATTCCGGCTCTCATCTGCGCTTCGGCCGGAATGACAATTAGTGCGGCAATACATTAACTATATATGAGAGCGTTTTTGCGCTTATAAAGTTTCCTATTTACTGATAGATTTCGGGTCTATCGCGTCCTGGAGGCCCTCGCCCACCAGGTTATACGCTGTTATGGTTATGAATATGGCAAAACCTGGAATGAGGGTGAGCCACCAGGCGAA
This sequence comes from Spirochaetota bacterium, assembly GCA_041749375.1. GTDB lineage: Bacteria > Spirochaetota > UBA4802 > UBA4802 > UBA5550 > RBG-16-49-21. The sequence goes on from JBGTBN010000001.1 coordinate 51,874, forward strand.
ATCCATGAATACCCGCGACTGCGAAAGGATATCGCCCCAGCTCGGCGTGGGCGGCTGGACGCCGAACCCCAGGAAGCTCAGGGACGACTCGATCAGTATCGTGGAGGCAATGCCGAAGGTGGCGGACACCAGCACCGGCGCGAGCGAATTGGGGAGAATATGCCGGACGATGATCCAGGGCGCACGTGCCCCCACGGCGCGGGAGGCAACGACGAAATCCGTCTCACGCAGTTTCAGGAACTCACCCCGCACGATCCGGGCAATGCCGGTCCAGCTTGTCAGGCCGATTACCACCATGACGCTTACCAGGCTCGGCTCCACCAGAGCGAGGATCGTCAGTATCAGGAAAAAAGTGGGGAAACACATGACGATCTCTATGAAACGCGAGATGATCATGTCGGCCAGGCCGCCGTAATACCCGGCGATCGACCCGACAAAAATGCCGATGGTTACATAGATCACGACGGCAATAAATCCGATGAGTATCGAGACCCTGCTGCCGTGGATCATCCTGGCGAAGAGGTCCCTCCCCTGCTCGTCCGTGCCAAGGAGGTGCTTCGACCCGGGCGGGGCAACGATCGATTCCAGGTCATACTCCGAGTAAGAATAGGGAATCGGCGGGAAGATCTTGAACCCCTTATACTCATCTTTCCGCAGATCTATGTCCTTGAGCTCATGGTTGACGCCGAACATCTTTGCGAAGAGCGGGAAATAGACTTTGTCAACGGTGCTGTAAACGTAGGGCTTATCATTCGCGAGGAGCGGCGCAAGCATCGCGAGCGCCAGAAGAAGTCCGACCACGCAGAGCCCGGCCACCGCGAGCCGGTTCTTTTTGAATTCACGCCAAACCCTGGCCCAGTATCCCCGCCTCATATCTTTGCCTCCAGCCGGATGCGGGGATCCACCAGGGCATAGGCAAGGTCCGCAAGCAGGATACCGGCAAGGGTCAGGAGTGCGGCGATGGTTTCAATCGCCATGATGACAGGTATGTCCCGCGAAAGGATCGCCTCGAACGCGAGCATGCCCATCCCCGGTATGGAGAATATCTTCTCCACGATAACGCTTCCGCCCAGGAGCCCGGGAAGGAGCGTTGCCATCAGCGTGATGAGCGGAATCAGTGAATTTCTGAAAGCATGGGTGAACACGACCTTCCGCTCCGACAGGCCCTTCGCCCGGGCGGTCATGATATACTGCTGGTTGATCACCTCGAGCATGTTGGCCCGCGTGTAACGCGCCAGGAACGCGAACCCGCCGTAGGTCAGGGTTACGACCGGCAGGACCAGGTGCCAGATCCGGTCGAGAAGCCATTTCACGAAACCTGCCTGGGCCGCCCAATCAGAGCTTTTGCCGCCCAGCGGGAACAGGTTGAGATATTCGCCGCTGCTCAGATACAGGAGCAGGAGCAGGCCGACCCAGAAGGCGGGGAGCGAGTAGAGTATGAAAAGCACCAGGCTCGACCCACGGTCGAACGCCGAGTCTTTTTTCACCGCCGAAAGAATCCCCATGGGTATGGATATGAAGTAGATGATGATCATCGATAAGATGCTCAGGGCGAGCGTTATCGGCAGGGCCTCGGCAATCCGCGTTATCACGGGTCTGCCGTCCTTGCGGGACGTACCCCAGTCCCCGGTTATCGTGTTCTTAAGCCATTCAAGGTATCCCACGTAGATCGGCTTGTCCAGACCGAACAGCTTCTTTTCCTGCTCGATTATCTCCTTCGCCATGGAGCCGGTCTTGAGCGCGCTGTCCATGCCAAGGCTCAGGGTGGTGTAATCACCGGGGGCAGACCGAATCATCCCGTAGGTGATAAGCGTAATACCCAGCATGGTGGGTATTATAAGCAGCAATCGCTTGAGAATGTATTTCTTCATTGCTCCGCCCTCACCTTCCACTCGAGGAAGTTCATCCCCTTTTTATGCACCCTGACATTTGTAAACCGCTTGCTTACCACCGCAAGCGCCGGCATCGTATAAAGGAAGGTATACGGCTGTTCATTATGCAGTATTTCGTGGAAACGGTGATACATGGCCACGCGCTTTTTCAGGTCGAATTCCTGGCGCGCTTTTTCGATGATACGGTCGGCCTCCGCATTCCGGAAGCCGATATAGTTGGACCCGCCATTAATTTGTGACGAGTGCCATATCTGGTAGGGATCATCCTGGAAATCGGGATCGGACCACCCCAGCGCCGTGGCGTCGAAATCGCGGCGCTGGATCTTGTCGATGAAGACGGCCCACTCGTACTGGTTGATCTTCATCTCGATCCCCGCCTTTGAGAAATCCTCTTTCAATATGCTCGCAAGACGCTCGTGAAATTCGCTCCCCGAGGAGATGGTAAAGGTAAACAAAAACTTTTTGCCGTTTTTATCAAGTACTCCGTCGCCGTCATGGTCAGCCCAGCCGGCCTCGGCAAGGAGCAGCCTGGCGCGAGCCGGATCATAGGGCCACGGCTTGAGGGCGCTGTTATAACTGTCGCCGAATATATAGAAGGGACCGGTTACGATCTCGCCCAGTCCGAAGAGCAGTTTGTCAAGGATCTGCCTGCGGTTGATCAGGTGCGTCATGGCGAGACGGACCCTCCGGTCTTTGAAAAATTCCCGCGCCTGGTTCCAGCCGATATAGCTGAACGACGAAAGGAAGTATTTTTTCTTGTAAAAATTTTCGTTGAACTTCCTGGACCCGGTCTGGCGCACCCATTCGATCTCCCTGAGGCCCATTATGTCCAGCTCGCCCTTTTTAAGCATCTGGAGCGCTACGCCCGGCTCGCTTATGAGCCGATACACCACCTTCCCGATCTCCGGCTTTTTCCCGCGATACTTTTCGTTGCGGACAAGGGTGATCGACTTGCCGGTTTCCCAGCCGCCCCATCTGTAGGGACCGGTTCCGACCGGGTGGCGGTTGTTTTTATGTGTGTTGAAATCAGTGCCGTCGTTGAAAATATGCTTCGGCACGATCGGCATGCCGCCGCAGAAGATGAGGGCCAGATAATAAGGCCTTGAATACTGGAATTCTATCGTATAGCGGTCGAGCTTTTTACAACTCCTGATATCGATATAGTAAACCTTAATATGAGCATTGGCGATTTTCGGGTCCATGATTCTCTCGTATGAATAGACCACGTCGTCTGCCGTGAATTCCACGCCGTCGCTCCAGACAACGCCTTTTTTCAGGTAGAACCGGAAGGTGAGCCGGTCCGGGGAGATTTCCCAGCGCTCGGCAAGTTGGGGAATCACTGCGAGGGTGTCATAGTCTCGGTCAACAAGAGTCTCGTAGATGCGCTGGTTGATGGCGCTTGCTGCCGAGTCCGTGGCTGTTATGGGGTTGAGGGTGCCCGGCTCCGCGCCCAGGTGCACGTTCAGCGTGTACGGGTCCTTCGCAGGTGCGAGCCGCGAGCAGGCTGGAATCAGCAGCAAAATTATCGCTGCTATAACTGCCATTTTTGTAAAGTGGATTCTCAATCTTTTCACCAGTTCATGCCTATATAATGAGAGAGATCATTACACGCTGTCTCATCTGTGACATGACATACTATATAGTCTATTGTTGAGTGTCAAGAAGGATTGGGGTGAAGACCTCACCCCCCTTCCATTCCCCCCTCTCCCAAAGAGAGGGGGGAGTCTTATGCATTGTCCAATGCGGGGGAGGACGACGTCCCGGTGTCGGTGCGCCGCCCGGCCCTAAGCTTGTGTCATCCCCCCGGAGGCGGGGGATCCATTAGCCACAAGTTAATGTCATCCCCGCGAAAGCGGGGATCCATTGGCCGGCAGAATAATTCCGGGTTGAGCAACCCCTTGTTTTTGCTTCCGTCCGGAGGCGGGTGACGACCGGGAGCCCGGTCAGGCATGCGAGGGGAAGAGGGCTCCGCACACTGAGCTGACAGGATGTTTGCCTGCCGCCGCCGACAGGATGTCGAAAAAGCGGCGGCCTTCCCCTACGCGCTCCCCATCACTCCGGTCGCTCAAACGGCGCGACCGCCTTACGGGCATATTCGCAAATCCGTCTGCGCCGGAATTTGCTCAATGCCCTTATATTGTTTGGCCCTGTGAAGGCGGGGATGAGCATCCCCGCCTTCACAGGGCCGTTTTAATGGCGTACGGTTCACCCGCGATCATTCCCGGAATATACTTGTTCAATCATGAGGTTTCGCAATAACACGCGGTTCGTTTTCGCTCGAGGCACACCTCCGTGTGTGCGCTCTCGCGACGCCGGCCCTCCTGGCCGGCGGCTGGTTGCGCACTTTTACGGTCCGGTTGTCTCGATACGCTTCGCTACTCGACAACCGCGCGCCCCCTGCGCTTGTCGAGTGCTCCGAGCAGAGCGAGGAGTGTATCGAGACAAGTGGCTTTATTCAGCGTCCCCCCTGCTGGGGCCAGTGGGGTCTTGATACGGGTTGCTGGTCGATTCCTCTTCGCGTGAGTGGGGGTCAGAGCCTCGTTGCGGGTATATGAGCTTGGGAGTTGGGGTCAGAGCCCCATTGCGGGGAAAAGGGTTTGGGAGCTGGGGTCAGAGCCCATTGCGGGGAGAGGGGGCCTGGGGGGCTTAACCTATAACATTCTCTGCGTCTCTGCGCCTCTGCGAGATACTTGCAAGCATGTTTGCAGTCAAGATATAATGCTGACGTTACTGCCATGTAACCGTGCCCCCTCCGGGGGACAGGGGGGCTTGATACGGGTTGCTGGTCGATTTCTTTTCGGTGGTCCGCGGGGTCAGAGCCTAATTCGGATTGTTCAGCACCACCAGCGCGTCAACAACGACCGGCCTGTTCCCGGAAATGATGACCGGGTTGATGTCGATCTCGGCGATCTCGTTGTGCCTGTACCCGATCTCGCTGATCCCCACCAGCGCCTTCACCAGGAGCTTCCGGTCCACCGCCGGGCTGCCGCGGAACTCGTCGAGGAGCTTTCTCATCCGGATCTCGTCGATCATCTCCTCCGCGTCAAGCTCGGTGAGGGGCGCCACCCTGAAGCTCACGTCCTTGATGACCTCGGTGAAGATGCCGCCGACGCCGAACATGACGCAGGGGCCGAACTGCGGATCGCGGCTCAGCCCGATGACGAACTCGCGGTCGCCCTTGATCATCTCCTGCACCAGGACACCGTCCAGGTCCAGGCCTTTGCCGGTGATCTCGTCATATGCTTTCCGCACCTCGTCCGGGCTTGCGAGCTTCAGCTTCACCAGGCCCATCTCGGTCTTGTGCGCCGCCTTGTCCGAACAGCCCTTCAGCACCACCGGGTATCCCAGCTCTTCCGCGAACTTCACCGCCTCGTCGACGGTCTTTGCGAGCTTCTCCCGCGTGACAGGTATGCCGACTGTCTGGATAATCTGTTTCGAGTCGTATTCCGACAGGGTCTTCTGACCCCGCTCAAGTGCCCTCTTAATGATCTGTTCCATACAGCTCCTCCTTTTTACGGCGGTATCCGAACTGCTCGTATGACACGGCCAGCGCCCGCACCGCCTCTTCCGGCGATTCGAAGAGCGGGAGTCCGTGCTGCCTCCGGGCCGCGAGAATCCTCGTGACCGAGTTCGGCGTATATATGGCAGCGGGCTTGTTGTACTGTTTGCACATTTTTACAAGCTCCTTCATGACGTCAATGATAAAATCGCGCCAGATGCTCGATGCCAGCAAAAGGCCGTCCACCTCCCCTGCATCCAGGAGCACCTTGAATATTTCCAGGTAGGTCTGCGGCGGTGCCGGCCCGATGTCGACCGGGTTATTGATGTTGAAAACGCCGCCTATCCGTCCGAGTCTACCCCTGGTCTCGTCACTGAGGCGGGGAATCGTCAGGCCCGCGGGGACCAGCAGGTCAGCGGTGATGCTGCCGAACGCGCCCGAGTTCGTGAACACGGCGACCCGGTTCCCTGCCATGAGCGGCATTTCCGTGAGCATCTTCGGCATCGAATGGAGCTCGTTAATGTGTTCGAGCCTGATGATGCCGGCCTGCCTGCACGCGCTCTCGAAAACCGTGTCGTTGTTCGCCATACCGGCGGTGTGCGAGAGCGCGGCTGCGGTACCCTCCGCGGTCCTTCCCGACTTGAAGACCAGTATCGGCTTGAGCGTCTTTTTTGCCGCTTCCATCAGCTTCTTGCCGTCCACTATGTTTTCGAGGTAGAGCGCGATTACGGACGTGTTGTCGTGGCTGAAATACTCGATCAGGTCCGCCTCGTCCACGTCCGACTTGTTGCCGATGCTCACCATCTTGTTCAACCCGACGATATCGTCCATGATCGACTCGAGCACCACCACGCCGACACCGCCGCTCTGCACGATATAGGAGACGCCGCCGGCCTTGGTAAACACGTCCACTATTTCCTGGTACGCGCCGTAGAAGCAGCAGAACCTGGCGTGGTTGTCGAGTACGCCCAGGCAATTCGGGCCCATGACCCGGATGCCGTGCTTCTTCACCGCTTCATTGATTTCTGACTGGAGCTTCTTCCCGTCCTCGCCCTGCTCGGAAAAACCCGCGCTCTCGATGACGATGCTCTTTATCCCCTTTTCACCGCATTCCCTCACGAAATGCGGCACCACGGCCGCCGGTGTGATAACGACCGCCAGGTCAACGCTGCCCGGGATATCGAGCACCGAGGTGTAACCGGGACATCCATGGACCGCTTCCCCTTTCCTGTTTACAGCGTAAACGGGATGGGGATAGTGAATATAGTCGCTGAGACACTTGCATATTGTTGCGCCGAGATTAAAGGGACCGTTTGAAGCGCCGATAACCGCAACAGAGGAAGGATTGAAAAAACTATCAAGATACGAATTAACTAACTTTACATTCATCGAGTGACTCCTCAAATAACGTAAACAATGTTCACTCTAAAAAACATAGTTTAAGTGTCAAGTAAATTTACAAAAAAAAGTAAATTGTACAGAAAATGATTATTGTTGAGAAGGGATACTCTTGAAGAGTTGTGCGAGATTTCGAGCAACCTTAACGCGGTGTTTCAGGACCTCATCATCGCTCTTGCCCGGGTGATTGCGGAACGTGGCCACTATGCCGGTAAGCGCGGCGAAAAGGGTGTGAGAGTGAAGGCGTATATCGCCTCTGACATTCATCTTTCGAAAAATGATGTCGAAATTATCCAGCATCTGCCGCTCGAGGACATTGAGCCTGTCGAACAGGTCCCTGTCGACGGAGCCCTCCATGAAGAAATTCATCAGCATCCTGAAATACTGGTCATGCTGCGTGAAGTAATCGATGAACACCCGGGCGATCTCCTCGATCGCCCCGTCTGCAGACTCGTCGATCGTCTCGTAGATGCCCCTGAACACTTCCTGCACGCCGCGGTAAAACGTTTCTGCGAACAACGACTGCTGGTCGGGAAAATACCGGTAAATGAGCGCCGGCGAGATGCCCGCCCGCTTTGCGATGACCCGCATGTTCACCTTGTTGAACGGCTTGGTGGCGAATTCCTTCTCGGCGGCATCGACGATGATCGTGCGGCGCGCGTCTTTTTCCTTTTCCTTGAGCTCGGATAGCGTATTCTGTTCCATTTCGCGCATAGTTTCCAGATGGGATGGATTAAGAGTCAACAATAAATGTCAATATGTCAAGAATTATCGGGAAAAAGACAACTCTGGGGGGACAAAAATAATGAAGTGACAGCGCATGCCGCGAAGGCCGCCGGGTGAGATGCGGCGAATCAGAGATACAGCACCCGCGTTAACTCCCGCTCAAGCTCCTCGAGATTGAAGGGCTTGGCCATGGCTCCGGCAAAGCCGTACTTCTGATAATTGACGATGATCGGATCATCCGCGTACCCGCTCGTCACGATCGCCCTGACCCCGGGATCTATCTTCTTTAACACGTCGATGACCTTGTCCGCGCCGATGCCGCCGGGTATGATCAGGTCAAGGATGACAACATCAAATGGTTTTTCGCCGTTTTTCGCTTCCTGGTAAAGCCGTGCCGCGTCGGAGCCGCCGGCAGCGGTGTCGACCTCGTACCCGAGATGGCGGAGGAGCTTGGCGCCCAGGTCGAGAATGATCATCTCGTCATCCATCAGGAGTATCCTGCCGCCGCCGGCCTTCTTTTCATGACCGGCGCTCAGCTTCAATACCGCCTTCTGGCGCGATGCGGGAATGTACACGATGAAGGTAGAGCCGGTCCCACGCTCAGTTTCGACGGCGATGTGCCCGTCATGCTTTTTAATGATAGAGAAGCAGATGGCGAGCCCGAGGCCCGTTCCCGATGA
>JBGTBN010000002.1:0-81211 GCA_041749375.1 Spirochaetota bacterium
TCGGCCCCATGCCGGAGATGAGGATAGAGAGCGTCGGGTACGGCGCGGGCTTCAGGGACCTGCCGGTCCCCAACCTCTTGCGGGTTTTCATCGGCGAAGCCGGTCCTGCGGCCGGGTACGAGACGATCGTCTCCATCGAGACGAACATCGACGACATGAACCCCGAGATCTACCAGCACGTATGCGAGCGTATGCTCGAGGCCGGCGCCCTGGACGTGTACACCGCGCAGGTTATAATGAAGAAATCGAGGCCCGGCGTGGTCCTCACCGTGCTCTGCAGGGAGGAGTCCCGCGACGCGCTCTCGCGCATCATCTTCGAGGAGACCACGACAGCCGGCGTGCGGTACTGCCGGATGGAGCGGATGGCGCTCGACCGCGAGCTCAGACGGGTGCGCACCCCCTTCGGCGAGATCGCGGTCAAGGTCCTGAAAGGCGCCGGCCGCGTCATCACCGTGTCCCCGGAATACGAGGAGTGCAGGCGGATCGCGCTGGCGCAGAACGTTCCCCTCAAGCAGGTATACGACGAGGCGAGAAAAGCGGCCGACGCCATCGTGAAAAAGTGAAACAAATGATCGGAAAAGGATACACACACATTTATACCGGTCCCGGCAAGGGAAAGACGAGCGCGGCCCTGGGGCTCGCGTTCCGCGCTTCCGGCTACGGGCTGAAAAGCGTCATCATCCAGTTCATGAAGGGACTGCCCAGCGGCGAGATCGAGGCTGCCGCCCGCTCCGGGGGCCTGGTCACGATCGAGCGGTACGGGAGCGAGCGTTTCTGCAGGCCCGACGCGTGCGACGGCTCCCTTGAGGAGCACCGCGAGCACGCGCGCCGCGGGTACGAGCGCGCTGCCGGGCTTATCGCCTCGGGCGGGTACCGCGTCGTGATACTCGACGAGATCATCACTGCGTGCGCCTTCGGCCTTATTACCGAGGAGGAGATCATCGGCCTCATGAAAAGCAAACCGGACGGCACCGAACTTGTCCTTACCGGCCGGGGCGCCACCGAGGGCCTCATCAGCCAGGCAGACCTGGTCACGGAGATGAGGGAGATAAAGCACTACTATCAGAATGGCGTACCGCCGCGAAAGGGGATTGAAGACTGATGCTCACAAGGCCCGCCGCATCCATCCTTGTCCTGGCACTATGCGTGTGCGCGGCCCGGGGCGCGGCGCGCGCGGACGACCTTCCCCTGGCCGGCATTGCCGTGATCTCGAGCAACAGCCCGCGCACCGTCACGATTACCACCCTCATGGAAGATAACATGGCGCGCGTGATCGAGTCCACCGGCCTGTTCCGTCCCGTTAACCCGGCCCTTCTCAGGGAGGAGCTGAAAAAATATTCATGCGTGGACGAGCAGTGCCTTCTCGGCTTTGCCGCGGACGCAGGCATGACTCTCATTATCCGCGGGGACTTCGACGACTCGAGCGACTTCATCATCCTCCGGCTCCGCGCCTACGGCCTCAGGGTTCCTTACCAGAACAGGGCGGTCTACTCCTACACGGCCCGCATACCCATGACGGGCAAGTACGGGGCGGATGAATACAACTCCATAACCGAGGAGCACGCCGCCCGGTTCGTATCGAAGCTGCTTGCCCGCTACCGCACCCCGGTCGGGCTCTCGCAGGGCCAGGACGGGAAATTCAGGACCGAACGGGTCATGAGCGGCACATACGAGGTATACCGGCTTGAGCCCGCAGGCAGGGGCGACCTGCGCGGGTTTACCCGGACCGGCACGGCCACAGTAAGCAGCGGCACCGTGGCCTCGTCGGACGCCGGCCTCAAAGAGGGCGACTTCATCCTTGCCGGGTACGCCGAAAAAGCCAGGTCCATGGAAAAATTTTTTTACGGCCGAAAGCATGAACTTGTGTTTCGCAAGCCGGCCTTCAGGGAAACGATCTACACGCTTCTCCTGACCGGCCCGGCCAGCGCCACCATGCCGATCCTGGCGCCTATCATAGGGTACTACCGGGGAAACGACTGGCCCGGCCTGGCGCTCTGGTCCTTCAATTTCGCTCCCTATTTGTATCTCGAGATCAGCGGCATGGCCGATTACTGGGCCAACTATTACAAGAAAAAGAGGACCGTTCCCCGGGACGTGCAGGCCGGGTACTATTTCGGGCTGTACATGCTCTGCGCCGGCGGGGCTTCGCTCTTCGCCGATTCCCTCGCCTACTCGCTCCTCGGAAAGGCGGCAGATTTCCAGGGCACGATGCCCTTCCTGGGAAACAGCGTCACCGCCGCTTACCTGGCCCTGGTGTCGGGCGGCGGGGGCCACTTCTACCGGGGCGACCGGCTTTGGGGCTATCTCTATTTTCACGCGGACAACCTGCTCCTCTATTTCACGATCAGGGAATTTTGCCCGGAGAAAAAATTCGATCCCCTGACCAGGACCTTTTCCACCGCGAAAATCAACCCTGCGCGGGCGTACACGCTCCTCTCGATCGCCTGCGCCGTGAAAGTCGCCGAGGTCATTCACGCGGTCTTCACCAGGGACAGGATCGAGAACGGCGAAATAATCGAAGAAGGATATACCATGGAGCCGGTGCTTTTTGCCGGCGAAGATGACGACGTCAACCTTGGCCTTCAGTGCTCATATCGCTGGTGACCCGGTGAAAAGGGCGATCGGCCGCAATATGAAACGAGTTACTATGACCGGAACGGAGAGCACCATCCACGGCGGAAGGCTTCGCTTCGCCGTCTTCTGCGCACTGCTTGCAGTCGCGGCGCTGGCGGCCGCGCCCCTCCGTGCTGTCGAGCGGGAAACGGTACCGGGCGCCATCGCCATATTCCCGCTCCAGGGGGCCAGCCTTCAGCTGAACGCGCTCGCGGACAAATCAGCCGAGACTATCTCGGACACCTTGAACAGCCTGGGCAGGTTCCTGCCCCTGCCCGCGGGAGCCGTGCGGAAGACCATGGAAGGCCTGCCGGAGGGGTACGGGGAGGAGGATCTCCGGAATGCTGCGGTACGGATGAACGCGGACCTGTATGCCTTCATCTCGATCACATCGATGGGAAGCTCGATAATCGGCACGATAACGTTCAAAGCGGTATCCCCGCGATACAGCTCCATGAACCGGAGCATCTCGGTCAGGGCCGCCATTCCCATGAACATTCCGCTCAAGCTGGCCCGGGAGATCGCCCTGCTGCACAGGCGCATTCCACTGGAGGCGGACATTCTGGAACAGAGGGACGGGGGGTACCTCCTGAGCGCAGGGCAGTGGCACGGAATCAGCCCCGGACGCTACCGGACCTCCGGCGGAGGCCCGGTGGTCATCCGCAACACGGGAAGGTACCGCGCCCTGGCGCTGGTCCCGGAACAAGCGGCCCAGGCAAAGCGGATCACCATCCTCACGTATCCGTCCGCCAGGGCCCTGATCAGGGAGATTGACGGCAGGATCGAGTACAATACCAACTACCGCTACAGCCTGGCGAACTCCGGAACCGGGGGAGCTGACCCGGAGAAGAAATTTGCCGCAGGCATGTGCATCATCAATCCCGGCGCCAACGCCTGCATGCCCGGGTACGGCTCCTACCTCTCCACCGCCTACCTCGGGTTCAAGAACACGACGCCGAGCGTTGCAGGAATTGTTTTTTCGACCCTGCTTATCGCCCATCATTTTCTTATTCCAGAATACATGACGAAATTCAAAATTAACTTTTTCCCCGGCATCATGGACAGCGACAAGACCACGGACATGAACAATCTCCAGATCTTCTGCTGGTCGACCATACCGCTGACTGTGTCCGTGGCCTACCTGGACCAGCTCGCCCATCAGTTCAAGACGAACAGCGTGCTCCCGCCCTTTTTCTTCAATAAGAATGAGACGGCCCTGGTGCTCTCGCTTATCATACCGGGCGGCGGCATGTTCTACAAGGGACACCGCCTCGCCGGCTGGGGCTTTCACCTGTCCGAGCTGTTTCTTGCCGGGTTCTGCGTGTACACCAAGGACGAAAAGAAAAAGGTGCTGTATGGCGGGATAACGCTTGGGGCAGTGAAGCTTGTCGACCTGGTTGCCTCATTTTTCAGCCCTCCCTCATACAATTTTTATAACCTCGAAAAGGAAGGCCGGATCAGCGTTTCAGCTCCCCTGATGGATGTCAATATTTCCGATAACGGTGATCCGGTCTACAGGTTGGGAATCTCCTGCACGTTTTAACATCTGCTGGCACCCGGATTATTATTCGCTCCTAACATTCTTAAAAAAAAATTTTATAACTTGACAATATTTACGATATTCATTAAATTAAACTAAAATCGTAAATAATTACAATTATCGTATTTTATAATACAAAAAGTAAAAAATGACAACTGAAGCACCTCAAGACAATAAGAAATATCAGGACCTTATTACAACGGCCCGTTCGTTATTATTCAAACATGGCATTAAAAGAGTCACAATAGAAGAAATATGTGAAAAGGCAAATGTCAGCAAGGTTACTTTTTACAAGTATTTCCATAATAAAGATGACCTGGTCATGAAGATAATGGAGGATTGGGTTGATGAGGGTGTCCGGGAATTTCTTGCCATACGTGATGAAAACATCCCGTTCATGGATAAGATGTTAAAGCTGATCCGCATGAAACTGGCAACAGCACAGGAATACAGCCACGAATTTATAGATGAGCTCATGGGGACCAACGAAAACCTGAAACAATTTTACCAGAGTGCAACCATGAAGACCCTGGAGCTTGTCACGGACTTCTTCAAGGAAGCACAGGAAGAAGGCCAGTTTCGGAAGACAGTACCCCCTGAATTTTATATCTATCTCATTGAGCATATTTCCGAAATGATGAACGACGAAAGGCTGAAGACAATTATTTCCGATCCCCATGACCGGTTCCAGGAAATTATGAACATTATCTTCTTCGGCTTTAATGAATGCGATAAAACGATTGAATACGACAAATTGATGGAGGGTCGAGTGTCATGAAAAAAAGCCTGATCACATTAGTCATCGCCGCAGCTGCAATACTTGCTGTTTCAGTACCGGACCTGGTGATGGCCCTTACGGCGATGGAGATCATTGACAGGGCCGAAAAATCGATACGCGGAGATTCGCAGGTGGCCATGATTGAGATGACCATCAAGACGCGCCGCTGGACCCGCACCATGAAGATGAAGAACTGGGACAACCGGGTGGCGAAAAAGTCCTTTGCCGAGATTCTCTCCCCCAAGAAGGACGCGGGCAACCGTTTCCTCATGATCCAGAAGGAAAAGCTGATGTGGCACTACAATCCCGAGATCGGCAAGGAGATGAAGATACACCCCTCCATGATGCTCCAGTCCTGGATGGGCTCGGACTTTACCAATGACGACATCGTCAAGGAGTCGAGCATCCTTGAGGACTACACCCACGCCCTCACCGGTAAAAAAACCGTGGAGGGACACGAATGCTACGTGATCACGATGACCCCGAAGCAGGATGCGGCCGTGGTGTGGGGCAAGATCCTCTATTACGCGCGCGTGAGCGACTGCCTGCCCGTGATGCAGGAGTTCTACGACCAGCATGGGAAGCTGAAGAAGAAGCTTACCTGCGGCGACTTCAGGGTGATGGGCGGCCGCCTTATCCCGACCAGCATGAAAATGGTCTCGTTCAAGAAGAACCGGGACCCGGAGCAGGCAGTGGAGGAATACACCCTGATGGTGATTAAAAACGTGTCATTCGACGTCAAAATCGACAACAGCGTCTTTTCATTACAGAACCTGAAGCGGAGATAACCGCATGAACGCGAAACGGACATACATCGAGGTCATGCTTGCATGGCGGAACGTGTGGAAGAACAAGCGCCGCACCGTGCTCACGCTCCTCACCATCATGGTGGGATGCGCCATGATCATATTTTTCCGGGCGATAAACGACGGCGGTCATGAAACCATGATCGAGGACTCAATCGCCGCCAACACGGGGCACATTCAGGTACATGAAAAGGGGTTCTGGGAAAACATGAGCATAGACTACGCCTTCATCCCCGAAGGGGCGGTCATGAAGCACCTCCGCAGCGACCCGCGAATTGCCGCTTCGAGCAGGCGGGTGCACGCTGCGGGCCTCGTGTCATTCGAAAACAACACCTTCGGCACCCTGATCCAGGGAGTTGACCCCGACCGGGAAAAGATGGTGAGCACCCTCCATAAAACCATACGCCCGGGTGGTCGCTATCTCATGCAGGAAGACGGCAAGCAGATAGTAATTGGCGAGACCCTCGCCAAAAACCTTGGGGTGAAAGTCGGGGACTCCATCTCGATGCTATCCCAGGGATTTGACGGCTCGATCGCAGCCGCAAACCTGACCATCGTGGGCGTCTTTAAAACCCTGAACCCCCGGTACGACCAGGGTTTGATAATCATGCCACTTAGTACGGCTGAAGAACTCTTCACCATGATGGGATACATCTCATCTATCGTCATAAAGTTGAAAAGCACTTCGGACATGGAAGCGGTGCGCGCAAATATGCGCGCCCTGCCAAATACGAAACATCTCGAGATCATGGGTTGGGATGATCTCACGCCGGAACTCATTCAGGCGATCGTCATGGACGATCTCTTCGGGAACATTTTTTATTTAATTCTATTTCTCATAACCGCTTTCGGCGTCCTCAACACGGTCCAGATGTCCGTGTTCGAGCGGACACGGGAGATCGGCATCATGATGGCCATAGGTACGAGACCCGGACAGATCGTGCGGCTGGTCCTCTTTGAATCGGTATTCATATCATTGCTGGGAGTCGCCCTGGGAGCAATCCTGGGTTCCGCCGTCAGCTTCTATTTTACCATAAATCCGATAGATTATTCTAATTATCAGAAGGAGCTGGAAGTATTCGCCATGGCCACCACTGTAATACCCGCAAAACTCTACTTGTCGAACGTAGCTGTCACATCCCTTCTGACATTCCTGTTCGGGGTCCTCTTTTCCATAGCGCCGGCCCGTCGCGCTTCGAAGCTGAACCCGATCAAGGCCATACGGCAGTTATAAACGGGGGTGTGCGATGAAAACCTTTATCATACTCGGCTGGAGGAACCTGTGGCGGCAGAAGCGCCGCTCCCTGGTGGTGATTTTTTCCATTACGCTGGCGGTCCTCATGATAATATTCGCCCTCAGCATCATGAACGGAATAATCGCCCAGATGCTCGACAACAGTATAAGCACCAAGCTGGGCCATATTGCAATTACCGGGAAGGGCTTTATCTACAACATGCGCATAGAAAACAATTATTATCCCGATGATAAGATCACAACCGCCCTGCGAAACGAAAAAGATATTATCGCTTTCGCTCCCCGCATCAAGGTTTTCGGAATGATACGCTCCGGGGAGTCCTCCCGCGGCATTATGATCATGGGCATTTCCCCAAAACATGAAAACGGCGTTTCAAAGATTACCGAGTATACCCTTCATGACGAGGAAGGCGGGTTCCTCGATGATCCGGACACGAACGACATACTCATTTCCAGGTCACTTGCAGACAAACTCGACGTCCTGGTGGGCGATAAAGTCGTCCTCATGCTCAACAACAAGGATAACGAAATGGAGGGGATCGGTCTCACGGTAAAAGGCCTCTTCCGGACCCCGGTCGAGGAATACGATAACTCGGTCGTGTACATGGGAATCACCCGTCTCCAGACAATCACGAACCTGGGCGGCAACATCTCCGAAATAACGATCGTTACAAAAAACAAGGAGATAGCTGACGCGGTTAAAGTACGGCTGGCGCGGAGCATAAACTATCCCGCCCTTGACATCTTGTCGTGGAATGACATGGCACCCAATCTTGTAAACGCGATCAAGCTTATGGACCAGATGCTCCTGATTTATTACGCCATTTTTTTCATAACAGTGGTATTTTCCATAGCTAACACGCTCGTCATGTCGATCATGGAGAGGTTCCACGAGATCGGCGTGATGAAATCGATCGGGACCAGGCCCTCCCAGGTATTCTTCATCGTCATGTTCGAGGCGCTCAACCTTGGGGCAGTCGGACTTGCCGCCGGGCTTGCCACAGGCATGTTAATGGTACTGGTGTTTTCATTTACCGGAATAGACTTTTCAGTTTTCGTGGATGCCATGCGCCAGTGGGGCGCGGGGAGTATCATTTATCCTTTCATGACAGCGAAGGATTTAATCATAACAGCCGTGGTCGTCGAGCTGACGACGATAATCGCGGCCATTTACCCGGCGGTCAAGGCCGCCCGGATAAAACCGCTTGATGCGCTTCACTACCTGTAAGGAGGATACCATGGCCATCATCGATATCAACAAGCTGGTAAAAATATACGACGGGAACAGCCTCGAGGTGCGGGCCCTGAACGAGGTTGACCTGGCGGTCGAGAAAGGCGAGTTCACCGCCATAGCCGGGCCGTCCGGGTCCGGAAAAACAACGCTGTTGAACCTGGTCGGCGGCCTCGACCAGCCGACCCACGGGTCTCTCACCGTCGCCGGCAATGACCTCAGACACCTGTCGCCGCGGGAGCTCTCGGACATGCGTCTCAACAATATCGGTTTCATCTTCCAGGCCTACAACCTGATCCCGGTGCTCACGGCCATCGAGAACGTGGAATACATCCTGCTCCTCCAGGGCGTCGGCAGGGAAGAGCGGCGCGAGCGGTCTGCCCGGATTCTGACGGAGGTAGGCCTGGGCAGGGAGATCAACCGGCGCCCCAGGGAGCTCTCCGGCGGCCAGCAACAGCGCGTCGCCGTGGCCCGCGCCATCGTGTCCGAGCCGGAGCTGGTCCTCGCGGACGAGCCGACCGCGAACCTTGACCAGAAAACCGGCGCGGGGCTGCTCGACCTGATGCACGACCTCAACCACCGCAAGAACATCACCTTCATTTTTTCGACCCACGACCGCATGGTCATGGATTACGCGGAGCGGCTCATACTTCTTTCGGACGGCAGGATCGTTTCGGACGAAAAAAAGAAAAGCAGCCGCGAAAGCAAAGAAACTAAAACCGTCAAAAAAAAGAAAAAATAAACGGCATGAGCAGATCGATCCTTTCATACCTGGCCATACCGGCGCTTTTTCTCGGGATGTTTCTCGTCGCCGGACCTCTGCCGGCGAAAGAGAAAGACCCCGGCGCACGAGGCGATGATACTGCTGCCGGGGATAACTCCGTCGTCATTGAAAAGAAAGGCCCCGCGCCTGCCGAAGACGAGCGGAAACAGGAGCCTGCTCCGGAAGATACTTCAGCGGATGAAAATAAAGATGGGACCGGCGACGACGACAGCCTGGAAGAGGCATCAGGACCGCGATTCAAGTTCAAGGGGCAGGTCAAGAACCTCTACCTGTTCCACCGCACCGACAACTTCATGGGCGGGAACCCGCTGACCATCTCGAGCAAGAACCTCTCCTCTGACCTGACCCGCGTCCGGCTGGCCCCTGAATTCCAGTACAGGGAGCTTTTAACCATCAAGCTGGATTTTGACAACGAGCTTATATGGAGCAATTACGGGAAGAGCCTTGACTTTACCTCCTACTGGCGCCCGTCCGAATACAACGACTTTCTCGACCTGGCGTGGGAGCCGTACCGCGGACCCGATCTCCTGTACCGGATCAAGATACACCGCGCCTATGTAAAGCTCTCCGTGGACAAGTTCACGGCTACGGTCGGGCGGCAGCAGATCCGCTTCGGCAGCGGCAAGCTCTGGAACCCGCTGGACATCCTCAACCCGGTCTCACCGACCTTTGTCGAGGGGGGCGACGAGCAGAAGGGCACGGACGCTGTCAGGTTCGACATCTACCCGGAGGACAGGACCGAGATAACCGCCGTGGTCGACTTTAAAAAAAGCGGCAACGAGATCGAACACTTCAACATGCAGGATTGCAATTATATCCTCAGGGTCAAGACCTCGGTGAAGGACGCGGACATCGCCGTGCTCGGCGGGTACGTGTCGCGGCGGGGCGTGGCAGGCGTCGACTTCGCTGCCATCCTGTTCGACGGCATGCTGCGGGGAAGCGTCATGGCCTGCATACCGGAGAAGAAAGCGGTATTCTTCCAGGCGAACGCAGGGTACGAATACACCTTCAAGGCCGGCGTGTTCATCCTCGGCGAGTACTTCTTCAACCAGAAGGCCCTGAACTACAACGATGACCTGAAAGCGGCCGTGTACCGCCAGCAGGTCTACAGCATGAACCAGAGCACGTATCTCCAGCTGGCCAACCAGTTTCTCACCGTGAACCAGCACTACCTCGCGCTCGCTGTCGGCTACGACTTCCATCCCCTGGTGCGTGGGGATATTTTCACCATCGGCGACATACAGGGGCGGGGAATATTCTGGGGTCCCACGCTCAGGATAAATGCGTACGAGAACCTCGATTTCACCGTCGGCATGATGGGGGCTTTCGTGTTCAACGAAAAATCATCCGATTTTTCCGAGTTCAGGAAAAACTACATGTTCTACGCGTCCGGGAGCTACGTGTTTTAACACAATTTCCGATAGGCCGGCAGACGCCTGCGGGCCCACCATGCAGGTTCGTAGCGACCTTGCTGCAACGGAAAACCGATCGACGGGCAAAATTTAACCACCCTGTTCAGAGCTTTTTGCCTTGCATTAAGCAGCAAGAAATTAAAAGCTGGTCCTCGTTCAATCTGTTTAATTATATGCGCCTGCACTAAATAATGCGTTTTTTCCATATTTACAATAACAGGAGCCCGGATTAATGCGCAAAGACCGTCATATCAAATACCTGATTCTTTTCATAACAGCAGCACTTATACTCGCTGCACCGCTGAAAGCAGAAGAGCAATCATCGACCAACAACAGATCATCATTCAGCATCGGCGCGATTGTCTGGTATGCGTGGTGGGACCCCTTCTTTAAAAATGATGTCAGCACTAAATTTTCAGTGATTTACCCGCACGCGGGTCGGCGGACCGCTCCCTCCTCTGCGTTTCTCTACGGCCCCTCGATGACATTCACGATCAAGTCCCGCTGGAGTATCTCTGCCCTGTTCGTATACGGGAACGGCTACATGATGAAGTCGTCGGATTGGGCCTATAAGCCGGACCCGATCTCACCGTCCCTCAACTACGGTCATGCCTCGGCGCGCGTCGCGAAGTACGATTTCGACATGGCGCTCGCTTACAGCGTGCACCCCTACATCCGGATCTTTGCAGGATGTAAACTGCAGGGCTACCGCCACCGGGAAACGCTCTGGGACCTGGACCTGGGGTTCCTGACAAACCATGGCTGGCAGAAAATCGGCGGGGACGCGGTCAACGCCGGCCCAGGCGCCGGCATCCAGATCACCGTGCACCTGGTCGATTCTCTCTTCCTCACTGGCAGCGTGTCTGGCCTCTACCTGCGCGGTTCGATAGACGCCCGGGCGGACCAAGTGTACATGACCAATCTGATCAAGTTCAGGGAAAAGCAATTGTACCATATAGCCGGGTTTAACTCGGTCCTTTCCCTTGCCTACATGATTCGCGCTGCCGGCATTACGATTGCCGCCGGCGGACGTTATCAGTACCTCAAGTATTTCGCAGACGGATTCAGCGATTCAATCCAGTGGGGGCCCGGGTTCAATCCAATTGAACAATATTTCCAGGAACTGCTGGTGGGAAAACTTCGGGAAAAGCATTATAACCGCAAAGCAGACCAGTTTTACGGCGTCACTTTCTCGGTGATTTACAGCGTGGACTTCCCCGATGCGACTCGGCAGGAATGAGGGTAATAAAATACCTGAAATATACATGCAAGTCCTCTGTCCGGCACTTTTTGAGTTGAAATTACTCATTTTTTCTCCCACAATGCTTCATATAAAACGCATTCAGCCACATGGGCCTATAGTGGAATGGGCGTAATTTAGATATTCATCCTCCCGGTTCTGCAAAAATTTTTGTTGCATATCCCGGACTTATTGCATATTTCGTCTACATCAAGTATTTTGATCTTTCCCCATGGCCCCTCTCCAGGTGCACAGGGGGTTAGATCCAGTGACATGCCTGACTTGTGAAAACACTACCATGCATGATTGCGCAACACTATAATAGAATGAGTCCATCATGAATCTTATCGCATTTTTATCAACAATTGCGCTAACCATATACCTTTGCATGGGCGTATTTGTACTCTGGGTGAATCGACGTTCGACGCACAACCGGCTCTTTTTCCTGGTGTGCCTGCTCCTGTCGCTCTGGACTCTCTCCGCGATTTTCGCCTACGGTGCGGAAACCAAAGACACCTTTCTTGCATGGTTCAGGATAGGCAGCATCCCCAACATGTTCTTTTACCCTCTATCGCTCCATTTTTGTTTCGCTATCACCGGGGTAGTACGGCTTCGTCCGGTCATCTATATGATGATCTACGGGCCGGTGGTGCCGCTGATCTACCACGCCTCTACGGGCACGATCCTGTTCAAGGATTTTATCAAAATCGGAGGATACTGGGATTTCATTCCCGACTACGGATCCCCCTGGCTTGCCTATAATGTCCTGTACTACTTTGTGTGTATTTTCATAGGCGCCGTGTGCTTCATTTTCTGGAGCCGCAACGCCGGAACCAACAAGGAAAAACGGCAGGGGCGGGTGATCTCTTCCGCCATGCTGATATCCCTGGTTTTGATCACTTTCGATGAAATAATCCTGTCTAAATTTACATGGTATAATACCAAGGCGATGTCGCCGGTACTCTTTATATTCTGGATGGGCGGCGTCTGGTATGCCATCGTCCGATACCAGTTTATGTCGATTACCTCGGCGGTGGTAAGCGAGTGCATCATGGCGAACATAGATGAGTCTTTTATTCTGCTCGACAGGGAATTTCGGATCGTTCGCACCAACCATGTTACCGAACAGATTCTTGACATGGACCGGAAGATGTTGAATAAGCGCCATGTTTCCGACATCATCGAGGAAGGGGACGCTATCTTGAGCGAGATGAAACGCATATCGAACAGGGAACTGTCGGACTTTTCGTGCCGGCTGCATTACAGGCGGGATGGCGGCGGCAGCGTTTTCATGGATGCAAAGCTTAAAATGGTCATGGACAGGTATGACGATTTTATCGGCATACTCATCATCGGGAGGGACATGAAGGAATTGAATCGCTTTCGTGAACATTTTAACATTACCGTACGCGAAGCCGATGTCATCCGGCATGTGATACAGGGACGTTCCAGGATAGATATCGCCGGACTTCTCGGGATATCTCCCGAGACGGTGAAGACCCACATTACCAGTGCCTATAACAAGCTGGGAGTTTCCAGCAAGATGCAGATGCTCAACATCCTCAAGGAGTATAATCTCGTTTCCGAACGTCAATCCGATGCTACTGTAGTTTTCTTCAGGTGAGAGCGGCACGGCCGAGGAACCTCTTATTCTTGCCGCACAACCCATCTCCGACATGGTCTCGACATTTTTTATGATCCTCACCCTTTTGGGGGATGTGGGAAAGATTACAATTTGCTAGTATGATATGGTCTCTGTCTTTAAGGTTTTATGAGGCGGGGAGTTGCGGGTGGTTGATCTCGGGTCCGGATAACATCCATATGTATCATATGGGCGGGTTATAAACGAGGCCCACTTCCCGGTATACTATATTAAAAGCATCAAGGAAACGTTATGAAAACGCGGAAAATCATCACCATTAAATGTTTTTTACTTATTATCTCTTCATTATTAATATTTTCATGCTCTGAAGATGGCAGCAATAATAGCCTGCTTCCTCTTTTATTTATTGGAGGCGGCACGACAGAATGGACTCACCAGGCATACCTGAAGGCTCCCAATAACGGCGGTGCCGGCGTCGGTTGGAACGATTATTTCGGTTATTCCGTCGCGATATCCGGCGACACTATCGCCGTGGGGGCAACGCGAGAAGACAGCAACACCACTGCCATCATTAACGGTTCCGACCTGAGCGGCGCCAACGACTCTGGAACCGATAACGGAGCGGTGTACGTATTCATCCGCTCCGGCGCCACCTGGGCACACCAGGCCTACCTGAAGGCCCCCAATAACGGCGGCGCCGGCGTCGGCAATAATGACCAATTCGGCACTGCCGTGGCCATCGACGGCGATACTATAGCGGTAGCCGCATGCTATGAAGACAGCGCCACAACGGCTATAATTAACGGTTCCGACCTGAGTGGCGCCAACGATTCTGGAACCGATAACGGCGCGGTGTACGTATTCACCCGCTCCGGTACCACCTGGTCCCACCAGGCGTACCTGAAGGCACCCAATAGCGCGGCCAACGACTGGCTCGGCATGAATACTATCTCCATCGACAATGACACCATTGTGGTGGGATCATTCTGCGAGAACAGTACGACCACGGCTATAATCAACGGCGCGGACCTGAGCGGTGCAGACAATCTTGGCAACGCTAATGGTGCAGCGTATGTGTTCTTCCGTTCCGGCACCACCTGGTCCCACCAGGCGTACCTGAAGTCGCCCAACAACGAGGTTAATGACCGGTTTGGAGAATGGGTCGGAATCTCAGGCGACACCATCGCGGTCGGCGCCATCTATGAAGACAGCAGTACCACCGCCATCATTAACGGATCCGACCTGAGCGGCACTGATGATGCAGGAAATAACAACGGCGCGGTGTATGTCTTCACCCGATCCGGTGCCATCTGGTCCCACCAGGCGTACCTGAAGGCCCCCAATGGTGCGGATTCCGACCAATTCGGCAGAACAGTGGCAATCGACGGCAATACGATAGCAGTATGCGCGGTCAGTGAGAATAGCACGACAACCGCCATCATTAACGGAAGTGATCTTGGTACGGCAAACAACGCCGGTAACGTTAACGGCGCCGTGTATGTGTTCACCCGATCAGGCACCGCCTGGACGCACCAATCATATTTGAAGGCCCCCAATAATGGCGGAGCAGGCGTCGGAAATTTGGATTTTTTCGGAATATCCCTGGCGATTTCTGGCGACACCATCGTGGCAGGCACCTACAATGAAGACAGCACGACAACCGCCATCATTAACGGGAACGATCTTGATCTTACAAACGATGATGGAAACGGAAACGGCGCCGTGTACGTGTTCACCCGATCCGGTACCGCCTGGTCGCATCAGGCCTACCTGAAGGCCCCCAACAACGGGGGTGCCGGTGTCGGCAATGACAATAACTTCGGCAGGTCTCTGGGGATTTCCGGGAACAGCATTGTCGTCGGCGCTCCGGGCGAGCGCAGCGAGACGGCTGCTATCATCAATGGCGCTGACTTGAGCGGCGTCAATAATGACGGCGGGGGGAACGGCGCGGCGTATGTGTTCACCAGGTGACAGCCGCCCTTCGTGCATGGCGCATTACGGTATGCATGAAGGGGCATCATATCAACAACGATGAGTAAAGGATTAATTGACACAGATGATACGATTTGACTTTAAAAATATTACTAATCTCTTAATGATTGCAGTCGCAGCGCTTGTTCTCGGATTATTCGCATCCATGTATATCCGCATGAACCGCATGGAAAATCGTTATATGCAGGCAGTCCAGTCACAACAGGGAGGGCTCGATAAGGCAGGGCGTCCAGCTGACCCTTACCTCAACGGTCCGGTGAAGAACACGGTGGTTAAGCATTCAGGAGAAATACTCTCCTGCTATCGGGAATATCTGGAGCGTAATAAAAACAGTACGGATCCGAACATTCTGAAAGAGGGACCGGTAATTATGGACTGGCAGGTGGATGAGGACGGAACGGTTGTTTCACCGGCAGTGGTGCGATCGGGCTTTCAGGATGCATTGTTCCATTCGTGCCTGATAAAAAAAATATCCGCCTGGCGTTTCCCGGAACCGCCCTTCGGTGTGAAAAAGTACGTGGAGCACACTTTTAAATTTCAGGACGATGAAAACGGAAAAAAGTAACAAGGGCTAACCGCATGTCGCCGATCTTTCCGCCCCGCAAGATGATGATATAGCCGGACTCGCTCATAAGCTCAAAGACCCGTCCCATGGACCCGTATTGAAACAGGTGCTTTTTCCATTAGTTAGTAATGTTGCGCAGCTCAATGGTAATCCCTTCGCCCTCTTTGCGGATGGCGATTCCGGGCGCATCGATACCGGCAGTATCCTGACCTGAAAAATCCTGCCTCCGGAATTTCAACTCCAGGGACTGAAGTTCATTATTCTTTTTTACTTATGGCGGCTTCAATGGTTGACCCGTCCGGGGTAGAACCGGCCTTTCCGTTCTTTGCCGGCAACGCGAAGCCCGGTTCAATGTACCCGAGCAGCTTCAGTATTAAAAAAACCTCTTCGACGCTGTCTATTCCGGGAAGGGTGTAGGTTGAGGTTATCCGCTCCGGCCCGCCGCCCGTCGATATGACCTGCCTGTGCACAATTGTCGCGCCGTTCGAGTACGCAAGCCCTGTCGTTTTCTCTTCCGTTCCCTCTCCGGCCTCGATTTTCTCCACAGGGCTCCCGGCTGACTTGAACTGGTCATTGTAATATCCGTCAAGGCCCGTACACCCCTCTTCCGGCGCGCGTAGCCTGCTTAAAAAACCGTCGAACGCGTACCCGGTGACATCGCGGTAGGTCACCCGCGCCCACCGCCCTGCAATCCCCTCGATTTTAAAAAGTGGGCCTGCCGGTTCTCCCTCCATCGTGACCAGCGCACCGCAGGGCGCGAGCACCAGGACTTTCGCTTTCATATCGGCCTTTTCCCTGATAGTGAGCCCGGATTTCGACAGCACGACGAGGACATCATCCTTCCCGTATTTCTGCGCTGCAAACGCCGGCAGGATCGAGATGAACACAGCAATGATTATTATTGAACAAGTGATGTTTGTTTTCATGGTCTTACCTCCCCCTCTCCCCCCGGGAGAGGCCGGCTTCCGCCCTCCTGGCTCCGCCGGCATTGGGGCATCCTGTCCGGCAGGAGCCGGGGGGATTGAGGTCTACCGCCCCTTCCTCGCTTCCCACTGCTTGCGCTGGCCCTGCACCGTGTAGAATCCCTTGATCAGGCTGCCGCTCTGGAAATATTCGCCCGTATACTGCTGGCTGAAATAGGCGTTCGCGCCGACCCGCTTCAGCTCCTGGGGCGTGGTCACGGAGCGGATGAAATAGATTTTGCCGCCGGCGATCCTGACGCCCTTCAGGTATTCTGTCGCGCCCCTGCCCCAGCCCGGGAAGCGGATCGAGCCATACACGTACCCTCCGGACGCGCGGAGCGAGAGGTAGCCGTGATTGCCCGCCGCATTGACCACGTAGTCGCCGATATAGTCCTTGAGCCCCGGCTGCCATGCCGTAAGCCCCTCACCCTCGTCCGGGCTGCTCACGATCTCGATGAAGGCGATGTTCTTCAACGAAACCGCGGACAGCTTCCTCTCTTCCGGGGAGCTGTCCAGCGCGGCCTTCCTGGTCTTGTGGTCTGCCGGGTCCCTGGTGTAAATTACGGCCTGGCCTGCAATGATAAGGGAGCGGGCCCGGTAAAAATTACCTGCCGCATCCTTGACGAGCACATTTTGCCGGGCTGAAACGGTCATGATGAGCACGATCACGAGCGCAAGCGCCATACCTCCCAGGACGGGCAGGAGAATCGTGAATATTCTTCTTTTTTTTGTTTGTGAGGTTTCGTTTTGTTCCATCATGGATACACTATCCACGGCCGGACGGAAAAATCAAGCAACAAAACAGGGAAAATTTTTTTACCAGGCCACTGAAACAGCGCGTCCCGGCAGGTTTTTACGCATTTCCCGCACCTGGCCGGGGGTCGGTCCAGTCGCTACTGCACCACAATATTGACCAGCTTGCCCGGGACCACTATCACCTTTTTGACGCTCTTTCCCTCGAGGTCGGCCTTCATCTTTTCGTGTCCGCGGGCCAGCTTTTCCATCTCGTCTCTGGATATGCCCGCGCTCACCATCTCCTTGCCGCGGATCTTGCCGTTCACCTGGAACACGATCTCGATCTCGTCCCGTTTCGCGAGCGACTCGAAATACCCCGGCCAGGCAAGGTCATGGAGCTGGGTTTTATTTCCCAGGGACTCCCAGAGCTCGGCCGCGACATGCGGTATGAAGGGCGAGAGCATGGGAAGGAGCCTGCCGAAAACCTCGGAAAGGACCGCTTTTCCTTCCGGCGTCGCGTACTCCTTCTCGTCGACCAGGTAGAGTGCGTTGACCAGCTCCATCATCCGTGCGATGGCCGTGTTGTACTGCATTCGCTCCTGAATGTCGTAGGT
Source organism: Spirochaetota bacterium (assembly GCA_041749375.1). Taxonomy (GTDB): domain Bacteria; phylum Spirochaetota; class UBA4802; order UBA4802; family UBA5550; genus RBG-16-49-21. The sequence goes on from JBGTBN010000002.1 coordinate 18,131, forward strand.
CACCGATTTAATGGTGAGGTGGAGCTCCCGCCGTATCTTCTGGAGAGCGGCGGGGAGAGAGGCCCCTTCCGGCAGCGCGTCCGCGGTGAAAAGCCCGCCGTATTTATTGACGAAGCGCCAGATGCGGCCGATGAAGCGGAAGCACCCTTCCACGCCCTTGTCCGACCACTCCAGCTGCTTGTGCGGCGGGGCGGTGAAGAGCATGAAGAGGCGCACCGTGTCCGCGCCGTATTTCCCTATTATCGCGTCCGGGTCCACGACGTTCCCCTTCGACTTGCTCATCTTGGCGCCATCCTTGATGACCATGCCCTGGGTGAGGAGCCGCGTGAAGGGCTCGCTCGATGTAAGAAGCCCCATGTCGTACATCACCATCGAGAAAAAGCGCGCGTAGAGCAGGTGGAGCACCGCGTGCTCGATCCCGCCGATATACTGGTCGACCGGCATCCAGTACCCGACCTCGTCCCTGTCGAAGATCTCCTTCGAGTCGGGGGACGTGAACTTCGCGTAATACCAGGAGGAGTCCACGAAGGTGTCCATGGTGTCGGTCTCGCGCTTCGCCGTACCGCCGCATTTCGGGCAGACGGCGTTATTATAGGAGTCCATCTGGGTGAGCGGTGACTTCGAATCGCCCCTGAAATCGACTTCCGTGGGAAGAACCACGGGAAGGTCCTTCTCCGGTACCGGCACCGCTCCGCATGTGTCGCAGTAAATGATCGGTATGGGGCAGCCCCAGTAGCGCTGGCGGGAGATAAGCCAGTCGCGGATGCGGAAGTTCACCTCGCGCCTGCCGAAGCCCTGTGACTCGGCGAAATCCGATATCTTCTCTATCGCGTCCATGTTGGGGACGCCGTTAAACTGCGCGGAATTAACACAGACTCCCTCTTCCACGTACGCGTCCGTCATTGTTTTCACTTCGATGGCCGCCTTAGGATTGTCGATGACGAGCTTGATCGGGATGCCGTACTTCTTCGCGAAGGCGAAGTCGCGCGTATCGTGCGCCGGTACGGCCATGATCGCGCCAGTGCCGTAATCCATGAGGACAAAGTTGCCAATGTAGAGCGGCACGCTATCCCCGTTGAAGGGATTGATGATCTTCAGCCCGGTATCGATTCCCTCCTTCTCTTTGTCGTCCGAGATCCGGTCGAACATGGACTGGGACCTGAACCGGTCGATGAAGTCGCGTATTTTTTTATCGGTGATCCGGTCAAGGAGCGGGTGCTCCGGCGCGATGACCATGAAGGTTACGCCGTACACGGTATCGGGCCGCGTGGTGTAAATGGGAAAGTCCTCGCCGCTCTCAAGCCTGAATGTTATTGTGAGGCCGGTCGAGCGCCCGATCCAGTTTTTCTGCATGGTGAGGACCTGCTCCGGCCAGTGCTCGGCGAGCTCCTCGTGGCCGGCCAGCAGCCGATCGGCGTAATCGGTGATCTTGAAGAACCACTGCTCCAGGTCCCTCTGCGTCACCTCGCTCTCGCACCGCCAGCAGATGCCCCCCTCCGCCTGCTCGTTCGCCAGGACCGTCTGGCACGAATCGCACCAGTTTACCGGCGCTTTCTTCTTGTACGCCAGCCCCTTCTCGTACATCTTCAGGAACATCCACTGGTTCCACCGGTAATAATCGGGCCGGTACGTGGCAACCTCCCTGGTCCAGTCGTATGAAAAGCCGATCCTGTTGAGCTGCTTCTTCATGTAACTGATGTTTTCCGAGGTCCATGTAAAGGGCGGGATGTTGTTCTTGATGGCGGCGTTCTCGGCCGGGAGACCAAAGGAGTCCCACCCCATCGGGTGGAACACGTTGAAGCCCTTCATTCTCATGAACCGCGATACCAGGTCGCCGATGGTATAGTTGCGCACGTGCCCCATGTGGAGCCTGCCGGAGGGATACGGGAACATTTCCAGGACGTAGTATTTTTTCCTGGCAGGATCTTTCTTGCTCAGAAAGGCCTTCGAGTCCTCCCATCGCTTCTGCCATTTCAGCTCTATCTCGTTAAACCCGTATTCCTTTTCTTTTTCAGCCATCGCGAACCTCGGAGTGGATAGTGATTCAGCATTTCCGGAAATTATGAAAAACACCGCGGAGCAGGCGACGGACTCTGCCGCCGCTCGATCGGCCGACCCTAAAAAAGTGAGCGGAGAGGTTTTTTGTCAAGATTATTTTGGAGCATCAGCAGGGGCCATTCCCCGCGGCCGGTGCGGGACGGAAACCGCTCCTACAGGCTGTTGGCCTTGAGGATGGTGATGACTTCCTCGTTGGATTGCGAATTGATGATGGTGTCCTTGACCCGCTCTTTCTTGAGTATGGCCATGATGTTGGACAGGAGGCGCAGGTATTCCTTGTGCTGTTTTTCCCCTGCCGCCACCAGGATCACCAGGTGGACCGGCTCCCCGTCCATGGAATCGAAATCGATACCCGGCCGGGAAATGCCGATGGCGAAGGCCATCTCGTTGATCGAGCCGATCTTGGCGTGGGGTATGGCGATGCCGAACCCGATGCCCGTGCTCATGATCTCCTCCCTCTCCTTGAGGGCCTTGACCAGGCTCTGGATATCGCCGCAGACCTCGCTGTCCTTGAAGACCAGGGCAAGCTCCTCTATCGCCTTGAACTTGTTGGTGGCCTCAAGCACCCTGATATATTCCGCCCGTGTGTATTCGGTCACTGTCGCCATGAAAGTACCTCGCCCCATTCTTTGCCTATCATAGAGCCGGGAAAGCCGCAGCCTGTCAATGATTAATTGGGCCGTCGTCCGTTGAACCAGGCAGCTGCGCGGTCACGCCACGCACTCGTCCCGCGATTCCAGCTGCGCCAGCTCCTCGTCCGTGGCGTGGCTCGCCAGGTCGAAACCCCGCCCCAGGGGAAGCCGGTTCGCCCGGGCGATATCGCCGAAGCGCTCCATTACCGCTTCGTAGGTATTGTTCCTGAACGCCTCAGGTATCTCGTAGCCGCTCCCTACCAGGCCCATTGCGCGCGCGTTGTTCAGTAAATCGCCCTGGAACCGGGAATCCGCCAGCTCTATCATGGCCCTGGCGCGGTCCTCGATCGACCCGAACCGGAGACGCCGCCATCCATACTCGGTCACCACGTAATCCATCTTGTTTCTGGGGACTCCCACCGCGTTCCGGAGGACCGGCAGGATATTGCTCGAGCGCGGCTCGCCCGAATCGTCCCGCCAGCAGCTCCTGAGGCAGAGAATGGACTTCCCGCCCGGGCTCTTCATGGCCGATTCCTGAAACTCGAACTGCCCTCCCATGCCCGTGTACTGCACGTATGCGCCATCGGAGAAAAAGCCCTCGGACGATGCCTGTGAGAAAAGGTCCATCTGCAGGGTGCTGTTTATTCCGTGGAATTTTGGAAGCAGGGCGATATGGTCCCTGTTGTTGGTCTCGTGCACCTCGGTCATCCACACGTCCGGGTTCCCGTCTATGAACCGGTAGAGGTCCCTGCCCCCGACGGCAAAGGCACCGGTGATCAGGGCGCCGTTAGGTCCGCGGCGCGTTATGACCCCCTCTCTCACCAGGTAGTGGAAGGCCGGAGACACAAGCTCCGAAAAGCCGGAAAGGCCGGTGCGGCCCTTCTTCACCAGCCAGTACGCGACAGCATCCGCCATCTGTCCTATTCCGATCTGCAGCGTGGCGCCGTCGTCGACGATGTCGGCAACGTAGCTGCCGATGGCGTGCTCCAGCACGGTGAGAGGCTGGTGCGGCATGATGAAGAGGGGCTCGTCGCTCCGGACCACACAATCGACGAGGGACCCTGGGATATCGGCATTACCGAGGGCATAGGGCATCTCCCCGTTCTCGAGAAGCATTACCATGCCGCCGTTTTTCTTCACGTCGCGTATCGCCCGGAGCATTATGTCAACGTTCGTCCCGCAGTTGAACTTGTTCCCGCGCCGGGACGCCTTCATTACCACCATGTTGAGCCCGCGGTCCGCAGCGGCTTCGTTCACATCGCGGAAATTGACTCCCAGGAAATCGGCCTGGATTCCCGGCACCCTTCGGCCCAGCCCGGGCAGGTAATAGTAGCTGTAGTACGTGCAATGAGCGGGAGCAGGCCTGCCCTCCTGCGCGGCTGCGACACACTCCTCCAGGTAGGAAAATCCGGTGTATTGTTCGTTGAGGCGACGGTGAATTGCGGTGAGTGGATCGGTTCTATCGCCGCTCGGCTGTGGCGGTTTTTCAAAGGTAAGGGCCGCGATCACGGAGAGATCAATCTCGCCCCTCCGCGCAAGCCCGTCCAGTGAATTAAGAAACCCGTTGCCGGAGCCGACCCCGATAGGTGACATGGCAAAGATCCTTCTCCCGAGACAGCGCACGGCATAGGCGGCCGCTTCGTGAACAGTATCGAATTTAATCATCGTATACCTCCTTGGATATACGGACGCCCTCTGCCATTTCACTTTTCAATATGAAGATTTTCAAGAAAAAATCACCCTCGGGAGAGGTGATTAGTATAGTAGTGGAATCCGCTATCTTTCAGACCGGTACTATTACCCGCCGTGATAACGGACCAGTGCATAGACCAGGGCCGCCGGCCAGAAAATGAGCAGGAGAATGAAAAAAACGGGCCTTGAAAAACCGGCAGAACTGTTTGCCGGCTGCCTGGCGTCTGCCTGGCGGGCCTTGATATCGGCGCCTGTCACCTCATCGATGACCCTGCGCTTCAGGTCGTTCCAGCGCTCAATGCTGAGGGGGTTGCCGCAATAGGGGCACTGCGGCACCCGTTCCAGGGTCACCGGAAATTTCTTCCCGACCCGTGCCCCGCACCGGTCACAGACCTCCACCAGGATCATGCCCTGATTGAGCCTGGTGTCAACGATCATGTCAGTATCCCGGTCCCACACGTAAAGGCCCCGGCCCCGCCGGTTAATCGCTAGAAGCGCCTTCCCGATGCGGGCGCTGCTCAACCCCGTCCCCGACATCAGATCGCGCCCCGGGACTTCCGGCGCCGCATCGAGCTTGCGCCATACTGATGCGGCCGTATTCTCACGCCGGCGCACCGTGTAACCGATGACCAGGAAGATGAGCGCAGGAACGCCGAACATGGCCGCGCCGATGTACATCGAATGCGGATTCACGAATGCTTCCGCCTTCGCCAGTTTCGAGATTATCGTGCCGCCCGTGAGAACGAAAAAGACCAGGCACCCGTATCCGATTTTGATAAATATGTCATCTATGTGAAAGATGTTGTAATCGTTCCGATACATGCCGGCTCCTTACAGGATGACCTCAAGCCCTTTACCTTTCAGGTACTCCTTTACCTGGCGGATGCTGAAAGTCCGGAAGTGAAACACGGAGGCGGCCAGAAGGACCCGGGCACCGCCCTTCACAACGCCGTCGTAAAAATGCTCGAGCGTACCGGCCCCTCCCGAGGCAATGACCGGCACTGACACAACGTCCGCGACCGAGCGGGTGAACTCGAGATCATAGCCGGCCAGGGTGCCGTCACCGTCCATGCTGGTGGGGAGGACGCATCCCACGCCGGCGTCATTGCAGGCCTGCGCCCATTCGATCGCGTCCTTGCCCACCGGCTTCGTTCCTCCCGATACGACCAGCTCGAAGCCCGAACCCATGTCCGGGTTTCGTCGCGCATCGATGGCGATGGTTATCCGTTCCGCGCTGAATTCCTTCACCGCCCGGCGCATCATTGCCGGGTCCCTGACCACGGCGCTGTTCATCGAGACCGCGCTCGCCCCGGCGGCCAGTACCATCTCGATGTCCTCGAGGCTGTTGATCCCGCCGCCCATGGTGAGGGGTATGGTTATCGCAGCGGAGACCTGTTTGACCCACTCGATTCTTGTTTTGCGGTTTTCCAGCGTCGCCGCAATATCGAGCATGGCAAGCTCGTCCGCGCCCTCGGCCTGGTAAAAGGCGGCGTTCTGTACCGGGTCCCCGGCGTCGCGCAGATTCAAAAAATTTACACCTTTCACAACCCTCCCTTCTTTCATATCAAGGCACGGCATGATTTTTATTTCATTCATCGGTCCCCTCCAGGTCATTCGTTTTCCCGGGTAGTAGTTAATGCCGAACAGCAGAAAAAAGTCAAGACAAGAAAACAGCAGAGCAGGCCGCGTCGGATTGGCATTTTAAATCTTGACAGAACTCCCCGGCCTGCGGAAATAAGCAGGTTTATGAGGCGGCAATGAAAAAGAACACTCCGGGATAGGGGACCGGAAAATATAAAGATAAAAATTTCAGGAGTTACTTCAGGAGTTACTAATGGACCTTTTTAAAATAATATACCTGCTCTGGCCGCCCCGCGACCAGGAAAAAGCAAAAACGAGACAGCTGCTGCTGGACGATCTGGCGACTCGCTGCATCGGATCCGGCGCCGTCCGCCTCACCATGGACATTGCCGATCCGGAATCGGCAATGCGCTCGCCCGCGCCGAAGCTCTACCGGGGCCAGCCGATTTGTGCACTCATGAATGTCTGGCTCGAGGACATGGGCAAGCGGCGGAACATCGAAGACATGCTCCGGTACGCAGGTTTTAAAATTGCCGGCTACCTGGTCGAGGAATCGATATACATGGATTACGGCGGCAACCGTCACTCGAAGCCTCGCGACTGGGCCGACGGCCGCCGCTCGCCGGGTGTGACCGCCGTGACCCTGATGGAGCGTCCGCGCCGCCTCTCCCGCGAAGAGTGGATCAGGCGCTGGCACGGCACCATGTCGCCCGTTTCGGAGGAGATCCAGCCCCGGACCAGGTACGTCCGAAACCTGGTCATCGAGGCCATAACCCCGGACGCATTGCCTTTCGAAGGCATCGTTGAGGAGTGCTGGCCTTCTAAAAAGCACGTGTCCAGCCCCTTCCTCTTCTACGGGGCAGGCTCCGTTTTTCAACTGGCAAAAAACATGAACCGGATACTCCGGGCCGTACGCTCGTTTCTTGATATCCGCCGGATCAGGACCACCATCATGAGCGAATATCTGATAAAAACGAAGTGAGGACACATGACGGAGACGGGAATATTGTATTTGACATGATATATATCATGGGTTATACGGTATTGTCCATTCATGAATCAATCCATACGGCGCGAATCGGAGCAGCTCATGCGTTATATCGAAATAACTGGCTCCACTCTGCTGATCGCCCTGATCTGCCTTGTATCCTGCTCCTCCGGGACGACAAGGATCTTCACCCCTGCGCCGGAAAACCTCGTCGGTAAATGGGAGGGGATAGACCATACCGGGAAGCAGGGTGCCTTCCAGTTTTTCGACGACGGGAACATCATTCTCATCATTGACGGCAGGCCCCTGGGCGGTCCGGATTCAAACGGCCTCGGCAGGCTCACCTATACCGCCGACTTTGCAAAAGACCCCATAGAGCTCGATATCATCGGTATTGACTCGACCGGCGACGAACATGGCAAGATACTGATGATCGTCAATTTTTTGACCCGGGATAAAATCAAAATAAGGACCTACTTCAGCGAAACACGCCCTCTCGATTTCGATACCGAATCGACAGACGATACAATCATACTGGACCGACAGCCCCGCTGACCCTTCCACAAAAAATCATTGACGTAAATCGACAACGGGTTGTACCATATTCAGAAGAATGGGCGCGGGAAATGCCATATACTCAGGGGTGGAATATGAAAGTTATCCATGTTATAAAGAAAATCGAGGAACTGGACAAGGACATACAGGAGTTGAAAAAGCTCGAGAAATTCGTAAAAAAGAACAAATCGTTCACCACGCCGATTTTCATGTCCATTGAAAAGCAGATCAACATTCTCCTCGGCGACCGGATCAAGCTGTTCGACCTGAAAATAGAGAATCCGCCCGAAATCCTCCTGAAAGAGATAGAAGGCGACGAAAAGGATTCCAGGCCCGCCGTTGCGGCGCGTCCCGCACAGCAGGTGGAAAAGAAAAAGAAAGAGCAGCGGCCGAAAAAAACCGTTGAAGACGAGTCGATCGATGACGATGAAATACCAATGCTGACACAGGACCTGATCGACGCGAAAATCAACACGATCAAGTCCGAGAAAGATAAACCCAGGCCGGCCGCGGCCAAACAGGCAGCAGAAAAAAAAGCGGCCAACGACCCCGGCGTAAAAATCCTCGATATCGCCCTTGAGAAGGGAACGCTTTCAGACGAGGGAGAGGGGAGCAAGGACAAGGATAAAAAGGTCAAGTTTTTCCGCGACAACTTCCCGGTAGAATAGACTACCGGAGCGCCTTGTCCATCATCAACTCAATCCTGAACTTCTCGACGAAATAGGGCGTGGAGCCCAGCTGGATTTCGTCTTCCTTCAGATCGGTAAAAACCACGTCCTGGATCACCCAGGCAACAGAGCCGTCAGATCTCCGGAATTCACCCGCCTGTGCCGGCACGCCTTTCAACGGGACCAGGGCCTGTCTCGTTTCACCCTGACGCGCAAGCGCATACATGGTTTCCGGGCCCGTGTATTTCGAAACCCGTGCGCAGAGCGCCTTGCGCGTCTTGAATTTAACCAGGTACAGCTCTTCCGCCCAGTGGGACTTGTTCTCGAACGCCGACTTGCCGAAACGGTCAACGGTAAGCTGCATGAGCTGGAGGCCCTGGTTCACGTGATGCAGGCTGTCCAGCTTGTTGATCCTGTTGACCACGTTGTTGCAGAAATCGAACAGGAACACGATAACGTCGTCCCTCATTTTAAGGGGCTTGATAAAGGTGAAGATGTTATCGCGCTCATTGATGACGTAAACCAGGAGTGATTCCCCGTGTTCCTCGAACACGGCGGTTATATAGTTCTTCTTCCTTGTTTTGAAGATCGCGTCCATCAGCTGGAGGCGCGGGTCCGATGAATACCATGAATACACGATCTGCTTCCTGGGGTTCAGGGATATCCGGGTCAGGGCCTTGATAATGTCGGCGTCATGGTTGAACGAGACGGCGTCACCCTCCCGTGTGGCGGTCACCACCATGCCTCCCAGGCGCGACACGAACCTGAACGAGAAGCGCTTGTCCGTCCCGATGATGAACTGGTAGGCCTCCCGGAAAATCTGCTCGATCTCCTTGTAATGCTTTTTGAACGGCTCCGGGGAGATGATAATGCAATAATCGTCAAAGCCCTGCCGCGCCAGTGCGCCTTCCCGGATGATCTTCTCAAGGATAGACACGATACTTTCGGGGGTCGTGTATTCGTCGATATACGATTCTCCCCAGCTCGTTTGGTAAATGTGGTGTATCTTCTGGATGGTGTCCGTGTTCTCGATCCCGAAGTTGATAATGATCATGTTGACCATGTTAAATGCGGGCCGCAGGTAATATTCGTTCTTGAGCTTCGAGTGCGATCCAAAAAACAGGGCCGCGATGCGCCCGACAAGCTCCGCCACGGCGTTCGGGGTGTAACGCGAGATGCCCGCCTGGAACTTGAGGCGGCTGTACCGCGGATTGTATATCTGGTTGACAGCCATCCACGCCAGGAGCTTGAGAAGCCCCTTTTCGGTCTTGAGGACCGAGGGTTTTGATTTATCATCCGCGCCCTTGCTCTTTTTCAGAAGGCTCCACATATCGGAATCGAGCCCGCTGCCGGCGGTCGCTTCTATGTACAGCACCGTTTCGTGGGGCGTCTCCTTGAAGGTTATGTAGTGGTCGATCTTGTTCGGCTCGCTGATGAAATGGGACTTGATCTTCCCGCTCAGCAGCTTGAAATCCGATTCGGAGATTTTCTTTTCGAGCTTCATGGCGGGGAGCCGGGTGGCAATTTTCTGGTAGCTCAGGAGCATGAATTTTTTCACCATGTTCCAGAACACCATGGTCCGGTTGTAGTCCCACTCCTCGAAATTGTCCAGTGCCTGTATCTCCTTGCCGCTCCATCCCCATTCCTTGACGTACTTGAACATGACAAGGACCTTGTAGGGAAGCCCTTCCCGGTCTTTCACGCCGATATACCGGGACAGCTGCGGGTTGATTTTAAGATAGAGGTTCTGGCGAAGGATCTTCAACAGCGTCTGGTCCCCCACGGTGGAGGCGTAATAATTATACACCTCTTCGAACATGAGAACGTAGGAATCGACGATCCTCATGTCGAAATTCCCGCGGAGTATGCTGGATTTCACTTTCTGGCTGAGAAGCGGAGAATGGTCGGGCCCGAAGAGGTAACTCTCCAGCAACCCCAGCTTGATGATCGATTTAAAGGGATTGCCGAGGGATTTGATGATCAGGAAGAGCGCAGCGCCGATGAAGTCTTCTTTTGTTATCACGTAAAGGTTCCCGAGATCGATGAAGCTCTTCTCGCGGTCTTCCGGGGAGAGCATCCGGTACAGATCCTCGTACTCGCCGTCCTTGACGAACCGGGGGAGCACCCACCAGAACGGAACCTTGCCCGCGATGATGATCGAGCTGCGGAAAAATTCGTCTTTCAAAACAGCGCCGATGATCGTGCCGAAGGCCTCCTCCTTGCTCTCGGCAAAGATATTGTTCTTGATGTTGCTGATATCATTTATGAATATACTGACTTCGATCTCGGCCTCCTGGATGGCCCAGGCCTGCACCGCTTCGACTTTCTTCTGGAAGCCTTCGAGCTTTTCCGGCGGCACGCCGCGGCGGTCGATACAGACCCAGTAATCGAAATCCGATTCCCTCGTGTAGGCGATGGTCCCGACGCTCCCCATGACCGCCATCATCTCGATGAAGGGGTCCCGGTTGTTGATCTCTATCTCCTTGACGTAAAAGCGCGCCTGGAGATATTTATTTGCCTCGACATCCGGCTGCAGGTTCATGATCCCGCAGGGAACGTCGCCTTCGATAAAACCGGGAAGCCGCTTGTTGTTGGTGCTCAGGAGGATGGGAATGGAATTGACTACCCGGCGTATGCCGGCATTGCCGATGAGCTGCTGAAATCGCTTGTACTTGATATCATTGAACTGTAAAAACAGCTCGCGGTTTTTATGGAATTCATCAAGGATTGGCATTTCTATCCAGTGCGCTCTCGTTGTTTATCCGGGTCGGGGTATAGTGGCCTTCCCGCTGTTGCTCAACTGCCATGATACGCGTCATAATTCAGAGTTTTCCGCGACACGGAAAAAATACGAGTGCAACATGAAAGCCTGAATTTTACGAATAGTTGAAAAAATCGTACTTTAAAATTGACAAATATCGGTGCAATCGGTACAGTTATTCAGGAGATATATCTTAACACTATCTTTAAAAATGCAAGAAAAATCGGCCCATGCCGCGTAAATAGTGGCGGTTTACAATGGCATACGCCCGCAGCACCATAGAGGCATAATGGATATTGACGACATAATCTTAGAAAAAAACGAGATATCGATAGATACAGAGCTTCTTGAGAGCGATCTTATCTCGATAGACCAGGTACTTCCGACGAAGCTGCACATCATTCCGATCAGGTACCGGCCGATATTTCCCGGCATCATAACACCGCTCATCATCTCGAACGGCCGTTTCTCCGATGTCATTGACACCGTCATACACGACACGCGGACGATCGGTCTCGTCCTCATAAAGGATGACAACAAGGACGAGATATCAGCGGGAGACCTGTACCACTTCGGAACTGCGGCCAAGATTTTGAAGCGGATCAACCTGCCGGATGGCGGCCTGAACGTTCTCATCAACAGCATCAAGCGGTTCCGCATCAAGCGCATCATATCCGACGAGCCCTACATACTCGCCGATATCGAGTACCTGAACGACCATGTCGTGGACAAGAAGAGCATCGAGTTCAAGGCCACCACACGGGAGGTCCTGAGCAAGCTGAAGCTGCTCACCGACAACAACCCGCTCTTCACCGAGGAGATGAAGCTCACTATGCTGAACGTGGATGAGCCGGGGAAGATAGCCGATTTCGTCACCTCGATCCTCAACGTCGAAAAGAACGAATACCAGACCATCCTCGAGACCCTTGACGTGAAGAAGAGGCTCCAGAAAGTGCTCCGGCTGCTCCACAAGGAGATCGAGGTGCTATCCGTGCAGAAGCGCATCCAGGGATCGATCAACGAAAAGATCGACAAGCAGCAGCGAGACTTTTTCCTCCGCGAGCAGCTGAAGGCGATCAAGAACGAGCTTGGCATTGAAGACGACGAGCGCTCCCGCGACCTGAAGGCCCTGAGGAAAAAGATGGTGGATCTGGAGCTCGAGGGAGAGATAAAGGAAAAAATGGAGGAAGAGATCGGCAAGCTGTCGATGATGGACTCTACCTCCTCGGAATACGCGGTCACAAGGAACTATATCGACACCGTCATGGCGCTTCCCTGGAACCGGAAAACCGTCGATTCGATCGACATTGTGAAGGCGGAAAAGATACTCAACCGCGACCACTACGGCCTCGATGACGTGAAAAAGAGGATACTGGAGTTCCTTGCGGTCAAGAAGCTGAAGCCGGACGGCAAGGGCTCCATCATATGCCTGGTGGGCCCTCCGGGCGTGGGTAAAACATCGCTCGGTAAATCAATAGCCCGCTCTCTCAGCCGGACCTTTTTCCGCGTATCCCTGGGCGGCATGCGCGACGAGGCCGAGATCAAGGGGCACCGTCGTACCTACGTCGGCGCCATGCCAGGCAAAATCATCCAGGGCCTGAAAATATGCAAATACCGGAACCCTGTCTTCATGCTTGACGAGATCGACAAGCTGGGCCAGAGCTTCCAGGGCGACCCCTCCTCGGCGCTGCTGGAGGTGCTCGATCCGGAACAGAACGTGGAGTTCCGCGATTACTATATCGACGCGCCCTTCAACCTGTCGGACGTGCTTTTCATCACGACCGCCAACACCATCGACACCATCCCTCAGGTGCTGGCGGACCGCATGGAGATCATCCGGCTCTCAGGGTACATTGCCAATGAAAAATACGAGATCGCGCGGCGCTACCTCCTGCCCAAGCAACTGGAGCAGCACGGGCTGAAACGCAACGGCATCCGGATCGATAAAAAAGGCTTCATGCACATCATCAACAACTACGCGCGCGAGGCAGGCGTCCGGAACCTGGAGCGCCAGATAGAGAAAATCTGCCGAAAGGCGGCCACCTCGGTGGCGAAGAACCACAAGCTGCCCGCGCGGGTGCTGGACCTGAAAATGATCCGCGACTACCTGGGAACCGAGCAGTACGCCGACGAGTCGCTTATCAAGATCAACCGGTCGGGGCTCGCCATCGGACTGGCCTGGACCCCGTTCGGGGGCGCGACACTGATCATAGAGTCGATCGGCGTCACAAACAGGAAGGGCGGCGGCCTGAAGCTGACCGGTCAACTCGGCGAGGTCATGAGCGAATCGGCCAACATCGCGTACAGCTACGTCCAGCATCTCCTGAAAGACCGTGAGGACGCGACCACCGTGTTTAACAACAATATCATCCATATACACGTGCCTGCCGGGGCCACGCCCAAGGATGGGCCGTCGGCCGGCATCACCATGGCGACATCCCTCTATTCAATGGCCACCAACAGGCAGATCAGGCAGGGCGTTGCGATGACCGGCGAGCTTACCCTCACCGGCAGGGTTTTCCCGGTCGGCGGGATCAAGGAAAAGATCATCGCCGCCAAAAAAGCCAACATCAAGGAAATCATCCTTCCCCGTGAAAACAGGAAGGACCTGGACGACATTCCGAATTACATAAAAAAAGGCCTTAACTTCTATCTGGTCGACCAGGTGGAGGAAGTCATCACGATCGCCTTCAACGCGAAAAAGAAAGCGAAAAAAAATAATGCAACATCGGGGGGAGCGACCAAATGCCGGTAACAAACTTGATGAAGGACATTGTTATCAACATCCTTGACGAGGTTCTGAAAAAGGAGCAGGTGAAACAGCTCAACGGCAACGGGAGGGACGACATTATCGCCTACGTCCTGAACCGCGTGCAGCCCAAGTACGTAACGAGCGAACGGGGCCTCCTCTACGGGATCCTCGACGCCAAGTACAAGGTCCAGCAGCGCGTCGACATCCTGTTTCTCATCTACGAGGCGATCTACCAGATCATGAACCGCCGTGACTCGACCAACGCGATGAAGGAGCCGATCAACCCGGAGAAGAATTCCTACCTGCCGCACATCGTCGGCCAGGTACTCGATGTGGGCTCCCTATCCGTAGTCCCGGACGTCGAGGTGACCCTGCTCCACGGCGGCAAGCCGGCGGAAATGGTCGACCCGGACTGGGAAAACCCCTATAAAACAATCGAGGCGACAAAAGGCCATTTTCACTTCTGGCCCCAATACGCGGAAGGCAGCATGGGGAGCCTCTCGCACGTTCCCTTCACCCTCATCTTCAAGCATGACCGCTGCTCGGCGGAAAAGATCGATCTCAACCTTGAAGTCGTGAGGCATGCGGATTTCGGCAAATCGCAATTCATACCCATCGTGCTCATGAAGTCAAATGAAGGGGCGTAAAAGGACCGTGACCCCCGACAGCGGTTTTGACGAGGAGGACCTGATGGAGCTCATGGATGCAATCACACACCGGCGATCGGTTCGTACATTCACCGATCACTATGTAACCGACAAAGAGATCAGGGAGGTGATCGAAGCGGCCCGCCGCGCTCCCTCATGGGCGAACACGCAGGTGTGGGAATTCATCATCGTTCGTGACAGCGAACTCATCAGGCAGGTTACCGAGACCTACTCCGCGACCAACCCGTCCCGGAGCTGTTCGGCAGCTTCGTCCGCCGTCATCCTCGCCTGCGCGAAAACCGGCGTGTCCGGGTGCAAGGAGGGGAAGGAGCGGACCAGGTTCCATGAATGGTTCATGTTTGACATGGGCATGGCGGTCCAGAACCTCTGCCTCAGGGCGCACGAGTTGGGACTGGGCACCGTCGTGGTAGGCTCCATGGACCATGACACATGCTCGAAGATTGCGCTGTTGCCTCCGGGATACGTGGTCGTGGCCGCAATCCCTGTCGGCAAACCGGCCTCAACCGACCAGAAGGCGCCGGGCCGCAAGGAGCTGAAAAGCTTCGTGTACCTCGACACCTACGGCGAACAATACGGCAAGCTATATTAACATTCTGCTTATTTTCAGAACAATCTAAAAGGAAACCCATGGCAGGAACAATACCCGAACGCGCTGACGTACAGGAGGCCCACAAGTGGGACCTCTCCCCCCTCTTCTCTTCCGAAGAGAAGTGGGAGGCCCTTTTTGTCGAGATCGAGACCGACCTGCCGCGGTACGATTCCTACCGCGGCCGCCTGGGAGAGTCGGCGGCCGCGTTACATGAAGCGATCGAGTTCGACCTGGCCGTAATGCGCAAGGTCGAGAAACTCTACACCTATGCGCACCTGAAAAGCGACGAGGACAAGTCCAACCAGCGCTACCAGGGACTGTACCAACGCGCGACCAACCTCTACACCCGCGCGTCCGAGATATCGAGCTACCTCGCGCCCGAGATACAGTCCGTTCCGGACGACGTGATGAACGGCTTCCTGCGCGGGAACGAGCTCGACGACTACCGCTTTCTCCTGGAAAGGATTCTCCGGCACAAGCCGCACACCCGCTCGATCGAGATCGAGGAGATCCTGGCCATGTCGGGCGAGATGGGCCATGCCGCCTCCGATATTTTCAGCCAGCTCGACAACGCTGATCTGAGGTTCGGCACGATAACCGACGAAACGGGAGCGGAGGTCGAGCTTTCCCATGCGGGGTTCATATCCTTTCTCATGAAGCAGGACAGGGAGCTTCGGAAAAAGGCATTCTTCCAGTATTACAAGTCCTACGACGATCACAGGAACACTATCGCGGCCTCGCTCATGTACTCGAACAAGCGGGACAGTTTTTACTCGCGCGTCCGGAAATTCGAGACCTGCCGGGGCGGCGCCCTCTTCGGCGACAATGTGCCCGAGGAGGTGTACGACAACCTGGTCGGGACCGTGAAGCAGAATCTCGCGCCCCTGTTCCGCTACCTCGAATTCAGGAAAAAGGCGCTCGGCCTGGACAGGCTTCATTTCTACGATACGTACGTGCCCATCGTGAAGGACGTCGCCTTTTCCATGCCGTACGAAGAAGCGGCCCGGACCTGCATCGAGGCCCTCTCCCCGCTCGGCGGGGAATACACGGCCGCCCTGAAGAAGGGACTGCTCGGGGGCTGGGTGGACCGGTACGAGAACCGGGGAAAGCGAAGCGGCGCCTACTCGTCCGGTTGTTACGACTCGCCGCCCTACATCCTGATGAATTACCGCGACGACACCATCAACAGCCTCTACACGCTCATCCACGAGGCGGGCCACTCGATGCACTCGTGGTTCTCAAACCGGAGCCAGCCGTACGCGTACCACGACTATACCATCTTCGTCGCCGAGGTCGCCTCGACCTTTAACGAGGCGCTGCTGAGCTCTCACCTGCTGGAGCGGTACGCTGGCGATCCGAGGATGCGGGCCTACATACTCAACCGCGAAATCGACGATATCCGGGGCACCCTGTTCCGGCAGACCATGTTCGCCGAGTTCGAGGTGCTGACGCACCGCGTTGTGGAAGAGAACGGTCCGCTCACGCTTGAGGCTCTTCGCGACATGTACCGGGGTCTTCTGAAATCATATTTCGCTGACTCGATCGAGATAGACGAGGAGCTTACGCTGGAATGCCTGAGAATACCACATTTCTATTCGCCCTTTTACGTGTACAAGTACGCCACCGGCATTTCTGCCGCAATCGCCCTTGCCCGTAAAGTGACCGGGGAGGGACGTCCGGCGCGGGATGCATACCTCTCGTTTCTCTCCCTTGGCGGGTCACGGTACCCGCTGGACGAGCTTCGCGCGGCAGGCGTTGACATGTCGCGGCCGGAGCCCATTATCGAGGCCGTTCGCTATTTCGGCGACCTTGTGGACCAGCTGATCGACCTGCACGGGCGCCTGACGTAGCCCATCATGCTCACTGTTTACTGCGTTCATGAGGTTTTTTAATCAAATAAGAAATTATTATTTGACAATCGATTAATTATGTATATATCGTTCTGAAAAACCTACCGGGGAGGGGCGCCATGTTGGGAGGCACCGCGTTATATACCTATACCTTTCTGCCCGAAGAAAGCATCCTTCTTTTCAAGATACTGAGCACCGTCATCGACAAGGACATCGCTTCCAAAATATATGAAGCGTACACGAAAGAGACGGGCCTGCCCGATTTCACCGACTTCATCATGGACGCGACATCGGTAACCGAGATCAGCGACCCGGCAATCGGCATTCTGATGAAGTCGATGGCTATCATGAAAAAAGCGAAGGGTTACCTGGTGCTGGTCATGACCGAGGACTTTTTACAGAAAATCATGGTTTCACACCCGGAGATGTTTAACTACATGGCGGTTTTCCATTCCGTCATGGACGCCAGGGCCTTTATCAAGCGATCGAAAAAATAACCGGTCGCGCCGCAGGTCGCACCCGGCAGTGTATCGTTTGCATCCTTCGTATCACTTCCTCCCCGAGATCGAGCCCGACAGCTCTTTAAGAAGCATCATCGCCTTTTCTGCAAGATCGACCGGGAGCGTCCCGGTACCGCAGCTCGGTGTGACGATCGAGCGGGCGAGTATCTCGCCCGCGGCGATACCTCTTCCCGCCAGGCGTTTTACCACGGCGTGAAAATTCCCGATTACGCCGTCAGTGGTGGCGGCCTCCAGCTTGTCCTTAAGCGTGGGCACCACCCCCCAGGCGATGCACCCGCCCCGTTCCAGGTAGGGGATCACGTTCCTGGCATTGACGAATTTATCAACGATGATCTCGTCGGTGGCGTCGAAATTGATGATGTCCAGGCCGGTCGCCGGGTCCAGGAGGTCGTCCCAATCCGCGTTACCGCAGCAATGGGTCCCGGCCAGTCCCCCCTCCTTGTGTATGCCGTCCGTGATCTCCTTGAAGGAGCCGGTGACCTGGTTCCTGTCGACCGAGTAGAACCCCGAACCTATGATGGAGAGCGACGGCTCGTCGAAAAACACGATGACCTGCCCGGAGAATTGCCTGAGCGTGCGCACCTGCCACCGCGCGTTCATGGTGCAGTTTTTCACAACCGCATCGAAGAGGTCCGGCTTGTAGAGCGCGTATTTCCCGTCGGTGAGGTCGGTCATGAGCCCGAGCGTCAGAGGGCCCGTTGTCTCACCCTTCAGCGCAAGCGCCCCGGAGGCCTTCCCGTCCCTCACACCCTGGATAAAGCATCCAAACCCGGCGGCGTGGTCATCGTCAAGGCCGAAGTAGTCCACGTCGTCCTCTATGAAATGCGTGTAGAAGCGCTCCAGCTCCCCGGCCATGTCACGGGAGGTGTCGAACCCCGCTTTCCGGTCGGTCTCGTTCAGGGCAAGACAGGGGAGCCTTTTGCAGAACTGCACGTTCATGTCTTCGAGAAAGCTCCGGCGCGGGAGCTGGGGCCACGCCGGGATGTCCCGCAGCGATTCGAACACGAGCTCGCAGGCATCCGCCGCTTTTTCATGGGGAAAGCTCCCAATTACCGTTGCCGCACCGTTCGGTTTGAAGTTCATGTTTACCACCATTTATAATGCAGAAGGCACGATCGCGCGACTGCACCTTCTGTATAATACCGGCCCCCGGCTTCGCGGGGGCAACTTCCGTCTATTAATACGATCGGTGCTGATTTTGTAAATAATAAAATCGCCCGTGGCCCCTTGCCGCAGTGATCTGCAGCATAGTCATCGAAAATGGTCATTGCACCATGCCAGACACAGACAGTATAATTTTGAACTGCAGAAAGGGCAAATTATGGTGAGGAATTGCGGAAATAAATTTTGACTCTGTGCCCCAATCAACATACTTTAATGTATACACCACACTCACAGAAGGAGGGCCCGACATGAAAGGAGAGAAACTGCTGGACTACCTTGTAAAAAACAACGTTACATTCGAGATCATCCACCACCCGGTCGCCTTTTCTTCCACGAAAACCGCCCAGGTCGCCCATGTTCACGGCAGGGAAATGGCCAAGCCGGTGATCGTCAAGATCAACGGGAAGCTGGTGATGGTTGTCATGACGGCGAACCAGAAGGTGAACCTCTCGTTGCTGAAGGCGCTTTACCAGACCGATAATGTCGAGCTGGCGTCTGAATCCGATTTCATCAGGAGGTTCGGCGACTGCGAGATGGGGGCGATGCCGCCGTTCGGCAACCTGTACGGCATGGATGAGATCGTTTCCGACGATCTAACGAAAGATGAGGCGATCGTCTTCAATGCCGGCACTCACACTGAGCTCATCAGGATGAAGTTCAGGGATTTCGAGAATCTCGTGCACCCGAGGATCGTGAATTTCAAGATATCCCTGTGATGACCGGTGTTCCCGCCGCCGCATTGAAATGTCACGGACATGAGGAATGAACGACCCGCCGGGGGAGCCTTCGCATCATGCAGGCTCTTCGGTCGGCCGAAGCACACTGAAATTTTTCAACCCTTCCCCATTCTTGCCTTGAGCCGTATCGGCAATAGATGATAATGGAGAGAGTCACGATTGAGCCGGTGATGAACACGTTTATGCTGTAGAATAGGAATTGCATGATCAGAGATTCAGCCCCGCGCAGGACCTATTCTTCAGCGCGGGAAACCGGCGGCGGATCGGCCTTTTCCATCTCCCCCCAACCGAGCGTGATGATGGCTGCCGCTTTCGCGGACCGCCAGTTTTCCGACTTGCCGCCATGGACCAGCCTGAGCAGCCCTGAGAGGACCATGATCTCGATAAGGCGCACGGGATAGGTCCTGCCGGCAACGGTGAAATTCTGCATCGAGTCATACCGCCGCTTGAGCGGAATGATGATGGAGGTGCCCAGGTCCCAGTCAAGTTCGTATACGTCCACGCTGTTACTGGTGGGCCTGCCCCGAGCCTTCACAACACCCCGGGAAAAGATGAGCTTCCGCTCCCTGAGACCGAGCTTGATTACTGCCCGGTAGATAAAATCGATGAGCTTATAGGGTACTCCCTGCGTGAAATAACAGGCGCCCTTCACTTTGATAAGGCGCTTTACTTTTTTGACCACCCTCTTTCTTTCAAGGCGCGGAACAAGGATATACTTCTCGGTATCCCCGATCCAGTTGATGGGGACGGTTTTTTTGCTATGGACTGTCATTTTTTCTGCGTGAACATATCAAGCGGTGTCATCATACTGCCGCAGGTCAGGTAAAATGGCAAGGATTTATTCCAAAAAAGCGGCGTTCCACATCATGCCGCGGAAGGTCAGTTGCGATGTTTTACCGGGCGGGTCCGTCTCTTCATGCGCAGCCTCCGGGGCCGTTTCTTCATCGCCTGCTTCCTGAACTCGTCGAAAAACTCCTTCGAGGACAGGTACTTGTCTGCAAAGGTCACGATGAACGACTCCTTGTACTTCGGCGGCTTCAGGGTCAGCGGCCACATGTGCTTCACGATGATGTCGCGCTCAATGTCGTTGAGATGGAAATACTTTTCAGCATTTTGAAGCGCGATCTTCGGGTGCTCGATGCCGTGGTACCGGTCCCGGTGGAGGTCCGGCTCGTCGTGATTCCGCCAGTCGTACAGGAAAAAATCGTGCAGCAGTGCACCGCGCGCTGCGGAGCGATAGTCCAGCCCGAGGTACTTGCTGATGCGGTAGGAGAAATAGGCGACATCGCGAACATGTGCATATATCGATGAATTGTGATGATAGTAGCGCTTGAGTTTCATGAACTCACCGTGACGGTAGATGTCACCGATCGTTTCATAAAATTCCTTTTCAAGCGGCTTTCTTCCTTCCAGGTTCAAAATTACCTTGTTCTGTATCGACTTCAGGAATGTATTGACCCTGCTCTTGATCTCGACATTTATCTTTTTATCAATATACGTGT
Source organism: Spirochaetota bacterium (assembly GCA_041749375.1). GTDB lineage: Bacteria > Spirochaetota > UBA4802 > UBA4802 > UBA5550 > RBG-16-49-21. Next base: position 38,849 of record JBGTBN010000002.1, read on the forward strand.
TCAGGTTCGGGAACGCTCTCCTGAGCCTTCTGAACGAGTCAATGATATTCTCAATCTCAACATTGCTCAGGTTAAAATACTCGGAGTAGAGGTACGCGACCTTCGTGCGGAACGCGGACATCGTTGCGACCGAGAAGGTAAAATCAATCCCCAAATAGGCCAGGAGCACCATGGATGCTGCGCGGACATATCCGTCATCGAATGAAAAGACCAGTCCTGACGTGTAGGGATGTATTACGTACACGAACACAAGGGCAAGAGCCGCCCAGAATCCGGAGAAGAGAAGACATATCCTTCCCTGTATATTGAACCGATTTTTGGAATAGTCCCACAGCTTCAATTTGAATATTGTCTCAAAGAGGAGTGCAACGATATACTCTATGACGGAAAGCACAATGCCGTACATGAGCAGTTTCAACGGAATATTCCAATGGGTGAAGGCCTGTTCAAGGACGATGATAAAAACCGCACCGAACCCGTATATGGGAACGGAGGGACCAAATAAAAATCCGGCGTTGATCAGCCTCCGCTGGGTCACCGAGCGGTACACCGACTCTATCAGCCACCCGAAGAACGAGTATACAACAAAGAGGAGCAGATAATGAAAGATGCCCGCACTCATTGATTAGTCCTGATTAAATGGTGTCATTATGTACAATTGGCGGTCGGGTATACACATAATTCAGCGCTACCGGATTTTGAAAAGAAAGCATGTCTCCGGTTACAAACTAATAATGGTAATTCAAGTTTTGCAAGGATTTTATAAAGTGAAGATTGCTACCGGTTTGTACCGGAGGCGAGCTCCTGGTACCACCGGCCTTTAGGCATTCTGACGCGGGAATTGTTCTGCTTGTTCAATTTCCCCATCTGATACAGGCCGGACTTGTCCTGGTCGACCGTCTTGCCGTCCTCGTCATAGAAAATCCAGCTGCCGTTTCTCAGATCATTGAGATATTCCCCGGCTGCCTTAAGGCTGCCGTTGATGTAATATTCCCTGAATTCCCCGTTCTTCTTCCCCATGGTAAAAACGCCTTCATATTCCAGGCGCCCGTTTTTATAATACGCCTTCCAGCTGCCGTTGATCATCGGATCATGTGTCTGGCCCGCCATGATTCCTTCCCCGACAAGCTTCCCGTTGCTGTATATCCAGCACTCGCCCTCAACGACGCCGTCCTTCAGGGTGAGCTTTTTTTCGATCTTTTTGCTCGTATCGTAGTAAACCCAGAGCCCTGCCTGTGACCCCCTGGAGTACTCGCCCTCGGAATCGAGATCCCCGTCCGGAGAGTACGAACGCCACAATCCTTCCATCAGGTTGTCAACGAAATTCCCCTCCATATATTTCTCGCCGTTCTTGTGGTACAGCATCCACTTGCCCGCTTTCTTGCCGTTAGCGCACTGGCCGGTCATCATCTTCTGGCCGCCGGGGTATTGCATGTAGCATACTCCGTTCAGAGCGTCTTCCCGGTACGTCTCATAATTCCTCAATGCGCCGTCCTCATAGTATTCGAGGAACACGCCTTCGCGAATACCGCCGCTGTATTCCTCCTCTTTCTGGAGATTGCCGTTTTCATAGTACAGCTTTCTCTTGCCATGTATCTTCCCTTCGACATACGGTGTCTCTGACTTCACCTTCCCGCTCGCGTAATACTCCTTGACTACCTCGGGTTGCATGTTCGGATCACCACCCTGGCCCCCGCCGCCATCCACGGAAGCAGCAACCCTTAGCGGTTTGCTCCAAACGTCGTTCTCCTCCCCGCCGTACATCAGGGGGAAGAGTATTATCACCACAGCCGTAACGGCCCACCTGTTCATTACTTATTCCTCCAGACCGGCATGGCCGATCCATCTAAGTGAATATATAACAATACGAGATACAAATCAAAGTAAGAACATAGAAATGAAGCAAATTATGTAAATAAAAAAAATAATGACGCCGATTAATTTTATCCGGACGAACTACCCCGTTTTTGCTTACCCGACCTCATATTCATGGGGTTAATCAACGCTAACGGGGAGGTTTCCAGCACTGGCGCGATTATGTAAATAAAAAATTAATTTGACACAAATGATCAATTACAAAGAATGAAGTGTCTGTTTTATCTCCTCGGAAATCGGCGGGAACATGCGGCATGACGCTCACACATCAAAGCAGGTGCAAAAATGGAAGAAGAAAGCGGTTTAATTAAAGTTCGTAAAGAAAAGCTCAGGGAGATCCGCGAGGATCTCGGGATCAATCCCTATCCCTATAAATATGACGTGACGGACTATTCGACAGGCATCTTTGCCTCGTTCGACGATTCTTCACCATCCGAGAAAACCGTAAGCATTGCGGGACGGATCATGACCGCGCGCGTTATGGGTAAAGCAAGCTTCTGTACGATCCAGGACCGAGACGGAAAGATACAGATCTATGTCTCTCAAAAAGACATCGGCGAAGCAAGCTACGAGCTCTTCAAGAAGCTCGACATAGGGGATATCATCGGCACACAAGGCACGGTAAAAAAGACGAAGACCGGAGAGATCACCGTCTTCGCGACCACGCTCATCCTGCTTTCGAAAAACATCCGGCCGCTGCCCGTCGTCAAGGAAAAGGACGGCGAGGTCTTCGACGCTTTCGCGGACAAGGAGCTCCGCTACCGGAACCGGCACGTCGACCTGATCGTGACCCCGGGCGTGAAAGACACCTTCATGAAGCGGATCGCTATAATCAAGCGGATAAAAAGCATACTCGACGAAAAGAAATTTTTCGAAGTCGAAACGCCGGTTCTCCAGCCCGTGTACGGCGGCGCCGCGGCATCGCCCTTCACATCGCGCCACAACGCGCTGGACATCATGCTCTACCTTCGCATTTCCCTTGAGCCGTACCTTAAGCGGCTCATCGTGGGCGGGTTTGACCGCGTGTACGAGATAGGCAAGTGCTTCCGCAACGAGGGGATCGACCGGACCCACAACCCGGAGTTCACCATGCTCGAGCTCTACCAGGCGTACGCTGATTTCAGCGACATGATGGCCATCACGGAGGAGCTTTTCGAGAAGACCGCGCTCGCCGTGTGCGGCGGTACGACCATACCGTATGACGGGAAGGAGATTAACCTCTCAACACCGTGGCGGCGCCTGAAAGTGACGGACGCCCTTAAAGAATACGCCGGCCTCGATGTCATGGCGATGAGCGACGCGGAGCTTGAAACCGCACTGGAAAAACAAGGCGGCCACGTCAAGGGCGGCTTCGTTCGCGGACTTGCGATCGACGAGCTTTTCAAGCTCCTGGTGGAGGAGAAGCTGATCCAGCCGGTGTTCATCACGCACCACCCTGTCGAGACAACGCCGCTGTGCAAGCCCGATTACGAGGACGAGCGCTTTCTGCAGAGGTTCGAGCTGTTCATCAACGGCACTGAGCTGGCGAATGCGTACAGCGAATCGAACGATCCCGTGTTCCAGCGGAAGACTCTCTACGAGCAGTCCCTGCGCCGCGAGGTCGACGAGGAGGCGCCGCCCATGGACGAGAACTTTGTACAGGCAATCGAGGCGGGCATGCCGCCCACGGGCGGTCTCGGCATAGGCATCGACCGGCTGGTCATGCTCCTGACCGGTGAAAAATCAATCCGCGACGTCCTGCTCTTCCCCACCATGAGGCCACAGGACTGACCTACTGGCGTTTGTACCTTCCCATGAGCGCGCCCTGGGCCAGGATGTGCCCTTCCATGGCCTCCAGCAGCTGGGCCTTGGTGGCTCCTTCGCCGAGGGAGAGCGCCGTATCAAGCGCGAAAATCTTGAAATAATAACGGTGCACTCCACTCGGGGGACAGGGTCCGCCGTAGCCGGATTTGCGAAAGTCGTTGGTCCCCCGCTTCGATCCCGCGGGAAGCGGCTGAACGCCTTCAGGCAGCTCCATCGTTGACGCCGGCATGTTGTACACCACCCAGTGCACCCAATCGCCTGCGGGCGCATCCGGATCGTCGCAGATCAAGGCGATGCTTTTCGTTCCCGCCGGCACACCGCTCCAGGCGATCTGCGGTGATACGTTTTGAGCATCACAGGTGTACTTCTTCGGGATCATCGCCCCTTCACCGAAGGCACTACTGATTACGTTAAGTGATCCCATAACAGCACCTCCTGAATCTTTTGAATTGCCCTCTTTACCGCACTGGAACAGGAGAGCGCAGACCAGTAATGAAGCCATTAAATAATAATAATGCGTCTTCATGAAACACCCCAGTTCGTGGAATCGCGGCGCAAAGCCGGAGCTTATCTCCCGACATCAATCAGCTCCCGCGCCTCCTGCTCGGCCCGTGCCAGGATGTCCGGCCCGAACGTGTTGAACAGTATTTTGTCCATCTCATTGCTATAGCACTTGTCCCGGTCTCGCATCTTCTCGCCGAGCACGATCAGCTCTATCCCGTATTTCGTACGCATGTATTCCGCCAGGAACCCTGAAAAGCGCGTATCGTACCGGTCCCGGCCGGACACGTACATTCGGTACGTCCCGTTCCGGGCATCCATTCGCGCCCGCTTGATCGATTCAAGGCACTCCTCCCTGGAATCTCCGGACCCATAGTTCCGGCTGTCGCTATCCGGCGTCGCCGTTGATGCTCCTCCCGGTACTCTCACTGCACACCCGACGCCGGCGAACAACATACACAACAGATAAATTATTACATAATGTTTCATGGCTTTATTGTTTCATTACGGTTGCCGACGAAGCTGCCACGCAGCACCGTGAATCGTTCGAACGGGGCGATTAATCATTAATTAATCATTATATATGTAAAATCCCCGCCCCGATTTCTTGCCCAGGTACCCGGCAGCCACGTATTTTTTCAGGAGTGGGCAGGGCCGGTACTTCGAGTCAGAGTAGCCGCGGTGCATCTCCTCGATCACGGCGAGGAGGACGTCCAGCCCTATCAGGTCTGCGAGGGCAAGGGGGCCCATGGGGAAATTGAGCCCCGCCTTCATGACGCGATCAATCGATTCGGCGGTGCCGGCCCCCTCGTACAGGAGGTATATCGCCTCATTGATGAGCGGCACGAGCATCCTGTTTAATAAAAATCCCGGGTAGTCCTTCGACTCGACGTGGGTCTTGCCGAGTTTCTTCACGAAGGTCTTGGCTACCTCGACCGTCTCGCGGGTCGTCGAAATGCCGGGTATTATTTCGACAAGCTTCATGACGTGCGCGGGGTTGAGAAAATGGATGCCGATGACCGATTCCGGCCGTTTCGTGGCAGCGGCTATCTCGGTGATGGAAATGGAGGATGTATTGGTGCCGAGAACGGCGTCCGCCCGGCAGACCCGGTCCAGCTCGCGGAACACGGCCTGCTTGACTGCGAGATCCTCGGTCACGCATTCGATGACAATCGGGGCATCTGCCGTTTCCTCAAGCGAGCCGCACACCGTTATATGCTTCTCCATGCCATCCTCCTTGCTCTGCTCTAACCTGTCGGTCTCCGCATATCGCTTCATGCGGTCGCGTATGCGGCCCTGGGCGGCATCGCTTCTCCCCCGCTCTTTGTCGAACAGCAGCACCTCGAAGCCGGCGACTGCCGAGGTAAAGGCGATGTCGGTTCCCATGAGCCCGGTTCCAATCACTGCGACTTTTTTCATGAAGACCTCACTATACGGAAATGCTCGGCGGCCGCCGAGCAACGGCCATGCCTGACCATCGGTATTCGTATAAATGCACATTCCCCTATTTATGCAAGAAAAATTTCTTTATATGTTGACATAAAGAAAATGAGCGGTAAATTATTGGCCTGTTCAAACTGACGCTTTATTTATATTTATCGGCCCTGACTATCGGCAAGGATACCGCTCATGGACGCTTTATCTCCCCAGCTCCTGATCGATCTCTCCGTAATCTCCGACACGGACCCTGCAGAGCTGCGCTCCGTGTATGAGGCAGCGATCGAACGGCTCGATCTCCGGATGATCGACTACCTGACGATCCGCGACCTGGTGGCGCTGTCCGGAACCGGCGGCACCGACCTGCACCTGCTGCTCATTGCCATGTTCATGTCACTGTACGAGGGGAGCGTATGCCTGAAGCTCTCCCCCGAATCGCTTAAAAAAAAATTGAAGCCGGTCGCCGGAGGCAGAACCGATCCGGTTATCAGATCCATGCTGAACGGGATGAGCGCGTATGCCGGGCTGATCTATGAAAAAAACCCGGCCGGCCCTTCACTTTTCGACGATCCGCACGAATCGTACAAGCCCCTGATACTGGTCACCGACGGAACGGACCGCTTTCTCTATTTCCAGAAATATCATGCAGCCGAGCAGGCCCTTAAACGGAGCCTGGCCGGAATCCTTTCCCGGAAAACACACCTGCCTGAAAACCACGACGCCCTGGCCGCAGCCGTGGGCGCCGTGCTCGATGAAAAACCGCTTCTGGTAAACGGCGCCCCTGCCGTCTTAAACGCCGGGCAACGGCTCGGCATCCTCATGCCTGCTCTGAAAAATTTCATCCTCGTATCGGGCGGCCCCGGCACAGGTAAAACCTTCATCGTCATCAATCTACTGAGGACAATGGCCCGCCTGGGCGTCCCGGTAGAGCGAATGAGGATCACGGCGCCCACCGGCCGCGCCGCTCAAAAGCTGGCCGAGGCGGTGCGCCGCGGCATAATGTCGCTTGACTCACCCGGGGAGCAGGACCTCTCCCTTGCATCGATCAGGGGCGAGACGCTGCATCGCCTTCTCCGTTACAGCCCGTCGCACAACGATTTCATGCACAACACCTTCAACAGGGTGCCGGCCGACCTCATCATCATTGACGAGGCGTCAATGATCGACATCATCCTCCTGGGCAGGCTCCTCGAGGCGGTCGAGGACGGCGCGGGCGTCGTCATGCTCGGGGACCGCAACCAGCTCCCGTCGGTCGAGGCCGGTGCGGTCCTGTCCGATCTCATATCATACAACCGCACGGCACGCTTCAGCGCCGACTCCGTTTCGATAATCAAAAAGATTTTTCCCGACATTGATGCCGAGGCGCAGGCCGCGGCTCCCGGCGGAGACGGCGGGCCGCTGGTGGACCGCATCGTGATCCTTACCGACAGTTACCGCTCAGAGAAAAACATCACCGCCATCGCGTCGCGCATCAATGCGCAGGACGAGACGGTCGTCCGGGACATCCCAGAGCTCGACATGCGCGGGGAACTGCCGGAAAGCGGCGTCTGGCTCATCGACCCTGACCGTGCGCACACAACGTTTCTCCGCGGGCTGCACGGGGTCCTCGATGCGTGGGCCGCCCGCTACTATGGAACTGCCGCTCCCTCGATGTCATCCTATCGGGAAATCGTCTCGAACGCAGCTGCGGCCCTTCCCGCGGATGCGGACGATCAGGCCCCGATCCATGACCTCTTTGCCCGGCTCGACAGGGCACGGATACTAATCCCCATCCGCTCCGGCCCGGCGGGGACTTCCGGCATCAACCGGTACCTGATCGGGAGGATCGGTGCCTCGCTCGATCCGGCGGGTTCGGGGGGAGTATTCGGCGGGGCTCCCATAATCATCACCAGGAACGATTACGACCGCTCTCTTTTTAACGGCGACGTGGGCGTCATCATGAAGGGCGAGGACGGCCGCTACAGCGGTGTGTTCAGCCGCTTCGACGGCTTTGCATCGTATCCGGTTGAAAGCCTTCCGCCGTTCGAGCCTTCTTTTGCCATTACCGTGCACAAGAGCCAGGGATCGGAATACGACGGAGTGCTCCTGGTCCTGCCGGAGGGGATGACCGATTTTCTCCTGACCAAGGAAATACTTTACACGGGCCTCACCAGGGCGAAACGTCTTGTTATCATATACGCCGGCCGCGACGCCGTGCGCCGTGCGATTCAAAACATGCTGGAACGGGAATCGGGGATCCGGTTCTGACGCACAAAAAAGGAGGAATTATGCGATTAAAAAAGTTTCCGCTGATCATGCTGCTGCTTCTTTTCGTGTCCTGCAGCGCCGCTGACCTTGCGCGGTTCGTCCGGAACGTGAACCTTGAAAAGCTCGGCGTCCATGTCAGGCTCGCCGGGGTCCCTGCCGGTATATACGAGAAACCCTTCATGATTAAATTCGACTCCATGCTGAGTGATATTTCCGACGGCGTGGTAATGATACGAGCGTATAACGTGTACACGGTCGGCAGCTACGAGAAGGTTGCAGATCCTTGCATACAGAATGTAACCAATTTCATTGATCCGACTTCCAAGTTCAAGGATGCCTGGTTCGGCGTATACATAATCCTGGACGATGAAAAGGGACTGGGCCGCCGCTTTATGCTTGCGGACCCGGGCGGGGATCCGGCGGATCTTGCCAATCTGAACGACCGGTCGCTCCTCATGCTGCCCGAGCTCGACCAGAAAATCATCCTCTGGTCGAGCCACCAGAACCAGGACGGCTACACCTGGGAAAAGTTCAGCGCGGATTTCCGCTTCACCAGGCGCGAGGGAAGCGAGCTGAAAATCGAGACGATATTCGACCGCAGGGGAAGATCGTGGCGCCGGCTGACCGGGGATTTCGATACCCGCTCGGCACTTACGGACACTGCACTAACGGACATGAAGCTTTTCTCTTCGATCAGGAACTATGTCGGGTTGCCCACCGAGGAAGTCTACAAGCAGGTCGACCCATGGCACCCCATCGTGATTACCGGCTCGATCGCGGCGCGCTATTTTGCCTGTTCCGGCGCTCCCTTCTGGGCGGTCGCGTATTATAACGGCAGCGCTTATACTACAAAGCAGGGGAAGCAGATAAGCACCTGGAGCCAGACCGATGTACGGCTGGTGCTTGAAAAAATGTTCGATGATCTGGAGATCGACTGCGTTAAAAAATGATCAACTCGACAGCCATTCAGGTCGTATAAAAAAACATTGACAAAACACCTCTCCCCCGGCGTTTCTGTTTATTATTTTTCTTTATTATACGGGTTTTTTTCGACATGTCATGCCGGGAAAAACCTGTCATTGAGGCTGAAATGGACTATTCGAAAACCGTAAACCTTCCAACTACCGATTTTCCCATGAAGGCAAACCTGCCCCAGCGGGAGCCGGAAATGCTCAAAAGATGGGAAACAGAGAAAATCTACGAAACAATACAGCTGTCCCGCGAGGGAGCCAAACTCTATATACTCCATGACGGCCCCCCCTACGCCAACGGGCACCTTCACATGGGCCATGCCCTCAATAAGATTCTAAAAGACGTCATCGTGAAGCATAAAACCATGATGGGATTCAAAGCCCCCTATGTCCCGGGCTGGGACTGCCACGGCCTTCCCATCGAGCACAACGTCATGAAAGAGCTGGGCATCAAGGCCGAAAGCATGCCGAAAGAAAAGATCCGCGACCTCTGTCGCGTGTTCGCGGATAAGTTCGTGAAGATCCAGATGGAGGAGTTCAAGCGTCTCGGGGTATTCGGCGATTACGAGAACCCGTACAAGACCATGACCCCTGACTACGAAGCCACGATTGTCGAGGTCTTCGGGAAGATCCTCGAGAAGGGCTACATCTACCGGAGCAAGAAGCCGATCTACTGGTGCCCCAACTGCGTTACCGCACTGGCGGAAGCGGAGGTTGAATACGCGAACCACACGTCGCCGGCGATCTTCGTAAAATTCAAAGTTGATCCTGCAACCATGAAGGTCCCTGGCGTGGATCCGAACAATATCCATGTCGTCATATGGACGACGACGCCATGGACCCTGCCGGCGAACCTTGCGGTGAGCTTTCATCCCGAGTACCAGTACTCGGCCGTGAAGTTCGGCGACGAATACTATATCGTGGCCAAGGGCCTGATCATGCAGATTGAACAAGCAGTCGGGAGGGAGAAGGACGCAGAGATCGAGATCCCGGGTGAAGACATCAGGAAGCTCAAGGTCCACCATCCCTTTATCGACCGCGAATCGAAGGTAATCTTCGGCACCCACGTTACCCTGGACGCGGGTACCGGCATCGTGCACACCGCGCCGGGCCACGGCCACGAGGACTATATTGTCGGGCTCGAGTACGGCCTGGACGTGTTCTGCCCGGTTGACGAACACGGCCGTTTTACCGACGACTACAGTGACATGAAGGGCGTCAACGTATTCGATGCCAACGACATGGTAGTTGATCTTCTGAAAGAAAAAAATGTCCTGATCAAATCGGAAAAGATCGAACACTCGTATCCCCACTGCTGGCGCTGCAAAAAGCCGCTCATCTACCGAGCCACGGAGCAATGGTTCCTGAGCATCGACCATGATGACCTTAGAAAGAAAGGCATGGAAAATGTCGCGAAGACCGAGTGGATACCCTCCTGGGGCCAGTCCCGGTTCCTGGGCATGGTTGAGTCCCGTCCCGACTGGTGCCTCTCCCGCCAGCGGTCCTGGGGCGTTCCCATCCCCTCATTCCGCTGCGAGAAGTGCAATACGAACATGATGACCGCGGAGAGCGTGAAGCTCTTCGCCGAGATTTCACGGAAGAAGGGGATTGATGCCTGGTTCACGGATCCGGTCAGGGACCTGATCCCGGCCGGCACGAAATGCGCCTGTGGCAATGACACCTTCGTGAAGGAATTCGACATCCTGGACGTATGGTTCGATTCGGGCGTGTCCCACTTCGCGGTGCTCGAAACCTGGAAGGATCACCGGTGGCCCGCCGATCTCTATCTCGAGGGAAGCGACCAGCACCGGGGATGGTTCCAGTCATCCTTCTGGCCCGCCATGGTCCTCCGCGGCCGTGCTCCCTACAATACCGTTCTCACGCACGGTTTCATGCTCGACGAAGAGGGGAAGGCGATGTCCAAATCACTGGGCAACGTCAAACCGCCCGAGGAACTGATCAAGGAATACGGCGCCGATATCGTGCGCCTCTGGGTCTCCTCGGAGGAATACCGCAACGACGTTCGCATCGGCATAAACATGATGAAACAGATCGCCGACTCCTACCGGCGTATCCGCAACACCTTCAAGTTCATCATCGGCAACCTGTCCGACTTTTCGGAAAATGACACGGTCGTCTACGAAGACCTCTCGGACCTGGACCAGTGGCTTCTTCACAAGCTCTCAGTCCTCTCTGCGAAGATCATCGAGCATTATGAAAAATTCGAGTTTCATCTCGTATATCGGAAAATCCTGAACTTCTGCGCCGTGGAGCTTTCTTCAATTTATTTTGACATCTCCAAGGACATCCTTTACGTCGAGCTTCCGGAGTCCAGAAAGCGAAGGGCAATCCAGACGGTCCTGTCCGAGCTCCTGAACTCGCTCACGAGGCTGACCGCACCGATCCTCGCCTTCACCATGGAAGAGATCTGGCAGTTCATCGGCAGGAAGGGATCGGTTCACATGGACCGGTATTACGTCCTCGATAAAAAATATGAGAATTCCGAGATCGAGCAGAAGATCGAGCGCCTGGTGGACATTAAGAAAGACGTTCTGAAAGAGCTTGAAAACTGCCGCAGGGACAAGAAGATCAAGTCCTCGCTGGAAACCGACATCACACTCTTCGTCCGCGACGAACCCGCCCGTGCGCTCATGGCCGCCATGGGCGTCGAACTGTCACGGTTCTTTCAGGTCGCATCCGTTACCCTCGCGCCGGAAAAAGCGGCGGGGATGACCGATTACGACACAGCCTCGGTGTCGGTGAGCAGGACGACGGGCAAAAAATGCGTTCGCTGCTGGAACTACTTCGAAACGATCGGTTCTGACCCGTCGCATCCGGAGCTCTGCGATCGCTGTACCGGCGTTATCGCCGCGAAAAAATAGGGACCCGGAGAAACAGACATGAATAAAGCCACCATCAGAACGTACGGCCTTCCTCTCGCTATCATCGTCGTGATCTTAACGCTTGATACCGTGACAAAGCAGATCATTGTCAGGGATTTCAGCTTTGGTGAGCGGGCCGACTTCCTGGGCGGATTCCTCCGCATAGCCCTGGTCTACAACGAGGGCGGCGTTTTCGGCATATTACAGGGCCACAAGAACCTCTTCCTGGTCGTGTCAATCATTGTCCTGGCCCTGATGCTGCTCTATTACCTGTTTGAAAAAAACAAGTCCGTTCTTTTCAGCGTGTCAATGGCCTGCATCATGTCCGGTGCGGTGGGGAACATCATAGATCGTCTCGTCCCGGGCCGGCCCGGCGTCGTTGATTTCATCTCCGTGGGCGTTGACGGCGTGTACCGCTGGCCGTCATTCAACGTGGCGGATTCTTCCATCGTGGTGGGCGCGTTTCTGCTGATACTGGTTTTTTACCGGGAAGAGCGGAAGCGAAAAAGCCAGGAACCGTGACGGTCACCCGGGCCGTTACTGTTCCCGTATGATAATCTCACCCTCGCCGATCGTCCCGTCTTTTTTAACCGCACGAACAAGATAGGTACCGCCTGCATAGAGCGACAGATTGGCGGTTGCTGTCTGCCCGTCCGGCTTCACGTTGACCGTGATTGATTCAACCGGCTGCTTTTTACCGCCTTTGACCTCCCGGATCTGCACGGTGATGGAATTAACCCCGAATGGCTCTTTGCTCGTGATGACAGCCAGAAGCTCACCCTCGACGAATTCACCGCCGCAATTTACGCCCTTGCCCTCAGGCGAAATCCCCTCGCAGAACTCAATCGCCTTGGTCCGGGAGCAACCGGCTACGAGTAACATGATTATAAGCATAAATAAGATGTTTTTCATACGTTCATCCGCCATGCGTGGAAAAATGGTGGGAGCGCCAGTCGCGCTTCCTTCGTCTATTATGATACATAACGCGATCCATTACAATCAAAAAAATATTGTGCATAACAGTTGATTCCCGGCCTGCGGATTTCCTTCATATATTGATGATCTAATCATTCTTGACAAAATTTCCATACTAATCAGATATTAACAGTTTCCCGTAACTATGCCGGGCTCGGCCCCGGAACAATACAAACACCAGAAGGTCAGTTCCCACAATGAATCCTCTTGTCATAGGCGGAACCGGTTTTATCGGTTATAATATCGTCAAGGCGCTGACCGATAAGGGGTGTCCGGTCCGGAGCACGCGGCGCGAATCAAGCAACACGCTATTTCTGCGAAAGCTCAAGCCTGAGCTCGTAACCGCCGACATCGAGGACACGGCCTCCCTGAAGCTGGCGATGAAAGGGTGCGACGTCGTGTTCATGGCGGCAGGCCATTATCCCCGGTACAGCGTGGGCCTCAAAAATCAGGTCGCGTACGCCGTGCGCACGATCCGGAATGTTTTGGAAGCGGCGAGGGAGAGCGGTATCGGCAGGTTTATTTTTACCAGCTCGGTTACGACGCTGAGATACATGGGAGGGGACCACCTGGTGAACGAGAAGGACGGGATCGCCGAGCCGCCCGGCAGGTCGGTCTATTTCGCCGTCAAGTACGCGATGGAGCAGGAGGTCGCCAGGGAGCTTGAAAGCGGCATGAGCGGCTCCATCCTCAACGTGGCGGGCTGTCTTGGCCCCGGCGATATCAAGATGGGCACCGGCTTTTTTGTCGTCGAGATGGCGAACAGGACTCTTTCCAGTTATATAGACGGCCGCATCAATTTTGTCGACAGCGAGGACGTCGCGGAAGCACATATAGCAGCCGCCCTGCATCCCGCCCCTTCGCAGCGGTACATAGTCGGCAATCACAACATGACCGTGTCCGGGCTCCTCTCCATGATCTCGGAGCGGTACAATGTCCCCATGCCGCGAAAAAAGGTTCCGCTCGGCGCCGGGTACCGCGCCGCGCTGGTGAAGGAATATACCGGCTACTTCAGGAAACAGCGGGTGAGCATTCCCCTTGAGTTCGTTGACATGTTACGGTTCGGCCAGCATTACGACTGCTCAAAGGTACGGGACGAGCTGTATAATATTTCCACGCCCCTGGAAATTACTCTGGACAAATCCTATGACTGGTTTAAAAAATTCAAATATATTAAGTAAGGCCTCACCGCACGCTGTAGCGTGTTGATGAAAATATTAAACAGAATGGAGAACAATTCCATGAGCAGTATTACCAGAGAAAAGATTCAAGCGGATGTTTTGAAAATTATAGCCCTGCTCGGCGAGACCAAACCGGAAAAGCTCAAGCTCGAGGACAGGCTCAGGGAGGACCTTGGGTTTGACAGCCTGAAGAGCATGGAGGCCCTTTCGAGGATCACCGAGCTGTACGAGGTAGATCCCGAGCTCGACGAGGTCATGGAGCTTAAAACCCTGAAAGAAATCGTCGATTATATGGTCAGGACACTGATACCATAACACATTGTCTCTTATTTTCCTTTGCATCGAATCCATGGAGCTCGGAAATAATCTGTCACTATGACAACCTGTCAGGACACTGCCATGCATGTAACATTCATCTATCCGTCTTTTGAGCGGCACGCTAAGTCCCATCCGATACTCCTGGAGTACGTGCCCTGCGACGAGTATCTCGGGTCCCCGTCGCTCGGGATCGCACAGCTCGCCTCGGTCACCCCTGATGATATCACGATCAAATTCATCGATGACCGGGTCACGCCCTTTGATCCCGACAGGGAGGAAGCCGACCTGTTTGCCCTTTCTTTTTTTACTCCGGCAGCAATGCGCGGCATGGAGATCGGCCGGGCGCTCCTCGCCCGCGGCAAAAAAGTGGTTATGGGCGGCATCTTCCCCACCATGATGCCGGACGAGGTCGCCTCGTCGTGCACCAGCGTTGTGGTGGGCGAAGGAGAGCCAGTCTGGCTCGAGGTCCTGAATGATGCGCGGCGCGGCTCCATGAAGCCGGTGTACCGCGCGGCGGAGCCCTTTGACCTTGCTACTGCCGCGCCGCCGAAGACCGATCTCTACATTGATGCGGAGCGTCCTGACATGCAGATGGACGACTACCCGCTCCAGACCTCGCGCGGCTGCCCGCTGAGCTGCTTCGCCTGCGCCCTGCCGGGCGTTATGGGGAAAAAATTCAGGTTCTTCAGCGAAGAAACCAATATCCGGGCGGCGCTCAACCTGTATGCCCGCAATAAAAGGATTTGTATTACAGAAGATACCTCGTTCCTGTTCCTGGGCGGTGCCCGCCGCAGGTTCAAGAAATTCCTCCTTGACCTGTGGGAGCAAACGGACCATTCACCCATCCGCGTCAGCTACATGGGTATAAGCATGCCGATGGTGCTCTCCCTCGAGGACGATTTCATGGAGATCATCAGGAAGGTGGGGATCAGGCGTTTTTATCTTGTTGGGGGCTTCGACCCTATTACGCAGAGGGCTTTCGGCACGGGAGACCGGGAGGCGACGGAAAAAGCGGCGCTCGTCATCAGGCGTTGCAACGATTACGGGATCGAGCCATACACCTCGATGCTGGTCGGCACGGAGATGGACGATGAAGCCGTGTTTGACCGAATGCTCGAGTTCGGAAACACGACCGGCCTGGAAAAAACGGAGTTTGCTATCGCCACTCCCTATCCCGGCACCCCGGCCTGGCACCAGATGATCGGCGAGGACCGGCTGCTCCACCGCAACTGGACGAAGTACAATGACGCGAACGTCGTGTTCAGGCCCAGGCATATGAGTCCCGAGCGTCTCCAGGAAGGGTATCTCTACCTCTGGAAAGAATTCTACAAAACCAGGCAGCATCTCAGGGACCTGGACCACGATCAGTGCACGATCCAATTTTAACGCGGGGACGACACCATGAGCAACCTGAAATATAACCCGATCATACACAACATGGACGAGATCGCTGCGCTGTCCGGCCATGTTATCAATCCCGGCATAGACAGCGATGAAACCGAGACCGTTGACATGCTGGTTGGGACAATCCGTAAATTCGGCGCAGCGGATATCAGGCCCCTTGAAATCGACCATGATTCGAAGATACCGGAGAGCGTGCTGCGAACGGCGGCAGAGCTCGGCCTGTTCGGGCTTACGGTCAGCCCCGACCATGGCGGCGCCGGTCTGTCCCTGAAGGCCTCGTGCCGTGCCATTGAAGAGCTGGCCTTTTTCGACAGCAGCACAGCGACAACGATCGGCCTGCATGCCGGGCTCGGCCTCAGGGGCCTTAACTATCTCGCCTCTGAACAGCTCCAGAAAACCTATCTGCCGCAGCTTGCCCGCGGCGACGTCCTTGCAGCCTTTGCCGCGACAGAGTCTGAAGCGGGAAGCCACATCGCAAACATAAAAACGAAAGCGATCGGCGACGACGCGCGGCGGGAGCTTCTCATAAACGGGAGCAAGATATACGTCACCAACGGCGGGCTCGCGGGCGTCTTTACCATACTGGCCGCCACGCCGGACCTGGCCGGCAATAAAAAGGGGCACTCCGTCCTCCTTGTCCCCCGCGACACGCCGGGCCTTACCGTCGGCGAGAGAGAGCACAAGCTGGGAATGCGGGGATCCTCCACCACCTCGCTCTTTTTCGACAATGTCAGGATCGGGTATGATAACATCATCGGGACGCCGGGTCTCGGAATGGAGCACCTGGCCGATATCCTCATCTGGGGACGTATCCTCATGTCCGCCGGCTGCCTCGGTTCGGCGCGCTACGCGTTCGGCCGGGCCTGCGAATACGCCACGGTGCGGAACCAGTTCAACGCCCCGATCGGCACGTTCGGCATGATCCAGGCAAAAATTGCCTCCATGAGAAAAACGCTCTACACCATGGAAGCGCTGATCAGGAACACCACCCAGAATTTCGAGAAGGGCAACGACATTACCTTTGAGTCGACCGTTACCAAGGTGGCATGCTCGGAGGGCGTCTGGAACATCGCGGACGAAGCGCTGCAGATACACGGCGGGTCGGGATTTATCGAGGAGACCGGCATTGCGCGTATCCTCAGGGATTCCCGGATCACCCGTATTTTCGAGGGAACCAACGAAGTCCTGCGTTATCATACGGCGCTTCAGGCATTTTCGTGGAACAGGGACGATCTCCTGAAGGCCGGTTTCGGTGCGGGCCTGCACGAATCGCTTTCCGAACCGGCCGGGGATCTGCTTTCCGCCAAAAAGGACGTTTCCGAAATTCTTACGCACATGAAAAAAACATACGGCTTCTCGGTACTCAGGAACCAGTTCGTGCTGTATATGCTGGCAAACGCATCGATATCCCTGAACAGCATGTTATCAGTACTCATCTTCACAAACGGCATTATCGGATCCCGGGCCCCCGAAAGCGTGAAATCCTTCAGTGCACAGCTATGCGCGTCGATTATCGAGGACCATGCATGCATCGTTCATTCCATCCACCAGAAGATGATGAGCGGGAAACAGCCCAGCGCGTATGACGAGATGATTGCGAATTACGAGTACGAGCGTATTCTCGGCAAGCCGCTGTAGGGATTTCTTATCAGACGCGCGTCACCGGCAGACTAATGAACCCCGGGAGGCGCTCATCGTGCAGACCGCCTCTATCCGATCAGCCTCTGTAGATGCGGTAAAAATATTTCCTGAAGAGTCGCCTTGACCCACTCGCGGTATTTCCTGTCCGTGTTTTTCAATCCGAGTATGCTCGCCTGGCAGTAGTCCGCGCCGAGAAGATGGAGCAGGAGATTATTAAATCCTGACAGGAATCGCTCCACTTCGGCGTCAGACGCACAAATGGGTATTTTTTCCTGGAATGTTTTTCTTGTGCTGGAGAGCATTTCGGGAATGTGACGATAACCGGGGATGCT
This sequence comes from Spirochaetota bacterium, assembly GCA_041749375.1. Classification (GTDB taxonomy): domain Bacteria; phylum Spirochaetota; class UBA4802; order UBA4802; family UBA5550; genus RBG-16-49-21. The sequence goes on from JBGTBN010000002.1 coordinate 56,416, forward strand.
CTCAGGCTCGGCGGTTATGACCATGTTCAGGACGATAATCCGCAGCGCTTCGGGGTTTCGGTAATGGTGAGCCAGGAAACGGTCGAGGTATTTTGAGAAACCATCTTCCACGCTCAGTTCGGTTATCCCCTCGAGGAACGATATGTTGGATCGGTAGAAATCTTCGCAGATATCATGCATTATTGTTTCAAAGAGTTTCGCTTTGTTGGGGAAGTGATACCGTATTAGCTCGTGGTTAAATCCCCCTTCTTTTCCTATCATACGCATGCTCGCGGCATGATACGGCAGCCTGGCAAAAACTTTTTTTGCAGCGGTCATGATCCGGACGCGGGTTATATCAGATTTATTTTTTTTGTCATCTGAGGGTACGGATTGTACCGGTCGTTTTTTCATCACTGCATGATCTCTCATTCATCGGTAATATGTTCCTGTGATATTCAGGCTGATGCCTGGCGGGACCCGCTCTTGTCCCTGTCACTCGCATGATTTTTAGATTCTCCCGGATGCCGGAATTGTCAATATTTTTTTCACGATCGTGAAAATATTTATTGACAGGCAATTACCCCGTGATATTTATTATTTCACGATCGTGAAAAACTTGGTTTATTGACACTATTGCATCACGACAGGAGAGAAAATCTTAGTTTTTTTGAAGCTGGATACTGCAATAGAATGATCCGGAGGATATGATATGAGCTCCATCGAAGAAAAAATAAGGAATTACATGAAAGATCAGGGGATATCGGTCATCGGCATGGCCGGCCCCGAACGACTGGATGGACCTCCTTCGCTGGATCCCGCCTATACCATGCGTGGAGCGAAATCAATCGTGTGCTTTGCCATGCCGATGAATGTCGAGGCCATTTACGACTTTTTATCAAAGAAGACCCCCGTCACCCATAATACCGACCAGCTGACAACAAACCAGAAGATTCATCATATCGCCACACGGCTGGCTGCTTATCTTAATACTATGGGCTACCGGGCCCGCGCCGTTCCGACAAACAACAGCTACCGCCGCTCCCTGGATGTATATTCCACCCATCCCAGTTTTTCGCATCGTTTCGGCGCGATTGTAAGCGGCATAGCAGGACAGGGGATGTCCGGCAATGTTATGACAAGGGAATACGGTGCGGCCGTGTATCTCTCCACTGTCGTGACAGACGCGTTGCTCACCAGCGACCCCCTGCTTCCACCGAGATATTTCATCGATCAATATTGCAAAAAGTGCCTCATATGCGACAAGGCCTGCCCGGCAAAAATGTTCGAGATGGACAGGGAAGAGTATGTACTTCTCAACGACGAACTGTATCCGCGCGGAAAACGAAAAAGCATCGACCTGTGCAACGCTTCCTGCTTCGGCCTTCATAGCCTGTCGCCGGACAAAACATTTTCAAGCTGGGGCAGTCACTGGATCAGCTCCTGGGTGGGCAGGGAACCGGATCCCGAGAAGGAAAACATCAGGAAGAAACTCCTCATCAAAGGAGGATCGGTCGGTGATTCGACGGTCCGGTATAAACTTATTCGCAGTCTCGGTTACAAGCTTCATCCCGAGGAGTGGATAGACAATTGGAAAATTGTGAAGCGATACCAAGACCTCCCGGAAGACGAGCTGGAGCAGCGAAAGGTCCAGGCCGATCTCATACATGCATACCTGGGCATTCCCATCCAGAACTCGAACGTGCTCACCTGCGGACAGTGCGCCCTGGTATGCGGGCCCACAATCAATGAATCCGCGAAACGATTAAAGCTCCTGCGCGAAGGCGGTATCGTCGTGCCCGGCAAGGACAGGAGGACCGTCGTGGTCAGGACATTTGAGGAAGCAAAAAAAATACGGGAACAATACCCGTTCAGAATATCCCGTTCCCGCAGGCTCTCAGACAGCCTCCAGTCGGCCATCATCTGGATGGGCTACTACTTCGGCATAGAACCGCGATCAATCTATAAAAACTGGAAGTATCAGAAGAGACTGAAGCGCGCAATAACTGAAAGAGGATGATATGGTGAAGATCACCGCACAAGGCATAAAAAAAATGCTCCACGATCAGGGCATCGACATGGTAGGGATAGCGGATGCTGCGAAGCTGATGTGCGCGTTCCCGCCCCGTCCCGCCACCGATCTCATGCCCACGGCGCGAAGCGTCATCGTCATGGCGGTGGCCCACAGCATGGGAGCAGTATATGCGCCATCGATCAAACTATGGACCAGGAACAAGATGCAGACCTCGCGTCTGCTGGACAGCGCCGCAGAAAAGGTGTCCCGGCTTCTTGAGAGGAACGGTTACCTTTCTCTCCCGGTTTCAGCGGACAAGCCGGTTGATATACTCAAGATTGATCCCGCTTCGAACGAAAGGCTCGCGCACACCAAGGTTATCGGCCACCTGTCGCTTAAACACGCCGCGGTGAGCGCAGGTCTCGGGCAGATCGGCAGGTCGAACCTGCTCCTCACCGAGCGTTTCGGGCCTCACCAGCGCCTCGGAGCCATCATAACAGAAGCGGATCTCGAGCCGGATCCCGGGAGGGACCTCAGGCTGTGCATCGATTCATGCACACAATGTGAAACTTCCTGCCCGGTAGGAGCGTTGAACAAAGGCGGATATGACGTGGATCCCTGTTTCAATTACTGGTCATACGGCTTCGATCGTCTCCCGCCCCGGAAAATCAGGGAATGGCCCGGATACATAAGAATGCTCATGCGGCACCTGAAGCGACGCGACCTGTTGATTGAATACAGCCAGACCATGATAACGGACGTTGATTTCTGCATCGAATGCATGAAGGCGTGTCCAGTGGGAACGGAATGGAGAAAAATACGACCATCGACTAAACAATAAAAGGAGAATCACATGAATTCAATAGATGATTATCGAGCTGTCGGAAAAGAGCTCTATGACTCTCTGCGGCTCAGCACCTTTCCCGTCGGAGTAACATACATCAAATCCCCGGCCGATATCCCGATCGGCTTCATGCGGCCCGCCCAGTTCAAGCAGAAGTGGAGCCTGTGCCAGGCCATTACGTACGCTCGCCGCGGCGGGGCCCGCATTGCCATGACCGCTGACGATAACTTCTGCATACCCGCCTCTTACGGCCAGGGCTGGCTGCCGCAGCTTTCGTATGACGACCTGATTGAAAGCCAGCGACTCAACAAATGGCGCGAGTCCCTCGAGGCGGAGAAAAAGGTACAGGCCGAGTTTGCCGCTGAGATAGTGACGCACGAGGGTTATACAAAGATAAAGGGCAACATCGGTTTTTTGCTCTTCCCGCTGGCCGAGACTGATCATATTCCTGATTCCATCATTTTTTACGGGTCACCGGGGCAGATGACGCATATTATCCAGGCGCTTTCCTACGAGGGAAAGCACATCGTGAAATCAAGCTTCATCGGTTTCGCCGAGTCCTGCATGAAGGGTGCGCTGTTTCCCCATGTCACGGGAAAGCCCCAGTATGTATCGCCCGGTATGGGAGACCAGAGCCTTTCCGGTACAAACGAAAACGAGGTGGCCATCGGCATACCCGGCGAGCTAATTTTTTACATCGGGGAAAAATTGTTTAAAACCGGCGGTCCATCAAACAAGGGTATGCCCATACGGACGCTCCTCGCCGGCCAGTTGAATGAAAAAATGCTTCCCGGCTGGGCGTACCTCAGGAAGAAAATCGATGAAACGAAGGACGGCAAAGCATGACTCGATTGAAAAAAGGCCATTCACGCAAAAAGTACCGTAATTCCTTAAAATTGGACGATTGATATGATCGGTCCCCCTGCCAAATGAGCCCGGCTCTTCACAGTGCGCGCTGTCAGTCTGCCTGCTGCGGGTAACATGCCCGCCAGCGCGCAAGCATCAGACCGCCAGGTTTTCGCACACCAGCTCAGTCAGGTATTTGACCTCAACATCGAGCCCATAGCCCCCCTTGATGGTGTTCAGCTGTGATACGCAGTTCTCGCAGGCTGTAACCACGATTTTCGCGCCGGTCGCCATGATCTGGTCCTTTTTAGCCTTCCCGGTCTTAATCCGGAATTCCTCGTTGTCCAGGGCCACCAGGCCGCCGCCGCCGCCGCAACACCAGTTCTGCCCCTTCGTCGGCGTCATCTCGCGGAAATCGGTGACGACCTTCCGGATTATCTCCCGGGGCTCATCAAACACGCCGCCGTTTCTTCCGAGCTGGCACGGGTCATGGTAGGTGACCGCTTCCGATACCGCTCCTTCCTTGAGACGGATCCTGCCCTCTTTCATGTATCGGTGAATAACCTCGACGATGCTCGACACCTTGAAGGGCAGCTTGCCCATGAGTGCCCTCATGATCCTGAACGCGGTCCCGCACTCGACTATGACCACCTCTTTCACGCCGAGAGCAGTGGCCTCTTTAATGATACGCTGGGCAATGAACTGTGCCTTTTCCGGGTCGCCGGCAAAGAAGCCGAAGTTGACCGCCTCGAAAAAGCTGAGCGTCCAGTTCTCCTTTGCGGCGTTGAAGATGATCGCGGGGTTGACGATGGAATGGGCGCCGGCAAGGCCGACATACATGATCCCGGCCCCCTGCTTCTCCATGGGAATCAGGCCCTCCGCCGACGAAAGGCCCAGCTTCTGCTGCACCTGCTTCTCGAGGTCACGGATGACCCCCCGGTAGCCTTCCTTGAACTCGTCGATGCTCTTTCCCTTTTCAACTGCGGCGTCTGCAAGCATGACGAGATCTTCGGGAGCGGTCCCGTTTTCAATAAGGAGGTGCTTTGCCACGCCCATGATCTGGCCGGTGTCAATGCCGAAGGGGCAGTTCACCACGCAGCGCCTGCACCCGGTGCATGACCAGGCCGCCTCGTACACGCGGTCCAGGACCGGATCGGAAAACTTTGTGGCGTCCCCCCAGTAGGGGAAGAGGAGTCCGGACAGCCGCGTGTGCTTTTTATACAGTTTCCGTACCACCTCCGCGCGTCCGACCGGCGAGTATTCCTTCTTCGGGATGCCGTAATACGCGTGGCAGGAATCGTAGCAGATACCGCACCGCGTGCAGGTGTCCGTGTAATACCGCATCGGGCGGTTCAACCGCTTTTTCAATATCTGTTTGAGCGCTTTGATTTTTTCTTTTTCCATGGTCTACTTCCTCTTGAGGTTCAGTGAAAGGAATGCGAACACCATGTGCACCACTTTGGTGAACGGTATCATCATGAGCACCAGGTTCGCGAGAAAGACGTGTATCACGACCAGCACGTAGTGCGGCGAGTTTACGATGCCGTCAGGCACGATCGGCTTGAGCGCGACAAGGCTCGAGAGATATTCCCGGTATGCTTCCAGCGGTATGTCAAATGCCCCCCCGCCCGCGTAATACCGCGCCGTAAGGTGGAGGTGGCTCCCGAGAAAAATCGTCAGGAACATGAACATGAGGAACAGGAAATCCTCCGGCACGGAAATCTCACGCCAGGGCGATTTGAACCGCCGGAAGAGAAAATAGAGCACGGTTATGGTCAGGACGATGCCGACCGCACCCGCGCCCAGGAACACCTCGTGCGGAATTAACTGGATCCACTTGAATTCACGTATAAGTTCGAGGTGCCCGATGAACAGCAGAAAAAACGCGATGTGAAACGCGATAATAAAAAGCCAGAATACCTTGTCCTTTTTAAAAGCGGCTGGCACCGCAAGCGCTTCGACGGCGACACCGATCAGACGGGGCACCTTCTTCGGGTATACCGCCAGGGAGCCGGGGAAGCGCCTGGAGAGCAGGACCATGACCAGCTTGAATAACAGTCCACCGACCAGGATTGCGAACGCCAGATACACCATTGGTACCATGGAAAAATAAAAAAATTTATCCCACATGTTGCTATCCTTGTGATAATGTAATATAGATGGGATGCGGAATGTCTCCGCATCCCGGGTAAAAACGGCTAGCTTGTTATTTCAATTTCTTGATATAGAAGGTTGTAACGGTATCTTTCTTATCGGTGTTGAGAATCTCGTTCCCGGTGCTTTTCGCCCACGCAGGGAAATCAGCGTGCGCACCCGGATCTGTCGTTTCAGCTGCCAGTACCTGGCCGATCTGCATCTTCTTGATCTGCTGGCTGACCTTGACTACCGGCATTGGGCATGCCAGTCCTTTCAAATCCATGGTAACATCGGCTTTGATTGCGTCACTCATAGTATGCTCCTTGTATGATTCATTATATCTAATTTTAATATTAATTGCAACAGTTTTTTACATCTGAATACAGGCTATCACTTTACATGCTCGAATGGCATGCAACCCGTTAGATGAAGAGCTGTATCTTGCTGTCGCCGGCTTCTTCCAGAAACTTCGCAACTCCAACAAACTCCCTCCCCGGATAATCGATCATCTCTTCCTGCTTGAAGCCCATAAGGTCCATGGACATATCGCAGATGTATATCTTTACGCCCATCTCAACTGCCAGGTTAATCAATTCGGGAAGGGATGCGACTTTTTTCTTTTTCATGAGATACTGCATCATTGCCGTACCCATGCCTCCCATGTTCATCTTGGAGAGCTTGACCTTGTCCGCACCTTTCGGCAGCATAAACCCGAACATTTTTCCGAACAGGTCCTTCCCTTTTCCGTTCTTTTTCTTGTCCCTGAGGGCCGGTGTTGCCCAGAAGGTAAAGAACTGGACTACTTCAAGACCCATGGCCGCGGCGCCCGTCGCGATGATGAAGGCCGCCAATAGCTTATCCAGGTCACCACTGAATACTACCATGGAAAGTTTGTTTTTACGCTCGTCCCGTACCTGCCCGAGCTCGCTTTTTATCGAATCAAGTGTTTGTTGGATATCCATCTGTCACCTCGTCAGACAATATTTTATTGGCAGCTATCGATGATCTCTTACATTCAAAATAGTAAAATTTGTATTAATTGTCAATACATATTTTTAATACTTGTTAAAATTCTTAAATACCATCTACTAATATTAATATATTCATACAAATCAATTTTATCAAATTTATCTGATGGTGGCGGCATGAGTGTTCGGCAGACCGGGTTCAATCCGGTGCACCATTCAAAGTGTGCGGTCAGCAAACGTTATACAACTACAGCAGCGAGCCCTGCAGGTCGTCTTCATTTGTGATTTCTCCCGTTCTGCTGTCAACGTCAACCTGCTTCCTGACAGCGCGGTCGCCCGCTCCCTTCTGTAATATCTCTATTTTTCGCTCCGCTTCGTCGAGTTTCTGACGGCAGAATTTCGCAAGCTGCATTCCCTTCTCGAACTGTACAATCGAGTCGTCAAGGGAGAGCTCACCCTCTTCGAGTCTGCCGGCTATCTCTTCAAGCTCTTTCAGGGCCTTTTCGAAATTCATGGTCTGTATTTTTTCAGAAGCGGTTTTAGCGGTCTTTTTCTTTTCCATCGTATCCTCCGGTGTGTATCGAATTGACAGCGCACTTCAGGGACCCGTCAGTGAGAATCACGGATATCGGGCAGCCGACAGCGGTATCCGCAACAGAGCGGATTACGGCCCCCGCCTCGTCCTGGGCGATCGCGTATCCCCTCCGCAGAACCCCGAGTGGCGAGAGCTGTTCCAGCGCCTGTACTCCAAGCACGAACGCGTGTTTTCTGTCCGTTAGCAGCTTCCGGATCAGCATGCCGATGTCCGGCACTCGCTGGAGCGTGCTTTTATTGGACGAGACTGTATCTTTGAGTGATATCAGCATCTGGTTCGACAGGTCAGCCAGCAGCATCTCTTTCCGGTTTACTATCTCATAGGGATCGCGGAATATCCTGAGCCGGGAGACGCCGGCGATCCTGTCCCCGAGCCTGCCGAGCAGGGACTGGATCGAATTGTTGATACGCAGCCCGTAGTAGTCTAACTCATCGCTTAATTCCTTTTTTTCCGGCACCGCCATTTCCGCCGCAGCCGAGGGCGTCGGAGCCGCGAGATCTGCCGCATCATCGCACAGCGGGTGGTCAACCTGGTGGCCTACCGCCGATATGATGGGCACCCGGGAATTGTAAAACGCCCGCACGACGATCTCCTCGTTAAAGGGCATCAGGTCCTCGAAGGATCCGCCGCCCCTGCCCGCGATGATGCAGTCGATGCCGTGCTCGGGCCTGTTCAACTCCTCTATGGCGCGGGCAATGGATACCGGGGCATCGGCCCCCTGCACCACTGCCGGGGCAATCACCATCTGGATGTTCGGGTATCTCCTGAGCGCCACCTTGATGATATCCCGCACCGCGGCCCCCGTGGGCGAGGTCGCGATCCCGAGCCGATGCGGGAGGAACGGGATGGGTCGTTTTCGTGCCGGGTCAAACACGCCCTCTTTCATGAGCTTTTGCTTCAGGAGCTCGATCCTGCGCTGGAGATCGCCGACCCCCTCCGGCCGGAGCATGCTCACGTTGAGCTGGTAGCTCCCCCGCTTTTCGTACACGGTGATGCTCCCCAGGGCATGGGCCGTCATGCCTTCCCGCGGCTTGAAGTCGAGGCTGCGGTTCGCGTGACGGAAAAACACCGCGGTGATCACAGCATCGTCGTCCCTGAGATTGAAGTAGATATGCCCTGACGAATGGAACGTTAAATTGAATATCTCGCCCTTGATCCAGATATTGTTCAGGTCGGGTCTCCCCTCCAACACCCTCTTTATGCTCCTGGTAATCTCGGAGACTGAAAAGACCTTCTGTTGTATTGAATCGTTCGTCATGGATAGGATACTACCTTTTAAGTAAGGTATAAATCAATGAAAAAAGCAGTCTGCCGAACACCCGGACAATAAAAAATTTGTCTTTTCATCTTCCCATCATTATATTATTTTAATAATTTCTAAAATCAATCTGTTTGGGAGGAATTGAGATGAAAAAAAACATGGGGACCGTGGATAGAATCATCAGGGTCATTCTTGCAATTGTCGTGGCAGTGCTCTATTTTACCGGACAGATCTCCGGAATAGCTGTAATCATACTGGGTACACTGGCAGTTATTTTCGTTATTACGAGCGCGATTGGCTTCTGCCCTCTGTATGTTCCGCTTAAAATATCTACATTGGAAAAAAAGGGTAAATGATTTCTGGTTTCCGATGTTGATGCACATGCAGGTGATGTTAGAGACTGAAGTAATCGTACAGCCGGTTAACGGATGATGATCCCGGTTACGCTAAAAACTGGTAATCTTTTTCTCTGAAAAGTCGCAGACAGGCGTTTACCACATCCGGGTCATAATTCTTGCCTGCTTTCTGTTCTATTTCTTCAAGCGCTTCCGTTACCCCGATGGATGCGCGGTAGGGTCGGTGTGTGGCCAGCGCTTCAACCACGTCAGCCACGCCTATGATCTTTGCGTCGAGAAGGATAAAATCGCCGGTGATGCCGTAGGGGTACCCCGAACCATCCACCCGCTCATGGTGCTGGAGAACGGCTGCTGCAACAGGCCATGGAAAATCGATGGAGCTCAAAATATCGAATCCAATGATGGGGTGTATTTTTATCAACTCCCGCTCTGCCGTGTGGAGGCGGCCCGGTTTACTCAGTATCTCGGAGGGGATCGAGATCTTGCCTATGTCATGAACGATACCGGCCATCCGAATGCCGTTTATCGTATCGAAGTTCAGGTCCATTTCAGTTGCAATGGCGCGGGCCAGGTCAGAGACCCGCTGCTGATGGCCGGCGGTGTAGGGGTCTTTGAAGTCGATCGTGCGGGTAATGGTCTTGATCGTCACATCCAGAGATTTCCTCAGGTTTCCCAGGATCTCCTGCAGGTCCTTCTCATACCCTTTCTCGTGCGTGATGTCCCGTGCCGAGATGACCGCTCCCCTGATGAACCCCTGGTTGAACAACGGGTGGCCGTTTACCTCGAATATACGCTCCCGCCCCGTTCCGGTTATGCAGGTGTACTGGCCATCGACAATGCGCATGCCCAGGAGCAGGGAATGAAAATCCATGTTGAGCCTGGACACATCCTCGCTTGAGCACCGGTTGAGCGCAGCGAATGACTTTCCTATGCATTCCGACGTGTCGTATCCCAGCACCCTCCGTATTGACGGCGACACGCGCTCTATGATCATCTCGCGGTCGAGCAGGTAAATGATGTCGGTGGAAAATTCATAGCAGAGCCGATAGAATTCTTCATCGGTGATGCGGGGTGCGAAGTATCCATCCATAGAATCGTAGGGTCTTCCGTTACTGATAGTTACATGACTGGCTGACCACCCCTGTCACGGGGTGACGCATGATACCTTTAATTTCGGAGTTAACCGCTTAAAACGAGATATAATTTTAATTGCAGAAATGAGGTAATACAAAAAAGTTGGACGGCGGGTCAAGGTGCGTCCATTGTATACAATTATTCCCGGTCACGGGCAAGGAGGGCCACCAGCCGGTCATGAATCTTTCCGTTTGAAGCCACCAGTTCCGGGTACTCGGGATCAAACTGGCTTCCATCGTACCGGCTCACCCTGCCTCCCGCTTCTTCCACGATAAGACTTCCGGCTGCCATGTCCCATGACTTCAGCTTTCCCTCCCAGTAACCGTCGAGCCTGCCGCAGGCGACATACGAGAGGTCGATCGCGGCCGAGCCCATGCGCCTGGTCCCCTGTATCAGGGGAAGTATCCTGTTGAACTCTTTCAGGTTATTATCCGGTGATACCGCCTTGTCGTAAGGGAAACCTGTTGCGACAAGGGATATGCCGATATCGTCCAGCGATGAAACGCGTATGCGCTCCCCGTTAAGGAACGCCCCCTCCCCCCGGGCAGCGGAGAACATCTCGTTGAGAAAGGGATTATAGACGACGCCGGCAACAACCGTCTTTTCCGAAAGTGAAAAAACGCCAATGGAAACGCAGAAAAATGGAAGGCCGTGCGCAAAATTATTGGTGCCGTCGAGGGGATCAACGTACCAGAGATAGCCCCCGTCCGCCTCCTTCCTGCTGCCTTCCTCGGCGATGATGGCGTGCGCGGGATACCGCTCCGAAATACGGGCGACAAGAAAATCCTCCGAGGCCCGGTCCGCGTCGGTCACCAGGTCCGTCCTGCTCTTGTAGGAGATGACTGTTTTCCCGGATCTGAATCCCCTGAGGAGAATGGCTCCCGCTTCCCGGGACAGGGTGCGAGCAAAATCGGCGAATTCCGTGCTCATCTCAGATCTTGAACCCCATCCCGATCTGGAGGTTGAATTCATGGTGCTCGGAGTCCTGGTCCGCCAGCTCCAGGATTACCTTCTGGTACATGAAGAAATTTTTCGTGATCTGCTCGTCGAACTTGAGGCCGATCACCTGCGAGATTGAATGGAAACCCGAGAATGGACTCCCCTTTGTGAACTTGTTCAGGTTAAGGCCGAACCAACCCTGTCCGTTGGGCGCCAGGGTGTAGGGGTCGTCGTTTTCGAGGTCGCGCAGGTAAAATCGCTCGATCCACTCGATGGAGATCGAGAACCTGGTGTCATCGCCGCGATTGACGAGATCGCTCAGCGTGATCCCGACGCCCAGGTCATACACACCCCAGTAGCTCGCTATGTCCTCGCTGTAATGGAAGTAGCTCGCGTACATGACGCGCCAGTCGATAGAATGACAGTACACGTAATAGTCGCGCGCGTGAAGCATGCCATATATTTTGAGGTAGGACAGCGCCTGCCAGGAATAATCGATCTTGAGCAGGCCGGTGTCCAGAGTTTTGCCTGTTGATGAGCGCGGGTCCATCATCATCATCCTGGGATACCAGGTGATCCGGGTTTCAATATTGTCGTTCTTGTAACCGAGGATGAACCCCACCTTCGTGTCCCAGAGTATATACCGCCGGTAGAACGCGGCGTCACTGTTATATTCATTAAAGAGGACCCCCGCACCGAACGTAACCTTCTTGATATGGAACAGCAGCTCCAGGTTCTGGCTCTGCTCGATGAAGTTCGGCATCCCGCCGCCGAGCCACGGCTTCTCCGTGAGCATGTCAATCTCGATAAAGGGAAGCGGGGTCAGTTTTATATTAATTGATTCCGGCACGTCGACGATCAGGCCGTGGTCCGTGATGGGCCGGTACCCGTGCGGCGTCGTGTAATAGAGACCGCCCCAGTGATACTTTCTCCCGTAGTAGAGGCCGGTCCGGAGCATGCCGTCAATGCTCATATAAAATACGTGCGGCTTTTCTTTCTCCTTCTTCTCCTCGATCTTGCCCTGGTCCTTCCGGAGAAGCTCGTCCTCTTTCCGTTTCTGTTCGGCGAGAAGCTCGTCCTGGCTCTTCGCCATCCTCATCTTGTAGGCCTGCGAGAGCCATCGCGGCACTTCCTTGTTGTCGGGATCGAGTTTCAACACCGCTTCGCCTACCTGCACTGCCCTCTCGTAATCGGCGCCCATGTAGTAGCTGTACCCGAGCCGCTCCCCGGTCAGGATCTGGCGCGGGTTACGCTTCCACGCTTCCTCGTAATTCTTGATCGCTCCCGGCAGATCTCCCTTCTGCTCCAGCGCAAACCCCTTGTTATGATATACCTTCGCCGCCGCCTTGTCGCGGAATTCGATAGCCTTGTCGAATTCCTGGATGGCTTCATCCAGCCGGTTGGTCTCGCCAAGCTCTACTCCGCGGGTGTTCTGCTTAATGTCCGTGGTCTCGGCCCAGGTGACAAGGAGAGCGCCGCCTGCAATCACCATTACGAGGCAAAATAGCGCGATGAAGATGCTCGGTTTTTTCATATCAAATACCCTATGTCATGTAAAAATGATTACCGGGTGCCGATTGTTCCGGGATTTATCCCTACCAGTATTTGTCGGCAACATGAAACGATTAATTCATTCATAAAAGGAGTACAATGCTCACCGGCGGTATTCCCGGACATCCCCGCCTGCACTGGAAGTCCCGTCTATTATAGTCAAGCCGGGCATACTGTCCACTTTTATTTTCCGGCCGCCCGCAGCATGACGCCGTCAATCCTGGTAAGCCCGCACCGGAGCGCGTACTCGACAGCTTCGTGATGTTCCTTTAAGGTGGTCCGTCGTTTCATATCAAAGCATTCGGCTGCGCGGTATTCAGGCCTGTATTGATCCATTATATTATTATATGTACCGCGCGAGAGATTGACAATAAAATTAATGACCCTGTCAGTTGCAGCGATATTGTTCGGGAGCACCAGGTGGCGAACCAGAAGTCCCCGTTGCGCAATACCGTCAGGGCCCAGCACAAGATCCCCTGTCTGCCGATGCATCTCGCTCACCGCTGCCATGACTGCTTCCGGATAATCCCCTGCTCCCGACAGGTATTCAGCGGTTTCCGGGTCCATGTACTTGAAATCGGGCATGTATATATCATATACACCATCCAGTTTCTTTAAAATATCCGCAGCGTCATAACCCCCGGAATTGTATACCAGAGGCACTCGCAACCCACGGGGAACCGCGATCAACAGTGACTTCACGATCGCGTAATTCACATGAGTCGGCGAGACAAAATTTATGTTGTGGCAACCGCGCCTCTGGAGCTCGAGCATCATTTCTGCGAGCGCGTCGTACGACGCTTCTTTGCCGCGACCGAGGTGCGAGATATCATAGTTCTGGCAGAATATGCAGGCAAGGTTGCAGTTTGCGAAAAAGATTGTGCCCGAGCCGTTGCGTCCCGATATCGGCGCTTCCTCACCAAAATGTGCGTGGAAGGATGAAACGACGGGCAGCATTCTGCTGCGGCATTTCCCCACCTGTCCTTCGACCCGGTTGACCCGGCACTGGTGCGGGCACATTGTGCATTCCTGCATCCGCAGAAATAGTTCCTCTGCGATTGCGGCAAGCCTGCCATTGTTGTACAATTCAATATATGACGCTACCATGGCTTCCGGTCACATACTATACTTGGAAGGAATTCATTTTATGCATATTAATATTTCTTTCATCGCTGATTTTTAGCATAAACGGGGATAATTTGCTGCGAATTACAGTTACAATTTACATAATCGCTCTCAATAATGGCTTGATTATACATCGCTTAACTGATTCAGTGAACCCGATTGTAATCACCGGACTGGAACCGGAACCTGATGAAGCTATCAAATAAAAGTGAATACGCATTTCTTGCCCTCATTGATCTGGACGAGAACTATACAAAGGATCTTATAAAAAGCGAAGAGATAGCCGTAAGGAAAAAACTCCCGAAAAAATATCTCGGTCAGGTTCTGCGCACACTGAAAAATTCCGGTTATATAAAAAGCAAGCGCGGGGCTGGCGCAGGATACCGTCTGGCAATGAACCCATCTTCTGTTACCCTGGCTGTAATTGTACGTCTCATGGACGGGCCCCTCTCACCCGTTGGTTCCATGAGCACTTATTATAACATGAAGATCCCCATTGAACAAAACAGGAAAATATTGAGAGCACCGGAAGAAATCAGGGACCATGTCGCTACAACGACGGAACATATGCCGTTGTCGATATTACTTAATCCTGTTAGAGATGTCCGTCTTTTTCAAAATTAATATTGTGGCACCAGTGCCCTCCGATAGAAATTGAATATTCTTGACTAATATCATAAACGTAATAATAAATCATGTAGGGGTGAGATAATGAAAAAAATAGTATGTGTTCTCATGATCGGTGCTGCCCTGTACGGATGCTCAAAAGACAAATCTTCTGACACCACGGGACGGATAACCATATCAGGCGCATGGGCATTATATCCCATGGTTGTCAGGTGGGCTGAAGTGTACCAGAAGGAGTATCCGGGTATCGTAATTGATATTTCGGCAGGCGGCGCGGGTAAAGGCATGGCGGATGCCATCTCCGGAGCTATTGAGCTCGGCATGGTTTCCAGGGAAATTAAAAAAGAAGAACGAGACAAAGGCGCGTGGGGCATAAGCGTGGTCAAGGACGCTGTAATTCCCATTATAAACGAAAAAAATCCGATCCGGGATGATCTCCTTCTGCGGGGCTTAACGAAAAAGGAATTTGCCGGGATCTGGTTAACCGGGACCCTGAAAAACTGGAACACCCTGGTGAAAAGTGATCATTCAATCGCGATTCATGTGTTTACCCGGTCCGATGCATGTGGCGCGGCAGAGACATGGGCTAAATTTGTGGGCGGCGCACAGGAGGATCTGAAAGGAGTCGGCGTATACGGCGATCCGGGCCTTGCCGACGCGGTGAGAAATGATACACTCGGTATCGGATACAACAATGTTAACTTTGCCTATGATGCGAAAACGAAAAAGCCAGTCAAGGGGATCGTTCCGCTGCCGCTCGACTTTAACAGCAACGGTAAAATTGATCCCGAAGAGAGCTTTTACGGCGACCGCGATCTCCTCATGAAAGCAATAGCAGAGAACATGTACCCGTCACCACCTGCACGGAACCTTCACATTGTCGCCAAAGGGATACCTGAGAAAAAACATGTCGTTAAATTTCTCGTCTGGATCCTCAACGAAGGGCAACAGTATGTACCTGACGCAGGGTATATCTGCCTGCCGAAGGATCAGC
The DNA here is from genome assembly GCA_041749375.1 of Spirochaetota bacterium. GTDB lineage: Bacteria > Spirochaetota > UBA4802 > UBA4802 > UBA5550 > RBG-16-49-21. The sequence goes on from JBGTBN010000002.1 coordinate 71,785, forward strand.
TTCACAAACAGATCGATGAACTTTTGAAAAAGATCTAACGGGACTGCCGCGAAATTCTCCGACCGGGAGTTTTGCGGCTGTTTCAATAAAAAATCCGGAGGAACAAATGCCGGGCCTCTTATGAAACGATACCGCTTATTAAAGGATATAATTGCCGGGAAATTAATGTTCTTTGTCTCGGCGTGCTGTGCGCTCCTGGTGCTCTTTATGGCACTGGGTCTGTTCATTAAGGCCTGGCCAATTCTGGCGATCAAACCGATTACGAATATCCTCTTTTCCGATATTTGGCGCCCGCTCAAAGGCCAATTCGGCATGCTGCCCTTCATTACCGGGACTCTCTGGGTCACGGGCATCGCGATCATTATAGCAGTCCCCATATCCCTACTCACGGCAATCTATCTTTCCGAATACGCGCCGAAACGTTTGCGGGAATTCTTAAAGCCCTTCATCGACCTTCTCGCCGGTATCCCCTCTGTCATATACGGTGTCTGGGGTATACTCATTATCGTTCCGCTGGTAAAAAACCACATAGCCCCGTTATTCGACTCAGTTTCGTCGGGCTACTCGGTCCTCACTGCCGGGATCGTCCTCTCGATCATGATCTTCCCTGTTATCATACATATCACCGTCGAGGTGTTCCAGGCGGTGCCCCGTGAACTGCGTGAAGCGTCCCTGGCACTGGGCGCAACCAGGTGGCAGACCGTCAAACATGTACTGTTGCGCAAGGCTCTTGCGGGCATTGTTGCAGCTAACATACTCGGTTTGTCCCGCGCGTTCGGAGAAACCATGGCGGTTCTCATGGTCGCCGGCAATGTCGTGCAAACGCCGTCATCCGTGTTTGACGCCGGGTATCCCCTTCCGGCGCTCATTGCCAATAACTACGGTGAAATGCTATCAATCCCGCTCTATGACTCGGCACTGATGATGGCCGCACTGGTTCTCTTCGCCGTCGTCATTTTCTTTAACGTCGTATCGCGTTATGTATTGCACAGAATAAGTTTGCGGATCAATTGATCATGAAAAATAAATTTTCAGCAAGAAGACTGGAAGAATCCCTGTTCAAAGCACTCATGATAGCATGCGCGCTGATAGTCTTTGGCAGTCTGCTGATGATTATCGGGACCATCTTCACACGCGGCATCGGGTCAATGAACATCGACATGGTCACGAAAACGCCCGAGGGCGGCTACTACCTCGGCAAGGAGGGGGGCGTGCTGAACGCCATTATCGGGTCCTTCATTCTTACAATCGCCGCCGCCGGTCTCGCCCTGCTGATCAGCCTCCCGGTGGTCCTGTATATCAATGTCTACGCCGGCAAGGGCTCACGTTTTGCCGTGATCATCAGGATGTCTCTGGATTTTCTCTGGGGCATTCCTTCCATCGTGTACGGGGCCTTCGGTTTCACAATCATGATTTGTTTTGGCATCACCGCATCGCTTCTCGGGGGTATTATCACCGTGGCGCTCTTCATCCTGCCCATCATGTCCCGGGCCATGGATGAAGTGATCTCGATGGTTCCCCGGGAACTTATGGAAGCATCGTACAGCCTTGGCGCGACAAAATATGAAACCGCGTTCAGGGTGATCACACTCCAGGCACTGCCCGGAATTGTGAGTGCCGTACTCATTGCCTTCGGCCGCGGTATAGGTGACGCTGCATCCGTCCTCTTTACCGCCGGCTTCTCTGACCGCATTCCCCTCTCGCTCCTGCAGCCGGCCGCGACTCTGCCGCTGGCGATATTTTTTCAGCTGGGAACTCCGTTTCCCGAAGTCCAGGAGCGCGCCTACGCCAGTGCATTTATCCTGACAGTTCTCATTCTCATCATCAGCATTACCGCCCGGCTCCTTACGTCGCGGTACAAAAAAAACATCGTTCAATAGAAGGCAGAGATCATGGATGGAAAATCACTCCTCCAGGTAAGGGACCTGAATGTTTCATACGGCACCACTCCGGCCCTCAAGGGCATCACCGTCGAGATACCGGATAAAAAAATCACCGCCATTATCGGGCCCTCCGGTTGCGGAAAATCGACCCTTCTCAGGGCGTTAAACCGACTTCTTGAAGACGGCGACGATGTGAGCATATCAGGGAAGGTTCTCGTCGGCAACGACGACATTTACGATGCACGGAACGACGTCACGCAGATCCGCAAAAAGATGGGTCTCCTTTCACAACAGCCCTATCCTCTCCCCATGTCAATTTTCGATAACGTTGCCTACGGTCCCCGCATCCACGGCCTGAAAAGCAGAAAAATGATGGAGGACACCGTTCGTCACTACCTCACCATCACCGGGCTCTGGGATGAGGTGAAGGACCGTATCCATGAGCCGGCAGCCCGATTGTCGATCGGACAGCAGCAGCGCCTCTGCCTCGCCCGTGGCCTGGCGGTGGAGCCGGAGATAATTCTTGCCGACGAGCCTACGTCCGCCCTTGATCCTAAATCTAGTCAGAAAATCGAGGCGGAATTCAAGAAGCTGAAAGACCGGTACACCATCATCATCGTGACCCATATTCTCCGCCAGGCGCGCCGCCTTGCCGATTACGTGGCGTTCATGTACCTGGGCGAGCTCATCGAGCATGGCCCTGCAGAGCAGATATTCAATCATCCGCAGCATGAAATGACCAGGGAATATATCCAGGGCGTGATCAGCTGATGCAACCGAGGGAACCGTTTCCCGGCTGCAGGGGGAACCTGGCCACGACGCGGTTAATCATCCGCACATCACCTTCCGGACAGCTTCTTTTCTTTTCGTGTGAGGAAATAACTTCGCAGGAGAACTGCCAGGCACATTGCCAGTATCAACCATTTCAACAGTGCCGTCACTGAAATGGCCCGAATGAGCGACACATCGATAGCACCCCCGGAAAACAGCACCACCAGCATTGTCTGGACCGCCCAGTCGCACAGGCAGGCGGCAAAAGGCAGCATGCTGAAGATCAGATCGCGCGCGGGGACTGCTACGGGATCGAAACCACTGCGCTGCCGTGCGAAATATCCGGGTGTGGACGCAAGCAGGACTGCAAAGGAAAACGCGTACAGGTAATTAAGCCAGGCGGTTCTCAGGAAGAGATCGGCACCCCCATCTCTCCATGACGACAGGACCGCCCGAGCCTGTTCGTCCGTAAAAGCGAGCTGCAATCCAACCGCACCTCCGCCTGACGGGTCTATTTCGGCCTCAATTTTCCATATTAAAAATGTTAACACGACAGTGATGAACATCGAGATAATTGTAACCGGTTTCTGTGACAGTAACAGGTACGCCCGCATTGCCTGATTCATGAAAGATCGCATTCCACAACTCTCATTTCTGGTTTACTGAGCCGCCCTGCGGCTGCTCTGTCCGGGGCTGGCCGTCGTCCTTTGTGTCGCCTGCCGCCCCGTCTGACTGGATCTCCTCGCCCGTGATCGGATCTATCACGGGTAGCGTTTCATCATTGTCCTTGAGCCTGACATCGTAAGCGCCCTTGCTCACCGGCAGCGGCATTTCCGCGTCCTGCTCGACCTCTGCCTCGTTCTTCTGCTCGGGCATTTCCCATTTTCTGTTTTCCTTATCAATCCGCATCTTGACATCCTCCAGACGCGCCTTCGTGTCCACGTCATTCGGGTCCGCATTGATCGCCATTGCGTAGTACTTCTCGGCCTCATACATGTTCCCGAGCTTTTCATGGCAGAGCCCGAGGTAGCGGTTTATGGACGGCAGCTTTTCATTTTTTTGGAGCGCCCGTTCAAAATAACTGATCGCGTCCTCGGTTTTCCCGGTGGAAAAATAGAGAATCCCCATCTGGAAGAGCACCTTCGGATGGTCCCCGTTGATGCGCATGGCCTCGGTAAGGTACTTGAACGATCCCTCGATATCCTGCAGTGTGATGCTGAGGAGACCCATCCGGTAATTGGCCTCGAAATTTTCAGGATTCATGGCGAGTACCGAACGGTACAGATCCTGTGCTTCGGTCCACTTCCGGTCCTTTTCCAGCTGAACCGCAGCATGGTAATAGTATTTTTCCTTGAAGGCCAGCATCTTCCGCACATAGTCCTGGAGCGATATGTTAAATCCCGCCTGTTTTTTCAGCTCAAAAATAAACCCGGTTTCTTCCGGGTAATTCTCCCGGGCTTCGGCCAGCTCGATCTTTTTCAGAAGGGTCAAAACGGCATCCGTGTTCTGAAAGGAAAGTGCCAGCACCTGTGTAAAGGCAGGATCAGCCGCGGCATGGAGACGCGTGAATACGCCCCTGTTGCTTACGAGATACGTATCCACAATCTGCTGCTTTAATATCAGCCGTTCCTGCCCGAGGAGGATCATCCCGGGAATGAAAGCGCCCCGCGGCAGTTCGGGTCGGAGTGTTTCAGGCCCGGCTGAGAGCAGGTGCGAGAGCAGGTGCGCCTCGCTCTCATAAACACCGCCAAGCTCTTCATGTGAAGCGAACAGCCCGCTCAGTCGCGAATACGACTCCTGGTCCACGGCAAAGGCGCCGTCAGCATTCGATGATAATACTACCAGTACATTAGAAAAGTAGAAGACCTGATGAGACGAAAAGGTCTTCTGCAAATTCGTGATCGCTGCCGAAAAAAGCTCCGGCCGGCATTCTGGTACATTGAAGACCTGGACAAAAATCCCGTTCTTTGCAAGCGCTTTCCTGGCGGTTTCATAATACCCGGAGGAAAACCTGAATGAATTGAGCGATTGGTCCAGCAGGTTTGGAATATCGACGATCGAGCGATAGGTTTTACCTGTCCGCCCGAGATACAGGAGAAAAGCAGCATTCTCCGGAACGTATCGCTGGGACCCAGAATAGGTAAGCTTATAGAAGTCAACGTCCCGATCCGACATCTCGTCAAGGCACACGGCATTTTTGAAGTACCCAATGACCGGGTTCCGGAAAAATCTCTGGTTGCCATCCACGAAAAGAATCGGTTCATCATCAGGATGATAGAGAGCCAGGGGTATCAGCGCACGCCGGTAATTGCGGACCATGCTGTCATTAATTTTAAAAACCGGCACCTGGTTCATCATGACCGTTGCATGTGCGCGGATGTAGTCCGAGTTGAAGTTGACGTTCTGCAGCACTTCAAAATTATCCACCCTTGTTACGTACACGCCATTATCGAAAGGAACATTAAAATAGAGCATAATAGAAATTAAAAGCGGAAGAAACAAAAGCGAGAAGAATAAATATACAGTTTTTTTCCATCCACTGATTACACTGTTCATCATATACAGGCCGGGTATCAAGACGTTTATGATAATGATTACCGTCATGACAATGTAAAACCAGAGGTTTCTGAAATCAATGAGACTCAATGATATGATCGCCGGCGGCGGCAATATAAACATGGCAAATTCAAATATTGAGGCGCGCTTCCCGCTGTCGTACTGCACGCCGACGGCCCTGACGGATCGGTAGAGCAATACTCCCAGTAGAAGGGCCGTGGGCGCAAATAAAAGCATACCGCCGATGAAATGGAACTCCCGGCCATAGCTCATGACAAGCAAGAGGAACACCAGAAAAGTCACGGGCAGAAACGCCTGGCCGTATACTTGAACACGCGGAAGCGCTACAAACCTCCCCGCTCCAAATCCCGCCAGCAGCATGATGAATAACAGAGCAAGAAAAGCAAATTTCACATAAACAATATCACCGAAGAATCTGCTTATCACCGCACTGCCGAAATATCCATATATAATAAGATACAGGAAATTCATATAGGTAAAAAAGGGAGTTTCTTTCCGGGGGGCCTCTCCCTTGGCGGGTGCTGACTTCCTGTCTTCCTCATCCTCTTTATCCACTTTCGCGTACTGTGTCTCCGGGTTATACGGCAGATTGATCATGAATGTCGACGGGACCAGCATGAGCGGTACAAGAGCTAAAAAAAACATGGGGAAGCCGAAGGCGTGGAGGAAACTGGCAAGGATCATCCCCAGAAGGGAGCCGAGGAACAGAAAGCCGATAAACCGCTCTATGCCTACTATCGAATCGATATAGTCGCCGCACGCAACGCGGCTGGAATAATTGATTTTTATACCAAACAGAATCGAAGTGGCTCCGACAATTACCGGAATCAGCCATGGGAATGACAGTAAAAGGGCAAGTAACACATCACCCAGCCATGGAGATACGGCATCCCTTAATAAAAAGATGAATGTCAGAATGATGAAGAGCAGCTCGGATACAATATATATTAAACGGAATTTTCCATAACGCGAATAGAGCAGCTTGCCAAGTAACGTACCGATAAAGACCCCGCCGAATCCAATAACGACCAGGAAGCTGGCGACCGGAAAGTAGAAGCAATAGTAGGTGAGAGTAAAATACAGATCAGTAAAAAACAGACCCAGTAAAACATAAGAAATAAGATAATTGTATTCAATTATTTTTCTCTGGCCAACATTTGAATACTGGTATTTTCTTATAAAACTCATCTCTTACAGTCTCCCTGATGAATCATTGATAATTCTTGTAATAATGAATAGTATTATGACAAGAATTTTTCATTCAGCAGGTTAAAAAATAATATTCATTAATCATTATAATGTTCATTTTTAATAAATTATTATCAATATTTTAATTTCACTTACAATTCATATTTGCTTAATATTTACAGGAAATGCTAGATAATTGGCTGTTTATTCAATGATTATAACAGTTTATTACCTAAAAAAAATTTAAAAAATGCTAAGGGTAAATTCCAATATTCCGACAATTTGATTAGCAATAAATCGCAAAAAAATCATTATAAAGTCAAAAACTATCAATATTTATTCACATATTCCAATAAACTAATTTAATCGACTCTAATCACCTCTAATCGCCATCAATTTCTAACATACTTTATCCGAGCTTGTATAATAGATAGGATTCGATCAGGCTGGCACGGAGGCCAACCGGGCAAAGATTCAAGGAGGAATCTTAATGATCATCAATCACAATCTATCCGCTATTAATGCCAACCGTGTTCTGAAATTCCAGCACTGGAACATAGATCATGCGATGGAAAAGCTATCATCCGGCATGAGGATTAACAGGGCCGGAGATGACGCTTCCGGTCTCGCAGTTTCCGAGAAAATGAGATCCCAGATTCAGGGCCTGCGTCAGGCCGAGCGCAACACCGAGGACGGCATGTCGCTCATCCAGACCACCGAAGGGTACCTCCATCAGGTGACCGAAATCATCCAGCGCATGAGGGTCCTGGCCATTCAGTCATCAAATGGCATATATACCAATGAAGACCGGCAGTATATACAGGTTGAAGTGTCTGAACTGGTTGACGAGGTCGACCGGATCGCGTCCCAGGCCGAATTCAACAAAATGAATCTTCTCCTTGGCGATTTTTCCCGTATCAACGCAAAAGCTTCCATGTGGTTCCACATGGGCCCCAACATGCACCAGCGCGAGCGTGTTTTTATCCAGACCATGACAGCGGTGGCTCTCGGCGCGCGCGACTTTGTCGGCAGGCCGATTACACTGTCCACTGCCGATTCAGCGAACCGGAGCATCGGAGTATTCGACGATGCGATCCGTCTTATTTCCAAACAGAGAGCAGACCTTGGTGCGTACTATAACAGGCTTGAACATGCCGCCAAGGGACTGATGAACGCGTACGAAAACACCCAGGCGTCGGAAAGCAGGATCAGGGACACGGACATGGCCGAAACGATGGTCGATTATACGAAATCCGCAATACTGGTCCAGAGCGGGACGGCCATGCTGGCCCAGGCCAACGCGAAGTCCCAGCTCATACTTGAGTTGCTGCGTTAAGTAGTGGTTTATAATTATATTGTTCCGCCGGCTCCCGAAGGCCGGCGGGACAAGCTCTTTGAAAACTTGATCGGAACAAAAAGCACATTACTGCAAGCATTTCCGTCTATGAAATAGATATTGATGGTTGCAGCAATGCACCACAGGTATTCCCTGGAAAAAATTAACCTGGTAACAACTTTCCTGATAAGGAGATCAGGAGCTAAACAAACAAAGGAGTGTTAGACGATGATAATCAATCACAACATGAGTGCGATTAATGCCAACAAAGTCCTGAAGTTCAAACACTGGGACGTTGACAAATCAACTGAGAAACTCGCCTCCGGCATGAGGATAAACAGGGCCGGCGACGACGCCTCCGGACTCGCCGTATCTGAGAAAATGAGAACTCAGATTCAGGGTCTGCGTCAGGCTGAGCGGAACACCGAAGACGGTATGTCGTTCATCCAGACAGCAGAAGGGTACCTCGACAACACGGCCGCTCTTATTCAGCGGATCCGGGTGCTGTCAGTCCAGTCTTCCAACGGTATTTATAGCCAACTGGACCGGCAACTTATCCAGGTCGAGGTTTCCGCTCTGGTCGACGAGGTGGACCGGATCGCTTCTCAAGCCGAGTTCAACAAGTTCAAGATGTTGCTCGGTGACTACGCAAGGACCAACCCGAAAGCTTCCATGTGGTTCCATATGGGCGCCAACATGCACCAGCGTGAACGCGTTTATATCGGCACAATGACGGCGGAAGGGTTGAACCTGAAGGACAGAACCGGGAAGTTCAACGCGAACCTCAGCACGGCTGAAGGCGCAAACAAGACCATCGGCGTTATGGATGATGCTCTCCACAAGATAGCGAAACAGAGGGCCGACCTTGGGGCGTACTACAACCGCCTGGAGTTCACCGCGAAAGGGCTGATGACCGCCTATGAAAATATCCAAGCATCCGAAAGCCGCATCCGGGATGCTGACATGGCGGAATCAATGGTAGATCTGTCCAAAGATCAGATACTTGTCCAGAGTGGTACTGCAATGCTGGCTCAGGCAAATCTGAAGACAAGGACGATTTTACAACTTCTTGGTGGCTGATAAAAAGATTACTACAAACTAAGAAGGGAATACCACCTGTAGCAAACCCGCTCGAAAGAGCGGGTTTTTTATTATACACCAAACATGACGCACATCCGGAGAGGGAAGGGAGAAAGCTGATCCATTTTTATAACTTCTGGCAGAAATATTTTCATTTTCCTCATGTCCCGTTCGTCCCGCCTGCATGTACCTGCGTACAAACGAAATCTCCCCGGCCTACCGGCCGGGCATGGACAGGAAGTCCGCCTACAAAAGCATATGGCAGAGATACTGGCGCGAGTTCCGGGAAGCATACCCGGAGCGTTTCGCTCCCCGGTATGGAGTCCTGGCGATTGACAAGACCTTCGAGGTATCCAAGCTCTTGTCGTGTGGGGACTACCGGAACGGGTTCCGCAAACACACCTGCCCGGATTGCGAGACCGTGCTCATGGTGCCTTTCTCATGCAAGCCTCGGCTCTGCCCTAAAACGATTCGCTGCACTGCAGGAAATATAGAGACTGTATAATTAACCACGAATGAACACGAATACACACGAATTGTTGTATAAAGATGAGGTATACGAGATTGTCAATTCTGCAATTGAAGTCTTAAA
>JBGTBN010000003.1:0-29171 GCA_041749375.1 Spirochaetota bacterium
CGGCCTCGGCGCCGCCGCGTCCAGTGGACACGGGGAGCGATTTTTCCGTCGATGAGCCGAGTGGTCCGGGCGACATGATCGATTTCGACGACTCATCGGATGAACGGGAGCACCGGGCATCCGCCGCCTCGAGCACGGCGCTCGAGGACGAGATGAACGATTTTCTCACCGAGCCGGCCGGCGGCGACCTCGACGACTTCTCGCTTGATGCCGCGGTGGACGCGGATTCTCCCCGCGACCTCTCTGTCGCGGCGGACGCGTCCTTCGCAAAGGGTAACTACGCCATGGCGCTCGACCTGTATCAGAAAGTGATAGCCCTCAACAGGATCGTCAGTCCGGAAGAAAAGAAATTGAATGAGAAGGCCCACTTCGATTCGGGCCGCTGCTATATCGAGATGGGTAAACCCAAGGAGGCGCTGGACATCCTGTCGAGGATACTCAGGAACTTCCCGGGATCTCCCTATGTCAAGCTGGCGATTTACCACATCGGCCTTATTTTCGAATCCGTGAACCAGAAGGACAAGGCTATAACTTATTACAACAAGGTGCTCAACATGTCCCCGAAGGACAAGCTGAACAGCGAGGCTCTCAATAAGATCAAACAACTCCAGGGCAGGTAGCGATCGATGGCTCTTGACGAGAAATTTTTCGACAAATTCGGCGTTGAGTACTCACCCAACGAAATCATCTTCTGCGAATGGGAGCCGGGGAACGAGTTTTACTTTATCCAGTCCGGCAACGTGCGGATCGTCAAGCTGATCCAGAACCGGGAGAAAAATTTGAGCGTCCTGACCGACGGCGATGTGTTCGGCGAGATGGCGATCCTCGAGGAGCAGCCCCGCTCCGCAACAGCGATCGCGCTGGACCACGTGAAGCTCCTCAAGTTCCATCGCGACAATTTTGACACCCTGATGTCCGGCAACCCGCAGCTGGCCTACAAGCTCCTGGTCATTTTCTCCAAGAGGATCTACGACGCCAAGAGGCGGCTCATGATACTCCTTCTCGAAGAGCCTCAGATCAGGGTCATGGACGTGATTGTCATGCTGGCCGAACAGGACCCGCACCTCGATCTCCAGAACGAGATATCGCTCCAGGTCACCGCGCAGGACATTGCCCGATGGGCCGGCCTGACAGAGGACGATGCGCAAAAAGAATTGACACATTTGAACCGCACCGACAAGATTGAAATATTCGGGGACAAGATCGTGGTCAAGAAGATACGTGAGTTCCAGCGACTTGTCGCCTCGAGACGCAAGAGCATGTATCAGTAGCGCCCGCGTCATATTGATACCATACTAATGCCAGACTGCACATTATGCCAAAGTAGCTTACAAAACAATGCTCCCGTAGCTCAGGCGGATAGAGCGGTGGTTTCCTAAACCATGTGCCGGAGGTTCGAGTCCTCCCGGGAGCGCAGCATGAATATACCAGGCGGTGATTACCGCTGTTTTTTTTCCACGGGAAGGATATGGACCGGAAACTTGACAAGATAACCGAGCGCTTCCGCGAGCTCGAGCAGGAGATGAGCAGGCCGGAGGTCATTACCGACCAGACCAGGTTCAAGGCCCTTACCCGCGAACGCTCGCAGCTGGCACCCATCGTCAACACCTACGATGAGTACCGGAAGTGCCGCAAGGAGCTGGCCGGTTCCGAGTCCATCGTGGGAGAGGAGAAGGACCCGGAGATGAAGGAGCTCCTCACCACCGAGATCGCGGAGCTGAAGAAACGGATAGAAGAGTACGAGGCCAGACTCCTTGTCATGCTCCTGCCCAAAGACCCCAATTCCGGCAAGGACGTTATCATGGAGATACGGGCCGGCACCGGCGGTGAGGAGGCAGCGCTGTTCGCCGCCGACCTCTTCCGCATGTACAGCCGCTACGCCGACATAAAGGGGTGGAAGATCGAATACCTGAGCGTGAGCGCCACGGGCATCGGCGGTTACAAGGAGATCATCTACTCGGTCAGGAGCCCGGAGGCCTATGACAACCTGAAATACGAGTCAGGCGGCCACCGGGTCCAGCGTGTCCCCACGACCGAGGCCGGGGGCAGGATCCATACCTCGGCAGTCACCGTCGCGGTCATGGCCGAGGCCGAGGAGAACGAGATCGAGATCAACCCGGACGAGCTGCGCATCGACGTGTACCGCTCGTCGGGCCACGGCGGCCAGTCGGTGAACACGACCGACTCTGCCGTGCGGATCACCCACCTCCCCACGGGCATGGTGGTGACCTGCCAGGACGAGAAGTCGCAGCTCAAGAACAAGAACAAGGCGCTCCGGGTTCTCCGCGCCCGGCTGCTGGAAAAGGTCAACGGCGAGCGGATGGAGCGCGAGGCCGCCCTGCGCAAATCCATGGTGGGATCGGGCGACCGGAGCGAGCGGATCAGGACCTACAACTTTCCCCAGTCGCGGTTGACGGACCACCGGATCGGGCTTACCCTGTATTCCCTTGAAAAGGTTCTCGAGGGGGAGATGGACGCGGTCATCGAGCCCCTCAAAAAGCATGAGATAGAAGAGCTGCTGAGCAAAATTGACATATAACGGCGAGGTGCGGCCCGTGCGCGTATCACAGGTCCTCGCGGACCTTACTGCCAGGATGAAAGAGACCGGCATACCGAGCGCCGTTCTTGACGCGGAGCTCCTGGCGGCCCATGCCCTGGGAATGGAGCGGCACCGCCTGCGGGTCGTAGACGACCGCGAGCTTACGGAGGAGGAGGAGCGGCGCATCATGGGCCTGGCGCGAAGGCGCATCAGGTTCGAGCCGATCGCCTATATCACGGGCCGGAAAGAGTTTTATTCCCTCGATTTCACCGTCAACCGGAACGTGCTCATCCCCCGTCCCGAGACTGAGCTCCTGGTCGACATGGCCGTGTACTACGCGCGGCTCAGCGCATCCGTGGCCGACATAGGCACCGGGTCCGGCGCCATCGCCGTGGCGCTGAAGCACGAGCGCTCCGACCTGGACGTTCACGCGACGGACATATCGGCGAAAGCGCTTGCCGTGGCGCGGAAGAACGCGGCCAGGCTCCTGGGAAAAAACAGGATCAGGTTCCACCAGGGGAGCCTGTTCGAGCCGCTCCGGGGCCTGCGCTTCCAGGTGATAGCGGTGAATCCGCCCTACGTGGACCGGAAGGCGGCCGGGTCGCTCCAGCCGGACCTCCGGTACGAGCCCGGAACGGCTCTCTTTGCCGGCCGGGGGGGGCGCGACCTGGTGGAGCGCGTCATAAAAAAATCGGGCCTGTTCCTGTCGGACGACGGCGTGCTCATCATCGAGATCGGTGATGACATGAAGGAGTTCGTGAAAAAAACCGGCGCCGCGAGCGGGTTTTCCGTTTCGGTGCTGAACGACTACTCGGGCCTGCCCCGGGTGGCAATAATGAAATAATACAGCGGCGGGGGACAATGGCTGCCACACCGGTCGTAACGAACCAGCTGAAGAAGATCACGACATTCGTGTATATCCTGATCCTTCTTTTTATAATAAACGTTATTTCGGTCCTCTGGATCAAGTGGGACGTGATCCCCATCATCGTGAACGTTTACCTGTACGTTTTTTCGTTTTACCTGATATTCAATTTCTCCCTTGTCGATGTCCCACCCCTGAGGCAGGAATACCGGGACATTCATCCCCGGTTCGGCACCTTTATACTTTTCATTAAGACGCGGGTGGTGCCGTTTGTCATCATCTATTCCACGACTGTCATCTACACCCTGATCAACTACCTGGACAAGGAGCACTGGCCCTGGAGCCCGATCCTGGAGTTGCTCGACGGGCGGTTCTCCAGCATGATGTTCTATTCGCTCATCCTGCTCATCATCCTGAAATTCAACCGCAGGCCCAAGATCACGCTCCTCCTGTTCGTCGCGGGTGCGGCCCTCTACTTTCTCATATACCAGCTGGTGTTCCTCTTCTCGCCCAGCGGGTCCATCATGTCGGGATTGAAGTTTTTCCAGATAACGCTCCTCCTCGTCATGATCCTTTTCGAGTTCGTGTCCGAGCGTTTCGTCTTCGACCGGAAGAAGGTATTGAAGGTCAGCGCTACGGGCGCCATCATCGGGCTTCTCATGTACATGTCGTTCGCGGGGACCCTGATGTTGATTTACAAGTTCGAGCCGTTTGCATCGTTCCAGCAGGCCCGGGCCGGGCAGATACTGATGCGCATGGGGTATTCCTTCCCCCTCAATAACTTCAAGTCGATCGTTACGGAAACCTCGGACCCCTATCTGCTCTATGACCTGATCTACTATTCCAGGGCCTACCACCGTCCCATAAATATTTCACCGGCGGAATGGGAGAACCTCATCCTCTCGGGCTCGATGGAAGTCGCGAATATAATCTCCTTCTACCTGCAGACCCTCGAAATAACGGTGTCCTATCCCCAGGTCCTGTCGTATGCGGAGCGGCGCTCGATCGATTCGGGTGAGATACTGGTGAATGGCACCTTTTACATCAGGTACGCCTCCCGGTATTGTGAGGAAAACATCCAGGACATGATCGAGCGGTACGGAAAGGGTAACCGGTATTTCAAGATATGGCTGATCCGCGTTACGGCCGAGTCCAAATGCATATCCTCGATACCGTTTCTCATAAGCCTGCTGACCGATATCGATCCCCTGCTCGCCCAGGAGGCCTATGCCTCGCTCTCCAGGATATGCGAAATGGACCCGGCGAAGGCCCCGGACACGCGCATCAACACCCCTTCCGTTATCATGAAATTCAACGAATACTATCTGCGCTCGCGCACAAAGCCCTGATCGGGCAGGCGCCGCAGAGCGGCTTCCGGGCCATGCACAATGTCCTGCCGTGCCGGATCAGAAGAAGGTGCGCCAGTTTCCATCGGTGCTCGGGGATGAGCGCGGTAAGCGCCCGCTCGACCTCGAGGGGGTTGCGGGAGCGGGTGTAGGCGAGCCGGCCGGCGATACGAATGATATGGGTGTCAACCGCGAGCGCGGGCGTATCGAAGCCCATTGATAGAATGACGTTGGCTGATTTTCTCCCGATGCCGGGGAGCCGGACCAGCTCCTCCCGGGTCGAGGGGAGCCGGCCGGCGTGCTCCGTGCTGACCGCCCTGGCGAGGCCGATAATGTTCTTCGTCTTCATGTGGTAGAAACCGGTACTGCGTATGATCCCCTCCACATCCGCAAGGCGGGCTGCGCCCAGGCTGGCGAAATCAGGATATTTTTTAAACAGCTCACCGGTCACCCCGTTGACCTGCCGGTCGGTTGTCTGCGCCGAGAGCACGACCGCCACGGCAAGCTGGTACAGGCTGCGGTATTTCAGGTCGGGCTTCACGTCTGGATAGTGTTTCGCGAGGGCCCGGATGATTTTATCGGATAGAGCTTTTGTCATTTTCATGGCGTCATTCACATTCCGTAAAGGGGCTGTCCCATAAGCGGTTGCCGAGTGAATTTCGCATTTGCATATCGATTGTCTCGATACGATTTTGCCGCCTTTGGCGTCAAAATCACTCGACAAGCGTTGCGAAATTCGTATCGAGGCAGCTTATGGGGCGGTTCCTTTACGGTTTATCCATCCCCATCAACATCTCCCGCGCCTTCTCCAGCGCCTTTGCCCTGTGGCTGATGAGGTTTTTCTCCTCCAGCGGCAATTCCGCCATAGTCTTTCCCCGGTCGGGCAGGAAAAATATCGGGTCATACCCGAATCCGCGGGCCCCTATCATCTCTTCGGCGATACGGCCGCCGCACTCGCCTTCGGCGAAAACGCACCTGCCGTCGGGGCCGCAGATGGCGATAACGCACACGAACCGGGCCGCCCGTCTGGAAGGTGGCACGCCCTGCATCTCGTCCAGCACCATGCGGTTGCGGTCCTCGTCTGTCGCCGACTCGCCGCCGTAGCGGGCGGAATACACGCCCGGCCGGCCGTTGAGGGCTTCGATCTCCAGGCCGGAATCGTCCGCCATGGAAAGATGCCCCGTGAACGCGGCGATCCCGCGGGCCTTCTTTTCTGCGTTGTCGCGGAAGGTCTCCCCGTCCTCGACGATCTCCGGCGGGTCCGGGTAGCTGCCGAGCGGCACGAGCTCGAGTCCTTTCACGTCCGAGAACTTGTCCCGGATTTCAATTATCTTGTTCTTGTTGTTTGTCGCCAGTATCAGCTTCATGATCTACGGTATCCCCTGATGTGAACGGGTGTTCTCTTTCAACGATCATGCACCGGTGTTCCGGACCGGTATCATGACTGAAAATCGCCATTTTTTCCTCATAGTATTAAAAAACAGATTGAAATAAGGGCTGAAATTTAGCAAATAATATTTAGGTGCAGGGACCATGAAATTATCAATCATTGAAATGATCTTCCTCCTCAGCTTCGACATCACGATGGCCGTCATTCTCTTTTATCTCTATTTACAGTACCACATCGTACACAGCAGGATGGTCTATATACTCCTCGGAGTCATTATCCTCATGATCATACTTCGCGCCGTGATGTTTGCACTGAGTAACTGGTTCATATACCGGCGCAGAATAAACACCATCAAGACAGTGGTCTCGGATTTTAAAAAGGGTAAGTTCACGCAGGCAGGCAGGGAGATACGGGTAGATAACGAGCTCGACGAAATACTCAAGGAGCTCATGATCGCCGGGCGGCACCTGGACAGCATCATGTCCGCGCAGAAGAAAGAGATAGATAATTTCAACGAGCTGTACAACAGCATCATTTTTTCGATCAGCGCGTATTTCATAGTGCTGGGGGAGGACGACAGGGTCCTGTTCGCAAACGACGGGTTTTATAAGAAGTTCCAGTTCGAGCGCGATGAGATCTACAATAAAAGGATCGAGGACATTTTCTATTTTGTCAACGCACGGCTCAAGGGCGGGATCGTCGAGGTGCGGGCGGGGGGTAAGACGGTCGTGCTGGAAAAGACCCACCTCCTGACCCTGAACAAGGTCTCAATCATAGCCGATATCAAGATTTCGAACATCATTGTCAAGGACGTCAACCAGGTCATTGTCGTGATCGACGACATGACGAAGAAGCTTCGCAACGATTACCAGATATCGCTGATGAGCCAGATCTCCGAGTCGATCCGGAAGGACGACGAGATCGAGCGCGTCCTGTTCACCATACTGACAGGCGTCACCTCGGGCACCGGGCTCGGCTTCAACCGTGCCATGCTGTTCCTGGTAGAGGATGGACGCCTGGAAGGGAAAATGGCAGTGGGGCCGGATTCCTTCGAGGAGGCCATCGAGATATGGACTGCCGCGTCATCCGCACAGGATGGAGCGGAGCAGGGCCCCGGCGCGGCGGTAATGACGGCCGGCATATCGCTGCTGAACAGAGTCCTGTCTTCCAGCTTTTCCGTCCGGGATGGAAACATCTTTGCACGCGTCCTCACCGAGCGTGAAAGTGTGCACATTACCGATTCGTGGAAGGACGAGCGGGTGTCCCCCGAAGTACGCGAGCTCATGGACGTGAAGGAGTTCATCATAACCCCGCTGGTGGTGGTGAACAAGGCCATCGGGATGATCGTGGCGGACAACAAGTTCAATAATGCCCCCATCGCCCGGGAGACCATCGAGCTCCTCTCGATCTTCGCCTCGCAGGCGGCCATGTCCATCGAGAGCTATACGAGCCTTGACACGGTCCGAAGCGAGATGCAGAAGCTGTCGGAACGGCAGGAGGCGATCGTCGAATCCGAGAAGCTCGCTGCTGTAGGCCGCATAGCGGCGCACATGGCGCACGAGATCAGGAACCCGCTGGTCACCATGGGCGGATACGCGCGCCGGATCATGCAGCTCCCGAAGGAGAAGTCGAAGACCAGTAAAAAGATCGATACATCGGCGGAGATCATTCTGAAAGAGTGCGAGCGTCTCGAGAAGACCCTCTCCAACGTCATGGACTTCTCCCGGCCGACAAAATTCATACGGGAATTCAACAACATCAACGAGGTCATAACCGATACGGTATCGCTTCTGAAAAACCTGCTCCAGGAAAAAAGGCTCGAGGTGTCGATGGACCTGAGCCAAAACCTGCCCCTGGTCAAGTCCGACTTCAATCAGATGAAGCAGGTGATGCTCAACCTGATCCAGAATTCTATCGACGCGACGCCGGCCGGTGGGGCCATCGATATTAAGACCGACAGCGACGGGGACGTCATCAATGTCCTTGTCGGCGACTCCGGGTCGGGCATCGAAGAGGAGGACCCGAACATCGTATTCGAGCCCTTTTTCTCGAAGAAGGTCACCGGCGTGGGGCTGGGACTCGCGATTGTAAAGAAAATAATCAAGGACCATAACGGGAGTATAAGGGTGTCGAACAGGGACCGGGGAGGAGCCGAGTTCGTGATACACCTGCCGGTCCCGGGATAATCGCCACTGCGAAATAAATTAATTGATTGAAAAATAATCAGGATTGCCGCACCCTGTGAGTGTCCGGAAGCGCGGCATCAACGTTTTGCGGTCCTACCGTCGGAAATGGCAGGGCCAACGAGGAGGAATATATGGCACGTGTATTGATCGTCGAAGACGAAAAGCACCAGCGGGAGCTCTACGCGATGGAGCTGGAGGACGAGGGTTACGAGATCGACCAGGCCTCGAACGGGAAAGAGGCGGTCGAAATGGTGAAGACCCATAAATATGATCTTGTCATAATGGACATTCGTATGCCCGAGATGGACGGGATCGAAGCGCTCGGGAAAATACTGTCCCGCGACAAGAAGATTCCCATTATTATCTACACGGCCTATTCGAATTACAAGAGCAATTTCATGACCTGGACGGCCGACGCGTACGTTACGAAGTCGTCGAACCTTGACGAGATAAAGGGGAAGGTGCGCGAGATACTGGCCGCACGAGCCTGAGCTTTCGCAGCGGTAAGGACAAAAAAAAAGGATGCTTTGCAGCATCCTTTTTTGCGCAGTAATGTAAAAAAATTACTTTGCAGCTTCTTCAGCCGGAGCAGCTTCTTCAACAGCCGGAGCAGCTTCGTCAGCCGGAGCTTCAGCTTTTTTGCAGCCAACAAAAGCGGCGCTGACAGCGATAAGAGCTACGAAAAACAGAGCAAAATACTTTTTCATTGATGTACTCCTTGATTTAGTAGTATAATAATTCGAGCATACTCAGTATATTGTTGAAAAAAAGCAATAAAAAAATTGATTATAAGCGAAAAAAATACTTAAATGAAGGAGAGAATTGAGGTTCTAGAGATGCCCGCGGGTATTTTTAGGTAAAAAACAATAATTAACCTTTTTCATGTAATGTATCTGGCTTATATCGAAAATCTTGATTAAATGAAGCTTGAAATAAACTTTGATATCTTTTCCACGTCACGTCTGCTCAGGGTCGGATACAGGGGTATGGAAAAGAGCTTTTTGGAATAGCGCTCGGCATTGGGAAAATCCGCTGAATTGTACCCGGCATGCTGGTGGAGGGGACATGCTATTGATTGCAGGACTTCTATCCGTGATTTTCTCCAGTAGCTTTCAATCTTTTCATTGGAAGAGCTGAAAAGCACCGGGAACGACTGATACGCGAAATGCTCATTGAACAGCAGGGGCGTTTTATGCGATGTAACGCGTAGCGATTCATGATATATTTTGGCAATTTCCCTTCTCCGCGCCAGGAGGTCCTGCAGCCTGGCAAGCTGCGAGATACCCATGGCGCCCTGGAAATCAGGCATTGCATAGTCATAGTTAAGGTGGCTGCCTCCATTGCCGCGGAAGTCCTTCATGATCGAATAGTACTTTGAATTATTGGTCAGGACCATTCCCCCGTTCCCGGTCGTGATGATTCCCGCAGGGTCAAAGGAAGCCACCGTAATGGCGCCATTCCTGCCCGATGGGACATCATCGATTTCTGTTCCTATTGAATGGGAAATATCTTCGATCAGCGGTATGTGCGTTTCCTCCAGTTCCTGGAGCGGTATCTGGAAGCCGAACAGGTGGCCGCATATTATGGCCCTTGTTTTTTCGGTGACGCGTGATTTAATGTCCGCGATCGAGGGGAAGAGGGAATCGCTCTCATTGTCCAGTACAACGGCCTTTCCACCCGTCATCGTAAGAGCGCTCAGCGGGGCGGTTGGGTAGAAAGAGGGCATGATTACTTCATCCTCGCTGGTGATCCCAAGGGCGAGGTAGGCCAGGTGATAGGCTGACGTCAGGGAATTGGTCGCAAGGGCGTATTTCACGCCGATCATTTTTGCTATGCTGGACTCGAAATTCTTGACCGACTCGCCCGCGATCAGCTCATCGTTGATAAGGCAATCAAGTACTGCTTCAAGCTCCTTGCGGGTAATAGTCGGCCTGTTGGATACGATTTTCATGCTGTTTCCCTGGATAATGCGAAGCCACCGCTGTCCCGGGGGCTCCCGGTAATGATGTGATAATCCACCACTAACAGGATTTCATGAAAATGGTCAAGAAGGTTTTATGTCGCATTATGAAAATTGCCCCGGATAGGCCTGCGGCGGGGGGTTCCTGCGGCCGGGCTTCGGGGATCCTGATTTCAAATAATTTTATTAATGGATTAAATCATTATGTCCGATACACGTAAGAGAGCCCTCGAGAGAGGGACGCTGTATGGAGGTGCGTTATGCAATCAATAATTAAAGGCTCTACGTGTATCGTGGCGATACTGGCGGTATTCATGTTTTTCATGAGCTGTACGCCGGAAACTGCCAACCTGAAAAAGAGCGATTATCGGACCGTAAAATCGGACGACTCCCGGGACGTTTCCGGATATGACGAGGAAGACAACGATTTCAGCGAGGACGGTGATGCACGTGCCGTTTCATCGAAAAAATCGGACCGAGATGAAGAGGACGCGGAGAGCGATGAGGATTCCTCGTATACCAAGGAAAAATATTACCAGACCGGCGCCGCTTCCTGGTATGGAAGGGAATTTGACGGCAAAAAAACCGCATCCGGGGAGCGTTTTGACATGAATGAACTGACGGCAGCGCACAAGACCCTCCCGTTCGGCACCATTGTCAGCGTTAAGAATTTTGACACGGGAAAGACGGTCCGTGTGCGCATCAATGACCGCGGACCATTCCGCGCGAAACGGATCCTCGACGTATCCTACGCTGCGGCGAAAAAGCTTGGCATGCTTAAACAGGGGGAAGCCAGGGTCGGCCTCGTGATAGTAAAAAAACGAAGCGGGGACGAGGATTCTGACCGGAACGATGATCTTGAAGCCGTTTCCGGCGATTCCGCCGGCGATGATTCATCGGATAGCGGTAGCTACTCGGTCCAGGCAGGCGCCTTTTATTCAAAGAGAAACGCGGACAACCTTAAAGAAAGGATAGAGCAGGTAACCGGCAATGATGTCGTTGTCGTTCATGACGGTGATATGTATAAAGTACGGATAGAAGGCCTTAATACCAAAAAAGAAGTCACCAGGATCAAGAAGGTCCTTTCGGAAGAGGATATCCCATCGTATTTAATAAATAGAAATGAATAAATTATTGTAGATATTTATACACATTTAGGCGGCAGTAATATGCCGCCTTTTTTATTGTAATTCCCGGTCATGAGGCCCTTTTCGTATACGAATTCCGATGAAAAATCATGACGATCACCTTTTTTCTCCAAAATGATAAAATATCAAAATTTTATTGACAAAAAAGGGGTGGTTTCTATGATTTCCACCTACCTCTGCCCACGTAGCTCAGTCGGTAGAGCATTTGCATGGTAAGCAAAAGGTCACCAGTTCAATTCTGGTCGTGGGCTCATGGTGTGTGCATTGGTCAGTGAGCTCACAGTTTTTAGCCCGCAAGAGGTATTTCCAATTTTCTTAAATTGGTTGACTGTAGGGTAACTGCAATTTTCTAGTCTGTAATTTGTCATAGGCAGGGGAACAGGATATGCGTGAAATCATACTGCTGGCATGTCAGGATTGTAAGCGGAAAAATTATTCCGTCACCAAGAACAAGAAGAACCAGACCGGTAAGCTTGAAGTGAAGAAGTTCTGCAAGTTCTGCAACAAGCATACCGCGCACAAGGAAACAAAGGCGTAGGTCGATCGTGGACAGATTACGAGAAAAGATCCGCGCCATCCTAACGTATGTCCGTGAGTCGAAAGAAGAGCTGAGGAAAGTTACCTGGCCGTCGAGAGACGAGGTGACGAGCTTCACCATCGTCGTCGTCGTGACGGTGCTGGTGATTTCGTTTTTTCTGTGGGGCGTCGATTCGGGCCTCATGTATTTTATCCAAACGGTCATGAAGTAGCGTATGGCAAAAGAGTGGTATGTCGTTCACACATATTCGGGGCATGAGAACAAGGTAAAACTCACCCTGGAGAAAGAGGTGGAGAAGCGCCTTCTTTCCGAAAAGGTTTTCCAGGTGAGGATTCCGACGGTCGAGGTCCCCGAGGTCAAGGACGGGAAAAAGCGGGTCCGGTCGAAAAAGTTTTTCCCGGGATACGTGCTCGTGGAGATGGAATTCGACGACGAGACATGGGGCCTGGTCAAGGGCATTAACGGCGTGACCAACTTTGTCGGCGCGTACGGCTCCAGCAAGCCGAAGCCGCTCACACGCGAGGAAGTGAGCTCGCTGTTCGACCAGATGGGAGAGCAGAAGGCGAAGGAGAAGATCTCCGCGGTGGTGGATTTTTCCGTGGGCGAGCATGTCAAGGTAATCGACGGGCCGTTCAACAACTTTACCGGGGTGGTTGAGGAAGTCCATCCGGAAAAAGGCCGGCTCAGGGTGAAGGTGGAGATCTTCGGCCGCGGGACACCGGTCGAGCTCGATTTCCTGCAGGTAGGCAAGATATAGCAATTTTTATTGAAGAGATGCATTTTTCTTCTTTAATATAATAGAGGGTTTATATGGCACCAAAGAAAGGGAAAGTCGTTGTAACTGAAATCAAACTGCAGATCCCGGGCGGTCAGGCGAATCCCGCGCCCCCCGTCGGTCCCGCCCTTGGACAGCACGGGTTGAATATCATGGATTTCTGCAAGTCCTTTAACGAGCGTACGAAGGACCAGATGGGAACTATTCTGCCGGTCGTCATAACCGTGTACAGCGATCGGACCTATACATTTATTATCAAGACTCCGCCGGCGGCGGTACTGATCAAGAAGGCGCTGAAGATTGAGAAAGGCTCGACCGAGCCGGGCAAGACGAAGGCCGGCAAAATCACCCGGGCCCAGCTGGAAGAGATAGCCACGGTGAAGATGCCCGACATCAATGCCAACGACCTGAATGCAGCGGTGAAGATCATCGCCGGTACAGCACGGTCAATGGGAGTGGATGTCGAGGAATAACGGCGGTTGCCGGAGTAACTATTTGAGGTAGAGTGGACATGAACAGAGGGAAGAAAATCATAGCAGCTCGGAGCAGGATCGACCGCAACAAGCTGTATACAATCGAAGAAGCGGTCACCCTGATGAAGGAATGCAAGTACAGCAAGTTCGACGAGACCGTAGACATCCAGGTCAAGATCGTGCATAAGAGCTACCAGAATATCCGCGGTACCGCGAGCCTCCCGGCTGGCACCGGCAAGGAAAAGAAGGTCCTCGTAATCTGTAAGGGAGACAAGCAGAAGGAGGCCCAGGAAGCCGGCGCCGACTACGTGGGCGCCGAGGACATGGTCGAGAAGGTGAAGGGCGGCTGGATCGATTTCGACGCGGTCGTGGCCACACCGGACATGATGAAGGATGTCGGTAAGCTGGGACCGGTGCTGGGTAAGAAAGGTCTCATGCCGAAGCCGAAGTCCGGCACGGTCACCGATGACGTGAAGGGTATCGTGAAAGAGCTGAAGGGAGGCCGGGTGGAGTACAAGACCGACAAGACGGGCGTCATCCACATGGGGATCGGCAAGATATCGTTCGCCGATGACGCGATCATCAGCAACGTGAAGACGTTTTTCAACCAGATCATCAAGGACAAGCCGTCGGATGCGAAGGGCAATTACATAAAAACAGTATGCATCAGTTCCTCCATGGGGCCGGGGATCAAACTCAATTATAAGGGGATCGAAAAGTAATGGTTAAGCAATATAAAGTTGACGAGGTTGCGAACCTGGTGGAGCGCCTCAAGGCGCGGAACAACATGATCCTGACGAACTACTCCGGGATACAGGTAAAGAATCTGAGCAAGCTCCGCAAAACGCTCCGGAGCAAAAACGCCGAGTACCGGGTGGTCAAGAACACCCTGTTCAAGCGCGCGCTGAAAGAGGTCGGGATTGCCGGCCTTGACGATTATCTCAAAGGACCGATCGCGGTCGCATTCGTAAACGAAGAGTTCGGTGATGTGGCCAAGGTGCTGAAAGATTTCGCCAAGGACGTTGACAAGTTCACCTTTTCCGCCGGCTACATGGGCTCCGTGGTCTATAACCAGGAGCAGATCAAGCGGATCGCCGATCTGCCTTCGAAAGAAGTGATTCTGTCGCAGGTCATGTCCATGATAAACGCTCCGGCGCGCGGCATCGCGGTCGGCACCAACCAGATCATGGCGTCGCTTGCCCGCGGCATCAAGGCGGTTGCCGAAGCGCGGAACCAGCAGTAACAGGAGAAAGACCCGCGATCCATTTCCGACGGGGAAACGGTCGCGTTCTTTATAGATCAAGAAAAGGTTTCTGTTTCCAGAATATAGTATGATATATGGATACAATGCCTTTATAAGTTTTTACGGTGCCGGTGTAATCGGTCGGGCAAACGGGCCGGAGAATCCAGCGGCGTATTAACTTGAAGAAATTCACTAAGTATAAAGGAGTTTACAATGGCTAATGTACAAGAATTACTGGATGCGATAGGCAGTTTGACCCTGATCGAAGCGGCCGAGCTGGTTAAAGCGATGGAAGACAAATTCGGCATTTCAGCCGCGGCTCCGGTAGCCGTAGCGGCAGCTGCGCCGGCTGCAGCCGAAGCGGCCGAAGAGCAGACCGAATTTGACGTCATCCTCACCGGGTTCGGAGACAACAAGGTCGCCGTCATCAAGGAAGTCAGGGCCATCACTGGTCTCGGCCTGAAAGAGGCGAAAGAGCTCGTCGAAGCGGGCGGCAAAACGGTCAAGGAAAAAGTTTCCAAGGACGAAGCGGAGAAGATCAAGCAGCAGCTCGCCGCTGCCGGCGCAACGGTTGATGTTAAATAATCCGGCGGGTTATCAGTTTTTTCCAGGATAAGCGGACAACAGGTTTGGTTGGCTTCAACCAAACCTTTTGGCGTTCTTTCAACAAATCAGCGAAGGTTTGAACATCCATGCAAGATTCAAAAAAAGTCTTCAATTTTGGCAAGATAAAGACAGGCTTGGAGCTGCCTAACTTAATCGAGATCCAGCTGAAGTCGTATGACTGGTTTCTCCAGCCGGACTCGGTTAAAAAGAAGCCGCACGGCCTCCAGGCCGTATTCGAGGAGATCTTCCCGATCGAGAGCCCGCACGAGGACGTGGTTCTCGAATATATCGATTACGAGATCGGCCTGCCGAAATACTCCGAGCTTGAATCGAAGGAGCGCGATGTCACGTACGCCGCTCCCCTGAAGGCGACCATCCGGCTTATCCGGAAGGACAGCATGGAAGTCCGCGAGCAATCAGTGTACATGGGCGACATACCGCTCATGACCCCGCGGGGTACCTTCATCATCAACGGCGCCGAACGCGTCGTCGTAAACCAGCTGCACCGGTCCCCCGGTATATTTTTCTTTTATGAAGAGGCCGAGCGGACCTATAACTACCGGGTCATCCCGGACCGCGGGTCATGGCTCGAGTTCGAGATGGACCCCAAGGGCTATATCATCGCGCGCATCGACAGGAAAAAGAAGTTCCCGGTCAGCCTCCTGATCAAGGCCCTCGGTTACGAAACGGACGAGGAGATGGTCAAGCTCTTCTATAACACGAAGGTCGTCCGCCTGAAAAGCGACGAGGACTACGAGTTCCTTAACGGCAAGCGGGTCGCCCGGGACGTTGCGAACAAGCAATCCGGCGAAGTCATCATGGAGGTCGGCGAGCGGGTCACCATGGACATGATCGACCGCATCAGGGAAGAGAAGATCCATGATGTTGAGATCATCGAGTTTCCCAATAACAAGGAAGACTCGTTCCTCAGCACAACCCTCGAGGTTGAGAAGGAGTTCATCAACAAGCACGTCAAGACCCCCGCGCTCGCCGAGCACAAGAAGTCGGAGCTAGCGCTGCTTACCATCCATGCGATCATGTGGCAGAGCGAGCCGACGAACCTGGAAAACGCGCAGGAGCATTTCAACCGGCTCTTCTTCGATCCGAAGACGTACAGCCTGGGCGCCGTCGGCCGGTACAAGATCTCTAACAAGTTCGGCATGGACGACTTCGAGACCCAGACGCTGAAGCCGGAAGACATCATCTATTCATTGAAATATTTTCTCTACCTGATCGCCGAGGCGGACGGGTACGAGATAAGCGAGAAGGACCCGAAGCTGAAGAAAAACCGGTTCATCCCCACGGTCGTGGACGACATCGACCACCTGGGCAACCGCCGCGTCCGCTCAGTCGGCGAGCTGATCATGAACCAGATCAAGGTCGGCTTCCAGCGCATGGAGCGCGTCATCAAGGAGCGGATGACCATCCAGGACCTCGACGTTATCACACCGCAGGCCCTCATCAGCATCAAGCCGATCACGGCTGTCATAAACGAGTTCTTCGGTTCGAGCCAGCTCTCGCAGTTCATGGACCAGACCAATCCCCTCGCCGAGCTGACGCACAAGAGGCGGCTCAACGCCCTGGGACCCGGCGGTCTTTCCCGCGAGCGGGCCGGCTTCGAGGTCCGGGACGTGCACCCCTCCCACTACGGCAGGATGTGCCCGATCGAGACGCCTGAGGGACCGAACATCGGTCTCATCGTATCGCTCAGCACGTACGCGTGCATCAACGATTACGGTTTTCTCGAAACCCCGTACCGGTATGTGGACAACGGAAAGCTGACCGACCAGGTCGAGTACCTCACCGCCGACCGCGAGGACCTCTACTTCATCGCGCAGGCCAACCAGGAGCTCGACGACAAGGGACATTTTGCAAAAGGCATGATCCCCTGCCGGCACCGCGGCAACTTCCCCTACATGCGGCCCAAAGAGATTCAGTACATGGATGTATGCCCGAGCCAGATCTTCTCGGTCTCCACGTGCCTGATCCCCTTCCTGGAGCATGACGACGCGAACCGGGCCCTCATGGGGTCCAACATGCAGCGCCAGGCGGTGCCCCTCATGATCGAGGAAGCGCCGTATGTCGGTACCGGCATGGAGCCGAAGGCCGCCTACGATTCCGGCGTCCTGGTTGCCGCCGCGCGCCCGGGTGAAGTCCAGTTCGTGGACGCAAGCGTGGTGAAGGTCAAGACAAGCTCCGGCGAGGTCGATGAGTACTCGCTCATGAAATTCAAACGGACCAACCAGGGGACCTGCTTCAACCAGCGTCCGGTGGTGCACAAAGGCCAGAAGATCAAGAAGGGCGACGTGCTCGCCGACGGCCCAGCCACTGACAACGGGCGGCTGGCGCTGGGCAAGAACATCCTGGTAGCCTTCATGCCCTGGATGGGATACAACTTCGAGGACGCCATACTCATCTCCGAGCGCCTCGTCGAGGAAGACATTTACACATCGATCCATATAGAGCAGTTCGAGGTCGAGGCGCGTGAAACGAAGCTCGGTCGCGAGGTGATAACCCGTGACATCCCGAACCTCTCGGAAAAGGCGTTCCGCGACCTTGACCAGGACGGCATCGTGCGGCGTGGGGCCTATGTCCAGCCGGACGACATCCTGGTAGGCAAGGTTACTCCCAAGGGCGAGCAGGACCTTACGCCGGAATACAAGCTGCTGCATTCGATCTTCGGAGAAAAGGCCCGCGAGGTGCGGGACACTTCCCTCCGGGTCCCGAACGGGGTCGAGGGTATCGTCGTTGACGTGAAGCGGTTTTCCCGCGAGCAGGGCGACGAGTTGGCCCCGGGCGTCGAGGAGCTGGTCAAGGTATACATTGCCGACAAACGGAAGATATCCGTGGGCGACAAGATGGCCGGACGGCACGGGAACAAGGGCGTCATCTCCAAGATCGTGCCCAGTTATGACATGCCGTTCCTCCCAGACGGAACACCGATGGACATCGTTCTCAACCCGCTTTCGGTCCCGTCCCGGATGAACCTGGGGCAGCTCCTTGAAACCGAGCTCGGCTGGGCCGCCGAGAAATTGAACACGCTCTACGAAACGCCCATTTTTGATGGCGCGAAGGAGAGCGATATACGCGAGCTCCTTAAAAAAGCGGGGCTGCCCGAATCGTCGAAGTCGGTACTGCACGACGGACGAACCGGCCTGCCCTTCGAACAGGAAGTCATGGTCGGTGAGATATACATGTTGAAGCTGGCCCACATGGTCGACGACAAGATCCACGCCCGGTCGACCGGCCCCTACTCGCTGGTCACCCAGCAGCCGCTGGGCGGCAAGGCGCAGTTCGGCGGACAGCGTCTGGGCGAGATGGAGGTCTGGGCACTCGAGGCGTACGGCGCCGCCTACACCTTGCAGGAGCTCCTGACCGTCAAGTCGGACGATATGCTCGGCAGGGCCCGCATCTATGAGGCGATCGTGAAGGGGATTAACACGGCAGCCCCTGGCATACCTGAATCGTTCAACGTTCTCATCCAGGAGCTCAGGGGTCTCGCCCTCGATGTGCGCATCTACGACGACAGCGGCAAGGAAATAAGCCTGTCAGAGTGGAGCGAGGGATACGGCAAGCCCAAGAGAAGGATCAAGATCGATTCGCTGAAGAATATATGACCGCCTCCCGGGTCCCTGAACGGGAGCGCGATCTGTAATTAATAATAGTTGGAAGCAATAAACTATTTTTTGAGGAAACAACATGAGGGATTTTAATGATTTCAGCTCAATCCAGATAAAACTGGCGTCTCCCGATCAGATACGGGAGTGGTCGTACGGCGAGGTCAAAAAACCTGAAACGATAAATTACCGGACCCTGAAACCGGAGCGTGACGGGCTCTTCTGCGAGAAGATATTCGGCACGACGAAGGAATGGGAATGCTACTGCGGTAAGTTCAAATCGATCCGCTACAAGGGCGTCATCTGCGACCGGTGCGGCGTCGAGGTGACCCACTACAAGGTACGGCGCGAGCGGGGCGGCCACATCGAGCTGGCGTGCCCCGTGGCCCATATCTGGTATTACCGGTCCGTACCTTCGCGCATGGGTCTTCTCCTGGACCTCACGGTGAACGTGCTGAAGTCGGTCCTTTACTATGAAAAATTCATCGTCATCGATCCCGGCGATGCGGTCGAGGAAGACGTCAAGACCGGCGACGCCCTCGATGAAGAGACCTACCTGACCCTGAACGAGAAGTACGGCGATTCGCTCGTCTGCGGCATGGGCGCGTCCGCGATCAAGGACCTGCTGGCCCGGATCGACCTGGACGAAGAGTCCCGCCAGATCCGCGCGGTCATCCAGGCGAAAGCCAAGAAAGAAAAGGACGTAAAGATCGATAAGAAGCTGATCAAGCGTCTTGAGATAATCGAGGCCTTCAAGGAGTCGGGCAACGAGACGGAGTGGATGATTCTTGATTCGGTCCCCGTGATCCCGCCCGAGCTGCGGCCGATGGTCCAGCTGGACGGCGGACGGTTCGCCACCTCGGACCTGAACGACCTGTACCGCCGCGTCATCAACCGGAACAATCGCCTGAAGCGGCTCCTCATGCTCCGCGCACCTGAGATCATCGTGCGCAACGAGAAGCGGATGCTACAGGAAGCGGTTGACGCCCTGTTCGACAACAGCAGGCGGAAGCGCGCGGTCAAGGGCAAGGGTAACAGGCCCCTCAAGTCCCTCTCGGACATGCTGAAGGGCAAGCAGGGCCGGTTTCGCCAGAACCTCCTGGGCAAGCGCGTCGACTACTCCGGCCGCTCCGTCATCGTCATCGGGCCCGAGCTGAAGCTCTACCAGTGCGGCCTCCCGAAGAAGATGGCCGTGGAGCTGTTCAAACCGTTCATCATGAAACGGCTCGTGGATAAGGATTACGTACAGAACATAAAGTCATCGAAAAAGATGGTCGAGAACGAGCGGCCCGAGGTGTGGGAAGTCCTTGAAGAGGTCATCTCCGAGCACCCGGTGCTTCTGAACCGCGCTCCCACGCTGCACCGGCTGGGCATCCAGGCATTCGAGCCGGTCCTGGTCGAGGGCAAGGCAATCCGTCTCCACCCGCTGGTCTGCCACGCCTACAACGCCGACTTCGACGGCGACCAGATGGCGGTGCACGTACCGCTCTCACCGCGCGCCCAGCTGGAATGCTGGACACTGATGCTCTCCACGCACAACCTGCTCTCCCCGGCAAACGGGCACCCCGTGGTGTCGCCGACGCAGGACATCGTGCTTGGCATATATTACCTCACCTCCATCCTCGACGGGGCGCCCGGCGAGGGCAAGCTCTTCGACGAGGAAGTCGAGTTGCTCAGGGCGGTCGATCACGGTCAGGTGAAAATGCGCTCCAAGATCAAGTTCATCAACGACAAGGGTGAACTGATCGAGACGACTGCCGGCCGGCTCATCTTCAACGGGCTGATGCCGGAGGGTTTTCCCTTCATCAACAGGATCATCAACGACAAGGAACTGTCCAAGACCATCTCGACGGTGCTCCGCCAGTACGGACCCAATGTGACGGTCAAGATGCTCGACGACATCAAGGAGACGGGGTACCGGTACGCGACGATGTTCGCACCGACCATCTCCATGTCGGATATCATTGTGCCGACGGTGAAGCAGAGGATTATCGGTGAGGAAGACAAGAAGCTAGAAAAGATAGAACTGGAATATCGCAACGGTTATATCACCAACGAGGAGCGGTATAACCGGGTTATAAACCTCTGGACCAACGCCAACGAGATCATCGCAGATAAAATGTTCGAAGAGCTCTCGGGCAACGCCGGCGGCTTCAACCCGATTTACATCATGGCGCAGTCCGGCGCCCGGGGCAGCAAGCAGCAGATTCGTCAGCTCGCCGGGATGCGGGGGCTCATGGCCAAGCCGAGCGGCGAGATCATCGAGGTCCCGATCCGGACCAACTTCAAGGAAGGCCTGACGGTGCTGGAATATTTCATCTCCACCAACGGGGCCCGGAAGGGCCTGGCCGACACGGCGCTCAAGACGGCTGACGCCGGATATCTGACCCGCCGGCTCGTCGACATCGCGCAGGACGTGACCATCTCCATGGAGGACTGCGGCACAACGATCGGCATCGACATCTACGCCATCAAGGAGGGCGACGATGTCATCGAGTCCCTGGGCGACCGCGCGCTGGGACGGACGTTGCTCTACGACCTTCTCCACCCGGTCACCGGCGAAGTCATATGCACGGCGGACGATATAGTCACCGAGGAAATCGCCGAGATGATCGACCTGCTCAATATCGATTCGATCGAGATCCGCTCCGTGCTCACCTGCGAGGCCAAGCACGGCGTCTGCGGAAAATGCTACGGCCGTAACCTGGCCACGGCGCGGCACGTCGACATCGGCGAGGCCGTGGGCATCATCGCCGCCCAGTCAATCGGCCAGCCGGGCACTCAGTTGACCATGCGGACGTTCCACATCGGCGGCATCGCGTCCCGCGCGGTTGAGGAGAGCGAGATCAAGCTCAATTACCCGGTGTTCGTGAAAGAGATTACCTCAAAAATCATCAAGACCGACGAAAACAAGATCATCTCCGTGCGGCGCGGCTATCTTGTCGTTCAGCGGGTGATCACCGAGATACAGCTGAAGGGGGAGCCCAAGCTCATCGTGAACGAGAACGACAAGGTGTACGCCGGTGTCGTCATCGCGAAGACCGAGGATGGCGAAGACGTCATCTCAAAGACCTCCGGCCTGGTCAAGGTGGTAAAGAACAGGGTATACATTCTTGGAGATCCGCTCTCCATCCCGATCAACGTGGGCACCGTCGTAAACGTGAAGCCGGGCAAGTTCTACGACAAGGAGTTCGACAAGGAGAAGGAGACGACACGCTATCCGATCCTGGCATCCTTTGACCCGTGGTTTGAGCCGATCCTGACGGAAGTGAGCGGCAAGGTCGAGTTTGTCGACATCGAGATCAACAAGAGCCTCCGCGAGGAGCTCGACCCAACATCGAATGTGACCAAGCGCGTTATCGTGGAATACAAGACCGAGAAGCTGCAGCCGCGGATAAACATCATGGGCCCTTCCAAGCAGGAGATCACCTACCTCCTGCCCAAGGGAGCGCACCTCATGGTGGTAAGCGGCGACAAGGTCCCGGCCGGGACCGTTCTGGCGAAGATCCCGCGCGGCGCGGAAAAAACGAAGGACATCA
This sequence comes from Spirochaetota bacterium, assembly GCA_041749375.1. Lineage (GTDB taxonomy): Bacteria > Spirochaetota > UBA4802 > UBA4802 > UBA5550 > RBG-16-49-21. The sequence goes on from JBGTBN010000003.1 coordinate 22,226, forward strand.
CAGGCGGTCTGCCGCGGGTCGCGGAGCTCTTCGAGGCGCGTACACCGAAAGACTCGTCCACGCTCTCCGAGCTGGACGGCACGATCGAGATCGGGGACACTGTGAAGAACAAGCGGAAGATCATAGTCACCGGCGAGGACAGCACGGTCAAAGAATATTCGATCCCGGTTTCCAAGTTTCTCCGGGTGCAGGACCGCGACTTCATCGCCAAGGGCGAGCAGATCGACGATGGTCCCGTGGACCCGCACGAGATCCTCAAGATCAAGGGGCCGCGCGAGCTGCAAAAGTTCCTTGTCAATGAGATCCAGGAGGTCTACCGGCTTCAGGGCGTTTCGATCAACGACAAGCATATCGAGGTAATCGTCCGGCAGATGCTCCGGAAGGTGAAGGTCACCGATCCGGGCGACTCGACCTTCGTCATCGAGCAGATCGTGGACAAGTTCGATTTCGTCGAGGAGAACGACCGGGTGCTGCAGGAAGGCGGCAAACCCGCCACCGCGATACCGATACTGATGGGGATCACCAAGGCGGCGCTCAACACCGAGTCCTTCATATCTGCGGCATCGTTCCAGGAGACAACAAGGGTCCTGACTGACGCGGCCATCAAGGGCAAGGTCGACAACCTGCGCGGCCTGAAGGAGAACGTCATCATCGGGCACCTGATACCCGCCGGAACCGGCGTGCGAATATACAACAATATCAGCGTGTATGAAAACGAGCCGGGCGATCTCGACGGTCCGCCGCCAGAGGAAGTCGAACAGGCAGCGGTCGAAGCGGAAATCGCGATGCCTGAGGAATAGGAGAAACGGGAGCGCGCCGGGCGACGGAGCTGTCCGGACTGCCGCGTTTGAATTAAAAATCAGATTAATATCTTGACAAAAAAGTCTATAATTCACAAATACCATCTAATTGTCATGAGAATGCGATGGTATCAATGAGACTGCCGTTTCGACGAATCCCGGTAATCCGGAATGAGGAGAAATCCTGACAAGACGAGTATTATATAGGATTTCTCACCCCGGCAAACGGGGTTGGGATTGACTAATCAAGAAAAGCGGCAAGTATATTAGTATATTATTATAATTATAGATGATTTTATAGCTAGTTAGCAAACAGGAGTCAGAATGCCAACGATCAACCAGTTAATACGCCAGGGACGGGAACAGAAGCGGAAAAAGACCAAGTCGCCGGCCCTGACAAGCTGCCCCCAGAAGAGGGGTGTCTGCACCCGGGTCATGACCTTTACCCCGAAAAAACCGAATTCCGCGCTGCGGAAAGTCGCACGGGTCAGGCTGACCAACGGCATCGAGGTGACCGCGTATATTCCAGGCGTCGGGCACAATCTGCAGGAGCACAGCGCGGTGCTCATCAGGGGAGGCCGGGTCAAGGACCTTCCGGGTGTGCGGTATCATATCATCCGGGGGACGCTCGACACGCTTGGCGTTGATGACCGGAGGAAAAGCCGCTCCAAGTACGGGACCAAGCGGCCCAAAGCGTAATTATCGATAGCGAGGAAGAACCATGCGGAGAAGAAGACCAGTCAAACGTGAACAGCTGCCCGATCCCAAGTTCGGGAGCAAGCTCGTATCCAAGTTCATCAACTGCATGATGATGCAGGGGAAGAAGGGTGTGTCCGAGACGAATTTCTACAAGGCGATGGATATAATCCAGAAGAAGGCGGGCAAGGACCCGGTCGAGGTGTTCGTCCAGGCGCTTGAAAACGCCAAGCCGCTCGTGGAGGTAAAGTCCCGGCGCGTCGGCGGCGCAACCTACCAGGTTCCCGTCGAGATACGGCCGGAGCGCCGCCAGGCCCTCGGTATCAGGTGGCTCATTACCAACTCTCGGAACCGGTCCGAGAAGACCATGTTTGAAAAGCTCGCGGGCGAGCTGATGGACGCGTTCAACAATACCGGGACATCGATCAAGAAGAAGGAAGACACGCACAAGATGGCCGAAGCGAACAAGGCCTTCGCGCATTATAAATGGTAATAGAAGTATTGCGCGCTCATCCGGAAGCCGCGCTGCTTATCTGGACGTCACACAAAATACCAGGTCTGCCTGGTATTTTGGTATTTTATAAGAATACTTCTAAAAAGTAACTTCAAGGTCACTATGCCCCGGGAGCTCCCTCTCAACAGGACGCGCAATATCGGCATCATGGCGCACATCGACGCCGGCAAGACCACGCTTACCGAGCGCATCCTCTTTTATACAGGCAAGACGCACAAGATGGGCGAGGTCCACGAGGGGACTGCTGAAATGGACTGGATGGTCCAGGAAAAAGAGCGGGGCATTACCATCACCGCGGCCGCGACGACCTGTTTCTGGAAAAACTGTATCATAAACATCATCGACACGCCGGGCCACGTCGACTTCACCATGGAGGTCGAGCGGAGCCTGCGCGTCCTCGATTCGGCCATTGCCGTGTTTGACGGCGTTGCCGGTGTCGAGCCGCAGTCCGAGACCGTGTGGCGGCAGGCGGACCACTACCACATCCCCCGCATCTGCTTCGTGAACAAGTTGGACCGCGTGGGCGCCGACTTCGAACGGTGCCTTGCCATGATCAGGGATAAGCTCGCGGCGACGCCGCTGCCTCTGCAGTTTCCGCTGGGCATCGAGGACAATTACCGCGGCGTTGTGGACATCGTGACCATGAAGGCCCTCGTGTGGACCGATGAGGCTGGCCAGGAGATACAGGAGATCGATATACCCGGGGAGGCAATGGAGAATGCCCGCCGGTACCGCGAGGAGCTCCTTGAGACGGTCGCTGAGCATGATGACGCGGTCATGCACAAGTACCTCGAGGGCGTCGAGCCCGAGGAAAAGGAGATACGGGACGTTATCAGGAAGATCACCGCGACATCGACGGTCTTCCCCGTCCTGTGCGGCTCGGCATTGCGGAACAAGGGCGTGCAGCCGGTGCTGGACGCCATCGTGGACTACCTTCCCTCGCCGAAGGACGTCAAGCCGGTCGAGGGCCACAGCCCGAAGGACACCGAGGAAATAATCACGCGCGAAGCGTCAGACAAGGAGCCGTTCTGCGGCCTGGTCTTCAAGCTCATGAGCGATCCTTACGTTGGAAAGCTCTCGTACCTGCGCGTCTACTCCGGCCACCTGAAGACCGGAGACCAGGTCCTGAACGTGAGTACCGGAAAGAAGGAGCGGATCCAGCGTTGTCTCCGCATGCACGCCAACGACCGCGCGGACATCAAGGAAGTCTACACCGGCGACATCGTTGCCATCGTGGGACTGCGCGGCTCGCGCACCGGAGATACGCTCGCCGACGAGGCGCACCCGATACTCCTTGAGAAGATGGATTTCCCGGACCCGGTCATTTCGGTCGCCATCGAGCCGAAGACGAAGGCCGACCAGGAGAAGCTGGACACGGCGCTGAAACGGCTCGAGGAGGAGGACCCCACCTTCCATGTCAACGCTGACCCGGAAACGGGACAGACGCTCATCTCCGGAATGGGCGAGCTGCACCTGGAGATTATTGTGGACCGCCTGACGCGCGAATTCAACATACAGGCGAACGTGGGCAGGCCGCAGGTCACCTACAAGGAGACCATCACGCGTGCGGTCGAATCAGAGCACCGGTACGAGAAGCAGATCGGCGGCAAGGACCAGTTTGGCCATGTCGTGATCCGCATGGAGCCGGGACGCCCGGGCTCGGGCTTCGTATTCAAGAACGAGCTCAGGAAGGACGAGATCCCCGCGGAGTTCCTGAAAGACGTCGAAGCGGGCTTCACGGACGCCATGCAGGCCGGCGTTATCGCCGGTTACAAGATGGACGACATAGCCGTCTCGCTGACGGGCGGCTCGTACGATGAGGCCTCTTCGAACGGGATGGCCTACCGCATAGCGGCGAACATGTCGCTGAAGGAAGGGGCCCGCAAGGCCGTGCCAGCGCTGATGGAGCCGGTCATGAAGCTCGAGGTGGTGTGCCCGGACGAATATACTGGAGACGTTATCAATGACATCAATTCTCGCCGCGGGAGAATAGAGGGGCTGAACATTCGTGGTATGCTCAAGGTGATCGACGCCTTCGTTCCGCTTTCGGAAGTGTTCGGCTATGCGACGAGCGTGCGCTCCATGAGCCAGGGAAGGGCGAGTCACACGCTTCAAGTCTCACATTATGAGATTGTACCAAAAGAAATTACGGACCGGATTATCGGGAGGATGACAGGCATTTTTTATTAGGATTATTGTCGCATAGTGCAATTTTTTCAAATTAATGGCCAATTTCGATTAATTTTTTATTAATTTGTTGACAGAATAGGCATATTTTTTTTTATTTCAAAAACCCGCAATTTGAGGGCATAACTTATATAATTCATTTTATATGTTTATAAATATTTAATATCATCCTTAATTAACTATCAGGATGATTAATTCGTAATACCATGCAGGAAAAATAATAAAGGAGTGAAATCCAATGGGTAAAGAAAAATTTCAACGGACTAAACCACACGTAAACGTTGGCACTATCGGTCACATCGACCATGGTAAAACCACGCTGACATCGGCGATCACCAAATGTCTTTTCCTCAAATACGGTTTGGGAAAGCCTGTTGAATTTGACCAGATTGATAATGCTCCCGAAGAAAAAGCCCGGGGTATAACGATTGCTACTTCCCATCAGGAGTATGAAACACCCAAGCGTCACTATGCGCACGTGGACTGCCCGGGACATGCAGACTATATAAAGAACATGATCACGGGCGCGGCCCAGATGGACGCCGCGATCCTCGTCGTCGCCGCCGGCGACGGCGCGATGCCGCAGACCAAGGAGCACGTTCTTCTGGCGCACCAGGTTAACGTTCCCTACATGATCGTTTTCCTGAATAAGGTCGACATGATTGACAAGTCCGAGCGCGATGAAATGATCGAGCTCGTTGAAATGGAGATCCGTGAGCTCCTCAGTAAATATGAATTCCCAGGCGACGAGGTTCCCATAATCCCCGGCTCGGCCCTCAAGGCCCTTGAGGAAGCGGAAGCAAAGAAAACCGACGGCGAGTGGTTCAACTCGGTCATCAAGCTAATGGAAGCGGTGGACGAGTATGTTCCCGAGCCCAAGCGCCCGACCGACAAGCCCTTCCTGATGCCGATCGAAGACGTGTTCTCCATCACCGGCCGCGGCACCGTCGTGACCGGAAGGATCGAGCGCGGCATCGTGCATACCGGCGACGAGGTCGAGATCATCGGCATCACCGAGACGAAAAAGACCGTATGCACCGGTGTTGAAATGTTCCGGAAGATTCTGGACGAAGGCGTCGCCGGCGACAACGTCGGATGCCTGCTGCGCGGCACTGGTAAGGAAGAAGTCATGAGGGGGCAGGTTCTCGCCAAGCCCGGTTCCATCACCCCGCATAAAAAATTCCTGGGCAAGGTGTACATCCTCAAGAAAGAAGAGGGTGGACGCCACACCCCGTTCTTTGGAAATTATCGGCCGCAGTTCTATTTTAGAACGACTGACGTTACCGGCATCGTGACGCTGCCGACAGGCGTTGAGATGGTTATGCCCGGTGACGATATTGACATGACCGTCGAGCTTATCACACCCATTGCAATGGAAGAAGAACTCCGTTTTGCAATCAGGGAGGGTGGCAAAACGGTTGGTGCCGGGGTTGTTACCAAGGTTGTAGAATAACGTATTCTCTTCTAAGTGCTGAATATTGTACGTTATGGTCAGACCATCATGCTGATGGTCTGACTTATGTATTTTAACGATAAAAAAACTATCAGGTGCGAAAAGTGGCAAAGTCTACAGGACAACGCATAAGGGTAAAGCTAAGATCATTTGACGCAAAGTTGCTTGATCAGTCAGCAGAGAAAATAGTCGCGACCACGAACCGGAGCGGTGCGAAGGTCGCGGGTCCTATTCCGCTGCCGACAAAGATCGAGAAGTTCTGCGTTCTCAAATCTCCTCATGTCAACAAGAAGGCTCGAGAGCAGTTTGAGATACGGACACACAAGCGTTTGATTGACATCATTGATCCGAATTCTGATACGGTTGAGGCTTTGATGAAGTTGGAACTGCCTGCCGGTGTTTCGGTTGATATTAAATCCTGACCTTGCTTTTCTTTGTCTTAGATACCCTTGTCAGCTATCATAGTATGGATGGGAATGAGTGATGAAAAAGGCGCTTATTGGAAGAAAAATCGGAATGACTCAGTTTATACATGAGGATGGAACGATGACGCCCGTGACCGTGGTCGAACTCGGCCCCTGTGTGGTCGTTCAAAAGAAGAAAGCCGATACCGACGGTTACGAGGCGCTGAAGCTTGGTTTTATCGATGTGAAGGAGCAGCGTCTCACGAAGGCGATTCTCTCGGATTTAAAGAAGAAGGGTATCAAGCCCCTGAAAGTATTCCGCGAAGTCGGAGTATTCGATGAGTCTCTCGACGTCGGCAGCGTCGTCAACTGCACGATTTTCGCTGAAAACGATGTTGTGAACGTGAGCGGCATATCGAAAGGCAAGGGCTTCCAGGGCGTTGTCAAGCGGTACGGTTTTGGCGGCGGTCGCGAGACCCACGGTTCCACCTTTCACCGCGCACCGGGCTCCATCGGTGCATGCGCGTTCCCGAGCGAAGTCTGGCGCGGCCAGCGGATGCCGGGAAGAATGGGCGGGAACACCACAACGGTAAAAAATCTGAAAATCGTTAAAGTCCTGGCGGACAACAATATGGTGCTGATATCCGGAGCGATTCCGGGAAGAAAAAACACGCTGATTACTGTTTGCGAGAAATAGGTAGGCGGGCGATGAAAGTTGATAAATATTCGGTTGATGGCAAGGTCGTTGGATCGGTCGAGCTATCCGACAGCGTGTTCGGCGCTGAGGTCAATGACATTCTTATATACGAGCTGATCAAAGCGGCGCAGGCTAATCTCCGGCAGGGGACGCACAAGACGAAAGAGCGCGGCGAGATCAGCGGCGGCGGCGCGA
>JBGTBN010000004.1:0-10921 GCA_041749375.1 Spirochaetota bacterium
GACACCATCAGCGCCTCCGTGGGAAGCCTGCGCGTGGGCCGGTACACCGATCCCTCGGGCCGGCGCGACGACGTACGCGTCAAGCTCCTCGACCGGTACAACCGCGCATCGACGGACATCAACCGCATCAGGGTCCGCAACATGCACGGCGAGATGGTATCCCTCTCGAGCGTCGTCAGCCTTGCCGAAAAGCCCTCCTACCTTACGATCAACCGCTACAACCGGGAGCGGGCCATCAACATCTCGGCCAACATCGGTCCGGGCAAGTCCCAGTCCGATATCCTGAACTTCATCGAGACCACGGCGGCAAAAGTGCTTCCCGCCGGCTACCACGTCGAGTTCTCCGGCAGCTCGCAGACCTTCAAGGAATCGTTCGAGAGCCTGATCTTCGCTCTCATCCTCGGCATCGTGGTTGCCTACATGATCCTGGGCTCGCAGTACAACAGCTTTCTCCACCCGGTCATCATCCTGCTGGCGCTCCCCTTCAGCGCGACCGGCGCGTTCCTCTTCATGCGGATGACCGGCACTTCGTTGAACATCTACAGCATGATCGGGCTCCTGCTGCTCATGGGCATAGTGAAGAAAAACTCGATCATGATGGTCGACTTTACGAACCAGCGCCGCCGCGGCGGCATGGGAGTACACGAGGCGCTCCTCGGAGCCTGCCCGGTCAGGCTCCGGCCCATCCTGATGACATCGCTCGCAACGATCGCGGCCGCCGTACCGCCCGCGATGTCGCTCGGACCGGGCTCGGAAACGACGCGCTCCATGGGCATCGTGGTCATCGGCGGCGTGTTCCTCTCCACGATCCTTACGCTTTTCGTGGTCCCTTGCGCCTACAGCCTGATGAGCAGGCTGGAGAGCACGCGCCATGCCAGGGAGCTGAAAGAAGCGCTCGAGTCTCTTAAAGAGGACAAGAAGGAGTAAGCACCACGTCCACGATCACCGGCGCGATCATTGGCGTGGGCTCCCTGCGCCGCCTCGCCGCTGTCATGTGTGGGGTCGCGGGCAAGATCGTATGGACCCGGGTGCTGATTATTCCGGGCTCGGCTACGTGCGGGTTGGAGACGACGACGGTGAGACGGGTGACGAGGGAGGGGCGGCGTAGGTTTCATAATTCAAAACCCGGTATAATTCCAGCCTTTCAGACAGGCCCCGAATCTCACTGGGCCCTATTGCCTCGTATTCTATCGTATCGCCAATGAGCTGCCTTGTAGTATCGCTGATCAGTATACCGTCCGCACTGCAGAGCTTTTCGAGCCTGGAGGCGATATTCACCGCCGTACCGACAGCGGTATACGCACGCCGATCGGCCGGACCGAATGTTCCGACCGTGGCGACGCCAGAATGCACGCCGATCCTCAGCCGCACCGGGTCCTCCACCCCCTCGTCATGCCACCTGTTTCGCAGCGAAACCATGTGAGCCTGCATCGCCCGCGCCATGAGGACGCAATTCTCCGCCTGGTCGCGTTCATCGGTGTCTTCAAGCGCGCCGAAAAGAATCATGATTCCGTCACCGATAAATTTGTCCACCATACCGCCCCAGGCGTGGGCTATTGTCGTCATATCCGAGAGGTATTCATTGAGTATTCGCGCCGTGGTTTCGGGCGGAAGTTTCTCGGACATCGCGGTAAATCCCTGAAGATCGGTGAAGCATACAGTCAGAGGTCTCCTGTTGATCAGACCCACAGAACTGGCATCTCCGACGATCACCGACCTGACGAGCTGCGGAGGGAGGTACGTGTTAAGCCTGTCGGCGATATCCACCATGCGTCCCTGTATTCTCCTGTTGATAAGAAGAATATACACGACCATCGCAGTTGACAGAATCACGAGCAGGACGACCGACAATAATGCCAGGATAAAATAATTCCGGAAGCTGTTTTCCATTTCAATCTCGGAAACATCCTGAATTTCTTTCGTTATATTTTCCATACGGGTCATCGCCATTTCTTCGCGCTCCCGCATTGCCTCCGCCGGATCAACACTGGCTCCGTCTGCCTGCTGCATCCTGAACACCAGCGCCACATATTGATTGGAGAGGGAATGATGTATTTCCCGCAACTCCCTGACCGGGCGGCTGAAACGCTCATCGCCGCTCAATTCGATTTTCAGGTTGAAAAGCTCGTCCTGTATCCTGGATGAAAACTGTGAAAACTGGTAATAATAATCACTATACCCCGACATGGTCGAGGTGCCGACCCTCTCTCTGTTCAGCAGCATATTCTTCCACATCTGCACCTGTTTCTGAAACATCACCCGGACGTCCTGGATTCTCGACGCCGCATTAGCGTAATATGCCGCATGGTTATGCGACCGGTAAAGCGAGTATAGCCCCATCATGCCGTTGATGAACAATACAGCTAGCATGAGGCTCAGTAGTAAGGCCGTTTTCCAGTTTACTTTCCTGAATACATCCGGTTTCATCTCTCCTCTCCCTCCTGCATGCGTGCCACATTCCCCGGGGTACCCTGTTCACTCAACGAGGTTGAGCACCAGCACCACCTGGTTGCCATTACCATTGTAGATCACGTCATCGAAGATGTCCCGGGCCAGGAGTATCCCCCGGCCGTTGGGGATCGGCTCCGCATTCGCTCTCTCGATAGAGCGCTTAAAAGCGCGCGCGTGATCGAATCCCGGGCCTTCATCCGAAATCCTGCACATGAACTTATGCAGGTCCAGGGAATATTCAATCATCACTTTTTTTCTGCGGCATGACGCGTCCTTCTGCCGCTCGCCGATCAGATCGAAATACGAGTTGTTCATGAGCGCCTCGGTTTTCTCGGCGAATGATATATTCAGGTTCCCATGCTCAATCGCATTGATCATCATTTCCCGCAGGGCCATGCGGACAAGCCGTGCCCGACCACCGTCAAGACGCTTCGCGAGAGGCGCCGAAAGCCGCCGGGACACGTCCTCCACTGCGAGTAGAGAATTGCCGATCTCGAGCGTGAGCCGCTCCCGGACGGTAAAGCCGATGACAGGGTCCTCTTCCGGTACGGAGGCCCTGCCGATGACCTCCCGCACCCCGTCGATATCGATATGTTCGAGCCGGACAGTCATCGCCTTCGATTCCCGGTAATGAGGCAGCCTGAATTCGAGATCAAACTGGGCAGGGCTGCTTCCGCCGGAAAACAATTCAAGCTTTTTCCGCAACATCTCGCGGGCAAGGCCCTCACCGGCACCCCCCGAGTGCACCAGGTCAAGAAGGCACATGCCCCGCAAGGCCTCCGGTCCGACTTTGAAATGCTCCCGTACCGCGTTGTTTATGGTCACGATGTTCCACGACCCGTCCAGAGTGAAAACAATCTCTTCCGAGCCCTCGACGATGCGCTGGTACTTCTCCTCCGAAAACCTGATTTTTTTACCCGCTTCTGCGAGGTCCCTGCTTTTCGCGTGAATGTTCTTTTCAAGGTTCCACCTCTCCCGTATAATTGTTCGCGCCCATATGAAACTGAAACCGGAAGCCGCCAGAACCAGTACAGCCATGACGGCAACCAGGATGTTCAGGTAATAGGTATTGATCTCACTGATTTTTTCCTCTGAGCCGGCCTTGATTGTTTTTACGATTTCGTCAATCCCCACGAGTATTTCTGTTTCCCTGCCCCCGGCCCGGACAATAATGGCTGATTTATTTCTAAAACCTGACTCGCCGAGACTTACGAGAAGAGTTATGTACTCCAGGGATATCGCGTTATGCCGGCCCGAAAGCCGGTCGATCTTTTCCGCCGCCCCGGGGAAACCGGCTGACGTCATTTTCAGATTAAAGAGAAGGTCCTGGACCGATGTCGCATAACGCGAAAAAGCCAGGTTTTCGCGTCGGTATATCTCCGGACTCTCGCCTTCCATCACTATCGTCTTCCACGCCTGGAACTGCTTCTGCATTTGCACCTGGGCCTCGCGCGCGAAATCGACCCCGTCAATATAGTCCTTGGAGTCGTCAGCGGCCCGGTAAATCGAGTAAAAACCGAGAAAGCCCGCCAGCATAATGCTCAGGATGAGGAAGATTATTCCAAGTACGATGCGCATGTTCCCTTGGAGTCGTTTGTTCAAGGTTGCGGACATAATTCCAGTATCCCGTACAATCAGGTCATAGGCGCTGTCCTGCGCGCAGTACAGCGCCTTCGGTGACAATAGTATCCACGATCCGGTCAACATTTTATAATTAAATGATCAGGTTATTGTTAATTTCAAGTGGGGAGGTACGGGCGGGAACAACACCGGAAACGGATGGAACGTCAACAATGTTTAGTTCAGGATAAAAAACATTCCATCCGTGAAGCAAATTTTATTTTTTCCAAACAATTTATTCATATTTCCATAACATTTCATTATTATTTAATTAATCGATGAAAACAACCACGAGCCCCCCCAAATTGATACCGGGACTGTAATGGCGGCTGGTCCCGGGGACATGACAATAAAAGCCGCACATCCGCACTACAGGAAAACCGTAACATGGACCACCCACGCACCTTCCACGAAGAGCTGACCAGGGAACTCGATTCATTTCTCCTGAAGCAGGAGAAGAAGTGTCCTCCCGGGGAGACGCTCACCATCGACCTGCACTGTCATGATCATAACAGCGATACTCCGGACGAGCTTATCGGCAGGCTCCTCGACATACCCGAGACATGGCTCCCCAGCGAAGAGCTGATCGAGATACTTGCCGGGCACGGGTGCGACACCTTCACCGTGACGAACCATAACAACGCGCGGTCATGCTACGAGCTCCGCGAAAAAGGCATAGATGTCCTCACCGGCGCAGAGTTTTCCTGCCACGTCCCGGACTTCAGGGTCGGCATCCACGTGCTGGCCTACGGGTTCACCCCCGCGCAGGAAACCATGTTGAACAAACTGCGGAACGACGTATACCGCTTCCAGGAATACGCGGCGGAGAACGACATCCCTACGATCTGGGCCCACCCGCTCTACCATTATCACCACGGAGCCCTTCCGCCCGACGAGTTCTTCGACACCATGGCGCTGGTTTTCGAGCGCTTCGAAACCATCAACGGCCAGCGCGACACGTGGCAGAACATGCTGGTCAAACTCTGGATCGAGGGCCTCACCCCGGACCGAATAGATGAAATCGCGAAGCGGATCAAGATGCCCCCGGGCCGCTACTGCCGCGATCCGTACCGGAAAGCGATGGCAGGAGGATCCGACAGCCACATGGGCATCTTCACCGGGCTCACGGGGACCAGGCTCCATGTGGAAGACCTGACGGAAAAGCTCAAGATCATGAGCAGGTCGAAGCTGGCCCTCGAAGCCATCAAGCAGGGACGCATGGCGCCTTTTGGCTCCCACAACAACAGTGAGAAGATGACTGTCACGTTCCTTGACCTTTTCTGCCAGATAGCCATGAACATGGAGGAGCCGGGCCTGATCCGGATGGCCCTGCACAAGGGCGACCTCAGGGACAAGCTCCTGGCCTTCGCAATAGCGAACGGCTTTGCAGAGATCAAGCGGCATAACGTGACCATGAAGTTCCTCGAGCTTTTCCACAACTGCTTTACCGGCAAGGTCCCGTCGTTTAGGAAGCGCCTCATGGTGCCGAAAATTTACAAACCGATTTTCGACGAGGCGTCACACATGGCCATCACCCGGCGCGACAGACCGGAAGAGATCGTGCAAAAATTCAGGGAATCGATCCACTTCATCTTCGGACACCTGAGCGGCATCCTGATTCAGCGTCTCGAGGCAAAACTGGATAAGATGGACAAGGAAAAAGGAATATTCTCGATGTCGGGAAACGAGCTGTTCGAAGCGTTCGAATTCCCGACGCAGATACGCAGTTACACTGGCGGCAAATCCCGAAGAAAAACGGGGATCGGTGCGTCCTTAAAACTGGATGATTTTTTTGACGGGCTGTCCTTCCCGTTTCTCGGATCTGCAGTCCTCCTGAGCGCATCGTTCGCGAGCGCAAAGGTAATGTATAATTCCCGCCCGCTCCTGGAGAAGTTCTCTGAGCGCATGGGGAAGCTGCGGCACCCGCGCCGCATGCTCTGGCTCACAGATACGCTCGAAGACGTGAACGGCGTAGCCATGGTGCTCAATTCCATGCTCGGCGAGATACGGAAGCGTGACCTGCCGATAGACATCCTCGTGTGCAGCTCAACCCTGGAATCGGACGACCACCTCATCGTGGTCCCGCCCCTGGCCGAATACACGTTTCCCTTCTACGAGCAGCAGCCGCTTCGGCTGCCCAACGTCCTCGATGTCCACCGGATTTTCCAGGAAGGAGAATACGACCGATTAATATGCTCGACGGAAGGACCGATGGGCCTTATCGCTCTCTTTCTGAAAAAAGCTTACACCGTGCCGGCCTACTTTTTCGTGCACACTGACTGGATGATGTTCGCCCGCCAGGTGCTCAACTTCGACCACCAGAGCAGGAGCAGGCTCCGGCGCCTCATCAGGGCCTTTTACCAGGGTTTTGACGGACTGTTCGTGCTTAACAGGGATCAGCAAAGCTGGCTTACAGGCAAGGAAATGGGCTTTGACCCGTCGCGGGTCTTCCTGACGGCCCACTGGGCGGACGAGGGGTTCACGCCGCGCAAGTCGAAAAAGCCTGATGTATACGGCGTCACCGCAAGCACGCCCGTGCTCCTCTTTGCAGGACGCGTGAGCGACGAGAAGGGCGTCATGGAGCTTCCGCCGCTGTACCGCGCTCTAAGGGAACGGTTCCCTGACGTGAAAATTGCAGTGGCGGGAAAGGGGCCCCGGGAGGAGGATTTGAAGAAGGCCCTTCCCGAAGGCATTTTCCTGGGCTGGGTGGATCACAAGAAGCTGCCGGATGTCTATTCCGCCGCGGATATGCTCATTCTCCCCTCGAAGTTCGACACATTCGGGTGCGTCGTCCTTGAGGCTCTGAGCTGCGGCATCCCGGTCACCGCTTATAACACCAAAGGCCCCAAGGACATAATACAGCACGGCCGTAACGGATACCTTGTGAAAACCAGATCCGAGATGACCGCATCGGTTATCGAATTCCTGGCCGGCAAGACCAGACAACCCATATTCAAAAAGGCTGCGCTGGAGAGGGCACAGGAGTACCAGCCTGACGCCATCCTCTCGCAATTCCTGAAAGACGTACGGCTCGAAGAGGCGGTCCCGCGCAACGGGAAAAAACGATGACCGATCCGTTCGAATGGTGGAAGCACGGAGTCATTTACCAGATATACCCGAGAAGCTTTTACGACTCCAATGGCGACGGCGTGGGTGACATCCCCGGCATCATTGAAAAGCTGGATTACCTGTCCTACCTGGGCGTAGACGCCATATGGCTCTCCCCCATCAACGCTTCGCCCATGTATGACTGCGGCTACGACATCAGCGATTACTACGCGATCGATCCCGTGTTCGGGAGCTCCTCGGATTTTGACCGTCTCGTCGATACCGCCCATTCTCGCGGTATTCGCATCATCATGGATCTGGTGCTGAACCATACCTCCCACCTGCACCGCTGGTTCCTCTCGTCGCGGTCATCGAGGAGCAACCCGATGCGAAACTGGTACCTATGGCGCGACGGCGAAGCGGGCCGGCCTCCCAACAACTGGCGCTCCGCATTCGGGGGGAGCGCGTGGAAGTGGGACGAGATGACCTGCCAGTACTATCTCCACTCCTTCCTGGAAGAGCAGCCGGACCTGAACTGGCGGGACGAAGGGCTCAGGGCCGCTGTCTTCCGAATGATCCGGCACTGGCTGGACCGGGGCGTGGACGGCTTCCGGCTGGACGTGGTCAACTGGCTCATCAAAGACCGCCGATTCAGAAACAACCAGTCGCTTCCCGGTATCCCCTTTTTCCAGAAACACCGGTATGACCGGAACCGGCCCGAGACCCATGACATCCTCAGGGAACTGAGGCTCATCCTTGATGAATATGACGGACGGATGGCCGTCGGCGAGGTGTTCACCCTGCCTCCGGGAGACCCGGTCCTGTCAGCCAGCTACCTGGGCAGTGGCCATGACGAGCTGCATCTCGCTTTCGACTTCTCGCTCATGTACCGCCCCTGGAGCGCACGGCGATTTTACCGAGCCCTGCGCCGGTGGACAAACGCGGTGCCTGAAGACGGGTGGCCGTGCCACGTGCTCTCGAACCACGACCAGACGCGGAGCATGAGCCGGTATGGCCGAGAGGGGGACCGCGAAAAGCGCGCCCTTGTGGCCGCTACCCTGCTCATGACCATACGGGGCACCCCGTTCTTATACTATGGCGAGGAGATCGGCATGCAAGGCTGGCGCATTCCACGATCCGACATGCGTGATCCCCTGGGCAAGCGCTACTGGCCGCTGTTCGCCGGCCGCGACCCGGCCCGGACCCCGATGCAGTGGTCGCCCGGCGACAACGCAGGGTTCAGCGCCGGCAGACCCTGGCTGCCGATCGGCGTCGATTACCCGCGTGTCAACGTTGAAACGGAAAGGGCCGACCGCTACTCGATCCTGAATTATTACCGCTCCCTGATCGCGGTCCGCAGGGCGAGCCCGGCCCTGCGGATCGGCTCGTGGGAACCGGTCCTGAAAGGATACCACGGGACGATCGGATACTACCGGAGGCTGGATGGCGAGACCGTTTTCGTGGCGCTCAACTTCACGGATAAAAGCCGACGGGTCCACGTCCATGATCGGGGCCAGTGGATAGTCCTCCTCTCATCGCACCGCTCCACGAATACGCACTTCACGTCGCTCGAGTTCACCCTCTCACCCTACGAGGCAACCATTCTGAAAAAAATCGGGCCCCTGCCCCGTCACGCGCCTGCAGACCGAAAAATTTAAATATTATTCAGAACAGCTTCATAAATTATTCACATCAGACGTTTATACTTACATCAGGCACCACATTAACAATACGGCGGAGGTGACGCCTGATGGAAGCACAAGTTACGATGGAAGCGGCCTGCCGGGAGGACGGCATTACCCGCTCGGCCGATGACGCATCGGTCAAGCCGGCAGGATTTCTCGCCGCCGGCCGGCTTGCCGCGTTTCTACTGGTCACCGCGGTCTACCTCGTCCGCGCGGTTCTAATGCACCTGTCACGATATCGGGATGCCGAACCCGGCAACAGCATGACGCACCTTGTAATGCGCTGGGCACGGGCAATCAACAGGGCGGTCGGACTGGACGTTACCGTACGGGGCACACCACCCGTCGAAACCGCGCTCCTCGTTTGCAATCACCGCTCATACATGGACGTAACCGCGATCGGCTCCTGCCTCCCCGTGACGTTCCTTGCCAAGAAGGAAGTCGGCAGCTGGCCGCTTATCGGTCCCGGATGCCGCCTCGTGGACGTCGTGTTCGTGGAGCGAGAATCTGCGGCCAGCAGATGGCGATCGCGCGAGGAGATCGCACTCCGGCTGCAGCGCGGCATGTCGATCGCCCTGTTTCCGGAAGGGACTTCCCACGAAGGGCCGGGCCTTCTCGCCTTCAGGCCCGGGGTCTTCTCCCTGGCCGCGGCCGGCGGGTTCCCGGTCGTGCCGGTTGCGCTGTCCTGCGAAAGGCGGGACGACGCATGGGTCGGCAGCGACACGTTCATCCGGCATTTCATGCAGACGTTTTCCCGGCCGCGCGTGCGGATGACGGTGAGCTTCGGCCCGGTCATGAAAGGCGACGACCCGGACCGGCTTCGCGGGTCCGCCTGGCGGTGGATCGATGCGACGCTGAAACACGCCTCTGTATCATATTAAAACAAGGGGGACATGTCATGAACAGACCTGCTGAGAATAATCCGATTATTTTTACGATAACCGCCGCACTCCGGAAAAAAATGCCGGCGGCAAGGCCCGGCGTGGGAAAAGGAAAAAAAGCGGCATACCGCTTCCGCTTCATCTACCGGCCGGGCCTCTCCTGGAGTGACGGCGAAATCCGGACCCTCGTCGCCCAGATGCGCGATGTTGCGTCATCCTGCTTCGAGTCGATACCCGAATACCAGGCGCTGACCGGCTTGCGCGAGGAACTTGCCGACACCGTTATAGCAGTCGCGTGGAGGAAGGACGGGACCATGGCCGGATTCTGCTCGACCGTACTGCTCCGGGTGGACGGCGTCGGTGACGTACAGCATCTCGGTCTTACCTGCGTCCGCCCCGAGGACCGGAGCATGGGCCTGACGCACATACTGACGCACAAGGCAGTGGCCGGGTACCTCATGCGGCACAAGCCCGTCGTGGGCAGACTCTGGATCAGCAACTGCGCCGCGGTATTGAGCAGTCTCGTCAACGTCTCCCTCCATTTCGAGGAGGTCTACCCGTCTCCATCGCCCGATGCCCGGGTCACGGAAACGCACCGTGCCATCGCGGAGGCGATAGACCGGCACTACCGGCACAGGGTGTACATCAACCGCGACGCCTCATTTGACGGCGAATCGTTCGTTTTTAAAAACAGCGTGAAAGACACCGTGTTCCAGAAAAACCAGGGGGACGTTTCATACCATCACCGTAATCGCGATCTGAACGAATTCTACAAAAACCTGATGGCCTTCAAGAACGGCGACGAGGTGCTCCAGGTGGGTTTCGCCACGACCCTCGCCGCCATAAGGCACCAGTTGACCAGGCTTTCAGGCCCAAAAAAATCGGCACGGGCCGGTAGCCGTTTACCCGGGGTTGACGAAGCATGACTCAATCGTCGTGCTGAGATATTAATCTGCTTTACAGTTACATCGGTGCGGCCCCGATGTCCGGCCCGTACCGGTCACCGGGACCCTCCATTTGACATTTTATTGATATTTCCTTTATAATTTCTTAACATATAATTGGGACATTCATATTATACTGATTTTTCAATTAAACCGTTATCCTCCCCGGGGCCTGTAACCGGGGTAAGGCAAGAACATTACCGGCAGACTGACATGTCAACACATCTGAATAAAAGCATGCATGTAGCACGGAGGAGCCTGATCGCGGAAAAGATCATGGAGAAGCTCTTCC
>JBGTBN010000005.1:0-30090 GCA_041749375.1 Spirochaetota bacterium
ACCGGCACGATCCGCGACACGCCAATCTCCACCGCCTTCTCTATGACCAGGTCGAAGTTCTTCCCCTTCAGCAGGCACATGCAGAGCGTGATGTCCGCCGGCGCAGGGCCACCGGCGGTCTTCCCGGTGATCTCGACCTCGATGAAGCTGTCCGTCACCCGCACGACGCGGCCGGAGAGAGAATCACCCCGCTCGTCCCTTAAAAGAATGGAGTCATCGGCACGGACGCGCCGTACCGATGCAAGATGGCGGAAATCGTCGCCGGAGATGCGGTACCGGTTGTCGACAATATCCGACGATGTCACGAAAAACTGGGGCACCGGGGGTCTCCGTCATTCACCGAGCCGTTCCGGCCGGAAGATCTCGGGGCTGAACGCCGCGGCCTCGTCTACCTCGCTGATGCTGAACACGGTGACCGTCCCCTGTCGGATGTTCATCATGTCGTACCGGACGGGGACAACGCGTGCGCCGTTCTCCCTGACCTTTACGACGCTCAGGAATTTAAAGATGACCTTGTCGCGGTCATGGTAGTCGATCCGGAGGGGGATGAACTTGTCCTTGGTCACGTAGAGCGTGAGCTGGCCGTACTCGCCCCCCTTCGCGATCGGTTTCAGCTCAAGCGTGTACACGTCACTGCCCTTGACCACCGCCTCGCCGGTGATCGTCGCGGTGTAGTTACTCTGGAAATCTACGTTCGAGAGATCGGTGAAGCTGTAGTTCGTCGACAGGACCTCGTCGAACTTGTCGACACCCATCTTGTGGAACATCTTCAGCTCGTGAAGATTATAGACCCAGATATCCTCCCCCCCCAGATTGTAGAGCACCTTCATGTGGTCGCCCCGCTCGCGGGTGTTGAAAGTGAAGAGGAAATCCTCCTGGGTGATACACCCGGTCAGGTAAATATTCAACGCGCTTCCGTCTGGCCTGATATGCTTGATGACCCCCTTGAGCAGGCCGCGCGGGTACTCGAAAAACCTGTCGACCCGCGCCAGGATACCTTGCGCATTCAACTCTATCTTCCTTTCTATCTTCCTTTCTTCCTGCGGGAAGGAGGTGGAGTTGAATACGCCGACCGACGCTACGATGATACAGATGATAAAGATATGCTTCATGATATGGTTAAACAGCCGTCCTGGCTCCTTTTTTCATGCACCCGGTTTTCAAATCATCACCCATCATCCGGGTGACGATATTGCACAAGTACAATATACTATAAACTTGTTGCGAAACTCCATCCTGGGAGTTTCGCAACCGGTCGAAATCGCGGGAAACCCGCGATTTCTCGCATTCGCTCCGCGAATGTGCCTGCATCCTTGCAGGCACATGAGTTGTTTTATAACAACTCATGTGATAATTGTATATTATTATAAGTTCACGGAAATAATTCAATTTATTTTTTAAATTCACCCGGACGCACACGAACTGGCCGGTTTACCTACGTTGATATTACTCTGACACCTCACCGACCGGTCATGAATTGCGCTCAGCTTAATGATTACTTGTATTAACTCAGGTTTAATCGCCTGTTTCAATGCCTCATTTCCCCGGATGACCGGTTGTCAGAGTTCAACATCAGGTTATGATGCCAGATTATTTGACCCTTTGACTGACCGGTCATTTTTTTACAATAAATTGGACAGAAGTTAAAAATTCCATATTTTTTACCGTCTGGTCGGTTTTTAATTGACACATATGGCAAATCGACCTATATATATGCCCGAGTAAATGGACCAGAACTCTGTTCCATTTTTTGATATTCATCTCCATTCATTATAAACAATTGATAAAGAGAGGACGTATGATCAGATCAAGAATGTTTATATTCTTAGTTATTGCTATAACCTTATTTTCTACACTTTCTTGTGATGACAACTCCAGCGACTCTTCCTTCCCGTTCCAGGGCCCGTCCGGGTCCGACCTGTCAGATGATACAACAGGCGGCACAGGCACCGGTGATACCGGCGGCGGAAGCGTCGTAGAGGAATCGAAATATTATGTTGAGCCGGTCGGCGACGACTCATGCTCGAGTTGTCCGGACCAGCTCTCCTCCGATGCCAATGACCAGATCGGCAACGAGCTTTCGAAGAACGGCATTCTGGACGCAAAGATAGATCTGAACGTCCGCGTTACCGTACCGCAATCGGAAAACCCATACAGCGACGGGGACACCGACCTGTGGGCGACGGTCATCAGGCCCTCCGGCAGCGAGAAGCTCCCCACCATCGTGGTGGCGACGCCGTACCGCCGCGAGATCATGATGATGCTGTATGTTCCTCTCGTCATGAGCCGGTACAACCTGATGGCGATCGATATACGCGGGACCGGCTCATCGTCGGGCAAGTGGACATCCTTCGACCTGGTCGAACAATATGACATCAAGTACCTGGTCGACAGATTCATACCCGCGCGTGTCTGGTCCGACGGCAAAGTCGGCATGATCGGCCCGTCATACATGGGCATCATCCAGCTGCTCACCGGCGGTCTCGTCGAGACAGATCCCGGGACCGGCGAGCCGGTACACCTGAAAGCGCTCTTCCCAATGGTCCCGATGGCCGACACCTACCGCGACATCGTCATGCACGGCGGCAACTGCGACATGCTCTTTATCCCGCTGTGGCTCGGCATGGTCGACATCATGGCCATCCTCCCCTCGATGCTGAACTTAGGTGTTGACGGAAAGTTCACCGAGGAAGACATGGCACAGGCTCAGGCGATGTGGACCGAGCACCTGAACCATATCCCCACGACCCTCGGCTGGGTCATGGATGCCGCCAACCTTAACGACGGCCCCTTCTACGACAAGAAATCCACCATGATCTACTGGCCGATGAAGCCGAAGGGCGGATGGGGATTCCCCGAGGGGAACAAGGTCCTGTCCAGCAAGCTGCCGGTTTTCGGCGTCGGCGGATGGTTCGACATCTTCACGCGCGGCACCACCAATATGTACCAGTACGGACTGAGCAAACACGCGACGAGCGACAAGCGCATGATCATCGGCGAATATTACCACCTGGGCGGGTCACTGGGCATGGGCCTCAACTCGATCGTCGGCGGAAAGCTCCCGGCCCGATGGTTCGACTGGAAGATAAAGAAAACCGGGGAGCCGTTCCTCGAGGAGTTCCCGGTGCTGCTCTACGTCATGGGCGAGAACAAGTGGCGCGCGGAGAAGTCCTGGCCGCTGCCGGAGAGCCGGCTCGACCACAGGACGCTCTACCTGACCAAGCAGGCCCCATCGCCGATCGACGGCGACTGGTACACCGACGAGAATACGCTGCCGCTGTTGAAGAAATACACGGACAACAACTACGGGCTGAGCGAAATCCAGAGCTTCACCGGAGACAACCCGGTGCTTAAACACAGCCCGGTGAACATGCACGGCTGGGAATCGCGCTCGAGCACGCGGTGGCTCATGGGCATGGAAGCGATCCTGTCCGACATATCGAAGTTCTACCTGGGCAAGAACATAGACGAGGACCAGTGGTTCGAGGACGAGCGCCAGGATGAAAAAGAATGCCTTACCTTTACAACGGAGCCGCTCGAGGAGGACGTGAACATAACCGGACCGATCGCCCTTACCTTCTGGGCGAAGACGAAGTTCGCCGACCCACTCACCCAGACGGTGATTGACGGCCTGTTCGACACTATTAAGAGCACCCTCGGCATAACCGACAACCTGATCCTCGACGGCATGAACAAGAAGGACGTGCAGTGGGTCGCCGAGCTGAACGACGTGTTCCCGGACGGAAGGGCGCGCAACATCACCTCCGGCTGGCTCTCCGCCTGGCACCGGCAGTATGATCCGTCCGGCAGGACCAACGTCTACAACGAAGGCCCCTGGTACTGGCCGACCAGGGTCGTCGACCACCCCATCGACCCGGCGTATGTCCCGTTTGACCCGTTCTATGACGGGCCGGACAAGAATCCGAAGATCATCAACGAGGGCGAGAACTACCAGTACACCGTCGAGATCTGGCCTACCTGCAACGTATTCAAGGCCGGTCACCGGATACGCCTGAGCCTCTCGGCCTCCGATTTCCCGCACCTCCTTCCGATCATTCATCCGTCGGAAAACACGATTGTGATCGATTCGAAGCATGCGGCCAGGATCGACTATACCGTAACCAACGACGAGGACGAAGGGGAAACCTGGGAATGGATCGGCGACAACGCGGACGCGGACGAGTACCTGCTCTCCGGCGGATCAACCGGCTGCGGAAGCCCGGCAAGCGCCGCCTCTTACCGTGGAACGCCGGCCGGCCTTGCTGCGGAGATCATGGGGCTCATGGGGATCATGCTGCTTCCGATGACACTTATCATGCTCCAGCGGTATTTCCGGAGAAGAAAGAAAGCATAACGCTCATTAGAGGAAGAAACAAAATAGAGGCTGTCCCATAAGCGGTTGCCGAGTGAATTTCGCATTTACATATCGCTTGTCTCGATACGATTTTGCCGCCTTTGGCGTCAGAATCACTCGACAAGCGTTGCGAAATTCGTATGGAGGCAGCTTATGGGACGGCCCCTTTTTTTGTCCTGCCGGAACGGCGTACAACCCGGGCTCCGGGCCCCTGTTACTTTTTCACGAAGGCCGCGGCAAGGAGTACGAGCAACACGGCCGCGGCGAGATACAGCACCCAGTCCCCCAGCATCGTGTATATCGTTTTCGATTCGAGCATGAGGATCTCACCGGTGACGCACTGGCGGGTGAAGAGCCCGGACACGCTCTCGATCTCACCGGTCGGCGCAATAATCGCGGAATATCCGTTATTCGAGGCCCTCGCCATGTACCGTCTGTTCTCGATGGCCCGCACCGACGCCTGCCGCAGGTGGAGCGGCGGTTCGGAAGAGCGGCCGAACCATCCCTCGTTGGAGATATTGAAAAGGCACTGCGCCCCGCTCGCCACGGAGCGCCGTACATGCCAGGGATACACGGACTCGAAGCAGATCGAGAGGCCGATCGTGCCCGAGTCGGTCATGGCTGCCGGCGGTGTCTCCCCGCCCAGGAACTCGGTGGGAGCGGTATAGAAACCGCCAAGCACGGGGCCGAAGGGGGCAAACTCTGCGTAGGGCAGAAGGATGTTCTTGTCGTAAAATGTCTCACCCTCTTTTCCCGATACCAGGAACGCTGTGTTATACACGCCGCTCCTGCCAATAGCCCGTCTCACGCCCCCGGCGACAAGGAGGTCGGACCCGCCCATGCGGGACCGGATATACTCGAAGAGTCCGCTCCGTACCATGCCCTGGGAATTGAGGACCGTTTCCGGCCACACGACGATACCCGGGCCCGAATGGCACCGCCCGGTCAGCCCGAGGCAGACGTTGACCCGGTCCATGAAGCCCGTATCCCGCCAGCGCTCGTCCTGGGTGAAGTTCGCCTGCACGATAGTTATCGGGACCCCCTTGCCGGCAGCCCGATCCCGCAGCGTCTCATTCTCGATCATGTACAGCCTGACCGTGCCATACGCGAGCGGCACCATGATAACGCATGCCAGAACGGCGATCACGCGGCGGTTATCGATCGCAAAAAGCTTCAGCCGGCCGGCAAGGCCGGGCGTTCTCAGAGATTCCATCACTGACTCCGGGGAAACATCGCGGAACAGGTACGCGGCTGCGGCATTGATCATCACAACCACGAAAGACAGGCCGTACACGCCGGTAATGTCAGCCATCTGCATGAACAGGTTCCAGGGCTGGATAGCGTACCCTGCCAGGCCCCAGGGAACCAGCAGGTGAATAAGCTCCCGGGAAAACTCCATGATGACCCAGAGAGATGGCACGGCGACAAGGTAAAACCAGGACTTTTGCGTCCGGAGAAGGCCATACATGACCGCAAACGCCCCGAAGACCAGGGCGTGCGGAAGCACCAGGCCGGCCATCATGAATATGACTGCGGTAGTAACTGACGTACCGTACTGCCAGATCATGGCATACACGAGCCAGTAGGCCATGCCGGCAGACAGTATCGCGCCCCATGCAGCACCGCGGGCAAATTGCGCGGACACCGAATCAGTCCTGTCGAGGGAAATAAAAAACGGAATGAGCGCGAAGAAGGCCAGCGGCCAGAGGGAAAAATTATACTCCAGGACGGGAAATGAAAGGAGGTAAAGAATTACCGAGATAATGGAAAAGACCATATCATGATACCACACGTAGGATAGTTATCGGTTACTATCGGGCCGCTACCATATGAAAAGAAGGGGATTCACGTCCTGGCCATGCTTCATGACGGTGAAATGCAGATGAGGCCCGGTGGAAAATCCGGTGGAGCCGACATGACCGACGACGCAGTCTTTCGTAACCCACGCTCCCACCTTCACATTGATCGAGCTGAGGTGGCCGTACAAGGTGGAATACCCCTCGTCATGCTGTATTATAATGGTGTTGCCGAACCCGCCACGCCAGCCGGTAAAGATCACCATCCCCTCGCGGGCCGGGCAGATCGGGTTTCCGTATCTGGAAACAATGTCAACGCCGTTATGGAAACGGAAGGTCCCGTCCTGAATGTATGGGTGCTCGCGGCTGCCGAAAAGGGAAGTAAAATTACCCTTGAGCGGCGATTGAAAAATATTTTTTATCCTGTAGAGCTTTTCCAGGCCTGCATTTACGATGACAGGCTTCATCCTCTTAAAAAATACCAGCCTGATATCATCAGTGGAAATTAGTTTAAATATAGTCGGAAAATAATCGCCCCTGACCTCGCCCTTGAAATCGAGAAGGCTTTTCATTCTTCTCACGTCGAACACATCATTGATAGCCACTAGTACCCCGTCGGTAGCCGGCACGACGACCTCGATGCCGTCTTTCGGGATAAGCGACGAGATGAACGGATTCGCAGCTATGAGGGTATCGATCGATATGTTATAATTATACGCAACATCCCATAAGGACTCGCCGTTGACGAGCCGGTGCGTTGTAAGCTTCACGCCCGGATTATAGGGATACTTTTTGACAAGCCTGATATATTCATCAGCATTGGTGAACAGCGGGAATCCCTGCCTGACGCAGTAACTGCCCTCCTTCACGCGGACACTGTCGCGGACAAGGGCGGTTATGAAATTGCCGATAAGGAGTATAGCTGCTAGCGCGGCGGATATGCCGGCAACATAGAGCCTGGCGTCCCGGCCGCGTGGATCAACCAATGGCAGACGTTTTGGCATTACCGTTCCCCCAGCTTCTGAGATTTCTGCGCGGCCTTCTCAACCGCGTCCATGACGATGCCTGAGAACCCGCTCCGCTCGAGAACGTGTATCCCTTCTATAGTCGTTCCCCCGGGAGAAGTAACCCTGGCACGGAGCGTCGCCGGATCCTCGCCGCTCTCCAGGACATATTTTGCGGAGCCGAGGACCGTTTGGGCCGCGAGCATCACCGCCTTATCGCGCGGGATCCCGAGCTTGACACCGCCATCAGCGAGCGCCTGTATAAAAGTAAACACGTACGCCGGGCCGCTTCCAGACAGGCCCGTTACGGCGTCCATGAGCTTCTCCGGCAGCACGACGACCTTGCCTATTTTTGAAAATATCTGCTCCACTTCAAGAAGTGACTGCTCGTCAACATGTTCATTCAACGAGAGTACCGACATGCCCTCTCCCACCATGCAAGGTGTGTTGGGCATGACCCTTACAATCTTCACCGGCGATCCCGCCAGTACCTCGATGGCGGCAATGCTCACACCGGCCGCAATCGAAACGAGAATGGCACCGTACTGCAGCGCATCACGTATCTGCTCTATAACGGAGGCCACGGTATCCGGCTTGACTGCAATGATGATCACGCCTGATTCGCCCGTCAGGGCCTTCGGAGTCGGAGATACCTTGATGCCGGTACCGCGCGACAGGGCCTCCGTGCGGGTAGTGTCTTTGTCATATATTCTCAGCAAGGCGGGATCCAGGTTCGTGGCAAGACGCAACATGATCGCCGAACCCATGTTCCCGGTCCCGATGCACCCGATGATCTTTTTCCCTGCTGTCATTCAACTGTCCTATGTCCGAATATCGCCGAGCCGATCCTTACCAGCGTGGCGCCCTCCTCAACGGCTATCCCGTAATCGGAAGACATTCCCATGGATAACTCGCGGAGCCCAAGTCCAAGCTCTTCGTTAATACGCCCCAGAACTTCCCTCGTTTTTCGGAACGAGCTCCGTATCCTTTCCCTGTCATCGGTAAACGGCGCCATGCTCATGAGACCGCGGAGGTCCAGGTTTCTCAGCCCGGTGATCTGCCGCGCCAGCTCGATCGCCGCCGCGGGCGGTATCCCGCTTTTACTCTCCTCGCCCGACGCGTTAACCTGTATCAGAACTTTCTGCTTCTTCCCGATCGCCGTTGCTTCGCCATCGACTTTTACGGCAGTGCCGATCGAATCGATTGAATGAATCATTTCGAACATCCTCACCGCTTCACGCGCCTTGTTTGACTGGAGATGCCCGATCATGTGAAAAATAAAATCCCCTTTCAGCCCGGGTATTTTTGTTTTGGCCTCCTGGACCTTGTTCTCGCCGAACAGCCTGATACCGGCATCTATGGCGGCCTGGACAACCGACTCATCAAATGTTTTACTTACGGCAATAAGGCTGATATCGTCCCGGTTCCTGCCGCATGACGATGCAATCTCATGTATCTCGCCCAGTAATCGGTTATAATTCTCAATAACGCTCATTGCTATTCATGGACCGCCGGAAGGCAGCGGATAGTATATCTCATTGCATCCGCGCGCCGTTTTCCACAGCCCTGTTAGGCTGGAAAGGACAGGGATAAAAGTTTTGTCTTCTTACCATAAATCGAAATAAAATGCAAGCCTTTTCTGAATTGATGATAACAATCGGCGTATCATACCATCAAAATATACAGCTGACGATAAATCGGCAAAAAATTAACTATTGACGAATAAACAGTGCATGAAGTAAAAGTTTTCATCTAAAATTATTAGATGATTTTCAGATACCCGGCTCGCACGGAACACGAATGAACCTCGGAACACATTATCTGGCAGACTTCTTTAACTGCGACAGGCGAAAAATCAATGATATCGCCTTTATAGAGCGTATCATGATCGAAGCCACTGAACGTGCCGGGGCCAGCATGATCAAGCCTTTTTTTCACAAGTTCAGCCCACACGGCATTTCGGGAGTGATAGTTATCGCCGAGTCACATTTCGCGATCCACACCTGGCCCGAGTACGGATACGCCGCAGTCGACCTGTTCAGCTGTGCCGACTTCGATTACAAGAGCGCTCTGAATCACATACGGATGAGCATAGGCGCAGAGCAT
This sequence comes from Spirochaetota bacterium, assembly GCA_041749375.1. Lineage (GTDB taxonomy): Bacteria > Spirochaetota > UBA4802 > UBA4802 > UBA5550 > RBG-16-49-21. Next base: position 9,261 of record JBGTBN010000005.1, read on the forward strand.
CATTCTGTAGAGCTTATGCGCCGCGGAATACTGCCGGGCCATGACGGATTTCACCGCGCCGAGTGGGAATCCGCGGATATTGAGTACTGACATGTCTGTGAAACTCGCTTTCCTCGGAACCGGCACCTGCGTCTCGACCCCGAGAAATTCTGCGGCCTTGGCAATCTCTAACGGCAAAGAGATGATTCTTGTTGATTGCGGCGGCGGTTGTTATCACCAGATAAGCAGGGTCGGTGACGATTTTTTCAGTCATGAAATGATCAGCACGGTGCTGCTCACCCATTTTCACGCCGACCACGCATCAGGCCTCATCGATCTGTTATGGGGAGAGATGTGGGATCCCGTTTCACCCCGAACCGCGCCATTGACGCTGGTTGGCCCTCCGGACCTGGCACCTTTCGCGAGGGCATGTGTGCTGCCCTTCATCGGCGAGCACACCATACCGTTTGAAATTCACCTTGTAGAACTCGCACATGGAGGGTCTTTCCACGGGTCATTTTTTACGTCGCATGCCCATCGCCTCTCACATACAGATTCCTCAACCGGGTACCTTCTCGAGGTCGGTGGCACGAGACTCGGAGTGACCGGCGACACCGGATTCTGCGATAACCTGATGACACTGCTCTCGTCATCAGACACGACCATCATGGAATGGAGCCTGTCAGGTAATGCTGCGACTCCTTACCATCTTTCTGACACTGATTTCATGCGGCTCATTCAGGCGGGTGTCATGCCACAGAAAATTTTCATAACCCACCTATATCCACAACCCGGGATCACATTTGATCAGCAGGTCGCAAAGAAAAAAGAGCTGCTCGGAGCCGAAGCCGGGAGGTTCTTTTTCCCAAAGGACCTGGATACTACTGCATTTGGCTGATCAGGCGTCTCGAGCACCGGCTGCATCTCCCCCGATGGACTGCATGAAATATCGGGAGAGTGGTTTTTCCGGTATCCCCCAATAATGAATCAGGCAGACAACGCCTTTATTCTTGAAATATGAAATAGTATAGTTGCTGTATCGATAGTTATCGGTACCTTTAATAAACTCGGCTACAATCTCGTCGAGATATTTTTCAACTGCGAATGCCACGAGACGCGAAACCGACGACTTGCATGCCTTCCTGAGATCCTGAAAAAACTCATACTCATCCGGCAGCAACGTGACATGAACACGCTTCCATTTATTATTCTTATCTCGCTTCTGGTATTTAATTCTCTTCCAGGGAACCGCTAATTTTTCATAGTCTTCCGAGAGTCGACGCATTAAAGTTGAAATGATGTTTCGTTTCGACTCGCCAGCGACAGCTGACGCTTCCAATAACCGGTCAAGAATTTCAATTTTGATATGCACCGTTGTTTCGATATACATTGTAGCCTCCAAATATGTTTATTACCGGAGAATACGAATGGCACATCTTAAAAGTAAAAAATTTTTTTAAATTCAGCGTATATACACACTTTTTCTTATTATCCTTGACGTTTTTAACGATTTGATATTCTTCGATGCTTATGGGGATTCTACCGATAACTATCATGCCCTTTATATTCGGCACGTTCTGGGGTAGCTTCTTTTATACACTGGCATTACGATACGCAGACGGTTCCATGAACCAAAAACCGCTCAGTGCGCTTTTTTCCCGTTCCCGATGCCCCGCCTGCCGGAACGAGATACATCCGATACTGCTCATACCGATCATTGGATATATCATCCGGAGAGGCAAATGCAAAGATTGCGGGAGTACGATTCCGGCCTGGTATCCGGCCATGGAGGTCCTGTTTGGGCTCCTGGCAGCCCTGTTCGCATGGCAGGCTGGTGTGACGATCTATGCTTTTAACATCTACATCCTTGCATGCATTTCCCTCTGCATTGCAATCATTGATGTGAAGACCCTTACCATTCCGGACTCTCTCGTCGTGGTGTTTGTGCTGCTCTCTGCCTACCCGATCCTGCTAAACTACAATATCAAGGACAATCTGTTTGGAATGTTCGCGCTTTTTGCCGTATTTATTGTTATCCTGCTGCTGTTTCCCGGGTCCTTCGGCGGAGGGGATGTCAAGCTCGCGTCAGCCATCGGATTGTTATCGGGCCTGGAGCAATCGATCGTCGTGCTCGAGATATCCCTCATCACAGGAGCGATAGTCGGCATCATCTATGCCCTGAAGACAAAAAAAGGCCTGAGGACGAAAATACCATTCGGCCCCTTCCTCGCAGTCGGACTTATCGTATCTTTGTTATACGGGAGAGATATTCTGCTGGTATATTTCAGGATACTGTATTAATTCCGGGCGCGGCCGCGTTCCCCGGCTTCCACATATTCTTTCAATACGCCACAATACCGGTCAAACGCCGCCTTGAGCTTCTGTACATACAGGATGTAGACCAGCGGGGCAAGCACGCCCTGGAACTCCTCGTGATTTATAAAACGTGTGCAGTCAGCGTCCAGCGGCTCGCATAGCTGCCAGCGGAAGCTCCTGATCCCGGGACGCCCCCTGGTCCGGGACGTGCCCATGCAGAAACGATAGTTATCGGGCTCCAGTGCCAGTATCGTTTCATGTTCATTCACGAGTAATTGGCGCCCGGTCATACGGCAGTCAAGATCGAATTCAGCCCCGATCCTAAACCGGTCGTTGGTCAGCGTGATGCGCGGCGTGAAAGTGTTCCAGCGCGGGTATGAGTCAAAATCCGACAGTATGCTCCATACACGCGCTGCAGAAGCATTAATAATTATTTCGGAACCGATCTTTTTCATGACTTCAGCAGTTTGCCGATCCCGGTTGAAGCAGGGTTCTCGATAACGCCTTTTTCGGTTATGATTGCGGTGATGTACTTCGCCGGAGTAACATCGAAGGCCGGGTTCCGGATTGATATTCCCTCCGGCACTATTTGCTCACCGCAGATATAGGCGACCTCGTCCACGCTTCGCTCCTCGATCTGTATGTCGTCGCCGGTTTTCGTATCAGGATCGAGGGTCGAGATCGGCGCGGCCACGTAAAAGGGAATACCGTTCTCTTTAGCCAGCACCGCGTGCGTGTAGGTGCCGATTTTATTGGCCACGTCGCCGTTCGCAGCGATGCGGTCCGCTCCCACGATGGCCTTCTTGATGACGCCCGTCCGCATGAAATGGCCGGACATGGAATCGGTGATGAGTGTGACCGGGATGTTGTCCCTTGAAAGCTCCCAGGCTGTCAGACGCGCGCCCTGGAGATAGGGCCTGGTTTCGCAGGCATACACCTGTATGTTCTTCCCCTCCTCGACCGCGGCCCGGATGACCCCCAGCGCCGTCCCGTAACCGCCGGTTGCGAGCGCGCCGGCATTGCAATGGGTGAGCACGATGTCGCCGTCGCTGATATACCTGCTCCCGTGTTTCCCCATTGCCCTGTTTGCCTGGATATCCTCGTCATAGACAGCCAGGGCCTCTTTCTCGAGGAGCTGGCGGCTGGATGCTATATCGGTTCCCTGCTGAATGATCTTTTTCATCCTGGTGATCGAGGTAAAGAGGTTCACCGCAGTGGGGCGTGTCGCCCCGAAGATGGCGCAGACCCTGATCATCTCGTCCCTGAATTTCTCCGGGGATTTCATGTCAAGGTGCTTCGCGGCCAGGGCGATCCCCATCGCGGCCGCGATCCCGATCGCGGGTGCACCCCGCGTCTCCATGTTTCGAATCGAATCGGCAACGTCCTGGTAATGCCGGTACGTGTTATAAACCTCTGCTTTCGGCAGCAGCCGCTGGTCGAGAATCGTTACCGCATCGCCGTCCCATCGTATGGTAAACATAATCCGCTCCTCCGGTCAGAGTGCCGTGGGCGCTCCGTCAGTTTTCCTCATTTCTTTCAACCCGATACTTTCTGAGCCTGAGCGCATTCCCCGCTTCATTCCAGCCCACCTCGTCCATATGGATCTTGATGATGAGGAGCCCCCGACCGCTGTTCCTGAAAAAATTGTCGGGATCGCGCGGATCAGGGAGCGCGTTGTAATCGAAACCCGGGCCCTCGTCCTCGATCATGTATTCCACGTAATCCCTGTTGAGCTCGTAGGAAACGGTAACACACCTGTCACGGTACCGTTCGTCGGCTTTTCTCTTTTCTATCTCATCATTATAACCCTTGATGCCATACTCCTCCCTGAGCGAGGACGAGACTTCAAGGCAGCCGTGAAACATGGCGTTGGTGATGGATTCCTGGAGCGCCAGGGCGATATTCTCGGCCGTGGTGTTGTTGCACAACCCTGACGGAACAAGGTCTTTTGTCAGATGATACGAGATCGCGGTTATGATCGTGTCGTCAATGGGGATCCGGTAGCAGCTCTTCTCGTACACAACGTACCGGACGAAGCGTTCTGCGAGCTGCTTCTCATGCTTCCGGTTCAGGATGAGCCGCACCGTGGAGGCGACCTCGTTAATGTCGAACGGCTTGCGGATAAAATCGCTCGCGCCGTAACGGAGCGCGCGTATCGCGTCCTCGACGTTTCCGTGCCCGGTGATAATGAGGACGGGGATCGGCTCGTCAAGCCCGTGTATGCGCCTGAGGAGCTCTATTCCGTCCATTTTCCTGAGCTTGATATCGGTGATGACAAGATCCACCTTCTCGCCGTTCTTTATCAGGTAGAGCACGTCCTCGGCCTTTTCCATGGATATGACTTTATATCCCAGCCGCGACAGCTTTTTCTGGAGAGAATAGCGGATCACCTCTTCGTCATCGACGACGAGAATTGTGGCACCGTTATCATTCATCGGTCTTTACGGCCTTCCCGTCGTTGCCGAGGATGAAGTGCCCCATCTTGTCGCGCTTGGCGCGAAGATAGTGCACGTTCTCATCATGGGGGTCGATCTCTATGGGAACGCGCTCGACGATTTCAAGTCCGTATCCGTCGAGGCCGATTACTTTTTTCGGATTATTGGTCAGGAGGCGTATCTTGTGAAGCCCCAGGTCGACGAGTATCTGGGCGCCGATCCCATAGTCACGGAGGTCAGGGGGGAAGCCCAGCTCTATGTTCGCCTCGACCGTGTCCATGCCGGCATCCTGGAGGTGATAGGCCTTTATCTTGTTCCCCAGGCCGATGCCGCGTCCCTCCTGCCGCATGTACAGAATCACGCCCTGCCCCTCGCGCGCCACCATTTCCATCGCCCGGTGTATCTGCGAGCCGCAATCGCACCGGAGCGAGCCGAATACGTCGCCGGTGAGGCACTCGGAATGGACCCGTACCAGCACGTTCTCCTTCCCCTCGACCGAGCCGTTTACCAGGGCAACGTGCGTGTGCTCGCTGACCTCGGTCTGGTAAGCAATGATGGTAAACTCGCCGTATGCAGTCGGGAGGTTCGCCTCCGAAACCCGGTGCACCAGGCGCTCCTTGTGCTGGCGAAACTTTATGAGATCCGCGATGGTGGCTATCTTGATCCCATGCTTTTCCGCGAACTTGTCCAGGTCCGGGCGGCGCGCCATTGACCCGTCATCGTTCAGGATCTCGCAGATGACGCCGGCAGGAATGAGACCGGCCAGGTGGGTCAGGTCAACTACGCCCTCCGTGTGCCCTGCGCGAACCAGGACGCCGCCGTTGCGTGCCGCCAGCGGGAAAATATGCCCGGGTTTCCTGAGGTCTGCCGGCTTCGTCAGGCTGTCGATAAGCACGCGCACCGTCCTGGCGCGGTCATGGGCGGATATACCGGTCGTCGTTCCCTCGCGCGCGTCAACCGATACGGTGAAGGCGGTGCCGTACTTGTCCTGGTTGTTCTCAACCATGAGGTCCAGCTCAAGCTCCCGCGCGCGGCCCTGGGTCATCGGAGCGCATATGAGGCCGCGGCCGTGCTTGGCCATGAAATTGATTGCCTCCGGAGTGCAAAACTCCGCCGCGATAACAAGGTCCCCCTCGTTCTCCCGGTCTTCGCTGTCGACCAGTATTATCATTTTGCCGGCACGAATCTCGTCAATGGCTTCGGGGATCGAACATGACTTCACTGGTTTTCTCCTTTCATACTGCCCGGATTACTTCAACCGGCGCAAATTGCCCGGGAGTTGATATTCGCGGCCCGCGGCCGTGTCTGTCTTTAGCAAAAAACCGCCGTCCGGAGTATGTTGCATTAATAAAATCGTCATAAATATAGTCAAGGGTTTTTATCTGATCGCCTATATATATGGACACGGTGAGGGTATATGCACGGTTCCGAGAGTAACAGAAAGCGCTGTTTTATCTGCTTATCAATCAGAATTCCTGATAATAAATAACATTGACAGCCCGATAATTATACTGATACCATCAGTTTAAAGTGGGCGGGACCCCGATACGGCATGGTCGCCGCCATACCCGGAATAAACAAATCATCCGATATCGCAGGGACGAGGTTGCCGTTGTGGAATAAACTTTCAAATTCCTTTCTCGGAAGATACAGGAACTCGGATTTCATACTCAAGCAGAAATCAAAAACAGTTCTTGCGATCGGCCTTGCCCTCTTATTCATGTTTCTTCTCGTCATCACATCAAACGTGGCGAGGGGCAACACTTCGATCGGGGTCATGTCGCCGCTTGTCGCGGGAGCCAGCATCATGATCGCGGCGATATTATTGCTGAGAGCGGGTTTCTTCCATACAGCGGCCCACACCGTCCTGTGTGTATGCCTCGCTAGCGTGTGGCTCACCCTTTTTTTCGACAGCAACAGGGACGCCATCGTGGTCCTCAATACGATCATGTACATCCCGTGCCTCCTGGTCCTGACCCCGATAGTCATTTCACGGCACAAGTCCGTGATCCTCGTATACTGCGTGGTCAACCTGGCCGTTTCCTTCGTATTTACGTTTTACGCGGCACGACATTTCGAGCTGTCGCAGTACATCGTCACCGATTACCTGGTCGATGTCACCGTTGTTACCATTTCCGTGAGCATTGTAACATACCAGATTTTCAAAATCAACCGGAGGGCGCTTCTTCAGGCCCAGGAAGAGATAGAGAAAAACATCGAGCTGAACCAGAGCCTCGAGACGAAGGTCCTGGAGCGGACGGAAGAACTCCGGGTGGCAAACGAGAAGCTTAAGGAAATGGACAGGATCAAGTCGAACTTTTTCGCCAACATCTCTCACGAGATCCGGACCCCGCTCACGCTCATCCTCGCCCCGATCGAATCGGCGCTCCAGGGCGAACATGATGCTCCGCTGAACCGTGACCTCCTGCGTACGATGGAGCGTAACGCAGCACGGCTTCTCAAGCTTGTGAACAATCTTCTCGACATATCCAAAATCGAGGCCGGGCGCGTCACCATGACCGTGTCGGAGCAGGACATCGTCGGCTTCATACAGACCTACATCGATTCCATACACCTCCCCTCCGCCTCGCGGACGATAACGCTCAAGGCCGATTCCGCCGGCCCGATCAACCTCTATTTCGACGCGGAAAAAATGGACAAGGTTTTCATGAACCTGTTTTCAAACGCGCTCAAGTTCACCGGGCCGGGCGGAGCGATCGTTATCCGCGTGCAGGACAACGGGCCCTCATGCCGCGTCGAATTCGAGGACAGCGGCGTCGGCATACCGGGCGACAAAATCGGCATCATCTTCGACCGGTTCAGCCAGGCCGACGTGGGCGCGACGCGAACGCATGACGGCACCGGCATCGGCCTGTCGCTCGCCAAGGAATTCATCGAGATGCACGGCGGAAGCATTACGGTGGAGAGCAGGTACATAGGCGACCACCATGAATCCCACGGTTCCGTATTCACCCTGACGCTGCCGAAGGGAACAGGACATTTTGTCGGGCTGCCATGGGTCCAGTACGCCGATCCGGGCACTACTGCAGAGGTTGAGCTCCGGCGTCACAGGGCCGCGGAAATACGAAGCATGGTCGGCGATGATGACCTGCAGCGGACCACCGACCCGCTGACGGATACCCCCAATGCCGGCGTATCGATCCTCATCGTCGAGGACAATCAGGACATGCGCAAGTTCCTGACCTCGCTGCTCGAGCGGCGGTATGCCGTTCGATGCGCCGCGAACGGTCAGGAGGGACTTGCCATGGCGCGCGAGATGCTCCCATCGCTCATCATCACCGACGTGATGATGCCGGTCATGAGCGGCTACGAGATGACCATGAAGATCAGGGAGGACGACATGCTGAGAAGCATCCCGGTCATCATGCTGACCGCGCGGACGGAGATCACCGAGGAGAACGAGGGCCGCGACAGCGGCGCGGATGATTTTCTTGTCAAGCCATTCAGCCTGAAAGAGCTCATGGAGCGCATCGAGACCCTCCTCGCCAGGAGAGGGCGCTGACCCGAAAAAAGAAAGCCCCTTGACAGGCCGCACTTGTACCGAGCCTGTCGAGGTAAGCTCTTGCGGACCTGCCACGATAATTATTCCTCGTCAAGCGGGGGGAGAGGCTCCGGGAGGGCGCCGTTATCCGGGAGATCGGCGTGGCTCCCGACCAGCGAATCGAGTATCCGGTGTATCTCGCCGCGGTCCTCCGACACCACGAGGTCCCGCCTGATATGCCTGGCGCCGCGGAACGCGTGGATATACCGGACGATGTGCTTTCTCATGAGCATGATCCCCCGCTCTCCGTAGAAATCGATCATCACGTCAAGGTGCTCCTTGATCTGCGCGACCACCTCGGCAAGCGTGGGGACCCTGCCGGAAAAGATCCAGGGATTGCCGATCGCCCCGCGGCCTATCATCACGGCGGAGCAGCCGGAGGTCGCCATCCGCTCCAGCGCCTCTGCATGGGTGCGGATATCGCCGTTGCCCACGACCGGGACCCGCGCCATCGCCGCTATCTCCGCGATCACGTCCCAGTCCGCGGTCCCGGCATACTGCTGGGCGCGCGTCCGTCCGTGAACGAAAATCGCGGCAACGCCCGCGTCCTCGAGCGCCTTCACGATGTCGCGGTAGCCGCGCCGCTCGTCGTCCCAGCCGATGCGTATCTTCGCGGTAACGGGCAGCTTCACGCGCTGAACCATGGCCGCCGCCATGTCATGCGCCATGTCCGGGTCGAGAAGGAGCGCAGCGCCGGAGCCGGAATTGCATATCCGCCGCGCGGGGCACCCCATGTTAATGTCGATGAAGTCAGGTCCGAGGCCCTCGACGATCCCGGCCGCTTCGGCCATGAGGTCAGGCCTGTTCCCGAAGATCTGTATCGCCAGGGGCCGCTCCTCCGGGTCGAAGCGGAGCAGATCGGCCGTCTTCCGGTTCATGCGCACGATCCCCTCGGCTGAAACAAGCTCCGTGACCGTTATCCCAGCGCCGTGCCGCCGCGCGATCCGCCGGCAGGGCGAATCGAAAAAACCCGCGATCGGCGCGAGCATGATGGGGCCGGCTACAGTGATGGTTCCCAGGTTGATCATAATGCTATCGCTACCACCCCGATGCGGAAAGTCAAGTTATTACCGGTCGCATGCGATTCTCCATACCGGAGACCATTTTAACGGACCAGCCCCGATTTCTCTTTGACAAATTCATTCCCATGCGCCACCATAGGCCATTCAAATTCGTGTTGCAGCTCTACATGCAGTTCACCCGTGCTCCCGGTAAAAAAATACAGATATAAGCCCGGGATTTTTTCACGAATGAGCGGAAATTACAGGCCGTATCCGTACGGGGCCATTCAGGGTCCCCGAATATCATCTTGTCTGGAGGAACCATGACTGCCAAATCAGGAAACCCCGTATCACCCTACCGATGGGTAGTGCTCGTACTCTTCATGCTGCCCGCAATTGCGACACAGGTCCAGTGGATCACCTTCGCACCCGTTGCAAAAGACGCAGCAGCCTTTTATACCAATGGCAACACCGAAACCCTCGACTTATTGGCCGTTGTATTCATGCTGGTGTACATTCCCATGTCATTCCCGGCATCCTGGTGCATAGACCGGTTGGGACTTAAATGGGGCACCGGGATCGGCGTCATCATACTGGGCGTTTCCGGCTTCCTGAGAATATTCGCCCCGGACTTCACCTGGCTCATGGTGTTCCAGATCGGGTGCGCCATAGGACAGCCCTTCGTGCTCAACTCGTTCACGAAGGTCGCCGGGAACTGGTTTCCGGAGGAAGAAGAAGCCCTTGCCTCGGGGCTGGCAACCATGTCCCTTTTCGTCGGTCTTACCCTCGCAATGTTCGCCGGCGACTTCATCATGGCAAGCTACCGTACGGCGGGCATTCCCGAGAAGGGGCTAAGCATGATCCTATATATATATGGTATATTCTCGCTGGTCGCAATGATCCTCTATCTCCTGCTGGTAAAAGACAAGCCCGAGACTGCGCCCAATCCGATCGCAGCGGAGAAAAAGGTCTCGATGCTGATCGGCATCAAGGCGCTCTTCAAGAACAGGGACTTCCTCCTGCTCCTGGGCGCCTTCTTTATCGGCCTGGGCGCCTTTAACGCGATATCCGCGAAGATCGATTTTATCTTTAAAAACCGTTCCCTGGATATCGACCCGTCCATCGCCCCCGGGATAATCGGCGGGCTTATGATCCTGGGGGGAATGTTCGGCGCCGTTATACTCGCTGCGCTCTCTGACAAATACCATAAAAGAAAAATATTCCTGATACTATCAATGGCCGTTGCGATACCCCTGACCGTGGCGCTGAACTATTTCCCCTATATCATACTGCTGGGGATATCATCGTTTGTATTCGGCTTTTTCCTGGTCTCCGCCCTGCCGATCGGCCTGACCTACGCGGTGGAGAAAACCCACCCCGTGCCGGAAGCCACATCAAACGGCATGCTCATGCTGAGCGGGCAGATCAGCGGCATACTGATGGCACTCTATTTCAACATGATGGTAATAACGATCCTGTTCGGAGTGGGCCTTGTCTGCACGGTGATCATGAAGGACATCGCTCCGCGGAAGGCGTGATAATCGATCATAACCGATAGGGCCGCAAACGTTTGCGGCCCTATCGCGTTTGCGGCCTATCGCGTTTATGACCGCAGGCCGGAGGGGGAGGCAGGTTACTCCCTGATGCTCGCGGCAATCTCCGCGATTATCTTTTCCGCCTCGGCCTTGAATTGCGGGATATAATTGAACGCGATCCCCACCCTGCTGCCGTTTGCAAGCGTCAGCACATAGGTTTCCACCGTCATCGGGACCGGGATCTTTTTCTCTGCCGCATCTCCCCTGACCTTTTTCCCGGCGAACACCCGCTCTATCGGCTTCCCGGCTTTTACCACTCCCAGGAAAACCGACCTGGTATAATCGAGCAGTCCCGCGTCTTTCATGCCCATCGACTTCTGCGTCTCGCGCGAGTAGAGAACGGCCATGATGCCCATCTTCTCTTTACCGGGCTTCGCTTTCCGGGGATGCACCGCCAACAGCGCATCCAGGCCCGCTTTCTGGGGCGCTGAAAACTCGGCACCCGACTCGAACGTCAGCCCGTGCAGCGTGCAGGCATATTTCTTCCCCGCGGCCCCGATCGTTACGGCAACGGCGGCGACCAGGCAGAGTATGGCGACAATTGATCTCATTTTCCTTTTCATGCGGCGGCTCCTGTTCCTGTTCAGAGTATATCTTCAAGCCTGCATAGTTATCCACCCGGCCGTTCGTTTGTCAAATGTAATTACTGCGCCCCGGCCCCTCGTCCGGCAAAGACATTATTCGCACATTCCCGCTGTCATCCGGAAAAAAAATTTCATTTCAGCGGTCCCCGTTCGTCTATTACGCAAGGGCGCGGTGCGGCCGCGCATCGGAGGTTGCAATCATGCTGTCAAAAGCCATATCGTTCGGGATTCACGGGATCGACGCCAGGGTCATCGAGATCGAGGTGGACATAATAAGGGGCCTGCCCAACTTCACCATCGTCGGGCTTCCCGATTCGACCATACGGGAATCGCGGGAGCGAATCAGGTCCGCGATCGAAAATTCGGGGTTCGAGTTCCCGCCCCGCAATTTCGTGGTAAACCTGGCGCCCGCCGGATTCAAGAAGCAGGGGGCGAACTTTGACCTCCCGGTCGCCGTTTCCATCCTGAGCGCCACGGGGCAGGCGGACGCCGACCCGGCGGCGATACCGCTTGTTGGCGAGCTGTCGCTGGACGGCCGCGTGAAGCCGGTGCGGGGCGTCATCTCCATGGCCATCGCAATTTACCGCGCCGGATACCGGTCCGTCATCGTCCCGTACGAGAACCGGCTCGAGGCGTCCGCCATAAGCGGGATGAGCGTGTTCCCGGTAAAAACCCTGACCGGGACGCTCGACGTGCTCCGGGGCCAGAGCAGTCCTTTCGCAGGGGCACAGGAAGCGGAGCCGCACCGCGACCTTCTTGACTTCTGCGACGTCAGGGGACAGGAAACCGCGAAACGAGCCGTCGAGATCGCGGCAGCGGGCCACCACAACATACTCCTGTACGGGTCACCAGGATCGGGCAAGACCATGCTGGCGAAACGCGTCCCCTCGGTGCTGCCGCCCCTCGGCGAGGACGAGTCGATCGAGACGACCATGATCCATTCCGTGGGTGGCGCGCTCAAGGGCAGCGGCGGCCTCATCACGCGCCCGCCCTTCCGGTCGCCTCACCACACCTCGTCGGACGTGGCCCTGGTGGGCGGCGGCACCATGCCCTCGGTCGGCGAGGTCTCGCTGGCCCACAACGGCGTACTCTTCCTCGACGAGTTCGTCGAGTTCCGGAACAACGTGATCCAGGCCCTCCGCCAGCCGCTGGAGGACTACGAGATCACTGTCTCGCGCGCCATGGGGACATTCCGGTTTCCCGCGGATTTCATGCTGGTCGCCGCAAGCAACCCGTGCCGCTGCGGCTACCTCTTCGACGGCGAGATCCCCTGCACCTGCCCGGCCCACCAGGTGAAGGGCTATTTCCAGAAGATTGCCGGCCCCATCCTGGACCGGATCGATATCGAGGTACTGGTGGGCCGCGTACCCTGCGGCGACCTGCTCGGCGCGGGCGGCAGCGAGTGCTCGGCGGAGATCAAAAAGCGGGTCATGGCCGCGCGGGAGCTGCAGGCACGGCGGTTTACCGGGAGCGCAACACGCTACAACGCCCGCATGACCCAGGAGGAGATAAAGGAGCACTGCCGCCTGGGCCCGGACGCGGAGCAGGTTCTGGAAACCGCGGTCAGGCGGACCAATATCACGGCCCGGACCTTTTTCAAGATACTAAAAACAGGACGCACCATCGCGGACCTGGCCGGCTCACCCTCGATCGGGAAGGGACACGTGCTCGAAGCGCTCTCGTATAAAAGCCTGCAGAGAAATTATGAAGTGTGACGATCCCGGAGCAGTCAGGAATTGCGGAGGTAGCTTACAACGGCAGCCGGGTCAAGCGGGCGCGAGAACAGGAAGCCCTGGCCGTAATCGCACGCGAGCTCCCTGAGCATGAGGCGGTGTTCCTCCTCCTCGACACCCTCGGCCACGACCTTCAATCCCAGGTTGTGCGCGAGCCCGACGATGGAGCGCACGATATGCTCACTCTGCTCGTCCTCGTGCATCCAGCGGACAAAGGAGCGGTCTATCTTCAGGGTGTCCACGGGGAAGTGCTGGAGGTAGCTGAGCGAGGAATAGCCGGTCCCGAAGTCGTCCATGTAAATGCGGTGCCTGCCGGACTTGAGCTTGAGGAGCTGGATGTTCGCGGATTCCATGTCCATCATGAAGGCGCTTTCGGTGATCTCGAACGCGATGCTTTCCGGAGGGACCGCGTGCTTTCTCAAAATGCCGGCGATCGAGGCGCCCAGCTCGGGATGTACGAACTGGCTCGCGGAAAGATTGACGCCGACATGCAGGGACTGCGATACCGCGCCGCTTTTGCGCCAGGACGCAATCTGGCGCACCGCCTCGTCGATGATCCAGAACCCGAGCGGGATGATCAGTGGGCTCCGCTCCGCTGCGGGAATGAAGTCGGCCGGCATGATCATGCCGCGTGACGGGTGGTTCCAGCGGACAAGCGCCTCGAAACCATTGACGCGCCCGTCCCCAAACGAAACGATCGGCTGGTAGTGGAGAGAGAATTCCCTGTTGTCGAGCGCTGCGTTCAGCTCCTTCTCCAGAACGAGCTCTGCCTCGGACTTCGACCTGATACCGTCGAACAGATCCGAACGGCAGATCCTGCTGTGCAGGGCATTCCGTTTCTGTATCATGTCCGACAGCGCGCCGGAATGGCTCACTGAATCCCGAAGCATCGAGAAAAGGAACCGGGAGAGCTGATCGGGCAGCATGTTCAAAGAATAATCCCTGCCCTGCCAGGAAAGATTCAGGCTGACCGGCCGATCATCCCCGTACTCACCACCCGCTGCTATTATCTCGCGGACCCTTGATACGAGGAAGTCAGGGTTAAACGGGGCGGTTATGACATCGGCAAGGCCGCGCTCGAGTCCCTTCAGAAAAAAATCGACGCCAGCGCCGGTAGAGACAACGGCAAAGGGGATCTTTTTATCAGCCGCCCGGTCATGCATGGCGCACAGCAGGGTGTTATTCTCTATCATGCGCGAGCTGGCCCTGCACAGGACGATATCCGGCTTGAACCTGCCAATCGCAGATTCCGCATCCGCCTCATTTGCTGAAATGTGGACATTAAAGCCGTTTTTGACAAGTATTTCCCTGAGCACACTTTTATCAAGGTACCCTGGATCCAGAATAAGTACATTATTCTTTTTCATTTCCATGAACGTTTGACTTTAAGCGATTGTAACCGCCCTACCGGGCTTCGTCAAGCCCAAACAGCGCCGGTTCTATATTTTCAACAGCAATCCGGCATGGAATTGTTCTTGTAATAAATCACGCCGCTTATACAATAAGGCCCTTCACTCATAGAGGCGGTATATCGGCAATCGCCGGACCTGCCGGGGAGAAAAACGAAATGGATATCGAAGGCGATTTCAATTTATACAAGCTTATCATCAAGTCCGTTGAGACGCAGATACAGGACAACGAGCCGGCGGTCACCAGGAAGACCTTCGAGCGGCTCGTGGCGGCCGGGCGCGATGAAGCGACCGCGAAAGAGATGATCGCATCAGTGGTCGCGGAAGAGATTTACCTTATGATGAAAGACAACAGGAAGATCAACGAAGAGGTATTCGGCGCGCGCCTCGCAGAGCTGAAGTAATCGCACGGCCCTGCCCGGCCACCGCATCAGGGCCGGTACCTCACGCAACGCACCGCTCGTCCCCTCCCCGGGGCCGGCAGCGCAACCGGCGCTAGTCCGCACTTTTTAATCCCCATGTAACACCTCGGAAGAAAGACGCACCCCGCAGGGGCGGCCGTCATGGTCGGGACCATGCCGGGTATGGTCTGCAGCTCCTTCTGCTTCCCGCCGATGCGCGGGATCGCCCTGAACAGGCCCCGCGTGTAGGGATGGCCCGGTTTCCGGAACACGTCCGGGGTCCTGCCCTGCTCCACGATCTCCCCCGCGTACATGATGGCGATCTCGTCCGCAATGTTCGCGACGATCCCCAGGTCATGCGTTATGAGGAGCAGCGACATCTTCCGCTCCTCCTGCAGCTTCAGGAGGAGGTCCAGGATCTGCGCCTGGATGGTCACGTCCAGCGCGGTCGTCGGCTCGTCCGCGATCAGGATCGAGGGCGAGGTCGAGAGCGCCATTGCGATCATCGCACGCTGTCGCATGCCGCCCGACAGCTCGTGGGGATAGGAGCGGAGCCGCTTAACCGCATCGGGTATACCCACGCTGTTGAGCAGCTCGGCCGCATACTCGTCCGCCTCCCGACGGGACTTCGCCAGGTGAAGCATGATGCTCTCGGTGATCTGGTAGCCCACGGTGAACACGGGGTTGAG
The DNA here is from genome assembly GCA_041749375.1 of Spirochaetota bacterium. Lineage (GTDB taxonomy): Bacteria > Spirochaetota > UBA4802 > UBA4802 > UBA5550 > RBG-16-49-21. The sequence goes on from JBGTBN010000005.1 coordinate 24,965, forward strand.
CGAGGTCATCGGCTCCTGGAAGATCATCGCGATCTCCTTCCCCCTGATCTTCCGTATCTCGTCGTCCTCCATCCGGACGATGTCCCTGCCGTTGTAAAGGATGCTTCCCGAATCGATGACGCCCGGCGGCGGGACCAGTTTCAGGATCGAGTAGGCGGTGACGGACTTTCCGCATCCGGACTCGCCCACGAACCCCATGGTGCGGCCCCTGTGCAGCTTGAACGAGACGTCCCGTACGGCAAGCACATCGCCGCCGGACATGGCGAATTTCACGCCCAGGTGATTGACTTCAAGTATCGGGGAGGCGTCCTTCTTCATGTGATGTTCCTGCTCCGGCGCGTCGCCTCGAAGCCGTCTGCGGCCAGCCGGTCGTACAGGGCGTCGCGGTCCGTGTCATGTATCACGCACTTGTGGATTGTCGAGTCGCGGTACGCGAGCAGCTCGACCCGGTTTATGCTCACCACCTGCAGCTTGCCCGGCTCGACCTCCTCGGCCCGCTTCTCGCCGGTCTCGCTGAAGGCGATTTTCGTTATGCCGCAGCCCCGCATGCCGGTGATAAAGTCGTCCAGGCTGTCGTAGAGAATTTCACGCTGCATCGCTCGCTCCGGATAGAATTCGGTAAAACGCAGGGGAAGTTTAGCCGGGTGCGACAATCCTGTCAAGAGTTTCTGTAGTAAAAGAAGCGCATGCCCTCCCTCAGCGCGAACGCTCCGTGCAGGTACAGGCCGCCCAGCCACAGGGGCACGTTGAACACGTCGGCATGCCGGTACGCCACCAGGCCCAGGGCCGACATCGCGCCTTCGGCCAGCATCCCGCCCACCGCCATTACCACGGCAATGAGGAGCAGCCACGCCCGGTCATAACTGAAGAGCCAGCGCAGGAGGAATGCCATATAGAAGATCACCGATAGCAGGGCAGGATCGTAATTCCCGTAACCGCTAAGAAAATAGACGAAGATAAAAGCGGCGGCCGCCTCGATCATCTCGCGTGCGCTCCCCCGTGACGCGCTATGCCGTGCCTGCATGCCGATGAACAGGCCCCCGATTGCGAGAACATAGAGATATCCCATTAACAGGAATACCAGCAGAAATCCGGGAAAGACCCACCAGGCCTGGCCGAACAGGAACGGGTTCGGGTATGAGAGCGTATGCGTGCGCACATGGAACGCGTCTCCCATCGTGGCAAAAACTGCTCCAAGCATGGCAAAGAGTAAGATCCTGGCCGGTTTCAAGGTACGCATGGGTTGCTCCTGTATGGCAGAGGTTTCTGCGGAATGGTCTATGGATGGGACATGAAGGATTAAATAGCAAGGAAAAAACTCGCGAGAATATGCAAAGGTCACTCGCAAAGGCGCAGCCTCTGGTTCGATTCCTTCCCGTCCACATCGACAGGCTCAGTGCATCGCCCCCGGAGGGGACATGGTGCCCGGGGAGTATAGCATTTCCTCCCCGTCCCCCAAGGGGGGCGCGGTGCCAGGGCAATATTTTCACGAGATAGACTTGCGATCAGATGGGCGGTTCCGGCCTCATCCCCATCATCGTATTTAATGCTTGACGTTATTAACGCGACGCGTTAATATACACCATGATTCGCTCGATCAAGTGCAGGGAAACCGAAAAGATCTGGAACCAGGTATATTCGAAAAAATTCCCGGCTTCCATTCAGAAAATTGCATTGAGAAAACTGTTCATGATCCAGAGGGCGAAGGAGTTAAACGACTTGCGGATTCCTCCGGCCAACAGGCTGGAAAAGCTTAAAGGCGACAGGAAAGACCGTTACAGAATTCGCATTCACGACCAGATGAGAATTCGCTTCATCTGGGACAAATCCGACGCCTTTGAAGTGGAAATAGTGGATTATCATTAAGGAGAGCATGCCATGAAAAAAATACCCAATATACACCCCGGCGAAATCTTAAAGGAGGAATTTCTGATACCCTTTAAGATCACCGCCTACCGCCTGGCAAGGGAAACCAAAACCCCCCCCACGCGGATTTCCCAGATATTGAAAAAGCGCAGAAGCATTACCGCTGACACGGCATTACGCTTCTCAAAATTTTTTGGCACCACGCCCGATTTCTGGCTGGGTCTGCAGATGGAATACGATCTCCGGGAAGAGATGAGCATAAAGTCGAAGGAAATCGAGACGATTAAATCGATTGTGGTCGGCACTGCGCAGGAATGAGCGGGCCGCCGGGCTCCTGGGCAGACTATAGAAGCGGGTCCCGGATTCGATCAGTTAGCCGCATCGCCCCCGGTCCGCCATTAATTACTTTTATTCTTGACTCGGCATGGAAAAACTAACTAACATGTACCTGATATCTGTTACCCGGGGAGGAACCACATGAAAACTGACCTGCGAAAAACCCTGCATGCCTGCGCGGCTCTGACCCTGCTGGTCTTTTTTGCGGCCGGCCTGTCCGGGTGCTTCCTGTGCTCAAAGGACGGGAACAAGTCGAAGGAAGGGATATTCAGCTCCCTTACAGGGTCCGGAGGGACCCTGACCGCCACAGTCTACGCCTATTGCCCCTGCGCCAAATGCAATACCCGGCAATGGAAAGGCAGGGTGTCCACCGGGCAGAGCATGAAGAAGCTCCTGGCCGAAGGCAAAAACATCTGCGCCGCCGATCCGGACGTGATCCCGCTCGGATCAACGGTGACCTACGACGGCAAGGAATACCTAGTCGCAGACACGGGCAGCGGCATAAAAGGGAATACGATCAACATACTTCTCCCCTCGCACCGGGAAGTAAACGCGTTCGGCATAAAGAAGGACCAGACGATATCGTATAAAAAATAGGGCCGGGCTGACAGCCTGCAAGGCGCGGGTCCGAGCGAAAGCGCGCGGCCCCCTGCCGCATTTCCCTGTTTTTCTCCAGGTCCCTTCCGGAACGGTGGCTTACATTAAATACAAAAACAATATCGCTCCCAATGAAAGGAGAATACCATGCGTACATCCATTGTAGTTCTACTCCTGTTCTGGTCATCGATCACCATGGCTAAAGTAATTAATATTGAAGTCAAGTTCACTCCTTTTCTCGGTGACCCGGAAAAGGCCGAAACGGTTGAAACCGTACCCGGCAAGGCGTTTGTGTACATCAACAACATCCCGATAGCCGAACAGGAGGTACAGAAGAAGAAGGTCCCGGTCCTTTTCGAAGAACGCGAAATTGCTCCTTCGGTCTGGGTACCGATGCAATCCCTTGGCCCGGTATTACGCAGGGGGAAGAACAGCATCCGCATCGAGTTCGTACCCTCTGATTCGAAAGCCCGATACCGCGCACAGCTTCGATGGGCGTCAGTAACAGATCAGGTTACACAAGAGGAAGACTCGTCGGGCCAAATACGTGAAACCAATCAGACCGGCGAGGGTGTCGACGACCGGAAAGCCTCCGGTCGTATCGTGTTTGAACGGGAATTTGTTGCTGATTTCGCGGAAGACCTGCCCTGGCATCATTATCCTGCTGTACAGTCACTCAGCGATGACGACAGGAAAGCGCTGGCAAGGATCGTGAAGGAGCGGGCGGATTTTTTCAAGCCGGATTTTAACATGATCTACAGGATGCTGGAGGGTAACCGGAATATAAACCTGCCCGTGGTTAAAAAAACCAGGTGCCTTTACACAGGGTATGCGGCGGGTCTCCGTGTGGGCGTACAGCCTGAAGACCAGTTGGATTTCGTCACGACCGGAAATCCCGAAGTCGTGGTTCGAAGCAAGAAGGGAGCGCTCTATTTCCCGATCAAGTCAAAGGAGATTGACCGCATCAAGAACAACGAAGTGCAGATGTGCATCATGATGGTCTATTCCGTACTCTATCCGCCCCGTCTTGTATTCGTTCGCTCCGCATCAGGTAAATGGGAAGTGGCCTATTAACTATCAAGGAAATTGTGCCCTCGTCAGAAACAGCCCATGGGACACAATGTTTATCTAGTAAAGTGTGTCCTATCCAGTACCGGCCCAGGCGACATACTGGACCTTATGTGAAGCAAGTATGGGAGATCAAATCAATATTTTCAACAAAAAAAGCACTGGACAGGGAGCTTAAAATTCTTGCCCTGAGCTTGCCGAAGGGTCGCGCGCGCCGAAAAAATGCGCAATTTTGCAAGAAATGGCCAAAGAATCCCGACCCGCTGTATAGAACAACAGCAGTTAGAGTAATTACCAGTATATTTTATTAGTAGACCACCCAAAGGTAAACATCACGGCCCTTTCTTCATTCTGAAGTAGCCACAGTGCAGAAGGTGTGTTCTCCACAGTTTTCGCCATTCCCGGTCTGCGAAGAAGGCAAACACAGAGGATTCGATCATTTCCTTGCCCTGAGCTTGTCGAAGTGGCGCGCCGCAGTCAGGGCATAGCTCGGGGTTTTTATCAAATGAGCTTTGTATGGCTTTCGCCCATGTCTTTCGTTGTAGTCGCTCTAACTTTTTACTAATTCCATGCGCGTATATCCCGTAATATCGTATCGCTTTTCGATGCTTATCAGGAAGGAAAAAGAGCATTCGTGCCATAAAATCAAAGATGTCAATGGTCATTTCAGAAAAGGTTTTTTCCTTCGTATTACGGTCGACCCAGCTCTTGTATCTGAATGTTATTTTCCTGTTAACATGGTCAACGCTGGTTATCATGCTATTATGGAAATACCCGGCCGTGACGCTCACGGAGGAGCTAATGCCGAAGCCGCACAGGAGGTGCCAAAAGGCTTCGGCCAAGGTATTCCGCAGTGCGAAATAAAATTTCGTTATTCGTGCCGGTTATTGGCTGTAGGTGAACATGAAAGCCGTTTAAACCACGAATGGACACGAATGAACACTAATTAGTATTTACAGAATTATTCTTTCCCATTCCAATTTCGATTTCTTGAAGTTCAGGATTAATCCTGATTTCGAACCGGTCAGCCTGAGATAGTTTATAACTTGACCTCTCTCATGATTTGTAATTGCTTCTATTGTCTTGATTTCAATAATAATTCTACTGTAGGCAATTCAATCCGGGATATATTCACCAATAATTTCGTTTTTATAGTTTACGACAAACCTTCTTTGCTGATCCAGGGGAATGTTGCGACGGAGGAATTCAACTGACATTGCATTTTCATATATTTTTTCGAATAATCCATGCACCAGAGT
>JBGTBN010000006.1:0-20799 GCA_041749375.1 Spirochaetota bacterium
TCGCCGTGCCGGTCGACCTGCGGCCGCGCGTGCCCGGCCTGCGCAACACCGGCAACATCACCAACCTGGTCTATCTCGACATCGCGAAGGAGGACACGCCCGCGACGCTCGGGAACACGATGAAACAACAGATGGACGAGCGCCGTGACGGCGAGCTCTACCGGGTCGACGCGCTGGTGCGTTTTCTCCCGCTCCGGATGATCAGGAGATTGCTGAAAAGCGAAATCGCGCGGAAGCCGGAAACGGGCCTGTACCGGAACTCGGGCATCATCTCGAACATGGGCAGGATCCCGGCCGAATACTTCAGCGGAGGCGGGTTCAACGCAACCGCCCTGCTGGGGATCCCTCCCAGCATAGACGTGGTACCGTTTTTCATCGGCACGGCCGGTTTGAAGAAGCACCTCGAGATCATCCTCAGCATGCCGAACGCGCTGGCGGGCGGGGGCCGAATCGAGCAGGTCATGAAGCGTCTATCGGAGGAAATGAAGCCGGCGCCGGCGCGATAAGTTATTCCGATAGGGCCGCAAACGTTTGCGGCCCTATCGCGTTTGCAGCCCTATCGCTAGTTGACCAGCTCCGGCTGGTAGTACTGGTTGATCAGGATATTCCTCGCCCGGGCGGCAGAGATCTTCCTGTTCGTGACAGTCACCTCGAACACGAGTCCCTTCTTCGTCTCTGCGTCGCCCTGGTCGAACACGCAGTTTCCCAGCGAATAGGCGAGATACCCCTTCTGGTACACCATGACCGGCTGGGCCACGTGCGGATGGTGCCCTATGACGATGTCCGCCTGGCGGTCCATGGCCAGGTGCGCGAACCGGTCTTGCAGATGCGACGGCGCGGTCTCGTACTCCGTGCCGAAATGGATAGACACGATGACGATATCGGCCTGGCTCCGGGCAGCCTTGATTCCGGAATAAATATATTTCGAGTAGTACCAGGCCACGCCGGACCGGGCCGCGAGGCCGGTCGCGGCGTCATATTTCTGGGCCCGCGATCCCATCTCGTCACCCACCAGGGTATAGGCCAGGTACGCGATGCGGGTATTTTTAACGGTGAAGATCTTCGCGGTGTAAGCCTCGTCGAAGGTCTCGCCGGCCCCGACGTAGGATATGCCCGCGGCCTTCAGCCTGACGAAGCAGTCGGACATGGCGCTCCTCGAGTAGTCAAGGGCGTGGTTATTGGCCATGGAAACCACGTCTATTCCGGCCGAGAGAAGGCCGTTGACCGCGGCCGGCTTCGCGCGGAAGGCGGTCCCCTGCAGCACCTTGACCGGGTCGGCCGACCCGGTATCCGAGATCACGCTCTCGAGGTTACCAAAGGCAAGGTCCGCGCTCTTCGTATACCCGGCAATTTTATTGAATAGAAAGGAATAATTTCCTGCTCCGTTATTTTTCACCGATGTTTCCACTTTACGGGCCATCATCACGTCACCCATGAACACCAGCTTCACCACGTCATCAGTGCTCGTACCGCCGCCGGTTGTGCCACCGCCCGTGATGCCGCTATCCGTGGTACCTCCGCCCGTGGTGCCGCCGCCGGTCGTATCGCCATCCGTGTTACCACCTCCGGTCGTATCGCCGCCCGTTGAGCCGCCCCCGGACGAGAACTCCCCGCCGCCGGTCAGGTATTGTTCAAGGATTGATCCGGATGACGTGGTTTCTTTTTTGTCGCATGCCGCAGCCAGCATGCAGGCCGTATATATGATCGCGATGATGAGAAGCTTCCTTTTCATGTAATACCCTCCAGGCATTATAATGCGCGCACCGCCATGTCGCCTTACCAGAACAGGCCCAGCGGTTTATCAAGGTCCCATCCGTAGAAGAGGCCGGGAGAGGTCTCGTTATAGTTGATATACCCGTATGCCATGCAGTAAGCGGACAGGTTGAACAGATTTTCCGGCGTGGCGACCGAGGAATCGCCGCGCAGCTGGTCGAGATACTCCTCGGTGCTGTCCATGATGATGTCTTCGAGCGGGAGCGTCCATGCCTGGACCTTCGCCAGCTCGAGCTTGTTGATAGTGCCGTCATCGATGCCGGTGATCGCGTTCCCGTCATTCGATTCGTACATGAGGTTGTCGCAGATCTCGCGGCGGTTGATGGCCCGGTTCATCAGGCAGGTGTCGTTGGTATCGTAAAACGCGCCCGCGATCGTGAGGTCATCCACGTAGGCGGCATAGGGAACGTCGCCGCCGTGCGGAAAGTAGGGGGTGAATATCCCGATCGACGGTTCGCCCAGGTTGCACCAGAACGTGGCCAGGTGCGGATCGTCTCCGGCGTTAACGCCGTCCACCACCATGGCCAGCCGGGTCTGGGACCTGCTAATGCAGTAGGTGGTGCTATAGTTGCTTTCCGACGAGCTCGCGGCAAGCTGCTTTCCGTTCACGTCGCGCGCGACGAGCCGCATGACCGAGCGGTAGTCCAGCATGCCGGAGTCGGCCAGGGCCGCGAGGATCCCGTCCGCCCGAACCTTCCGCTCTTCCCCGTAATTGATGAAGATGTAGGAATTGTTGTTCGCGCGGTTCTCGTACCCGCAGTAGCTGCCCGACGGGTAGCGAAGCGTTATACCGTACTGGTCCGTCACCCTGCCGGTGTTCGCGTCGAACTTGCGGAACTGTACCGGCCGGATCAGCCCCAGCACGGTCCCGGTATAGCATTCGAAGAGCACGGCGCCGCCGCGGGCGTCAATGACCACGAAGTTGCCGCTGATGACCTTGCCGACATGCCAGGTGTGCCAGTTCTTCACGAGATTCTCGAAATCGCCAACGGTCACACACCGCTTCAGCGCTTCCCAGATGAGCATGGTGTTTATATTTATCGCCTCGTTGGTCGGCATGAAATCTTCGTATACGGAGGTACAGGCGATCGCGAAGCCTGCCTGGTTCAGCCCGCCCGAGGGATTGATCGGGGTGCCGTTATTCATATTCGCGACATCGTCATAATCGTGGACCATGATATAGCTGCCGGGACCAGCGTATTCGCCGGTGAAGAAGGCGACCTGCTGGTGCCAGTTCGCGGAACAGTCCCTGTTTTTCCATATCAGGGGCCTCCCGTTGGCCGTGATTGTTCCGGACACGACAGCGACGTCGCACGCCCGCGCATCGGTCCATAGTACATGGGACAACAGCAGCGCAGCACAGACCACAATTGCAAGATGTAACCGAATACACCGGATACTACGTTTTCTCATAACAGGCCCTCCCGGTGATCATTCTTCCAAAACGCTGATCCGGATGGAGCGGTTAATACTCCTGCTGCATTAACCGTCCGGTCAGCATTCTTTAATTATGCCAGGCAAAAACTCGTCAATATTTGTTTCTTGCAATGATAGTATTTTTCAGCCAGGAAAATATATATATTTCATCCGAAACGCCGTGTCACACAACATGTATTGAACGATATTGATCTTCGGTCATACCGTGAGTCCGGGCGCCGTCTCCTGCACGCGTCTAACATAGCATCAGAGCGCGGCGCTGTCTGGCAAATTTCCGTTCCGCCCAAAAATGGCCGTTTCTTTTGGAAGTAATTCAGCTTTCTTCCCCCTGTCCCCCAAAGGGGGCACGAGTGAAAGAGCGGTACGTATGCGCGTTATAAATCCTGGCGTAGAAATGCTTAAAAAATCCAGGACAATCATCCTGTAATATACACCACTAAGCATGTATATTCACATGAAGATATTTCCCACGCGCCCCCTATGGGGGATGGGGGGGGGGATTGAAGACGACGGAGAAAATAGCATTGATTATTGAGTTTTGCAACAAGTCTATTATATACAGGGTATCCCGGTTATATCCCGGGAATTATTATTTGCTCAGCATTTTGATGATGGCGTCAAGCGGATTCGTTCCGGATTCATGGAGCATCTCGATCCTCACCACCGTGTCCGCATGCGGGTTTGTTTCAGGGTACGCCATCGTCTTCTCGCCGGAATTTTTCCATGCGTCCTTTTCACGGTACTCGAAAAAAAAGGTGTAGAGAGAGATCGTGCGGCCCCCTGTTCTCAGGCGCAGCCGGTAGAGTGAAGTGGTGTTAATCCCGCTCTCGATCACGGTTTTATCGGCGAGGGTCACCCGGATCCGCGTCGGGTAGAAGGCGTACTCGTTGTCCCGCCTCTTCCGCCCCTGCCAGCGAACAAACTCTATCGCGGCAATCCCGGCGAGGGGGACGGTCCGTATCTTCGCGCCGCCGGTCCCGGCCACGGACAGGTTGAGGGACGTGAAGGCGAGGAACAGCTCGCCTTCGAGGCGCTCGCCCCGGGCCTTCACCAGCGCGGCGCGGACCGCATGCTGCCGGTCGCCCTCTTTACCGCTGAAGTCTGCAGACGGGGACACCGGGTCCTTCGGGCCAGGGGCCTTTTCCTCCGCAGCTACAAGGAGGAGCGGGAGCGTAATGAGTATGGCACAGACTGTGCATCTGATGGTGCTTCCCACGGTCACGGCCGCCCCCTTACACGGAGAACTCGGCCGCAACGGGCGTATGGTCGGAGGGTCGCTCCCAGGTCCGTGGACCGCGGTCTATCCAGGCTCGCACCGAGGCCCCTGCCAGGGGCCCGGTCGCGAAGAGGTGGTCGACCCGCCACCCGAGCCCGCGCGCCACGCTGTCCCGCACGCGGTAGTCCCAGAAGGAGTAGTGGCCAGGGCCCGGCTCGTGCTTGCGGAACACGTCGGTGAAGCCCCAGGCCTTCACCGCGGCCAGGGCCCGGTGCTCGTCCGGGTGGAACCCCACATGGCCCAGGAGCCGCTTCGGGTCATGCACGTCGATCGGCTCGGGCGCCACGTTGAAATCGCCGAGCCAGAGGAGCCGGTCCGTGGTCCTGTAGTTTCTGGTGAAGTGCTCGAGCAGCCGCCCGAACCAGCCCAGCTTGTACTGGAACCTTTCCGATTCAGGGGAGGTTCCCTGCGGGACATAGGTGTTGACAATATCGATGCCGCGGATTCGCGCGGACACGAGGCGCGTGCCTTCGTCGTTTCCCGCGCCGTCGAACCCGTACGACACGTTCTCGATCTCGTGGCGGGAGAGTATCGCGACGCCGTTATACGACTTCTCGCCCCGGAACACGACATGGTAGCCGAGAGCCGCGATCGCGTCAGCGGGGAAATCCCGGTCCTCCACCTTCGTCTCCTGGATGCAGAGCACGTCCGGCGCAACCTCCGCGAGCCAGCGCTCGATGACCGGCATCCGCGCCCGGATTGAATTTGCGTTAAAAGTGGCGATAATCATGGGGTGTCATTTTTTCGCGTCGAGCATCACCCTGTTCGTGGGCTTGATGACCGCGTTCTTGTTCGCCAGGGACACCACAGAGCCGCGGTAGGTCCCGCGCTGGTCGCGGTAGAGCCGTATCCTGCCCACGTACCGGTCACCATTGTAGACCGACGCGGTCTGGCCGTCCTCGATCTTCAGGGAGCGGTTCAAGTAAACAAGAATGGAGTCGTTCTCGCGCGGGTCCAGAATGAGGCCATTCTCCTTCCTGGCCGCGAGGACGAAATCGAGGGGATACTCGTACTTCTTGATGAGCTGGTTCTTCGACGCAAGCGCCCCGATAAGCCTGGACCAGAGGTTCTCATAGTCGCGCACCATGGTCCCGGTCATGACGTCCAGCGCCTTCAGCGCCTGCGGCACCGAGTTCCGGTAGGGCACGCGCATAAGCCTCTTCAGCACGATCGTCCCGTCGCCGATCCGCTTCCTGAGCGCGCCGAAATCGCCGGCGCTGAACCCGTACTCGTCCAGCAACGGATCGTATTCCCTGAGCGCGCCGCCGGCGGTAAGGGCGGGCCCGCTCCCGCCGGTGATCCCGGCCGCCGGCTGGCCGAACACGGGATTGTATTTCAGTATGATGTAGTCCATGTACCCGTCATAGTATTTCTTCAGGGCCTCGACGCCGGTCTCCTGCCGGTTCTGGAGCCGTTTCATGTGGAGCTCGTACAGGCGGTCGGTGTTCGAGAAGCGGGACGCGGCGCCCTGCTTCGCCAGCTCCGTCTCCTCCCGCTCCCGCGCGTCCTCCTGCACGAAGATCTGGGAACGCTTCCGGGCCATGAGCCCGTTGTAGGAGGCCCGCACGCTCTTCAGCCGCACCTCCTCGTCGGCGCGGATCGCGGCGGTCTTCGCGTCGGTCTCGGCGTCGTCGAGCCCCTGCGAGATCACGGCCATCTCCCTGGCGTACGACTCGCGCCGCACCCCGAGCATTGCCGTGAGCATCTCCGCCTCCAGCACCTTCAGCTCGATGCGGTAGACGTCGATGTTGCTCCCCCGCTTGCGCGCCGAATCGATCACGTCCTTGAGCCGCAGGTCCTCGAAATCGGTGATGGCCACATCCACGATCGAGTCCCGCCATTCGCGGTAGAGCTTGAACCCCAGCACGCAGAGCACCACGACGGCGATGAAGCCAAGGATGAACAGGTAGAGCCGGTAGTTCCTGTTCTTCCTGGTGCGGGCGTACTCCTCCTCGAGCGAGTAGATCTGCGCGGTACCGTCCAGGTCATGGATTTCCTCGGGGAGGAATGGCGACCGTTTTTGCAACTGTGCATGCACAGGATCGCCCTGCGCCGGGGAGCCGCCCCGGGCAGGCGCATCATGGGCCGAGTCCCTTTCCGCTGCCTCGATGATCTCCTCGACCATCTTCGCTTCCCTGAAGTCTTTTATTTCGTTTTCATTTCCCATATTCCGTTCCACCCTTTAGGAGGACGCTCGCGCGTCCGCTCGACGAACACCTCCGCGACCGGGAGGGTGCATTTCTTGAACTTCGTGTGAGCGCCGATCCAGTCTCCCTTGTAGTAGAGCTCGAGCCCCAGCTCGAAGGCGGCCAGCTCCTTCGACAGGACGCCGCCGTATTCCTCGTCCGTAACAGGCCAGTAGATCTTCTGCCCGGTCGTTTTCCCTTTCACCATGACGGTGTCGAGCTCGACGAAGTGGATCCCGTGCCCCTCGACATTCGCCTCGATGTCGCCCCTGACGTACTCCGAGCAAATGATCGGCACCTTGTACACGCGGGTCAGGCCCTCCATCCGCGACGCCGCGTTGACGTTGTCGCCGATGACCGTGTTCGTCATCCGCACGTAGGACCCCAGCGTTCCGTAAAAGACCTCGCCGCCGTCTATCCCGACCCCGATCTCCAGGAGCACGGCCTTGTATATCTTTTCCTCGTCCGCCGTGAGCTTCCCGTTCTGCCGAATCATTTCTTCCCGGATGCTGCCCATCCGCAGGCGGAGCGTCTCCGTCACCTCCTGCAGGCGGTTCGCCGACATGACGGCCTGGTAGGACTTGTTCTTGCCCGATCCCTCGAGCACGCCGTACACGGCCAGGAGCGCGTCGCCGATGATCGAGCCGATCACGCCGTCCAGGCCGACGATCTCGCGGATCGCCCGGTCGTAGTGGAGGTTGAGAAGCTTGATGATGTCCGTGCCCAGCGTCTCGGTTATAAAAGTAAAGCTCTTGATGTCCGAGAATAGTATCGTGAGCTCGCGGCGGGTGCCCTCGAGCTTGACCTCGCGGTCGCGGTAGGCTTTGTTCACCACGTCCTGGTTCGCGAACTTGCGGAAAATCCCGATCAGGTTGTCGACCGTGCTCGAGAGCGAGTTGAAGGCCGCGCCCATGTAAGTGATGTCGTCGTTGGTCGCGCCGGAGAGATCGATCAGCTCGAGCTGCTGTGACTTCACCATCTTCATGATGGAGCGCGTGATCACATCGATATACCGCAGCAGGAAGCGCAGGATAAAAATGCCGATGCCGCCGACGATCACCGTTATGGCGATGATGACTGCGCTGATGATGCGAAAGTTGGAGCGGGACTCGGCATAGAACTCGCTCACCTCCTCGGCCCTGACGATAAAAGCGCTCCACCGGGGATTGAACTTGTACATCCCGAAATATTCCTCGTCATTGTAGTGGAAGGTGACCGAGCCCTCGTCCCTGCCCGTCGCAAGGCCCTCCTTCATGCGGCCCAGGCCCGGCGTATCGGCCAGGGAGCCGTGCCGGGGAAGTCCGGGCCGCGAGGCCTGGAACAGGAGCTTGCCGTCGGTGCCCACACCGAGGATCACGGCCTTGGTGTTTTTCAGCTCGTGCACGCCCCGCTTCTCGATCGCGTCGATGGACCCCTCCAGGTTCTTGTCCAGCTGGTAAATCTCGTACTGGTCGTTGCAGTAGGAGTACATGTTCTTCAAATCCTTTGTGAGGAGCTGGTTCATCAGGGCCAGGAGCTGGGACCGGTTGAATATGTAATTGATGTAGTTTGACGAGAAATTCGAGATGAGAATGAACAGGCTGAAGGTTATTATTATCTTGAGGGTAACAGGCCAGACCCTGGTGGTATTGATCTTCTTACCGAACATATGTCATGAACTCTCATTCAAAAATACGGCGGGGCTGATTCTTCAATCCGACCCCGTTAGCGTATATACCGGCGGGCAATTGTCAAGATTAAAACCCCCCCCAGGGCCAAAATATGGCCGATTTCGGTTGAAAATCCACCGGATGCTTTCGTTAAACTTTTACTTAAAAATCACGCCCAACAGGCCGATACCAGTAATGATGCGGTCCACCGCCCGCCGGGCTGGCGCCGGCCGCACCCGAGCATCAAAAACCGATCGCGAGAGGGATTACCATGATACCGAACTCAGTGCCGAGAGAAGCAGTCGTCGTTTACAACCGCGCCCTTGAGCTTTCCAACCAGGGTTACCTTGACGAGGCGATCAACGAATACCGCCGCGCAATCGACCTCCACCCGGACTTCGTGGCAGCCTACAACAATATCGGCGAGATCTACGCGCGGCAGGGGGACGCGGAGGCCGCCATAACCGCCTACCTCGACGCGCTCAAGATCGACCAGCACTACCGCGTGCTCCTGAACCTCGGGGTCGAGCACTACAACCGTAAAAACTACGCGCAGGCCCTCAAATATTTCACTGAATCCGTCAAGCGGGAGCCGCACTTCCTGGAAGGGAACTACTACCTGGGACTGGTGCACTACAGCCAGGAAAACTACAAGAAGGCGGAGAAGTTTCTGTGCGAGGTCGTCGCCGTAGACCAGCGGCATCTCAAGGCCAACTACCTCCTATCCCACATCTATTACGAATGGAAGCAGTACCGCAAGGCCATCGAGTGCCTGGACCGGATAAAAGACCTGGCAGAGGACAAGTCGTTCATAAACCGCTACTACGGGTTCTGCTATTTCTACCTGGGCATGTACGACCACGCGGTGAAGTTCCTGACCGACGCGCTCGAGTGCAGGCCTGAATACGCCCGTTTCAAGAAGTACCTCGAGAAGCTGACCTACGAGAACAAGATGAAGGAGATCGGCGACCTGGAAGAGGCGATCACGGACCTGGAACAGGACATGGCCGCGCGGGAGCCGCAGGTCATAGACCTCACCAAGCTCAGCATGCTCTATATCTTCAAGGGAGAGTACAAGAAGGCGGAGAAGCTGATACAATCGTATAAGAAGAAACTGGCGTGAAAAACCTCGCCCCCCCGTTCCCCCCGGGGGGCTCGAATCATGTTATTTCAAGAGTCCGATAGATACCCGGTTTCTGTTCTCATTTACTATGCGATGATTTACCAAGACAGGGCTTTGATCATAAGTGGAACAAGTAAGCCAACCAATAGTAATGTCACGGCCGGGCGCAATAAATTGACAGGTTTCATGTTCCGATCCATTATGGCTGTGGCGACATGATTGGCAGCCGAGAAAATAAAGAACATCAGCATCGCTGTGACGATTGTGGCATCAGCATATCTCCCCCAATCAAGCACGTAAACAAGCAAGGCCGTGACGGCTGTGGCCGCATTGGCCAGACCCGATTGAATTTGATAAGCACGATTGGGTGCATAACCGATTTTCTCGGAGGCCGCTTCTCCCAATATCAGAGATTCAAAGGCCACCGTGCCGGACATAATCATCACTATGAATGGCCCCATAATATGAAATTGTGCGATCACGTCATTGCCGAAGTAGTATGAGAAAAAAATGACAAGTCCGATACCTGCCGGCCGAAGCCACTCCATCATCAATGCCAACCTCTTCTTGGTCATGCTACCTCTCTTTTCCGATAATTGTTGCTGACAAATATCGCCGGATGTTGTTCACGAAAATTTTCTCCCGTGGGAAAGCCCATTGAATTTATAAGGCCACACAATTTTACAGATACCACATCCACTAAAGTTTTGCATCAATTTATACAACCTGTCCAGCAAAGTCCCGCAAGACGGAAGGTGCCATATCGGTAACTGCAAAGTCTCACACAAGGCCTCCTGCAAAAAATAGCCTGGCTGGTTTTTAAAGATATCCGCCGGGAAAAGAAAGGGAAAACTGTAAATGCCGTTATGGAACATTGTTTCTGAACCCATCAGTTAATGTAATTCCGTCGCATGCGCAATTCGAACAATTGCTTTCGCTATATCCTCCGGTGAAAGAATAAAATCTATATAACCGCTTTCGATTGCGCTCTCAGGCATGTCCGGTTGCTCGGCGGTGTCTATCTTCTGTGCGATGGTTACGCCCCCCACTTCTTTAATGCCTTTCAATGCCGCCGCACCATCGCCATCATAGCCGGAGACGATGACAGCGATAAGCTTGCCCGCCCAGTGCCGGGTCAGTGAGCGCAGAAAAACTGTTATCACGTCGGGCCATCCCCTGGGCTTCGATATCGGCTTTAGATGGAACTCTCCATCAAGAACGTGAAGATCACGCTGTGGCGGGATGATGAAGACATGGTCGGATTCAATATCCAATCGATCAGATATCAGTTCAACCGGCATCTCCGTGTATGTCGGGAGAATCTCGTGGAGCATTGTGTCAACAGTTCTCAGGTGATTGACGATGACAATGGCAACGCCCATATCGGCGGGCAGATTTTTCAATAACCTGATATAAGCGTCAAGACCGCCGGCCGAACCGCCCACGCAAACGACAGGAAAGTCTCTTGATCTCTTAGTATTCAATGAAAATCACTCTTTTCCAATTTCTTTTCAAAATACTCCTTCAGGCGAACAATGAATACACACTACGGAATCCCGCTGCAAACAGGAAAGGATGACAATGGCAGCCCTGGAAAATTGTCATCTGTATTCTTTTGTTAATCTGGTTTTTCAATATGTATTTTTTTATCAATACCGGGTTTAACATGGCGTTTTCCGGAGCTATTATCGATGGCGGAACTAAGTCCTTTCCCGAAATCCATCTGAAGATCATTTAAATTTCCCGTTAAAGGGATTATAGCTGAAACTACTGCAGTATCCCTATTTTTAAGAGTATCATTCAGCATAGTTATGGCAGCTCCAAAACCATAATTTTCAAATGAATCATCCCGACCCTTTCCCCCTGCTCTTACTTTCATGTTTTTAATAATAGGTTTCAAATAACCATAGAGTTTGCCCTGCTTGCTCGTCAATTCCACATACAAATAGAATTCCCCCCGGGTTACATCTATTGGCCCATAAACTTTCAAAAAGTTATTTATTTGAGTTAGTTTTAGCTTTTCGAATGTAATCAATACATAAAAAGCGGGAGGTTCAACTAACACATTAAAATTGCCTTTACTATACAGCTTCGCATGGTTTTGAGCTATTGCGGCAACCTCATAGTCGGAAAATAAATTTACATCCTTTTTCATTAAATTATAAATATTATTTGCTCTCACTTCAATATTTTTAAGAAAGATGTTGATTGGGTCCTTTGTTTCATTATTATAAAAATGAATCTCGCCTTTGGTAACCCTCAGGCTCTCCACGTTAAAAGGAATAGTTAATAGATCTTTCCAATTAAAATCTTTCCCAAGCTGCTTGTTCTCTTTTCGTTTACTATCAACGAAGTTTATCTTGGGACCGGCAACATTCATATCAAATAAAAGCTTACCGCGGAATAACGCACCCCATAAAATTGAAATATCAATTCTCTCAACCTCAATAAAAGGATTATTTTTTTTTGATGATGTTTTCTTCAAATTATATTTTTCAATCTGGCAGGCCCCCCGCCACAGGGACAGGTTAAAATCTTCAACATGGCCGGAATAATTTTCAATACTATGTGCCAGATAATCATTTAAGTATTTTTTTACAAATAAAGGCGTGATCAGCCGAACGATTATTAATATTAATAATATTGATCCAAGGAAATATAATTTTTTATTACGTGGAATCCTGGTTAAGAAATGCTTAACCATTTTCATGGTGTAACTCCTTGAATGTGGCACTTCAATATACCAACTAATCTGGATCAGGTCAATTATATCATATAAATATATCTGTTTCCTTATTAAACAAGAAGGACATGAAAGCAATTATGTCCGAATGCCGACGCAGCGCAGGATGCGCTAAAATGCGTCGGCAAAAAAATCCATGGAGGGATTTTTTCTGGAAACTGTTAGAAAGCGATCAGCATAATAAGCACGTATGACAACAAAGGCCTGCTTTCGGCAGGCCCTCATCATTACCATGAAATGAATTTGAATGAGAAAAAGTTATGCGATCTGTCACACAATCTTGCATCATATATTGAATCGTTAGACCGGTAATTCCGGCACGAACTATTCCGGCAGAAAGAGCTTGATACTGAGTTCATGACAATCCTCCTTCATGATTAATTACGTTAATATAATAGTATTTTAGAATATAGTCAATAATTTAATTAACAATAATGACTCGCCAGAAAAAAATTCATGATCCGATCGGACGGTTATTACACCCTGCGTTACCGGGGTATGATTATTTATGGTCGTGATCATCGACGAGTGCCGCGACTGAAGGCACCACGCGGCTGAGCAGGAATCCGTCGTCATCTGCGATCACAACGATTCGGCAGCGGCGCGGAACCTGTTTCTAGCATCGTGGGGCCCGGCTTACATCACGGATTGCCCATGCAGGGAGACGGGAGAGCGTGACAGCGTCCCGTGATATCGGTCCCCGCACGGGCGTTACATACCCGCTTCGCTCACCTCTTTTAGCCTGTCCAGGCCCTTCACGAAATATTTCCCTATCTCAGGGTAGATGAGGAGGTCCAGGTATCGTCCGCAGAAGCATTTGTGCGGCGCACTCATGAAGCCCTCGGTTACGCGGACACCCCCCTCGGCCCCGGCAAAGCTGAACCACCCGGTTGCGGTACTGCCCATGTCCGTGAAGTTAAGCTCGGTCTTGACGAGCGAGTTGGGCACGCTCTCGGTAATGGTCTGGGTGCCGGTCCCCGAGTTAGCGCTGGTCCAGGAGTAGGACGCGCCCTTGCCCGAGGTTAGCGGGCCGTAGGTGATCTTCATCGTTTTGTCGGCCGCCTGCCAGGGGTCCCACTTCTCGTGGTTCCTGAGGTTGTTGACGTTCTCGAACACAACCGAGACCGGCGCCTTGATGAGTACCGAACGCTCGACCGCCCCCTTGTCCGGCAGCGAGACCCCGATTATGACGAAGAGCGCCGCGAGCACCAGCAGGATGATAACGATCCATTTCACTATCTTCATTTCATGTATCCTCCATCCGTTAATGGCAGGAGCATAGCCGGTCCGGCCGTTTTGTTCAAGCCTTATTTGCTCCGGGGCCCGGAAAACCCCGGGGGAGCGCAGACTAGGCCTCTGTGATCGATTCGATCTGCTTCCGCAGCGACTCCTGGGACGCGGTCGGCTTGTATACCTGGAGGGGGATGAGCTTGCGCATGTTTCCGGAGACCTTTATCTTCCGCGCGACCCAGCCCTTCATGCCGGCCGACCAGTCGCCCTTGATCATGATGGACAGCGCATATTCCGCGGGCATGGACATCTCGACATCAGCCGTGGCCGCGAGTCCCTTCCGGATGATGCCGCCGTTCATGCTAAACGGCACCTCGGCGCCGCCCGTGCTCACCGTGAGATTAACCACCACGTCCTTCATGGCCTTTGGTATCTCCAGGCTGGCAGCGGCCTTTGTCAGCTCCTCGACCTTCGCGAACCATTCGTCAGATAAAAATTTGGGCATGCTATTCTCCTTATCATATAACTGTACATAGTATGATTATATCGCATCAAAGCAAGGGGCATCGGGAAAGACTGCCACGGATTAACCGGTACCGGTGCCACTCTTTTTTAAGTGAAACAACGATCAGGACAGCACCGAGCGGCCAATATAATCCCCGCTGCAAGCTTCCAGATCGTTTTTTTTTCTTCATAGCGCTCCCCTGAAAAACGAATACTTAAACCCGTATACATTATAAGCCGCCTGTCAAGAAATTAAGGTCCGGGAAGATAAATTCAATCATACGGGAATGCCCCGCCTTCAAATCCCTGGTACATCAGGTCCATGGCAGCAGCGATAAAAGAAGGGACCGGTCATGGCGACCGGCCCCCTGCTTCTGAAATGTTTTTTAAACCGTTAAAAGATGTTCTACAGGCTGTTATATCGGTCCAGTACCTGCTGGTCGGTCAGGGAATCGCTCCGTATGCCTACCCGGTCGATGATGCCGTCCCAGCCCAGGTTTCCATAAGAGGCGTTATACGATTCAGAGAGCTGCCCGCCGATGATGAGCGCGCCGGCTGAGTCCCTGACCCCGCCCGTGGTGTTGTCGATCTGGCCATCAAGCACGCCGTTGACATAAAGACGCACCGTCAAGCCGTCCCAGGTACCTACGATATGGTACCATACCCCCGGCTGGAGGTCAAAGCTCCCGTGAACGCCTATCCAGTTGCCGTCATCGCCGGTAATGAGCATCATGAGCCGCGCCTGGGACCCTTCATGAGGATAGAGCTGAAGGCTCCATGCCTCGTCGCTGAAATCGTTCTGTTCCCCCTTGTGCACAATGCCTGCACAGGTTGGGAATGAATCGCCTTTGACAAGGACTTCCACCGTCCCGCTATCCCTGAGAGTCAGTGTATCGGCGTCCGGGACGGTAAGGTAGTCAAGAGTCGCCGGGTCTCCGTCAAACTCAAGGGCGGAAGTGTTTCCCTCGTAACCTTCGGCCGCAGTTGCGTTTACGATGGTGTATTCAGTCGAAGACGGATCAAAACCGATCCATTCATCAACGATGGCCGGGTCAGGAAGAATGTCCAGCGTGTAAGCAACCCGGGTTCCGTCCTCTGCGGTTATTATAAGGACACATGTTTCATCCAGGGTCGAGGCCGGTGTCACGCCGTCATCCTGGAATACGTCAAACAGTGCGCCCGGAGCCGGGGCGATTGACGATTCGAAATCCGTCAGGCTCGTGCCATACGGGATGTTTACTATGGCATTGCCCTGGATCAGGCCGATGCCCGGTGTCAGTGAAGTGTCGCTGCTCAGCATCGGGCCCTGGTTCGCTCCTGCCAGGAGAAGAAGTGATGACATATCTTTACCGCCATTTGAGCAGCCAATTCCGATGAGCATGGTCAGGCCAACAACAAAGGCCAGGTTCTTTCTATTTTTTGTTTTCATAATGTATCCCTCCGTCGGATCAATTATTTTATCTACACGGAAGGTAATGATACCTGGGGGGATAGTCAATATAAAAAGCCCGCTCAGGTGGGCTTTTTTTGATTACTTTAAAAAAAATTCATTTTTTAGGGACATATTACGGCAATAATTCACTGAATACTACATAATATCGCCTGAAATTAAGTCATTTTTCAAGGCCGCGCGGATTATCGGGGTCCAGCCGAACCGGTCCTTCGTGTTCAAATCAGCCCCTTTCATGATGAGCTTTTTAACCGTGGCGATAACATCTTTCTCCATCGCCTTTGCGAGGTTCGCATTCAGGTCAGCAGCGGTGAGGGCGAGCGGTATGAGAAAGACTGAAAGAAAGAGAATGCTTTTTTTCATCATAAAAATACCGGATCCTTCAAACTGGCGAGCTCATGAATCAATTTTTCACATCCGCCATTTTTTATAAAACCGGCATGTTCTTCCAGCGTCGCAAACTTTTTCCCGCATATTTTATGACAGAGCAATTCTGAATTCGTGAAGGACATGAATGTTTTCAGAATATTCTTTGCGGCTTTATTATTAAAGTACGGGGGATTTTTTCCCGGATGTTCTCTACACCAATCCAGTGAACGTTTCCAGATAACTGCGCCCAGCGCCCCGCAGGCGTTTCCGCTCAATCCCATGCCACCGGCCAGCCCGGCGACCGTTACCGCCTCTTCTTTGCCTGCGCCCATTTTTCTCAGCACTTCCGAAGCACAACTCGTTACCGGTGTGGACGGGACATTATCCCGGAAAGACAGACCGTCCCCGGCAGTTTCCAATGCATGCCCGGTCCATTGTTCCGCGATATTAAAACAGCGGAAGTTCATAAGTCCTTTCGAGAATACTTCGATCATCATTTTCAACATGCCGGTAACCTTGTTGAGGTCACAATGGACAACTTCACGGCAATTGTGCGTCCCGGTAATACCTTTATAAGACTCCATGACTGATTGCGTTGCCTGTACCGCCACCGTAATTGCCCGGTCACTGTCTCCATACCGTCGGTGCGATTCGGCACCCACCGCAAGTGCAGAGCCCCAGAGCATCCCGCACTGGAAGCCGCGATTCATCAATCCGCCTGCCAGCAGATCCGCTGCGCGTTCTTCATTTTCTTTACGATACCCGAATTCCCTGTTCAGCAGGTAAAAAAAAGTTTGAGAACAGGTGCCGCATTTCCGGAACACATTCTTTGTATCATTCGGTGCAGTCTCTTTTATTCCCATTTCAGAACCTTCCATGAATATCCGGAGAGTGCCGGGCCCGGCTCTCTCCGCATCGGATATGCGGGAGACCCGGGCCCGGCCTGTGCCTTTCGTTTTACGCCTGTCTTGCAGCCAAAGCCTCTTTTAACGCGTGCGCGAGAGCGCCCGTGCCGATCATGACGGCGCAGAAGCGTATGACAAATGCGATCGCGTTGAAGGCGTGCCCCGCGGCAGGGATATTCCCCGCAAGCTCAAATAGAAGGACGACGCCATTCAGCACCACGAGTCCAATCACCAGCCGCGCCGACATGCTCTTGTTCCGTGCGATGAGCCTGCCGACCAGCATGCCGGCGGGAATCGCTGAAAGCAGCACGAGGACCGCGTATATGCCCGCCGTCGCGATACCGAAGACGAACCCGAAGGCCGGTGATATCAGGACCGAAAGCGCCAGGAGCAGTATGAAAAGCACTATCGCGGCGACCGGCGAGAAGATCACGGCGAGGCCCCAGGCGGAGGCGCTCCACGGCTTTTGAAAGCTAAAGTCGTCGATGCGCGCGAACGCGGACGGGAACGCCCTGAAGAGAAGGAGCCCCAGGAGCATGAAAGCGACGGACATGAACACGATGCGCACGCTTTTCCACACGGTCTTCCCGGCCCTGAACGCGGATGCCTGCTCCGGCGTTTTCTTCCAGTCAAATTTTCCAATCCGGGCGTCCGTGCTGACATCGGCCGCAGATCCCGTGAACGCGAGCGTACCGTGCACCACGGTGCCCGGAAGGACTGTCAGCTTCGTTGTTGCCGGGTGACTGTCGTCCTCGTCCTTCAGCTTTTCGAACCCGCCGTTGATGGTAACATCGCCGAAGAACTCGCCGCCCAGCGTGACCGATTGGGCAAACAGCCTGACGTTGCCCCTGACAGTGCCGCCCGCGGTGACGGAGCGCGCGCCGGACAGGAGGCTCCCGCCCACTGTCGAGCCCTTGCGCAGCCGGACGGTCTCGCCGAACGCGTTCACGTTTTTACCGATCTGTCCGGAGAGTACCACGGACTTACCCGCCGCGCGCACGTTGCCGCGAACCGTACCGGACAGATCCACGCTCTGCCCCCCGCCGATCACGTCGCCCTCTACCGTGCCGGCAGATGCGGCATTCTGCGCAAGGAAGATAAGATCACCTTTGACGGTGCCGTCGTTCCTGAGCATCTGTGCGAATGCGTACCGGTCGCCCTTCACGGTTTCGCCCACCTTGATTATGACGTCCTCGGCCGGCTCGCCGAACGCGGCCGCTCCCGTTACCAGGATCAACAGGGCGAACATGCCGCCGATTATACTTTTTACTTTTTTCATTTTACTCCTCCTATTCCAATACTATAATCTTACGAATCAATCTAAACCTTCCTCAAAACCGCGACCGCAGACCGGAGTCCGACAAGCATCGAGGACACACCGCCTGCCAGCACGACGTTCCAGAACATCCGCCCTGCCGCATCCGCAATGCCGGGGAACAGCCCTCCGATGAAATCCGCGGCCAGCTGCGTTTTCCATGCTTCCGCCACGACACCGTTGAGCGTGTTTGCCGCGGCCAGCATTAACTCAACCGGGCCATTGCCCTGAAGGGCAAAGGCGAAGGCGAGTGCCAGCAGGATACCGGCCGCGGCAAACACGGGCGCCGTGCCCGCGAGCTCCGGGGCCGGTACCGGCAGCGCCCTGACTGCCCGCATGACGGACTCATCCAACCCTGCCGGCGGCTCTGCGCCGGGCACATGCTCGAGCGATCCCAGTGCCGCCAACAGCCGGTCGAACCGCGCCCTGCACCGGGCGCACTCCCCGACATGCCGACGGAGCGAGGCGGTTTGCTCTTCGCCGAGGGAGCGGTCGAAGAAGCGCATCATCATCCGGTTGTACCTGCTGCATCTTGTCATCATGGCGTTTCATCCACACTCCACATTCAGTTTGCTCGCGAGCATGAGTCGCGCGCGGTAGAGCCTGTTCTTCACTATCGACTCCGGCTGTTTCAGCACATCGGCGATCTCCCGGTAGGAAAGCCCCTGCTGGTGAAACAGCTGTACCGGCACCCGGTACATGTCCGGCAGGCCCCGCACCGCTTCCAGTACCCGTTCGGTTTGCTCTTCCGCGATGTATTGCTCCTCGGGCCCGGGCCTGGCGTCGCTCACTTCCGCTGCCGATTCGATCGGAACGGTCTCGCGCCGCTTCTTCCTCCAGTCGAAGCACGCGTTCACCGCGATGCGTATCGCCCACGTGGAAAACTGGTATTCCGCGTCATACGTTCCCAGGGACCGGTATATCCTGATGAAGACCTCCTGGAACAGGTCATCGGAATCATCGCGGCTGCCCGTGTAGTTGAAAATCACGTTGTACACGATCCGCCGATACCTCGCCATCAGCTCTGCAAACGCCTCCGTCCGGCCCGACAGGCATTCGGCGATTATATTAGCGTCTGTCATTTCCAAGCGGACATTCTCCCTTCGTGTACGCGGGCGGCTCACCGAGGATGCCTCCTGCGCTCGTCTGACTATATATACTGGAAAATGAATTATTTGTCTGAAAAAAATAGGGGAAAGTGAATTTTTTTCGGGTGAGAATTGATAGGCTTCAGAGCCGCGGAGGAACAAATGAATTATCTAAGAATTTAATTCATCGCCCCCCGTCCCCCGCAGGGGGCGCGTGGGATGTAACCTATCGTAATAATTCAGCTTTTATTTCACTTATAACTTGAATATCCAAGAAATTGCACCGTATGGCCCATGTGACTGTATGCGCTTTCTATGAAATAACATGGGACATAGGATTGATTACTTCAACACGAAAATCACCAGGCAGGGGGCTTAAACATATTATTCCAAAAATATTGACTTTATCCCAATTGTGGCTTCTTCACCTTTTATTTCAATCAATAACCGGTGAATTGCTTTTCCTTCCGATGAAAGTGGAATCTTGATCATTGATTTATTAAAACAATCAATGGTATGCTCAAATATTTTGTATTCATTCTTAATTTCCATCATTATATTAACAACAAAAACAACATGCTTGTTAATTGGTTTATCAAATTTAATACCCAGATACTTTTTATTCAAAACATAGATTTTTTTTTCATCGTTATATTCACCAGGCGCTGTAACGATTGTTAAACTTCTATTGCAGCAATCGCTACTCAGGAAGAGAATCCCATTCTTGATATACGCTCCGAGTAATGCACTGCAACTCCATTGCCTGCCATCATAATAAAAACCAGTTTTTACAAATCGTTGTATTGCCGAAGGCACTAATAGTGGTTTTATTTCATTGGATAAACACATCTGTCCTGATGATACAATAAACATAAAGGCAATAGCCGTGATCAATAGATTGAATCTGATGATTTTATAAATAACATCGAAACTGATATTTATTTTTATCACAGCGCCTTCCCCAGCTCCTCGCCCTCCCGGATCGCCTCCAGTACCTGCCGCGGCTCGAGCGCATCGCCGATGACCCGCACTTCACCCGCGCCGGACGCAGACGCAAGCCCGCTGACCGGCTCTGA
Organism: Spirochaetota bacterium; assembly: GCA_041749375.1. Lineage (GTDB taxonomy): Bacteria > Spirochaetota > UBA4802 > UBA4802 > UBA5550 > RBG-16-49-21. The sequence goes on from JBGTBN010000006.1 coordinate 20,125, forward strand.
CCCGAGGGCAAGGACCACGCAGTCCATGCCGCAGATGGCCTCCTCAACGCCGGCGTGCTCGATCACCGCGCCGTCAGCCGTGATCTCTTTCACCGTAGCGGAGGTGACGATCCGCACCTCCTTGTGACGCAGCTTCTCCATCAGGAGCTCGCGGCCCTCGCTGAACATATCAGCGCCCGCCTGCTCGGTCATCTCCACGACGGTGACGGCCGTGCGGCCGATGGTGATGTTGTCGCCCGTGTTCGCCAGGAACGAGGCTGTCTCGCACCCGACCATGCCCCCGCCCACGACGAGCACGCTGCCCGGGGGAATGTCCGCCGCGCCGGAAAGCACGTCGTGCGCGGTGAGCACGTTCTCCCTGTCAGCGCCCGGAATGGCGGACCGCTTCGCAATCGCGCCCGTGGCCACGACCAGCACGTCCGGCTTCTTCTCCGCCACGAGCTCCGGCGTGACCGGCTCGCCCATGGTTATGTTCACGCCGACCTTCAGGGCCCGGCGGTACTGGTACTGCGTTATCTTCGCGAGCTCCTGCTTGCCCGGAGGCACCGCGGCCAGATTGAACTGCCCGCCCGGGACCGCTTCCTTCTCGTAGAGCGAAACCTCGTGTCCTGATAGCGCGGCGGACGCGGCTGCGGCGAGTCCGGCAGGGCCCCCGCCCGCGACCATCACCTTCTT
>JBGTBN010000007.1:0-25231 GCA_041749375.1 Spirochaetota bacterium
TAGGTGAGGCGGCAGAGCGCGTCAGCGCCGCCGGCGAGCACGCGCCGGGCCTTTCCGCTCCGGAGCAGCTCAAGGGCGAGCTTGAGCGCCGCGGTGCCGGAGGAGCAGGCAGTGGTCACCGTCATGACGGGGCCGGCGCAGCCGAATTCGGCCGCGCACATCTCGGCGACGGAGGATGTTGAATGATGAAGGTATGCTTCCGGACCGGACTCTCCCTTTTTGAGGGATTCTTCCGTGGACGGCATGCCGCCGGTGGTAGTACCGATAATGACCGCGTCAGGGACGGTGCCGGCCGGGACCGCCTGGCGCGCTGTTGCGAGCGCCAGGGCGTGGGTGCGGGGAAGGCCGGCGGGAGCGTGGAAACCGGCGACCTCACCGGCCGGAAAAAGGTTCCCCTCTGACACGTTGAAGAGCCCGATCGGGCGGATACCGGACCGGTTATTCTTCAGCGCGTCGAAATGCGCGGACACGCCCTCCCCGAGGGAGCTGGTGATTCCCATGCCGGTAATGAAGACCCGTGTGCGGTTCACGCGCGTCACCTGTTTCTGTTTTTATGGATATGCTCTGCCAGGGTTTTCAGGGAGGCGAAGACTTTCTGTCCCAGCTCCTTGTTGTCGATTTTAATCCCATAGTCGCGGTCGATCATCATGGCAAGCTCGAGAATGTCGATGGAATCGATGCCGAGCGGTCCCCCCACGAGCAGCTCGTCTTCCTTGAAATCGGATGGCTTGACATCGATCAGGTCAAGCGTCTCAATGATCTTTTCTTTGAGTTCGGCTATCAATTGTTCCATTGGATTCCTCAATAGTGTGGTACTCTAGAATAGATTTTGATACCGGCCTGATGTCAAGATATTTTTATTGACATCAATCAGCCGGTGTAACTATTGTATTGTTCCATTGGAAGCCGGAAATTAGCCATGCACGATATCGAAAAACTCATCCCTCACCGCGGAGCCATGAAGCTCATCGGCGAAATCACAGTAATGGACGATGAACTGTGCGTGACCGCGTCCACAGTGTCGGAAAACTGGCCCCTGTGCGAGGACGGCTTTACTGACCCGATCATACTGATCGAGCTGGCGGCGCAGACAGCGGGTGCGCATTTCGGATGGGATGAGATGCGGAATGGGGACCCGGCAGCGGGAAAAGTGGGCTGGATCGTGGGTATTAAAAAGGCCAGGTTCTTTCGGGACCGGATACCGGTCGGGTCCCGCATCGAGGTGTCGATCAACGACCGTAAACGCGGAGGGACCTATGCCGAGATATCCGGCACCGCCAGGATCGGCGCGGAGGTCATCGGCGAGATCATGCTTCAGGTGTTCCGCCCGGATTCGGATTCCGATCAAGGAGTAATGCCATGAGTGAAGGCCAGGGAAAGAGAGTCGCAATCGTGACGGGCGGGAGCCGTGGTATAGGCCGTGCCATTGCCCTGGAGCTTGCGGCCGACGAATATTACGTGGTTGTGAACTACCGCTCCAACGATGCTGCTGCCGGGGAGGCGCTTTCGCTGATTCGCGAGCGTGGCGGCGACGGCGAGACCGTAAAGTTCGATGTCGCGGACTCCGGGCAGGCGGGGAAGGCGGTCGAGGAAATGATGCAGCGCTTCGACACTGTCGACGTGCTGGTCAACAACGCGGGCATTACCGCGGACAACCTGTTCCTCATGATGCCGGAAGCGGAATGGGACGCGGTCATCGGCACGACCCTCAAGGGCTTCTACAACATGACCAAGCCGGTTTTGAAAAAGATGCTCCGGCGAAAAAAGGGCTCTGTGGTCTCGATAGCGTCCGTGGCCGGCCTCATCGGGAACAAGGGACAGGCAAATTACTCCGCAGCCAAGGCGGGTCTCATCGGCGCAAGCCGCTCCATCGCGGCGGAGATCGCCAAAAAGGGGATACGGGTAAATGTGGTCGCGCCCGGGCTCATCGAGACGGACATGATAAAAGACGCACCGATAGAGTTTATCAAGAACATCATCCCGATGGGCCGGATCGGAAAGCCGGAAGAGGTCGCGAAAGTCGTCCGTTTTCTCTGCTCTGACGACGCCTCGTACATCACCGGCCAGGTGATCTCTGTGAACGGAGGGATGCTGTAGTGCTTTCCCATGCTCAGACCCCTCCGATCTGCCTATATGCCGATTCTGCAGGTGGACATTGAACTGAGGATCACGCAGCAAATTGATCTCCCCCCCCCCGTCCCCCGTAGGGGGCGTGATAGAAGTTGCATGATTATAATTGAGGTTGCAATATTTTCAAAATGAAATGCATGCAGAAAAAAAACATGTTCCATCGTGCCCCCGCCGGGGGACAGGGGGGGATGAGAAGGAAAGGTATTATGAATTATTATAGATCATTCAAGCTCGCAAAGTTTTCTGCGATCTTCCTCATCTCTCTTGCCTGTATCGCATGGGGCGATTCCTGGGACGCGATTAAAAAGGGCGCCGGGAACATATCGTCCGTTGAAGCCAGCTTCACGCAGACAAAGCAGATGGAGATCCTGGCGAAGCCGCTGGTATCGAAAGGGAAGCTCTACTACCAGGCGCCCGGCTCGCTGCGATGGGAATATTCCACGCCCGTGTGGAGCGTCCTCCTGATGCACGGCAGTTCGATCAGCCGCTACGTGAAGCGGGGCGACACGGTCGTGCAGGATTCCGCCGCCCGCATCCAGTCGATGCGGGTCGTGATCCAGGAGATTGCCCTCTGGATGAAGGGCGATTTTGATGCGAACCCCGCGTTCAGGGCCGAGCTTAAGGCTGGTCGGACTATACTCCTTACGCCGAAGGAAAAGGGGATGTCCGAAATTATTACGAAGATCGAGCTGAAGCTTTCTGACAGGCCCGGCATGATCCGCTCGGTCACGATATATGAAAGCGAAAAGTCCCGCACCGTGCTCTCGTTCAACGACGTGAAGCTGAACACGAAGATTCCGGAAACGTTATTCAGGAAGATGTGATGAGACGCGCCCGCGCTCTTGCCTGCATCCTGGTTCCCGTACTCGTCGCCTGCTCGGGAGTTCCCCTTCTCCGGCCCCTGCCGGACGATGATCGCTTCACTCCGGCAAAACAGTGCGGCGCGCACTTCCTCGCCAAGGGATGGCGGCTTATCCATTCTGTCAGCGGTTCATTCCCCGGCGGTGGCGGCACGACCATGATCGGCGTGACCGAGGCGCTGCCTTCAGTGGGCCGGCTTCGCTGCGTGCTGATGTCGGTGGAGGGGCTGGTCCTCTGCGACGCGACCTTTGACGGGAAGCTCGTCATCAAGCGGGGCATCGGTCCCTTCTCGTCCCCGGACATGGTTATGGGGATGGTGCGTGACATCAGGCTAATGCTCTTTGCGCCGGCTGGAACGCCGGGGGAGGTCGGACTGGCCGGCGACGCGCCGACGTGCCGGTACCGGTCAGATGAAGGCGTAACCGATGTATCTTCACGACCTGACGGGACCGTTCATCTGGTTTTATATGAAGGTGAGAGGAAGGCGCGCACGGTCCGGTTTTCCCGCATGCGCGGCGACGGTCTGCCGGGCAGGATCGAGCTTCATGCGCACGGCGCACCAGGTTATTCACTGCTTCTTGACCTGATAGAGGCAGAGTCCCTGAAATGACACGTTATTGTGTTAATCGTCGATAGTTCGATTGTTTTTTTATGGTCAGCGACATTTCGTTGCATCAACTGTTTCAGGCGCGCGCACGAGAAACGCGTTTTCCCGCCCGCGCTCGAAGGTGAATGCTCCTCCGGGCTGCTTGTGCGAGTACCCTGTGATTCTCTCGAAAAAAAAGAAATATATTCGCCCGGCCGGGTTTATAAAATATTTATTTACAACGCGCATGCGTTTGACCAGTATGATGGTGCAATCAGTGTTTGAAAATGCTTGACACACCCTGATAAAACCATGGAGATATGGATCGAAGAAGGAGTTGTCCATGAAATTCAGGCTTATTTATCCCCGGTGGGAAAAACTGCCGGAGCAAACCACCTTCAACCTGCCCCCTCACGGGCCGGCAGTCATGGCTGCAGCGCTTCCTGATTATGTCGATGTTGAGTTCGTTGATGAGAACCTGGAATCGTTCAGCTATGACGATCCGGTCGATTTCGTGGGCATATCCATGATGCTCACCACCCAGGTAAAGCGAGGGTGGGAAATTGCGGACGAGTACCGGAAACGGGGCGTGAAGGTGATCTTCGGCGGCATCTCGACCATGCTTCATGCCGAGGAGACGCTCCAGCACGCGGACGCCGTTTTCCTCGGCGAGGCGGAAGGTCGCATGGAGGAGGTGTTCACCGATTTCAGGAACGGCGCACTTAAAAACGTATACAACTATATTGCCGAACTACCGCCGATCGAAAGCGTGGGTCCGGCACGGCGGAGCATATATAAACGCGACCTCTACTATTACAAGGGCGTACAGATGGTTGACCTGGTGCACGCGTCACGCGGGTGCCGGTTCAACTGCTATCCCTGTGCCGTTGCCTATCTGGGCGGACGAAAATTCAGGCCCCGCCCGATTGATAAGGCCATTGAGGAGATTGCCCTGGTTGACAACAACCGGCTCTTCGTGGTGGATAATTCGCTGGCGCAGGATACGCAGTGGGAGCTTGATCTCTTCCGCGAGATGATCCCCCTGAAGAAAAACTGGTGCAGCCATACCATAGAGGACAAGCCCGACGTGCTCGACATGGCGAGGCAGGCCGGGGCCTGGTATGTGTACCAGGCAGTTTTCGACACGTCGGACTTCATCAAGGAGCGTATCAAGCGTTACCATGACCACGATATCGCGGTCGAGGGCACGATCCTGCTGGGCATGGACAACCACGACGAGGAGTATATCAAGCGCCTGATCGACTTTTTGCTGGAGATAGACCTGGACCTGGCCGAGTTCACGGTGCTCACCCCCTTCCCGCACACCAAGGCCTGGGACGACATGATCAAGCAGAAGCGGATCCTGGACCGTGACTGGAATAATTACAACGCCGGCAGGGTGGTGTACCGGCCGAAGCTCATGAGCCCGGAGCGGCTCCAGGAGCTTTACTATTTCGCATGGGAGCGCTTTTACCAGGACGAGCCCCAGCAGTACAAGATGTTCAGGCTTATCCAGAAAGTGGTGGAGCGGGAGCGCGAGCTCGGCACCTACCGCCCGCGGCGGCGGGACCTGATGCGACAGGCGTTCGGCTCGACGATTGCATGAGCCGTGCCGGAGGGCCATGACATGGCACAAGAATGTATGCCTTACACTGACAAATAACGGGTGGCAATGAGCACTCGGGGATAAACACCTGCCCGGTGAAGTGGAAAAGGAGATTGTCATGAGAGTGTACGACTCAATAGATGGGGAAGGCAGAAAAGAGGCCACTTCCAAACGGATTAAATACTCGGTGGACGAAAAGGGAAATCTCGTCGAAACCTATGAGGAAACTTCCGAGTACTCGGTCATCGTGGCCGGTACCGTCGAGGGAGTGTACAATGACCGTGCCGAAAAGGCACGAGAAAGGGTCAGAAGAAACCTCGTGTCACCGATCGAGTATTTCATGTATCGGTCTCAGCTGGAACCGGACACGCTCATGGCCCTGACCGGCTTTTCTCGCCGTGAACTGAAGAAGCATATGAGACCGGACGTTTTCGAAGCCCTGGATGAGGAAGTGCTGCAGCGGTATGCCGGGGCGTTGCTGGTCGACGTTGACACTATGAAGAATTTCAGGGGATGACATCATGAACCAGAATAAGAATCCGGATTTTACCCATTACGACGCGGCCCATTGCGAGTCCGGCGCTATCCGTTCAATCCTGAAGAATTACGGACTCGATATATCCGAGCCGATGGTGTTCGGCATCGCCAGCGCGATAGTGTTTTTTTACTTCCCCCTGGTCAAGGTGTGGGGGCACCCGCTCATCTCCTACCGGATGCCGCCCCGCTCCATGCTGAAAAATATCCAGAAGCGGCTCGGGATTAGGTTCTTGACTAAAATGTATGAGAGCGAGCAGGAAGCGATGGACGAGCTGGACGCGCTCCTGGCGAAAGGACAGCCGGTCGGCCTTCAGGCAAGCGTGAGCTATCTGACCTACATCATACCGGAGTTCCGGGTCTATTTCAACGGACACATGCTGCTGGTATACGGCAAGGAGGGAGACGAATATCTCGTCAGCGATACGGTCGTGGACAGGCCCATGCGGATTCATGCGGAGGATCTCAGGAAAGCGCGGTTCGCGCGCGGTCAGAACGCTCCGTGCGGCTTCATGTTCTACCCGGAATCGGTCCCTGCTTCGCTCGAATACCGGCCTGCGATAGAAAAGGCGGTGAAAAAGACCGTGAACATGATGCTGCAGCCCCTGTTCCCCATAGTCGGGATCAGGGGCATCAGGACACTGGCGCGAAAAATTGAGAAGCTTCACCGGAGTCCGGACAAAAAGCACGCGCGGAGCTTCCTGGGCAATCTGCTCATGTTCCAGGAGGAGATGGGCACAGGAGGCGGAGGGTTCCGGTACCTGTACGCGGCATTCTTGCAGGAGACGGCCCTGCTTCTCGGCATCCCCGGGCTGGAATTGGCGAAGAAGCAGATGGCCGAGACCGCGGGCCTGATGAGGAATATCGCCAGTATCTGCGCAAAAATCGTGAAGGCCAGGAAGGACGATTTCGATCTCATGCCCCTGGCAGGGCTCGTGCGGGAATGGGCGGAGTCGGAAAAAAAGGTGTATCTCATCCTGAAAAAGATAAAGTGGAAATGATTTCAGTGATTAAACTGCGTAACGAAAATTCATTTATTTTTTGCAGGTAAGGACAATATACTGCCCCTGGATGTTCCTGTTTACATGAACCAGTTGTGACTGTTTGCAGGATTCCATGAATGTACAGACCGCGAAAGAAGCGGCGGTATCATAAAAACCATAGGTGGCAATATAATCCAGCTCTTCCGCTATGGGGCATGCCCGCCTCCATCTGTCTTTATCCTGAGGCGTCATGAGTATGCCGAACGCAATGACTGACGGCGCCTCCATTGTACTCCTGACCCACCGCATTGCTTCATCTTCCGTGTTACATGTCCTGATGCCGGTAATCTCTCCAAGGGATCCGGACTTCTCCGGTGTAAGGTACAGCCAGCTGCTCCCTTCCACCAGCCTTGCGCCATTATACGACGCGTCGTATTTTGCCGCAAAATGGTCCCGCGATATCACTGCCTCGTCCACTCCCCCGACCAGGGCCTCGCTGACATTGCCGCGCTCGAGGTCCACGGCCGCCAGCTCCAGAGCCCGCTCGAACGAGACGTTTTTACTTGAAACGGTTATGCTTCTCCCCAGTGTTTTTAGACTCTGGGCCACGTAAAAGGAGGCGGTATTACTCATGGTATTGATGAAGTTGAAGGGCTTCGGGAACGAGTTCTCATCGTACATCTGGCGGAGTACGTTTTCAGTGTCGCCCAGGTTTCCGTTTTCAGTGGCGAGGTACACCGCGATGTTTCTGTCTACCTGTTTTCCGTGGACGCACCGATGCACTCCCATGAGGGACAGCATGATAAATTTGTTCACACGGCGGAAGAAAAAGTCGGTGTAGTTCTTTAAATCGGCTTTCAGTCCTTCAATATCGTCAAGAGGGTCGCAAATGAAGGGCGAAAATGCATGAATATACATGGCTTTTATTCCTTGTTGGTGACAATATACGAGGTGCAGTTGCCCCCGAAGCCGAAATAGTTCAGCATGAACGTTCCCCGTCTAATCGGCAGGGCCTCGGCAATGGGACGGGCGTTAATCTCTTCATCCGCCTGTTCGAACCCGGGCGTGGCGGGAAAGAACCCGCGCGCAATCGATTCGATTATGATGACAAGCTCGATTACGCCGCTTGCCCCCACGGTATGCCCGATATAGGGCTTTATCCCGGTAAAGGGCGGCAGGGCGTTGCCGAAGGCCTTCTTCATCCCGTTGTATTCCGTGACGTCATTGGCAGGGCTGCCGGTCGCGTGCGCTTTCACGGCATCTATGTCCCGTACGGTCAGGCCTGAGTTCTTCAGTGCGTCGAGTATCGTATGGGCTATATCGTCACCCTCGATGTTGTGGGTTGTGACGTTGAAGGTGTCACAAGCGTTGGATCCTCCCAGGAAGCGGAAATCATGACCGGTCACGCTGGTTCTGTCCAGCACCACGGCGCCGCATCCCTCACCCATGATAATGCCTATCCTGTTTTTATCAAAGGGTTTGTACACGAAGGGCTCGATGAGTTTCATGGACTCGAACCCGTAGAAACCGACCTCGTTGAACAGGTCGTACCCGACGACAATTGCCCGCTCGATCCGGCCCACCTGGATCATGGAGGCCGCGTACAGGAGGCAGTTTGCGCTCGAGGTGCAGGCGGTCGTGAAGGTGTAGCACGGCCCCATGATGCCGAATTTCTCCGCGACAATACCGGCAATTTTTCCGTATCCGGGAGACTCGTGCGATAAGATCTTCCCGTCGTTTATTTTGCGTGTTTTATAGGTCTGCTCGAACATCGGCATGTCAATTGACGTTGAGCCGAAAAAGAGCGCGCTTTCCCGGACCTCCTCTCCAGACAGGCCGGCGCTTTCGATTGCCCTCGAGACCGTATTGAAGAGGACCCGGTAAAAGTAGCCTTCCAGATCGGATTCGCGCTCGATGCTTCCGCCCGGTATCTGATAATAGGGCCGGGTGTAATTCAATTTCGCGATCGAGATCGGCAGTTCGGTCGTTGTGCATTCCCTGTTCCGGACGCGGGCGATGATGTCGTCGATCTCTGCGCCGAGAGAGCAGGTGACGGCGCTGCCGCGGATAAACGCAGTTTCCATATGCCGTTACTCCGGTTGTATGTGGTCAGCGAAGGTGTTTATGCTTTTCATCACTCTTCTCAGCACCTTGCTGTCGGTGATGACAACGCCGTACTTGTTCTGGACGGCTATGGAAATCTGCAGCGCGTCCACGGAATCCAGCCCGATGGGCGAGTCCGACCCGAACAGCGTGTCGTCGTCGTTGATCTCGTCAACGGTGATATCGAGATCGCATTCTTCGATTATCAGCTCTTTCAGTTCCCGCTTCAGTTTTTCATCAGATGATCCTTTCATGGCTGTTCCTTTTCATGGTGATTTTTTCTTCATTACTGCCCCCGTAGTCACGAGCATCATGATACTCGTGCCGAGGAGGAGGGCGCATTCCGGCATTATCTCCGAAACCGAGCCGTTCCTGAGCATGATATCGAGGAAACCATCCAGCCCCCAGGACAGGGGGGACAGGAGGGAGAGTTTTTGCATGACGGTCGGCATGATGAATTTCGGCACCATGATCCCGCCGATCGCCGAAAATATGATGATCAGGATGCTTCCCAGCGAGCCGGCAACCTGCGTGTTTTTTGATGATGCGGATACCAGCAGCCCGTATGAAATAGCGTTAAGGCCCACGCAGGAGGCTATCAGGAACAGGCCGAACAATGAATTGCCGAATTGTATGGTGTCGCCTCCCAGGAGCGGCACAAGGAAGCGGCCTACGGCCAGCATGCAGACCGCCTGTATCATGCTGATGATATAGTACGAGACGATTTTGCCGGTGATAAGGTAGCGGCTTTTTATATTTATGCTTTTCATGCGCGACAGGGTGCCGTTGTTCTTCTCTGTATGAAAAATCAGGGAAATCGGCATGACGATAAAGTACATCGAAAAAACGAGCCAGGCCGGAACGCTCTGCTGTGCCGCGTTGGGCATGATCGTTTCCCTTCCGCCTTTGACCGCGTACTTCGTATCGAGCATCCTGTCGACGGGCGGCATGAAATTTTCCTCTTTAAAACCGACGTACGACAGCAGGGCCGTGTTCTTGTCAAAGAACGTGTGCGCCCGTAATTTCATTAATTCCATGACAAGCTGGTTTTTCACGCCCATCTGGATGGACGACTGAATTGCCGGCTCTATATACACGGTCATCGGTATGCCCTGTGCCGCCCGGTTCATGTCCTTTATATGGGCTGAAAAATTATTATTGATGACAAGTCCGAAGTTATACCGGCCCTTCTGCACGGCCCCGAGGACATGGTCCGTGGTGGTTATCGCGCCTGATTCGTATATCGAGAAGTTTTTCGTTTTTTTCAGGATGTCCATGTATTGTGCCGACTCGCTGCTCCTGTCGAGATCAACGGCGATGATAGTGATCTTGAAATCGGAGCCTGGCTGGAACAGGGCCTGCATCGAAAGCGACATCACCAGTATGAAGGTCGCGGGCATCAGGATAAGCAGCAAAAGAGTTTGCGCATCCCGGACGATCTCTATCACTTCCTTTTTAATAATATACAGAATTCTGATCATTCGTCGTCCCTGAGCTGCTTGCTGGTAAGATGCAGGTACAGCTCTTCCAGTTTGTTGGTATTATACCGCATGTTCACTATGCCGGCCTTTCTGTCACGCAGGAGCGAGATTATGGCGATGAGATTCGAATGGAACCGCTCGTCGCGGGGAACGTATACGGTCCCTTCCTCGAGAGTGGTTCCGTCCAGTTCCATCAACGATTCCGCGGTCAGGGCATCCGCCGGGTCGATCTGGATTGCGAAGGCATCACTTGATGAAAGGATGTTCTGCTTGGTGTCGTTCAGGATGATACTTCCCTCGTCAATTATAACGACATCATCGGATAGCTGCTCTATTTCGCTGATGTAATGCGAGGTGTATATGATGGTCGTTTCCTGCTCGATGTTGATCTTCCGGATCATGTCGAGCATGTACTGGCGCGACTGGGCGTCCACGCCGACCGTGGGTTCATCGAGGTAGAGGATCCTCGGCTCGTTCAGCAGGCCTATGGCCAGGTTAAGCCGCCGCTGCATGCCGCCCGAGCATTTGCCAGCCCGCCTGTGTAAAAAGGATCGCAGCGAGGCGACCTCGATCGAGAATTCCATTCGCTCCCTGAGCTTTCTGCCCCTGAGGCCGTAGAGCGCGCCGAAGTACTCGAGATTCTCATAAGGCGTCAGGAGCGGGTACAGGGCAAGTGTCTGGGGGACCATGCCGGTGATCGATTTGATCTCGTCCGGATTTCTGTCAAGCTCCATGCCATTAATGATGACATGACCCGATGTCTTTTTTATTATGCCGGTCAGGATCGATACCAGTGTGGTCTTGCCCGCGCCGTTAGGACCGAGCAGGCCGGTGATCGCGCCTTTTCTGATGTTCAGGTCAATGTCATGCAAAGCGATGACGTCATCGTATGCTTTATGTAGGCGATGTATCTGGATCATCTGGTCGACAGGCACCTTCCCCCTCGCTAACCCGCCCGGTATTGCCGGCAGGCTTATGGATTTTCATCGTTTTTTAACTTCCTGTCAACTCAATTTCAAACGAAGGTTTGGGGCAGGTAGAAACGGTCTGTGAAAAAAATGTTGATAAAATTCGCGCCATACCGTTTGCTCGCATGATGAGAGCAGGAGTGACCGGCCGGACATATGAGCGCCATGGCTAACATTATTCTCTTCCTGTGGGAGCTTCCGCAGAATCTTCTCGGAATCGCGTACCTGCTCGTCAAAGCGGCGCGCGGCTCGGTCATAAGCCGCTCGTACGAGCGGAACCGGCTGTTCGTGAAGGTCCGGCATGGAGCGGTGTCGCTCGGATACTTTGTTTTCTGGTCCGACACCGGCGGTCCGGTTTTTTCACTTGATGAGCGGAACAGGCTCCACGAGTACGGGCACACCCTGCAGTCGCGCATCCTGGGCCCGCTCTATCTTCCGATAGTGGGCATGCCCTCGGTTTCGCGCGTCATGTATGCGCACTGGTATTACAGGAAGCACAAGAAAGAATGGCAGGGGTATTACCGGGGATTCCCGGAGAACTGGGCGGACAGACTGGGAAATGTTAAATCGGGTGCAGTATGAGCTACACGGACAGGATGTTTGATTTCAAGGGCCAGTGGGACGCGCCATCGCGCTGCGGCCTGAAGATCATTGCAAAAAACGATGGGAATGTCGTCATCGTTACGGAGTTGTTCGAGAATAACCCCGGAACAAGCGTTACCAGCTTCATCGCCGGTCTCGCGACCGTTATTGTGAAAGAGTTTGGCCTTGAACCGGAAAAGACGCGCTTCATTGAGCACTGTCCCGACCGTGGCTCAAAACTCGACCATTACCAGGAATCCTTCGACCTGGTGCGCCTGCGCTGGGACGGGGAATGGTACGCAGATCCCGAGTGGGTGCGCATCACGAAACATGGTGTGGATGAAATGATCGGGTAAGAGTCCCTGTCAGAGTTTCCCGCCGAAGGCCTCGGCGCATCGCCGTATCGCCAGGTCGAGCCCCCTGATAAGGTTGTCCCGCAACCCGGAGGCTGACGGTACGGTCCAATCAACCAGGCTTGAATCGATCCCGTCGTTGGAAGCGCGCGCCTTCTCAAGATATGTTTCCGCAAACCGCGCCCGGAGGTCCTCCGCCCGGACCGTTTCCCCTTTTTCAATGAGCCTCGCGTATTTCCTTCCGTAGAGGAGATCGAAGGCAGCGTCAACGCCGATGACCGCCATGATCGATTGCTCAAGCGCCAGGTACACGATACCCGGCCGCAAAAACTTATTGTAGGCGTGTATGAGGCGGCCGCCGTAGTTCTGGTTGAGCACCACGCTCACGACGGGAATCGTGCCCGTGATGTTCGCGTCAAGGGACTCGGCGCCGATGGCCTGGATCCGGTGGCGTTCCTGCTGCGAGCCGGGAACGAAGCCAGACGAGTTGGAGAGCATGATGAGCGGCAGGCGGTTCCGGTTCAACAGCTCCGTGAACACCCGGAATTTTTCCGTGCCGAAGGCGTCGGCTCCGCCGCCCTTGAGGAGAGGCTGGTCCGCGATAATGCCCACCGTGCGGCCTGCCAGGCCGGCCAGTCCCGTGATAAGGTTCGGGCCGGTGATCGGATTGTTCATGTCCCGGTAAAATTCGATGAAGGAGCCGGCGTCGAAGGTTTTCTCGATGACGGAATCGACGATGTCATACGGCTCGGAGGGGTCGGGCGGTATCACGGCCGCCGACGCGGGTGGTGTGAATTCCGCCGGAAGGGCGATGGGATCAATCATGGCGATGAGCCGGTGCGCCAGGTCAAAGGCCTCCTCAAACGTGGCAACGATGAACTGCGCGTTCTTTTCCGCGAACAGCGCTTCCGTGTGGGAGGCCCTTGTATTCGCGATATACATGACAATGTCGGCGGTGCTATTGACCTCGAAGCACCTCAGGCCCTCCGGGTGCGTTATCATGTGTATCCGCACGCCCGATTTCTTCCGGAGGGCGTTCATAAGGTCGACCCGGGGCTGTATCTGTGCGCTCTCTGTCATGTTAGAGATCTGCTGCCATTTTTTACCGAAGATGAGGACCTGATGGGTTTCCGTGCGGTGCGCAACGCGGAGGAGCTCGCGCGCCTTGATGACGCTCGCCAGGGACCGGAGCCCGGTGTGGGTGCGGGGGCCCATGACCAGCACGCGCCGGCCGCCCAGCTTGGTGAAGCCGCCGATAAGCGCCTCCGCGGCGTAGTAGCTCTCCTTGAAGGGCCAGAACATCCCGCCGTCCACGTTGCAGCGGATCGTCGTTTCGCTGAATACGATCGAGGGGCTTTCCTTCTTCGTGGCGGTGATGTCGCCGGGCACCCGCGATATGCGGGGAAGCTGACTGCCGGAGCAAAAGGTGTCATGGACAAGGTGGACCCAGCTTATGAGGTGGAGCTTGTCGCAGGCCACGATGTCCACGATCCCTGTCCACTTGCCCAGTATCTTCGCGCCGCCGATGTCGTAGTTGGTTATATCCTCGCCAATAACGGTCTGGATGACCTTGGACCCGGTGAGAACCCGGTATGATTCTTCGGAATCGAGCAGGATCTGGATCGATGCCTGGCTCGACCCGTACACGTCGAGTCCCGCGGACGATCCGATGCCGACGGCTGTAAGCTGGAATGACCGGTGCGGGGCATCAATCGCTTTACGTGACAGGTTAAAGTGCCGATCCAGCTCACGGAACAACGCCCGGAGCTCAATGTCGGCCGTGTTGTCGATATACCCGCTCATGGTGGAGCTGCCGGCCCGGCCGGTGAGCAGCGTGTTCATCATGAAGCCCTCGGCGCCGCGGTTGAGAGAGATGACCCCCTCCATGATATTGGCGCCGGCGCTGTCGTTCCACACGTAGAGCGGCCAGTCGTTCAGGTACGACAGGTAGGTTGCGGCGATATACTTCAGCCCCTCCCTGCTCCCGGTCGAGCCGCCGCTGACCCGGGAATCTTTCATGTAGAAGCAGGCAGGTGTGCTGTTAATCGTACCCTGAAAGATCTTTGCACCCACGGGGCGCGTTATGATACGGAGCTCACTGGCGGTCTCGCCCGCGGACTCGTCGATCGACGGGATGCGAATCTCCTGCATGGAGCCCGGATCGAAGCACTCTTCCGCCCATGCCTCGATGGGCCACTTGCCCGCGTCAAGCAGGCGCTGGTCGGGAAGGCCGGCCCGGGCACTGTCGTGATACGGGTTGTCCCTGTCCAGGGGGAGCAGGAGCTCCACAACCGTCGTATCGCCGCTCCGGTAGAACAGGATATTCCTGTTCCGGGGAGCCGGTGTAAAGGGGAGCCGGACGTCCATGGTGACAATCCAGCGGACGGGACAGCCGTTCTGACTGGTGGCGGACGATGCCGCGCAGAGATTTTTGAACTCGGCGTAGCCGATCTCGCCGTTCCCTGCTCGTGCACCCCAGGAAACGGTTTTACCCAGCACAATGGTCTCTGACCAGCAGGCCCCGACCTGTTCAATCTGCTGGTAGAGCAGCACTGCCTGGGCGGTACGGGTGAAGAATGAGGAGAGCGGCTCACCACCGTGCCCGGATTCACGGTAATCAGCGATCGAATAGGCGATGTACGTCCGATCCTCCGGGGCAGCCGGCGATTCGAGCAGAAATACCGATACGTCCTCGAAGGGCGAGAAAAGGGCCCTCACGCGGTACTGCTTTTCGAGCAGGGCGATGCGGGCCGCGATTTCGGGTCTGACCGCGGTGCGGGCTTTGTGCGTGCCGGACGCCAGGGAGGCCGCACAGAGGTCGGCGATCCCGGCCGTAAACTGGTCGCGGAAATTGAGATAGAGATTTTTTGCCGCCGGGGAAGCGCCGCGGTCATCGTTACGCGGCATCCCGGCCGCATCCTCATCCGGCCGCGACGACAATATATTTTTTATGAATTTCAGGAGCGAATCATCACGCTCCGCCTGTTCCTGCTCCAGGAGCCTTTCGAGGATACCGGCGATATTTTTTCCAGGCGCATCCGCGGTCGAGATGATGTGGACTATTTTTTTAATGATATCGGTCTGGTCCAGGCAGAACTGGTACGCGCGCCGGATCAGCACGTAGAAGAACTGGTGGGCAAGGAGGCTCATCTCGGAGCGCCCGTCCCAGCGGGGGATGCCGTACGATTCGACCAGCGTTTTAAGGAGCTCCTCGAAGGGACTGGAAGGCGCGTCCAGGTTCTCTGGTTTTCCGATTATGTTCTGGCCCAGCTCCTCCTGGAAGGAAAGCCCCTCGTCAGACACCACCGGGGAGAGCAGCTTTTTAATATTTATGTAGTGAATTATTATGTCGGTGAGGATATCGATCGCGTCACCGGTAAGGTGTCTGCTGATCGATTCCGCGGGGATCGACCTGAATGTTTTTCTCAGCGTTTCAATGACTGCGGGCTGGTAGATATAGCCGCGGGCGGCTGCGCAGGCCAGCTCGGCCGCCGTAATGAAGTGCTCATGCGGATTTCCTGCAACCAGATCGCTGAATGTTTCGGAGTAGAGGCGGTCCAGGATCGAGTTTACCGGCAGCGGGTCCCTGCGCGCAGTTTCATTCCCGGCCTGGTGTTCGCGGGTGTTCCCGGCCGGGGTCTCGGTCTTAAGGATGGCCAGGATTTCGCGCTCCTGTATGCTCCTGCCGACGATGCGCCCTCCAGCGGTCCTCGAGAGCTGGAGCCTGGATATTTCGCCGTCTTCGATCAGGTGGACGATCGTACCGGCCGCGGGTGCGGTAATGACCGTTTCCATTTTCATCGATGAGAGGATTACGAGCGGATCGCCGGCGCTGACGCGGTCCCCGATACGCAGGTCGCCGCAGAATGAGACGAACGATCCCTGGAACGGGGACACCACTTTGCACATGCCAAGATCGCCGCCGGTGCGGTCGGGAATGACGGTCATCCGGTAAAAGTTTATCTTGTTTGATTCGTCCTTCATGCGGAGGTCGATGTAGTCATTGTGGCGGTTCACCCTGACACGGAATGAGCTCGAACCGGTAACGAAGAGGAAGTCGTCGCACCGGTCATTCATCGAGCCGAGCATTATCTTCCCATTGTAACCGCCGTTGACATGGGCGTGAAAGGTGCCGATCGCGGTCTGTATGAATTCGAGGTGATAGCGCATGCCGCGGTACTCCAGGGTGTAGCTGCAGGGGATATCGGTCGCGGACGGTGCGTCGATGATGCCGCTCAGGCTGGCAATGACGATATATTCCTTGACCGCGTGGTGAAGAATGCGGAGGTGCTCCGTCAGGGCCCCGAACATGACATGCTTGACGGACCGCCGGTCGATTGGCGCTGAAGTGTCGTCAGGCGGTTCCTTGAAATTCAGCTCCGGGTGCTCGTCCAGCAGATTATTGGTATAATCTCCATTTATGAAATGCGGGTGGCGAACAATCCGCAAAAGCTGGCTGATGTTGGTCTTTACCCCGCCGATGTAAAGCTCCTGGAGAGCGCGCTCAAGCCGGATGATGGCCTCCTTTCTTGTGGAGCCGTGCGCGATCAGTTTGCCGATCATAGGGTCATACATGGGAAGCACCGAGTCTCCATCGATAAAGCCGAAGTCACACCGTATGCCGTTGAAGGTGGGGAGGTCAATCTCTATGATGGTGCCCGGCGAGGGAAGGTAATCGTTCTCCGGCTCCTCCGCGTATATTCGGCATTCGATCGAATGGTTGTGCTCTGTAATGCGGCTCTTGATGCCGTCCAGCCCGATGATCTCGTCCTCCCTGCCGTCGTAGTAGAGTATTTGCCATTTGGCGATGTCAATGCCGAGAGACTGGTCCGTGACCGCATATTCGACCTGAAGCCGGGTATTCATCTCCATGAAGCCGATCCTGCCCGTGTCCGTATCGATCAGGAATTCGATGGTTCCGGCACCACCGCCGCGGCTGTAGCCCGACATGTGCGCGATCTTCTCCGCGGCCGCCAGGAGCGAGAGGGAGACATAGTCATCCAGGAAGGAATGGCCGCTCTCTTCTATGATCTTCTGGTTACGGCGCTGGACCGCGCACTTCCTGATTCCGATGGCCCTCCCGTTGAAGACCTGGACTTCTATGTGGACGGGTCTGCGGATGAACGCCTCGATGTAGAATGACGCGTCTCCGCACAGGTCACGCCCGATGCGTGAGGACGACTCGACAGCGGCCGCGAGCTCCGCTTCCGTACGAACGATGGTTACGCCCTTTCCGCCCCCGCCGGAGCAGGGCTTGATGATACACGGATAGCCGATCCGCCCGGCTTCATCCCGGGCCGCTGCCAGGTCGAACCCGGCGATCGCGCCCGAGCTGTCAAACATGGGGATATCGTGCTGACGGGCCAGACTGCGGGCATTCATCTTGTTGCCGACCTGCCGCATGGTGTCATGATCAGGTCCCATGAAGATTATGCCCGGGTCATGGTCATTGGAGAGACGCTCCAGCGCCTGGACGAAATCCGCGTTTTCAGATAGGAATCCGTATCCTGAGTACACGGCATTGGCCCTGGTGAGGAGGACGGTCCCGAGAATGACCGGTATGCTCGCGTAATTGTCCGGGCCGCCAATGAATATTACCTCGTCTGCGAACTCGTACCAGGACTGGCCCCGGTCAGGATTGGTTACCACCGCCACCGAGGGGATGCCCTCCTCGTGAAGGGCCAGGAAGAAGCGCTTCGCAATCTCCCCGCGGTTCGACACAACCACTTTTTGCAAGCGGTGCGGGCGGGACCCGGCATCGGACCTCTTGTCCGTCTTCCGCCCGCCGGCAATGTTTGGGTTCAATTCGTGAAGAAGGCCAAGCGCTTCCTCGATCTGTTGTTGCATTATTTTATTGTTCATTGTGCGTCTGGTTCATTTGACTTGTTGCTTAACTGAATTTGTCCTACATACCCCGCATGCCGGGGTGAGAAATCTTATACGATACTTGCATTGTCATGATTTCTCCTTGCCCCGGAATGCCGGGATGAGGAGAAATGACAGATTTGCAACGAGTTTATTAATATACCATAATACCGGGCTTGAATCAATTACTCACGGTCATCTTCCGGGAAAAAGACTTCTCCCCGGTAGCCGGGCACCAGGCCGCCGTCCGGAATACCGATATGAAGGGAACAGTCAGGGTTTATTCCCTCGATCGTGCCCTCTTGCTCGGTTCCATCATGGACAATGCGAACGACCCTGCCGATTGAGCGGGAGGCGCCGGTCCATTCGCGAATCATTGTCTCATCCAGGGGGAGCCGGAAATAGGGAATGAGGGCGCTCATCCGGTCAAGGATTTCTTTGCACAGGCCGGCCACGTCGTGATCGTTCCCGGTAACCGCCTTCAGGGATGTGGCAGAACTGTCAATGGGGGAGGGAAAATCGACCGAGTTAACGTTAATGCCGATGCCGATTATAACGATCGGCCTGTCGTTCCCTAGCACGGCCTCGCACAGGATGCCGCCCAGCTTCCGGTCGCCGTAACGGATGTCGTTCGGCCATTTCAGGTGGAGATCCTTGTCCAGGAGCGGCCGGAGGGCGCGGTATACGGCCAGCCCTGCCGGCAGGGTGACACAGGCAATGTCGGAAGCCGGACCGTTCGGGATGAATACCGCGGAAAAGGTCAGGTCACTCCCGGCTACGGAATGCCAGGTCCGGCCGTGACGGCCCCTGCCGCCTGTTTGCTCGCGCGCCATGACGGTACAGAGCTGCGTGGCCCACAGCTCTGGATGCTGTTTTATATAGGTATTGGTGGAATCAACGCTCTCCAGTTGTATGATGTGATGTGTCATTCTGGTCATGATCTTTTTTTGGGAGTGTTCCTGCGCCGAACCACATAGGTGTAGAGCAGGGCAAAGGACGCCAGGAAGATAATTATTCCCCATGTCCTGGTATCAGGAAACTTGATCATGTAAATGCCGACAACAACGGCTCCGACAAGGAGGATGACGGTAAATGAGCGGTTGATGATTGTATGGAATCTGCTCGCTGCCACGGATATATCGGCTCACTGTAAAATATCGGCCTTCACACTTTATAAACTTCATCTGGGAAGTCATCTAATAGCGGTTTACTACAACAGTCTGCAAGGCGCAATTCAAAAAAAATGGGAACAAAAAAAAAGGGGCCAGGGGCCCCTTTTTTTTATTATATCAGAAAACCGGGTCTATTTAAGGAAACCCAGCAGTTTTCCGATCTCAGCCGAGTATTTTACAACAACGCCCGAGAACACGACCGAAACCATGGTCATGAGCTTGAGCAGAATGTTAAGAGCGGGACCGGCAGTGTCTTTAAAGGGGTCGCCGACAGTGTCGCCGATGACGCCTGCTTTATGAGCAGCCGAGCCTTTTCCGCCATGGTGCCCTTTCTCGATGTACTTTTTGGCGTTGTCCCACGCGCCGCCCGCGTTGTTGAGCATGCAGGCAACCGAGAAACCAGTCGCAAGAGCGCCTGCCAGGAGTCCCATGAGTCCGGCGACGCCGAGGATAAGGCCGGTCGCGACCGGGATGATAATCGCCAGGAAAGAGGGAAGCATCATCTTTGACTGGGCGCCTTTCGTGGAGATGGCGACGCAGCGTGCGTAATCCGGTTTGTCTTTTCCTTCAAGTATGCCCGGCTTTTCCTTGAACTGGCGACGAACTTCCTCAACCATGGCGCCGGCAGCGCGTCCGACCGCCTTGATGGTCAGGGCGCAGAACACGAGCACCGACATCGCACCCAGGAACAGGCCGCACAGGAGCAGCGGGTTCATGATGTTGATGTCATAGGCGCGTACAAAGTCGGTGATTTGCGCCTTGCTGGCGATTACGTTGAACTGGTCAAGAACCAGGCCATCGCTCATATTAAAATGGAAATTGACCGGGCCGACCTTGTAAATACCGCCCGCTTCAGCGGCGTATTTGCCGATCCATATCTTGATTTCTTCAAGGTAGGCTGACAGAAGGGCCATGGCGGTAAGAGCGGCGGAGCCGATCGCAAAGCCTTTGCCGATGGCTGCGGTGGTGTTGCCAAGCATGTCAAGGGCGTCTGTGCGGGTGCGGACTTCCTTGGGAAGGCCGGACATTTCAGCGTTGCCGCCCGCGTTGTCCGCGATGGGGCCGTACGCGTCTGTCGCCAAGGTAATCCCCAGAGTGGCGAGCATGCCAACAGAGGCAAAGCTGATGCCGTAGAGGCCCTGAGACATACCGCCGGGTTCAAATCCGCCGGCCAGTCCGTAGGCCGCCAGGATGCCGATGACGATGGTGATGACGGGGATACCGGCCGAAAGCATACCGGTTGATATACCGTCAAGGATACCTGTCGCTGGCCCCATAAGATGCTGCTCTGCGATGTTTTGGGTCGGCTTGTTGTCGTCGGACGTATAATATTCCGTCGACTGGCCGATGATCAGACCGGCTACAAGGCCAGCGATGGCGGCGCCGAAAACGCCCCAGGTGATGAAATTAACATACGCCATAACTGCAAGTGCGGCTATAAGTAGGAACGATGCGCCCCATACTCCCCTGTTGAGTGCTGCAAGCAGGTTCTTCATGGATGCGTTTTCCTTTGTCCGGACCAGGAAGATGCCGATGACCGAGAAGAAAATCCCGAGCCCGGCTACTACCATCGGGGCGATAACCATGTTCACGCTTGACCTGCCCGCTATCAGGGGAAGGGCCGCGCCGAGCGCCGCGGTAGCGAGAATCGACCCGCAGTAGGATTCGTACAGGTCGGCGCCCATGCCGGCTACGTCGCCCACGTTGTCGCCGACGTTGTCAGCGATCGTGGCCGGGTTCCGGGGGTCGTCTTCGGGGATGCCGGCTTCGACTTTTCCAACCAGGTCGGCTCCGACGTCTGCCGCCTTGGTGTAGATGCCGCCGCCGACCCTCGCGAACAGGGCCTGCGTCGAGGCGCCCATGCCGAAGGTGATCATCGTGGTAGTGATTTCAACAAGCTTGGTATGCTGGAAATCTGCGCTTGATACAATGCTTGCCAGCTGGCTGGGATCAAATACTGTGCCGGAAGGGGTATATTTTTCAAACACTTCCTTGGCAAGGCTCCATACGTTGTTGTCATACATATAGTTCAGAACGCCGTACCAGATCGCTATGTCAAGAAGGCCGAAACCGACAACGACGAGGCCCATGACCGCTCCGGAGCGGAAAGCAACTTTCAGGCCGTTGTTGAGGGATTCAGAAGCCCCCTGCGCCGTGCGCGATGATGCATTGGTGGCGGTCTTCATCCCGAGGAAACCGCACAGGCCGGAGAAGAAACCGCCGGTGAGGAATGCGAAGGGTACGAAGCGGTTCTGGATACCAACAAAAGCCAGGACCGTGAATAAAATTACGAGAACAACAAAGACGATGGATACCACCTTGTACTGCTGCTTCAGGTAGGCGTAAGCGCCGTCTCTTACTGCGCTCGCTATCTCGATCATTTTCGAGTTACCCTCATTAGCTTTCATCATCAGTTTATAGAACACGAAAGCAAAAATAAGGGCGATGACCGATCCGATAGGAGCAATATAAAACAGATTAAACTCCATAGAATCACCTCTTATTGTAAAATTTTTGGTACCAAATTAAACTAAGCAAGGAGCCGTGAAACGAACCTGGTCCATTGCTTGAATAATATGCAAATTAAAGAGTAAACCTGTTGTCCGGCTCCCCGAATGCATCAATATTCTTCGTTTTCCATAAGAGAAAATAAACCTGTATTGTCAAGGATTTTAAGTATGAAACGCATAACCAAAATGGGTGAAAAAAATATTATTGATTTGACACAGCCGGGTTTTAAAAAATCTATGTTACTGACGTTGCTTCTGTATTGCGAGGGGTTGCGTCTTTCAATGATTGTGAAACGGTTGATTATCTGCATTTTTCTTATTTATGGAACTATGCGACGATCGGGTGAATTTTTCTTTTTTATCAAGGAGAATGTAGCATGAAAAAGCTGTGTCTTATGATCATCACGATGATTTTGCTATTGAATGCCGTGCCAATGGTTGTATCAGCGCAGGAAACGGCAAAAAAACAGATTGCAGCGGCCGAACAGATATCTGAGGACAAGGAATCTGGTCACTCCGGTCAATCAGAAGAGGGTGTCCATCCTTCTTCCGCGGGCCTGGGCGCGACCCTGTCCCTCTGGTGGGTCCTGCCTTTCGCCGGGATACTTCTTTCTATAGCCCTGTGCCCGCTCCTGATGCCCCATTTCTGGCACCATCATTTCCCCAAGGTATCAGCCTTCTGGGCCCTCGTAATGGCCATCCCGTTTGTAGTACTCTACAAGGGTGTAGCGCTTAATGAAATCGCGCATATTTATATAATTGATTACATTCCGTTCATTATCCTGCTCTGGTCGCTCTTTACCATAGCAGGAGGCATATATATAAAAGGCACCCTCAAGGGCAGTCCGGCAGTAAATACGGTTATACTGATCATCGGGACCGTGCTCGCCTCCTGGATCGGCACCACGGGTGCCTCCATGCTTCTCATACGGCCGATCCTCCGGTCGAACGCCTGGCGTAAGCACAAAGTTCATACGATAGTTTTCTTCATTTTCCTGGTGAGCAACATCGGCGGCTCGCTCACACCGCTGGGTGACCCCCCCCTCTTCCTGGGTTTCCTCCACGGCGTGCCATTTTTCTGGACGCTACACATCCTGCCGCACATGGCGTTCGTATCCCTTATCCTCCTGGTCCTGTATTTCGCCATGGACACGTTTTATTATAGGAAAGAGGACAAGTCCCTCATGGCCACGGATGAGAAGGAGCCGCTGAAAATTGAGGGAGCACACAACTTTCTCTTCCTGGGCGGCGTAATCGGCGGCGTGCTCCTGAGCGGTCTTGTGAAGATCGGCGAGGTGAACATCTTCGGCATTCACCAGAGTATCGAGAACCTCGCAAAGGATGTTATCCTTATACTCATGGGCCTTCTCTCCCTGAAGACAACAAGCGATGCCATACGCAAGGGCAACGAGTTCAGCTGGGCCCCCATCAAGGAGGTCGCCTACCTGTTCGCCGGCATATTCATGACCATCATCCCGGCACTCGCGATACTCAAGGCAGGTGAAAACGGCGCGCTGGCAGTGTTAATAAAGTCGACAGAAAAGCCCGCACACTATTACTGGGCCACCGGTATACTTTCGAGCTTTCTGGACAACGCGCCAACGTATCTCACTTTCTTCAATAGCGCGTTAGGCAAGTTCTATCCCGGCATGACAGAGGCGCAGGCTGTCGGGAAGCTGATCGTGGAAAAAGTCGATTATCTCGCAGCCATCTCGGCAGGCGCCGTATTCATGGGTGCGAATACCTATATCGGCAACGCGCCGAACTTCATGGTGAAATCGATAGCAGAGGAATCGGGCGTAAAGATGCCGAGCTTTTTCGGCTACATGTTCAAGTATTCGATCCCGATTCTGGTTGCGGTTTTTATCATGGTCACGCTGGTCTTTTTTTAAAGGATCAGGCATGCAGCCGTAGCCGCCGTTCCGGTCAAGAGGCCTTTCAGGGCGGCTATGTTGAATATATTTTAAGGAGAGCGAGGTAAAACAATGATAACTTTTAAAAACATACTTTTCCCGATAAATCTCGATTCGCAAAACCTTTCGTATGTAATAAAGACAGTGGAAATAGCTATCGGTTTCGGCGGCAGGCTTCATTTTCTATACGTCAATGACGAACAGGCAGGCTACCGTCATCCTACCGATCGTGAAGATGATGTTGCCCTCAAAGTCAAAGAGCTCGTGCCGGCGGATTTGATCGAGAAGCTTAAGCCGGTATATGCGATCTCCAAGGGGAAGCTCGCAGAGGAAATCGAGGTATACTGCAAAAAGGAAGCGATCGATCTCATTATTGTCGGCCACAAGCACCGGAGCAGATTTTACGGCGCATTGTTCGATAGCCCGGATGTGAACATTATTGATGCTATCAAGCTGCCGATTCTGATAATACCCCGTAATTAATTCTAATTAATTCTGCATCAACGCGAAGGGCGCGGGCCATTTGGCAGCGCCCCCGCCGTTTTACCTGAAACAGCTCTCATTCGGTAAACGTATCGTGATTGCCATGCGGCGCCGTTCCCAGAAATTCCTCAAAATGATACCACTGGACCGGATAGTGCCGCGCCTTTTCAGCGAGGATGTCCGCGTATCGCTGGGCTGATTCCCGCACGGCATCGTCCCGGTCGGTGCGTGAGGACGCTGTTACCCGGATCGGACCCGAGAGGGAGAAATGGTATTTCCTGTCTCCGGTGCGAAACGCGAAGAATACGAAGAGCGGCGCGCCGGAGACAAGGGCCAGGCGGTGGGGCGCCTCCGGGAGCAGTATGTGTTTGCCGAGAAACCTCACGGCAACGGTACGCTGTCCCGCTGTCCAGACCCGGTCGCCGGTCAGGGAGATGAGCCCTCCTTCTTTAATGAAACGGAGCCCCTCCAGGATATCGAAGGGTGATCCGCCTTCCCGGTCGACCGCCAGCACGGTCAGCCCGTTCTCGGACAGGCTCTCCTTTTGCATCTTTTCGATCTGCTCCTTTTCGCGCGATCCCATGAACAGGAGAAGATGGAGTCCCCGCTGCCTGAGGAGGTGCGCTGCCACGTCCCAGTTCCCCATGTGGGACATGACAACGATTCCGCCCGTTTTATCATCAGCGGCTTTCTGGATGATGTCCCAGCCCTCCGAGGTGAAAGTGATGTCATCCGATGTCTGCAGGAGATACCGGTCAAGGAACACGTTGGTGAACCCGTGGAACTGCCGCCAGGTCAGCCAGAGATGATACGACCGGCCGCGCTCCGGGAACAGCGCGCGATAAAAGCGGACGCCGATTGCGACACGGGCCGGAAAGAGGATGAAATATCCGGTTGAAACGAAGCGGGCCAACACCTTGAAAAACCAGGTGCCGAGGAGTCGCGTGAAAAGGGTCAGTAATTTATAGAAGAGTTTTATCATTGCTTGTTGATTGTCTGCGTATGTCTATTTGACCTCATCCCCCCTTCCCCCTTCTCCCCGGGGGAGAAGGGGGTGTAATGGCCCTGGGACTTTCTCCCCCCTCTCCCATTGGGAGAGGG
>JBGTBN010000008.1:0-21276 GCA_041749375.1 Spirochaetota bacterium
CCACCTGGGGCATGAGCGCGCGCCTGCCGCGCCGCGTCGGCTTCAACCGGGCCCGGGAGCTCTCCTTCACGGCCGGGTCGATAACCGGCAGGGAGGCGGAGCGCATCGGTCTGGTGAACCGCGCGGTTCCGGCGGAAAAGCTCGAAGAGGCCCTGCGCGCGTGCCTGGACGGAATCATGGCGAACAGCGCAGAGTCGGTCGCGGCGTATAAAACCCTCTACAACGCGGGCGAGAACCTGACGACGGGAGGAAGCCTTGAGCTCGAGTTCGGGAGCGGATTTACGATCGGCGACACGGAGGAGAGGCTCCGGCAGTTCCGGAAATAGGGCGGCACGGCCCGCTCCGGAAACCCGACCGGGGCCGTGATATTAACGCCTGAAGCTTTTCGACCTGTTGTTGTTTCTCGGTCGGGCCTCGTCCACCTTGATGGCCGCGCCGGCGAGGTTATAGCCGTTCAGCGAAGTTTTCGCGGTTTCCGCCTCGACCGGGGTCGACATTTCAATGAAACCGAAAGCGTTGTCGCCGACTATCTTGACATCAACGACATTGCCGTAACCTGAAAAAAGCTCGCGCAGCTGGTTCCGGTTGACTGTTGGGGTGAGATTTCCGACATAAAGGGTTTTTCCCTGCATATCATGCTCCTTGGATTGTGATTTGTAAATAATATTCACCGACAAGAGATGATGGACCGGGAATTACCTTATAAGTGATTTTAATATTATTTATCCTGTTAATGACTATGATCGGCACCCGTCATATTAAAGCAAGGTATTAATACAAAAATCGAAATTATTATCGTCCCGGCACGGCCGGCCCCCCTCAGAACAGCTGCCTGATGATGCGCGCAACGAAATACGCCCCTGCCACTACGAGAAACGGGAGGGAAAGGAAAAACAGGAGCACATCGACGGCCTTCAGAACTGAAGGATTGAGCACCTTTTTCCCGAAATAGTTGTAATGATAATACTCGGGCAGCCGGGCCCGGGCCCGCACCTTCATGAAAATCGATACCTGGAGGAGCGCCATGACCCCCATGATGAGGCCGGACATCAGCCACATGAGCGTGGGGCCGTCGATATCACGGACCATTGCGGGACGGAAGATGCCGATGAAGATGCAGGCGCAGGCGATGATAACGTTGATGACAGCGGTATTGAGGAATTTTCCCAGGTAGCCCTCGTCACGCGTGCGGACATATGCGATCAGGAAATAAATATGCGCCGCGGCGGACATGCTCAGCAATGAAAGAAGCGCTGCAATTGCCATTGGCACCACCTCGACACGTGTCCCCGAACGGCCACTCCTGACGCGGGAGCAGTCCCTCGCCGTACAATACCCTGCACATACAGTATAACCCGGATTGTATCCGTCAGTCAAGGAACAGTTTTTAAAATGGGCCTCATCTCCATCGCTAAAAAAACAGTTTACAGGCTAACGGTTCCGGTGATAGGCTATAAACAATTTCGTTACCGGAGGGGCGACCCGGATTGTCGCAAACGAAACAGCGCACACTCCCTCCGATGCATACACGCATACAGGGGGAAGGCAAGCCATGCCCGTAACTGTGCTGCCGGTTCAAAAACTAAAAGAGAGCATCGGCGAAGAGAAGACGACCGACTGGATCGAGATTTCGCAGGATCGGATCAACCGGTTCGCTGACTGCACGGAGGACCGCCAGTTCATGCATGTTGACCCGGAGCTGGCGAAAAAGGGGCCCTTCGGCACCACCGTGGCCCACGGGTTCCTGACCCTTGCCCTGCTGACGCCCCTTTCGACCACGAACATCTGGGTTCCGGAGGGGACCAAATCAGTCATCAACTACGGATTCAACAAGATACGCTTCTTCAACCCGGTCCCGTCCGGGTCCAGGATCAGAAGCGTTATGAAACTGGCCGGTGTCGAAGAGAAGGAAAACGGCAGGGTGCTCGTCACCATGTCGCACACGGTCAGCGCGGAGGGATCCGACAAACCGGCCCTTGTCGCCGAATGGCTCTTCATGTTCATCACCTGATAGCGTCGTCAATTGATAAACATCCATTCTGGAGCCGCCTGGTTGCTCTGACCCCGGAGGAAAGTCACAAATTGAAAATGCCCGAAATAAACAAAATATTATTATTGTATTATTTGTAAAATATGGATATATTCATTCATATAATAAACTTGTGGCTAATCTTATTGGTTTATCTAATTTTCCACCCGCCGCAGGCGGTGGGGAGAAATTTAAAAAATCATGAGCTATGCAACATGTCTACTATCTTCTAACGGGAGGTTATTGGTTCTTTATAGTCTAATCAGTTATTCTTTTTTAACAGTATGCGGGGATACCATAAACTGGGACAATGAAATATATTTATAATAGAGAAGCATATGTAAGAGGGGGCCCGATTTCGCCTTTTATAATAAGAGACATTCGAGGAGGCAGTTATGATACAATTCACGCAAGAGCAGATTAACCAGCTTGATAAGTACTTTTACGAGCCCAGGAACCTGGTGGACCTGTTTGAAGGCAGCGCAGTCAAATGGGCGGACAGGCCAGCCATCGGCCAGAAAAATCCTGCTACAAAGCAGTACGAATGGACCACGTACCGTCAGCTCGCGGGGCGGATCAACAACCTTCGCGGCGCCCTCAAGAAGCTTGGCCTTCAGAAGGGAGAGACAGTG
The DNA here is from genome assembly GCA_041749375.1 of Spirochaetota bacterium. Lineage (GTDB taxonomy): Bacteria > Spirochaetota > UBA4802 > UBA4802 > UBA5550 > RBG-16-49-21. The sequence continues at coordinate 2,662 of JBGTBN010000008.1, forward strand.
GGTGTCATTCTGAGCAATTCATTAGAGTGGTTCATCATAGAAAACGCGACGCACGGACTGGGCGGCCGCTTCATCCCGATGTACGAGAAGGAGCTGTCGAAGAAGTGGCAGTACATGATCCGTGACAGCGCGGTCAAGTTCCTGTTCGTGAGGAACCAGGCCATCCTTGACAAGGTACAGGGCTTCACTGCCGAATGCCCCGAGCTGAAAGAGATATTCATCGTCTACGGCGAGGGCGGGAAGTCCCTGCCGGCGCTTGAAAAAACGGGAAGCGCCAATCCGACGCCATCATACAAGCCGCACTGGAGCGAAATCGCGGTCATCATCTATACCTCGGGCACGACCGGCGATCCGAAGGGCGTGGTGCTCACGCACGGGAACCTGACTCACTGCTCGCAGTCGGGCTGGAAGATATATCCCGAATTGCATGAAAACTCCGTCGCACTTTCCATCCTTCCCTGGGCCCACTCCTACGCCATTAGCGCCGAGCTGCACAATTTCCTCCAGTTCGGCGGCTCGATCGGCATCATGGAGTCCCTGGACACCCTGCCCGCCGACTTCCAGGTCGTGAAGCCCACGCACCTGATGTGCGTGCCCCGGGTGTTCAACAAGATCTACAACGGGATCCAGATGACCATGGAAGAAGAAGGCGGTATCAAGAAGAAACTCTTCGACGCAGCATGCGCCGAGGCGAAGCGGTGCCGCGGCAAAAAGAAAAGCCTGAAGCTCAGGATCCTCGACAAAGTGGTGCTCGAAAAGATCCGCGCACGGTTCGGCGGCCGCCTGATCGGCTCACTCACCGCCAGCGCGGTCATGAACCTCGACATCGCCCTCTTCTTCCAGGACATTGGCGTAAAGATATTTGACTGCTACGGGCTCTCTGAAACATCGCCGGCCATCACCATGAACGCGCCATCATGGGGCAACAAGATCGGCAGCGTGGGCAAACCGGTGATGGACATGCACGTTAAGCTCGACAAGTCCCGCATCGGCGCGGACACGCCCGACGGTGAGATACTTGCCTACGGGGCGCACGTGATGATGGGCTATCTCAACAAGCCGGAGATGACGAAGGCAATCATGACCGAGGACACCTGGAACGGGTTCCCCGGCATCCGGACCGGCGACCTGGGCCGCTTCGACGAAGAGGGCTTCCTCTATGTGACAGGCCGTTTCAAGGACGAGTACAAGCTGTCCAACGGGAAATACGTACACCCCGAGTCTATCGAGACGGACATGAAGCTGGTGCCGCACGTGGCCAACGCTTTCGTGTACGGCGACGGCAAGGAATACAACGTGGCGATCATCATCCCCGACATGCCGACCATCCGCAAGGACCATCATACCGCGAAATGGGCCGCCATGAGCCCGGCGGAGATGGTCAATGACACGGCATTCAGGGATTTCCTCATCATCGAGGTGAATGATCACCTGAAAAAATCGTTTGCCGGGTACGAGATTCCGAAAAAATACATCATAACAGACGAGGATTTCACGCTGGACAACGGCATGCTCACCCAGACCATGAAAGTGGTGCGGGGCGAGGTCATGAAAAAGTACGGTGACCGCCTGCAAAAGCTTTACTCTGATTAGGCCTCCGGCCGGGAGAGATGCGGTCCGAATCGCAGTTGTTTTACGATCCGGACCGCCCGCCCGGAGCATATGCACATTTCCTGATTTTTTTACACTTAACGAAATTTGAATCTTGACAGATTTTCAGCAGCCCTGGAATTGTATACAAAACACACAAATTATCAATAAAGCGGAGAGAATCATGGTTCAATACACGAAGGATCAAATAGCACAGCTCGACAAATATTATTCCGATCCCAAGAACCTGGTGGACCTGTTTGAGAAGGGAGCCGCCAAGTGGGGGAATAAAAACGCAATCGGGCAGAAAGACCCGTCAACCGGGGAATACAAGTGGATCACGTTCAGCGAGCTCCAGGCGCGGATAAACAATGTCCGCGGCGCCCTGAACGCACTGGGCCTGAAAAAAGGCGAGTCAGTCGGCGTCATATTGAGCAATTCGATCGAATGGTACGTGCTTGAAAACGCGACGCACGGCATGGGAGCATGCTTTGTCCCCATGTACGAGAAAGAGCTGGTCAACACCTGGAAATATATTATCCGGGACAGCGCGCTCCGCTTTCTTTTTGTCCGCGACGCGGAGATTTACGAGAAGGTGAAGGGCTTCACGAATGAAATAAACACGCTCAAGGAGATCTTTCTCGTGTACGGCGACGGCGAAAAATCCCTGGCCGCCCTCGAGGAGCACGGCGCGAAAACCCCGATCGAATCCTACAAGCCCCACTGGTCCGAAATTGCCGAGCTGATTTACACCTCCGGCACCACCGGTGACCCGAAGGGCGTGCTCCTGTCGCACGGCAACCTGACCGCATGCACCGCCGCGGGTGTCTCGCTCTTTCCCGAACTGGGCCCGGACACGGTCGTCCTCTCCATACTGCCCTGGGCCCACTCCTACGCCCTGTCAGCGGAGCTCCACAGCATGCCCATGTTCGGCGGCTCAATAGCGATCATGGAATCGATCGACACTCTCGCCAGGGACATGCTCGCGGTGCGCCCCAACTTCCTGATCGCGGTGCCCCGCATCTTCAACAAGATCTACAGCGGCATCAAGCTCCTCATGGAGTCCGAGGGCGGGCTGAAGAAAAAGCTATTCGACGCGACCTGCGCGGAGGCGAAAAAGCGCCGGGGCAAGAGCCCGAGTCTGAAGCTCAAGCTGCTCGACAAGCTGGTGTTCGAGAAGATTCGCGCCCGGTTCGGCGGCAGGCTGAAGGGCGCAATGACGGCGAGCGCGCTCATGAACCCGGGGATCGCGGAATTCTTCAAGGACCTGGGCATCCCAACGTTTGACTGCTACGGCCTCACCGAGACCGCGCCCGCCATTACCATGAACTCGAGCAGCGGGAACAAGTACGGCACCGTGGGCAAGCCGATCAAGAACATGCACGTCAAGATCGACAAGTCCCGCACCGGCGAGAACAACCGCGACGGCGAAATCGTCGCCTACGGCGCGCACGTCATGATGGGCTACCACAACAAGCCCGATCAGACCGCCGCCATCATGGCGGAAGACACGTGGAACGGCTTCCCGGGCATCAGGACCGGCGACATCGGCTGCATCGACGAGGACGGGTATCTCTGCATAACCGGCCGGTACAAGGACGAGTACAAGCTCGCGAACGGAAAGTACGTGCACCCGGAATCGATCGAGACGGACATGAAGCTCATCCCCCTTGTGGCGAACGCGTTCGTGTACGGAGAGGGCAAGGAATTCAACGTGGCCATCATCGTTCCCGACTTCGAGCGGATCAGCAAGGACCCGCAGACCGCCAGATTCGCAGGTAAAAACCCGAAAGAGCTGATTGAAGACAGGGAATTCCAGAACTTCATAAACGGGGAGATAGCCGCCCATCTGAAGAAGACCTTCGGCGGATACGAAATCCCGAAAAAGACACTCTTCGTGGGCGAGGATTTTACCAGGGACAACGGCATGCTTACCCAGACGCTGAAGCTCGTGCGCCGCGAAGTCATGAAGAACTACGGCGACCGGCTGATGAATCTCTACGCCGAATAGCACGGCGGGGGAAGACCTCCCGGTCTTCCCCCGTATATATCAGTTCGACTTCGACCATTCGATGGCGTATTTAACGACGTCGGAGACACTTCTCAAATTGAATTTTTCCTTTATATGGGAACGGTGGGAATCGATCGTTTTCACGCTGACCTGCAATTTTTTTGCTATATCCGATGCCTTGTACCCCTCGCCAAGGAGCATGAATATTTCCAGCTCCCGGTCGCTCAGCATGTCGAGGGGGCCGGTTTTTCCCGGCCGTTTGTGCAGCACGTTCATCAGGATCTTTGACTTCATGTTTTCGCTCAGATAGATGCCGCCTTTCATGATCTGGCGTATCGCGTACACGAGGGTCTTGGTTGCTTCGGATTTCATCACGTAGCCCATGGCGCCCGCCCTGATCGCACGCTCGGAATATATTTCCTCGTCACTTTGCGAAAGGACCAGGCACTTGATATCGGGAAACCGGTTATGTATTGCCCTGGTTAGCTCTATCCCGTTGATGCTTTTCCGCAATCCTATATCCACGACGATGACATCCGGCTCCAGTTTCTCCAAATTCGATATGGCGTCCCCGGCATCCTCCGAAACGCCGCAGACGACCATGTCTTCCTCACGGTTTAAAAGAGATTCAAGACCGTCGAGAACGATCCGGTGATCATCTATGATGTAAATCTTGAACTTTTTTTTCAAACCTGACATTCCAGCCTCTCCACTCCCATAAAATTCCTGTCGATCAGGGCTCATGCGGGTATCGTGCACATAACCTCTGTGCCGCCTTCCGGTCCCCTCCGGATGCTGATTGATGAACCGATCATTCGCGCTCGGTACTTCATGATCTTCAAGCCTATCCCCTTTCCACTGTCCACGCTGTCGGGAATACCCACTCCGTCATCCTTGATCAGCATCTGAATGGCACTCCCCGATTGATGCACCTGGACGCGTATCACGTTAGCGCCGGAGTGCTTAACCGAATTGATCACCGCCTCCTGCATGATATAGTAAATCTGCGAATAATGTATCCTGTTTATTACGTCTAAATCGCACCCGATGTCGATATCAAGCCTGACATCGTACCGCCGCTCCATGAGGTTTTTTAATTCGTTCAGCAACGCGGCAAAACCGCCATCGATAAAATCAATCCGCGAAAGGCTCTTGGCGATATTCCGCACATAGGCTATTGCCTCGTTGATCAAACCCTCAATTTCGAGGGCGGCATCCTTCTGCTTCCCGGCGACGTCGCCCGTCAGTATGCTGCTCTTCAACGCGATACCGAAAAGTTTCTGTGCCAGGTTGTCGTGCAGCTCTATGCCGATGGCATTGCGCTCGTTTTCCGAGATCTTGACCAGCTCCTGCTCAAACATGATCCGGTCGGTAATATCGATAGAATAATACACGATGCCCATTTTCTGATCAGAGCCGGCCACGTAGGGGAGCAATGATGTTATCATGTACCTCTTCCCCGCCCCGGGGAACTCCTGCCACCGCTCGAACACGACCGGTTCCCCGGAAAGAGACGCGTCAAAGTATTCCTTCAGGAAATTTTCATATTCGGAACCGCCGAATATCTCACTGACGCTCCGGTTGATAACGCTTCCCCTTTTTTTATCGTACGCTTTCAACAGCGCGTAATTGACCTCGATAAACCTGCCCCCGTCGTCAACAAAGGCCATGTGGTCGCGGGACTCCGACACGATATACTTGTAAATATTCAGGCTTTCGATAGCGCGGTCTTTTTCATGATTTATCTCAACGAGATTAATATTCAAATTCTCGAGGTCGTTATGCACCTGGGCGAACCGCGACGCCAGCACCGTCGCGAATATGATGGTCATGATAAAAAATCCGACGATTAAAAAAGGTTCCGTCGCGAACTGGTTGAAAAATACCGGTATGCTCAGCAGGAATGCAATGGTATACACGGATACGCCGAGAAGAATTCTTTTTGAATAGGGCTGCCGTTCCCGTACCGCGCGGATGCACAGATACATGCAGAACAGCACGACGATAACAACCAGCATCATGAACGGTTCATACAGGTATTTCTGGTATATAAAACTTTTCCCGCTGATAATCACTTCGAGGGTTATCGCGGCGAGCAGGGCAATCTGGCCGATCTTCAGGCCATTGGAAAACAGCCGCTCCCTCCTGCGAATCCTGAAAAAGTGCGTGATGAAACCGAGAAACGACAGCGATGCAACGATCGATGCGAAATAGGTGGCAAAAATAAAGGCTATTTGATTATCGAATATTAAAAACATAATGCCGTCATATCCCATGGTCCAGATGCCAAGCGACAGGGCAAGGATTGAAAAATAGAGATAGTATGTCTCCTTTTTCCTGTTCAGGAACGTGATTATGAAATAAATAAATAAGAAAATATCGATGGATGAAAGAAAGCTGTTCCAGATTATGAACAGGCTCCATTTTTGCTTGATTGATTCAAAGCCGCCGAAAAAAATAGGATAGCAATACCCGCCGAGATTGTTCAAATACCCCGTTCTCAGCACCAGGCTGTTCTCCCCTTCCTTGATCATCGACTTGATGACCGGGACCAGGGCCGGCTTGCCAATGATCGCGGGTGTAACGCCGTTTTTATCAAAGGGTCTCGTTTCAAAAATCAGATGCCCGTTGAAATAGACCTGTGTTCCCCTGCTCTGCCAGGGGAGAAAGACCGCATAATCGGACCCGGTCTGACGGATGAATATCTTCATGCCGTACCATACATTACCCCGGTAATCCTTGTAATCAGGATGGTCAGGCCAGTTGTCATACGGAGACAGCAGCCTACCGTTATTCTCGAGAGTTCCAATATCTTTATTGCCAATATCATCATTCGCGCTGAAACACCATAACCGGGGCAGCTCGTACGCCTGTTGTTGGGTCTGGATGTGCACGGTGCACTCGGCGGCATGCGCCAGGTTGACACCCCAGATGCACAAAACGAGAATGGTCACTCTGCAGAACACAATCATATCATTGATGGATAATCAGGGATATGCATGAATCATATCATGCATCGGCATTTCTCAAGCTATACGGCTTAACACCGGTTCAGGCCGGCGATCAGTCGCAATACAATCGAGACAAGCGTATCGCAACAGCCAGATTACTCAAGTACTATACAGGATACAGTGCAAGAATTTTTTATATCCTGATAATCACGCATGAATGCGTGGCATGCAAGTATCCCGGTTAGTCTTCATGCAACACCGGAAAAAAAAAGCCCATCACAGCCGGCTGTCTCCCGGCATTACACAGCATAACGCCGGAATATCATCCTGGCAGGATGAGCGCATGGGGAACATGACCCGGCTGAAGTGACGAAATCTCAGGTCGCGTCACCGCTCTCGGGCAATCATTGGATGTCAGTATGCCCACATTACCGGGGCATCACGATATTTCAACTTTGCATTAGCCAGAATGGAACCGCACTCCATGCTGCTCACCATGAACCCTTTGATGCGAAACCAGGAAGATAATTCTTCCTGTGTTAAACTCGCCATGTTTTTAATAAACTCCTGCGCAAGGGTCAGGTTGCACGGCATCAACTCCACAAAATCAACGTACGTACCCATAAAAACTCCTCCTGTTTTAATATGCACTCAGGTTCAATATATATTAGACTGACAGGATCGAGAATAGGGAATCCACCTAGAAGAACCTAATACTTTTAGGAAGTTGGCGGTACAAAAAATGCTGATGGCCGTACCGGGATGGTGCTCGATTATTCAAGCTTCGATGCCGTTTCGCCGGGGGCATACTGAGACATGGCCCGAATTGTCTACCCCGAGCGATCAGTATCTCAGTGAAAATATCCCGCACTGGGTCCCCGACGCGGGGATAATGCACAGGGCAAGGTTCCCTTTGTTGAAATATCCCTGCTCCCTGGCACGCCACATGGATAGCGGCAGGCTGACCGACGCCACGTTGCCGTATTCCGAATAAAAACTGGAGTGCGGCTGTCTTACGGTAATGGAAGAATCCGCGAGGAACGACAGGATTGAATCCTGGGCGAGTTTACCCACGTCATGGTAAAAAAGATTATCGTAGACGACGCCCGTATTATGCGCTTCCAGAAAATAATTTTTAACGCAATCCCTGGTCACGACATACGCCGACTTGAAAAGGTCCGGCGTATGCGTATACAGCTTGTATCGCTCACCAAGGGTATAATTGAGGCCAATGGTGCATAGATGATACTGGCCGTCGGACAATTCATATGAAAACTTCATATGGTTATCGTCCTCCGAATACATCGTTTCATCGGTTGCCTCGAGAATCATCGCCCCGGCTCCATCCCCGATAGTCAGGGAGCCGAATTTCCACGCCAGCTCATCCTTGGTTTTACAGACCATATCGGCCCAATCGTAAGTCCGCTCCCCTGCCACGATCAGGATGCGCCGGTAATGGCCCGAGCTGATCAGGGCATGGCCGATTTCTATCGATTTTATGAAACTCGTGCACGCATCCTGGGTGTCGATAACGTTTGCGTTAAGGGCCTGCAATGTATGCCGGAGCACGTGGGCGGTTGCAGGCTCGACGAAGGCTTTCGACATGCCGGTGAATATGATCAGGTCCAGATCCCGGGCATCCAGCCCGGCGTCCCGGAGAGCTTGCATCGAGGCCCGGTACGCGATATCCGGACAGTATTCATCCTCATTGCACCAGTATCTGGTGATATTGCCGGCCTTTGCCAGCCTGTCCCGCGCGATCGACAGGATCTCATCGAGATCCTGCCCGGTCAGATATGGCGCGCTCTTCTGCTTCATTATCTCCAGGACGTCATCATTCAAGATTTTCCGTCCGGGGATGTAGACACCTATTCCGGTAATTGTTGAAGAAACTGACATGGTTCGTAACACCTTTCCTCATGATAGAATATAATCATCCCTGTATATGCTTCCGCTTTGTCCCGGAGCCGGAGGTATACCGTGCTCCTGAAACAGATACGCACGAGCGGCTTCAATTGAGTTCAACATTGAAATAGTTGATGGCCTCCTTCAATTTTTCGGCGAGGTTTGACACATTATTCGCGCTTGCTGACAGCTCTTGCGTTTCGGATGCGTTTGACTGAGACAGCTCGTTAATGGCTGTTATCGCCTTGACGATCTCATAGTTGGCGTTCTTTTGCTCCTGCGACGCAGTTTTTATCTCCTCCGACCTGTCCCTGATCTCATGGGCCGAGGAGTTCACCTCGTCGTTGGTGTCATTCTGGCTCTTCATAAAATCCGCGACCTCGCTCATCATCAGATCTATCGAGTTGACGCCGGTAATGATGTCACTTATAAGCCTTGTCGTGGCCGCGACATTGTCCATGCCCGCCATCACTTCGGACGTATTATTTTTAATCAGCCGGTCGATGTCCTTTATGCTCCTTGAGGTCATGTCCGCAAGTTTTGATATTTCATCGGCGACGACGGCAAACCCTTTCCCCGCGTTTCCGGCCCGTGCCGCTTCAATGGCCGCGTTGAGCGACAGGAGGTTTATCTGGTCCGATATGCCGTTGATGATTTCAACCACGTTTTTCATGAGTCCCGAACTGGCGATAATATTACTCATGGTGACCTGCATGTCCCGAAGAGCCTTTTCACCACCTTCAGCATGCTTCGTAATTCTGCTGGTCTGCTCCAGCGTTTCCCCCGTTTTAACGTTCATCTCAACGATGATGCGCGAAAGCTGCTCCATCTTCTGGATCAGCTGGTCCAGGTTCATATACTGTGAATGCGCCGCATTGGAAATACTGTCTATGCCTGCTGAAACCTGCTCGACGGTAGCGGTGATCTCTTCCGAATTCGACGCCTGGTTCTGGGCGTTGTTCGAGAACACGGTGGTCGAGCTAGACATCTGCTCAGATGAGCTCGCCAGATCAATGGTTGTGCTCTTGATGCTCATTATAATATCCCGGAGCTTCATCAACAGCTTGTCAATGTTGTATACGATCTCGCCGACCTCATCGTAGGTCGTTATCACCAGGTTCTGGAAGATTTCTCCGTTCGCCAGCCTGGTCACGGCCTCCTTTACCTGCGAAAGCGGAGCGATACGCTGTGATATGATGAAATAGGTCACGCCCCCCATCATCAAGATACCGGCGAAGAGAAAGACGATCATGAAAATCGTTGTCTGAAATATACGCTCCTCTATCTCCGACTCATAGATGCTCGCACAAACGAACATGTCGTATTTCACTGACCTGTGAACCGACATGTATCGCCAGTTCGTCCCGTCATCGAAGCGCAGGTGGAGTGCGGAGCCCCCTCCAGGGACCCCGTGACCGAATCTGCCGATGAATGATTCGCCCAGGTCCAGTTTCGTGCCGCTCTGGCTCAGGATTACGAATTCCCTGTCGGCAACGGTAATGTTGCCCGTCCGGCCGATCTGGATATTCTTCAACACCCTCGCGTGAAACAGGTCCGACCGGATCAACGAGCGCTCGTCATCGTCACGCTGCCTGCCACGAGACTCATCCAGGTAATCGTCCATCTCCCGTGCCGCAATGCCGGCGGCAATGTCCATCTTGTCCAGGTATGATTCTTTAAGCTGGTAATACGAAAGATTGTAAACCACCGCGACCATGATAATGCCGAGGAATGCCATCACGGTAATGACCGATACCGACAGATACCTTCCCATCCTGCTTGTCGCATTGAACGCATCCCCTACAATGCGGGAAAAAAGGCCGTAATTCGCTATTCGGTTAAGCAGATACTCGGGGACAAGGTAAAATATTATTCCGGATGCGATGGTGTTAACGAACAGCAGCATTCCCATGTTGAATGTATCCGTAAACGAAGGATGGGATGTGATGTTGAGTATCACAATTATGAGGCTTACCGTAACGATCCATCTGATCATCGTATCAATCGCATGCAGCTTGGGCAGTTTTTTATACTGGTTATATGCAGCGGTATATTCCTTGTCGCTTACCGGCTCGCCGTGTGTGATCTTTTTGAAATAGACAAGGATCGGCCTGGCCTTTTTGCGCGATGAAATAACTGATGTTGTAAAGGAGAACAGGATTACGACAGCGACGATCATGAAAAAAATTACAAGGTCTCTTTCCTGAAGATTAATAACCAGTAGAACGACGATTATCGCGACGGGTGACAGGAGCAGGAAAGCTATACCTTCCGTATAAAGGTAAAAAGATCTGAAGAAAGACCGCATGTATCCATACACTTTATTTTCATTTACCATGTGCATCACCCTGATCTGATTCTGCCTCTCCGCGGGAGCCCGGATGCCGGATTATCAATCATTGCAAGCGGCGCTTTCTTATATGTAATATCATGCTAATAGAACCGAACGTCAATAGGCAGGACTGCTTACTGGAGTATAGGAATTTTACTTAATACCGCCGCCGAAAGGGTGCAAAGCGACATAAACAGGAACAACCGCTCCTGTTTTACGCATCAGCCGCCACAGACGCCATTCCTGCATGGATTCAATGTCTGGTGCCCGGCATACTCATCCGAAGGTGTTCGATCCTCACGGCCGGTTGCAAATTCCCGATTGACAGGCGATACGCCCCGGGGTACTGGCAATAGTAGATTGTACTCATACAATTCGCATCATTGACAGCGAGGTTATTATCATGACCAAATTCAAACCCCTCCTGGGCAGACTGCAGTTCATCGACCAGAAGCTGAGGGAAGGGACCTATCCAAACTGCGTGAAGATGGCCCGGGAATACGAGGTCACTCCCCGCACCCTCCTCAGGGATGTCGATTACATGCGCAATACTCTCGACGCCCCCATCGAATACGACAAGAAGCGCCGCGGCTATTACTACACCGAGGAGAACTACGTGTTCCAGGGAATCAGGATCAGGGAGAGCGACCTCTTCGCTATCTGCATCGCTGAAAAGGCCCTCGAGCAGTATGCCAACACTCCCCTGTACGACAAGCTCTCGGCCGTGTTCGAGAAGATCCGCTCCTTCCTGCCCGACAGCGTGTCCGTGAAGACCGGCCTTCTCGACGACCGGTTTACATTTTTGCAGGAGAGCGCAACCGTCATCAACCCGGAGATATGGGAGACCGTGGCCGAGGGGCTCCGCACCGGGCGCAAGGTCGAAATTACCCACCAGAAAGCCGGCGGCGAAGAGACCACTGCGCGAAAGGTCTGCCCCTACCATATAGTCAACTTCAGGGGAGAATGGTACCTGGTGGGCCACTGCAGCATCAGGGACTCGGTGCTCCGCTTCGCCATGTCACGCATCCGAAGCGCGACGCTCACCCGGGAGCAGTTCAAGGTCCCCGTCGGCTTCAACCTGTCCGAATTCCTGGGATCCCATTTCGGTATCATGACCGAGGATGAAGAATACCGGGTCAGGATCATGTTTTCGCAGGAGCAGGCCCCGTACGTGGAGGAGCGGACCTGGCACGGGGGCCAGGCGATCGAGCGAAACGACGATGGCACGATCGTCCTGTCGTTTACAGCCAATTCCCTGTTCGAGCTGAGGCGCTGGGTCCTGTCGTGGGGCGCGGACGCGAAGGTCCTTGAGCCGGAGATACTGGCGCAGCAGGTCCGGGACGAGCTGGGCAGGGCGGCAGGCCGATATTCATGACCGGCGCCCCTGCCCCGCACAAGAAAATAATTTGACAGGACCCCGCCCGCCGGTATACCATTCTCAGAATGAACCCTTCAGCACCAGAGCAAACAACCGGCTTCCGCCGCGACCTGGGCCAGTTAGACTACACCATGATGGTGGTAGGATCGCCTGGTCGGCTACTGCATGTACGATATACAATAAAAACCAGAAGGAGGATCTTATGCTGAAAAAAATCCTTATTGCCATAGTTTGCACGGTCATTGCATCGGCCGCACTGTACGCAGTCACCATGTCCCACCCTGCCGGCTTCAAGGTCACCTATCCTGATGAATGGACCAAGATGATCGAAGGCAACGACCTGAAAATAATGAGCCCCGACGCGAAAGCGGTCATGCTGTTCAGGGTCATCGAGATCAACAGCATACCGGAAGCGATACAGGGCCTCGAAAGTGAAGTAAAGAAGATCATTACCAAGCCAAAATTCGAGCACAAGCCTCAGCCGGTCAAACTCAACAATCTTCCGGGCCTCCTTTCTGACGGTTCGGGCATTATCAAGGGAATAAAGGCAAAGTGGCTGGTCGGGTTGTTCATCCGCGAAAAAAACGGGCTGATGGTGCTTGGATTCGCAAACGCCGAAGCGTTCCCCGCACACGAGGAAACGCTGAAAGGTATAATTAACAGCATCAGTGAAAAGTAGCAGCGCCGGATTCCGGCAGGCGTCGGCACGGGGTCGGGGATAGTTTGCTCTGACCCCGGTCTCCGCCGTCATACCGGTGTGGTTTACTCTGACCCCGGCACTGACACCTTTACGTATTTAACGCACGATTGCAAGTCAATCCATATCAACAGCGGGTTTGCTCCGACCCCTTCCGGCATGCTTCTTTCCCGTACCTTCATGACCGCGGGAGGCCGGGTGCCTGGCTGGAGCGCTTTGCAGGGCGTTTCGTTTTTCCATCTCTTTATACATGATAAATAAATAATTGAAGCCCCGCAGAAAATAATTATGCTCCACAGCAGCCTTGTGCCAGTTGCCCCTGTTCAGCTTGGCATTATAGCGCTTTACCGCGATGATATCAACGGGGCTGAAAAACTCCTCCATGATCGAGAAAAGCCGGAACCCGATCGGCATGAAGGGCTTGCCTTTTTGAAATGAGTCGGAAACATACAGCGCCATGTGGTGCCCGGGCCTGAGTATCCGCTTTGTTTCACCTATCACGGCCCGCATGGCCTGGAAGTATTCCTCGCCCCGGGCGGAAAGCTCGCCGATACACTCGGGCAGGCCGGAATACTTTATATGGTCAGAGTACGGCGGGTCGACAAACACGAAGTCAGCCTTCCCGTCCTCCAGGGGCAGCTTCCGCGCGTCCGCCCGGAATATGTCCTTCCTTGTCGGCGCCAGGTCATAACCCAGGGCGCGGCGGCCCAGGTCGCGGGCCACGTCAAGGGTGGTGCCGCTGCCGCACATCGGGTCCACGACCAGGTCTTTCGGTCTGGTGTAGCGCTGGAGCAGGTTCCAGATGATATAGGCAGGGGTTGCACCCTCAAAATCGGCCTGCAAATCCTCCAGCTTGCGGTCATAATGCTGGGACGGGTAATCCCAGAGGGTGGTGGTCTCGATTTTTATCGGCGGTTTTGGCATGGCGGGAGTATTCACGCGGCGCGGGAGGAAGTCAAGATTATTTCAGGGGCCCGTACCTGCTGCAATCCGGGCCTGACATGGGATCAACCACGAATGAACACGAATACACACGAATTAGAAAAATTAAACTGGAAAGAATAATTCAAAAAATACTGATTAGTGTTCATTGGTAGTTCTTCCCCATGTCCAGCGCTTTTTGTGTTGAAATAACTCGTTTCTTCTCCCACAATGGTTTACGTAAAACTCATTGTGTCCCTTAGCTTACAGTGAAGAGGACGCACTTTACTAGGTGTTAATTTTATGAATAGTAGGCATTATGGATCCCTTGTTGGATTTCTTATCACAATAATTGGCATAATTGGATTTATTTATACTTTACAACAATTTCATATTTGGGGTAGAGGGATTAACTATAAAGAAGATATACTCCAGATGTTTTTTGCTATCTTATGTTTAAGCATTTCAATTTTAGGAACTGGATTCATGTTTTTTAATTTAAAGACAGCATTTAAAATGTTTATAAAAATATTTCTTTTCCTTATAATTATATATGCTATTGGATATGTACTTCATAGTCAAGTATAATGGACCCCGAAAACTGGACAGGTTGAGGGCTGCCTGATAAGCGTAAAATTTCAAGCCCCAATCCCGCGCTTTTTAAGATGCAAATATCCATCAATAAAAATACGAATGCACCGTATGCACCGACCTCTCCCCGGCGACACGCTTTTCCAGTTCCTCCCTCATCCTCTCACGCTCGTCCTCCGGCACATCCGCCATGTCGGGCCAGTTTCGCATCAGCCGCCTGATCATCGCCTCGTCATGAATGAGCATGCTGTAATAATACCAGTCCCGGGTCAGCCGCGCCGCGTACAGGACCTCGTCATCGGAGAGAGCCTCACGCGCGCGGCAGGTGAAGATCTTCCCCCGGTAGCTCTGGAAGCACTCCTGCCTCAATTCCGGCGGATGTTCCTCAGAATAGAGCAGGCACCCGACAGTCCTGCCGCTGTCGCGATATCCCACAAAAGGACAGTGCGGGCAGTCCCCGAACAGCACCGGCAGGGTCAGGGTAAAGGCTTCCTCTGCCGGGTTGAAATAGTAGGAGCCGGTCAGGTTGCTCCTGCTGGTGATCATCTCCCGGATAATATACTCCTTGCTGTAACCCGACAGCAATTCTCTTCTTCCGGAGAACAATCCCCCGATTTCTTCCCGGCACGCCCGGTAATTGTGACTCCCGCAGCACAATGCGCACGAGGCCCCGAACCCGGGCCTGCATATGTTTACTCTGACCCCTTCCGGCATGATTTTCCCCATACCTCTATCAATGTGAATATACAATTATAAATTCGTCGACATTGCGGCAGCATTTGACACCCGATGGCAGTACAATCCCTCGAATGTTAAGCCAGTGTAAAATATTTGACATTGCGACCCTGTAATTGCAAACACATATTGACAGTAAATCTTCATTTTTACTATGTTTGCACTATGAAATTTTACCGTGGCTCATATGAACGATACCATAACTAAATCCACCCGCGAGATCGCGGGCCTGCTGGCAAAACGCGAGCTTTCCTGCGAAGAGCTGACGCGCATGTATCTCGAGGCCAGGGAGCAGTATGATGCCGTGCTCGGCAGCTTCATATCAACCTGTCCCGACGAGGAGGTCCTTGACCTCGCGCGGCAAAGCGACGCGCGCCGGAAGCGCGGCGAGGAGCTGGGCCCCCTTGACGGCATGCCTGTCGCAGTCAAGGACAACATGCACGCGAGGGGCATTCCCACCACCTGCGCCTCGAATATCCTCAAGGGCTACCTGCCGCCCTTCGACGCCACTGCGGTCGCGCTTTTAAAAAAGCGGGGAGCGATCATTCTCGGCAAGACCAACCTGGACGAGTACGCGATGGGATCGACCTGCGAGAATTCCGCAATCCGGATAACGCGCAACCCATGGGACACAAACCGGGTGCCGGGCGGCTCGTCCGGAGGATCGGCTGCGGCCGTATCGGCCGGCATGGCGCCCCTTGCGCTGGGCTCAGACACCGGCGGCTCCATCCGCCAGCCCGCTGCCTTCTGCGGGATCGTGGGCCTCAAGCCCACCTATGGGCTTGTTTCCCGTTACGGCCTGGTGGCATACGCATCGTCCCTGGACCAGATAGGCCCGCTTGCGCGCGACGCGTACGGCTGCGCCCTCATGCTGAACGCGATCAGCGGGCATGACCGGCACGATTCCACATCGCTTAACGCGCCGGCAAAAGACTATACTGCGGGTCTTGCCCGCGGTATTGAGGGCATGCGGATCGCGGTGCTGCCGGAGCTTTTCCAGGAAGGAATATCGCCCCTGGTGCGCGAGCAGTTCGAGCATTCGCTCACTCTTCTCACGGGCCTGGGCGCAGTGGTCGAGCAGGCCTCCATGCCGTCCATACATTACGCGATAGCAACCTACTACTTCATCGCCTGCGCGGAGGCCGCGTCCAACCTGTCGCGCTACGACGGGGTGAAGTACGGATACCGGAGCGACAGCCAGCGCGACTACCAGGAGATGCTCTTCTCGACCCGCTCGCGCGGCCTGGGCCGCGAGGTGAAGAAGCGGATCCTCCTGGGGAACTTTGTCCTGTCCTCGGGCTACTACGACGAGTACTACCGGAAGGCGCTGAAAACGCGCGCCTACATCCGCGACGACATGATGAAGATACTCTCGTCGTTCGATGCCATCGCCATGCCCGCGACGCCGGACATCGCCTTTCCCCTGGGCGAGAGCGAGAACGACCCGATGAAGATGTACCTGGCGGACGTGACCACGGTCATAGCCAACCTCGCGGGCCTTCCCGCCCTGTCCGTGCCCTCCGGCATGGTGCACGGCCTGCCCGTGGGGCTCCAGCTCGTGGGCAGGCCCCTTGAAGAGGACCGGCTCCTGGGGATAGCCGCCGCTTTCGAGGAGAAGCGCGGCGGAAGCTTCATACCGCCGGTCGAGATAATGCTCGACGACAATGCTGCCGCCGGCGCATCCCTCGCAGCGCCGCGGGAAGCGGACACCGGGCGCGCGTCCGTGTCCGCCTATTCGGCCGGGTTCATTAAAACTATTTCGCAATCATACATGGCGCGCGAGGCGCGACACCCGGAGCGCGCCCTCTGCCGCGACCTGCCGGGCCTCGTGGGGAAACACGCGATCATCGCCGGCTGGGTGCACCGGAAGAAAAGCCTGGGCGGCATCGAGTTTTACGAGCTGCGCGACCGCACCGGTTTCACCCAGCTCGTGCTGGAAGGCGGCTCGCAGGACGAGCGGATCGGGCTCGAGACCGTTGTCGAGGCGACCGGCCTCGTCACCAGGGAAGAGCGCAGCCCCTTTGACAACATAGAGCTCAAGGTGGAAACGCTCGCGATTCTCGGCGCCTCCGACCCGAGCCTGCCCGTGCCGCTCAACCGCCCCCTGTCCGGCGTGAACCTCCCCGTGCTGCTCGACAACCGTACCGTGTCGATCCGCAACCCGGAGGCGCTCAGGGCCTTCCGCGTCCAGTCCGAGATCGTGCGGCTCTTCGCGGAATATCTGCACCGCAACAATTTCACCGAGATCAAGACGCCCAAGATCATTTCATCCGGCACCGAAGGCGGCACCAACATTTTCAAGGTCAACTACTTCGGCCGCACCGCGTTCCTGGCCCAGTCGCCGCAGTTCTACAAGCAGATCATGGTGGGGAGCGGCCTTGAGCGCGTGTTCGAGGTGGGGCCCGTGTTCCGCGCCGAGCACCACGACACAGTGCGCCACCTGAACGAGTACATCAGCATGGACTTCGAGATGGGCTTCATCCGCGACGAGCAGGACATCATTGACACGCAGGAGGGCCTGCTCCGGTACCTCTTCGACGAGATAAAGAAGAGCGCGGGCCGCTTCCTGGACGACGGCGGCGCGTCGCTGTCCGTGCCGGGGCGCATTCCCCGCATCCACTACCTGGAGGCGCTCGAGATCATCGGCGCGGCAGGCGGCAAGCTCGAGGAGGGGGATATCTCGCCCGAAGGCGAGAAGATACTCTGCTCCCATTTCGAGAAAGAGCGCGGGTCGCAGTTCGTGTACGTGGTCGGGTACCCGGTCAAGAAGCGGCCCATGTACACCATGCCGGACGAGCGCGTGCCCGGCTACACCCGGAGCTTCGACCTGCTCTACCGCGGCATCGAGATCACAACCGGCGGCCAGCGCATCCATGACTACGAAATGCTGAAGGAAAACATGAAGATGCTCGGGTTCAACCCCGCGGAGTTCCGCAGCTATCTCGACACGTTCAGGTTCGGCATGCCGCCCCACGGCGGCCTGGGCATGGGCCTGGAGCGTCTCACGATGAAGATCATGAATTTAAAGAACATACGGGAGGCGAGCCTGTTTCCGAGGGATATCAATAGGATTACGCCGTAGCGCACTCCCGTCCCCCGCAGGGGGCGCGTGGCAAGAGGCTGATGCAATGAAAAAAATTATGAGATCACATGGCAATTTGATAATAGAAATCATGATGAACAATTATGGCACAGGGAACCGTGCCCCCTCAGGGGGACAGGGGGGTCTTGCATGACGGACAGGACAACCATCAACCTCGACAACCTTATCGACCTCGGCTCCTTCGAGGTGTCGGCCGCAGAGAAGGAGCAGTACGGGAGGGAGCTCGCGGACTTCCTGGAATACGCGCGCGTGATCAACGGCGCGCCCCAGCACCTTCCGCCCGCGAGCCACGCAGTCGAGAGGGAACAGCTTCTGCGCGACGACGCGGCCGCCGCTTTTCCGGAGCGGGAAGCGCTCATGGCCAACGCCCCGGCGCTGCAGGGTACGAGCTACCTGGTGCC
>JBGTBN010000009.1:0-11255 GCA_041749375.1 Spirochaetota bacterium
GTCGGCCGGCGGCGGTTCGCCCGCGTCTATGGCCCGAATCCGCTTCATCGCGAGCGCGGCGTTCGGTCCGTCCGGATAGTATTCCATGTACCGCTTGTACGCGTACTGTGCGTGCTTGGTAATCCCCGCCTTGTAATAGTATTCGCCTATTTTAAAAAGCTCGACGTCGGGATTGACGATCTCGCCTTCGCCGAGGACCGACCGCTCCATTTTCACGATTCGGCGGAGCTGGTTGCTGAAAACCCGGAGCATCTTCTTGACGATCGAGGCGTTCTTAAGCACGAGCCGCTCGAAGTCGGCCGGGGTGAGCTGCAGGACCATGGTGTTTCCGAGGGTCTGGGCAGTCTCCTCGCGCGGGTACTTGCCGAGCGCCGACTTTACGCCGAAGAACTCGCCCTGCCGGACCTCTTCCTTCGTCTCTTCACCGGTATCGAGCTTGATCGTCGTGAGAAACACCTTGCCCGATTTGAGTATATAGATGTACTCGCTCTTGTCGTTCTCGAAGTATATGATCGACCCGGACTTGTACGTCCGGGTTATAATCCCCGATGGTCCTCCGGTGCTGTTTGACATCCCGCGACCCCCGTGTCCTATATCTCGAAATCAATCGGCAGGAAGGGGAATTCCTTCCTGAATCCCACCGCCCTGCTTATTCTTCTCAGCAGCCCCTCCGGGTCGCCTATGATGATCCGGTCAGTCCCGTCCATCACAATTCGGCTGTACTCGACGCCGAGCGCGTCGAACACGTCCTCGTACGCCGCGTCGCCGTACACCGGCATGCCGTCGATGACCACCAGCAGCACATCTCTCAGGTGAGCATGCACAACGGAATTGGCAGGGGACTTTCCGCGGTCCCTGAAGACGCACAGGTCGGCTATGCAGCCCTCCTCGATGCGGCCCATCTTTTTCTGCCTGAAGGCCTTGGCCGGATTGACGGTCACCATCTTGAGGATCGTCTCGTCGGACAACTTCTCGCCGAAGATCCTCTCGTACACCATCTGATCGAATTTCATCTCGTACAATATGTTCTCGCCGCCCGTGGCGGAGGAATCGGTGCCGATGCAGAGGTTGACCCCCTTCTCTAAAAACTTCCTCGCGTCCATGGTCTTGTTGTACATGAACATGTTGGAATCGGCGCACCAGACGCAGTTCGCGCCGCGCTTTTTGACCAGGTCGAGATCTGCGTCGGAAAACGCGATGCAGTGGACGAACACGGAGTGGCTTCCCAGGCCGCCGAGCTTGTCAATTACTTTGATGTCCTGCTTCGTCTCCTCGTCAAATCCCTCGGCGATGTGCGTGATGAACGGCATGTCCTCTGCCACCGCCTTCTGGTACTCCACGGTGATACCATCGCCCCATGCCAGGGCGAACGATGTGACCGAATGGGCCAGCGCGAATTTCTTCACCGGTTTGACGGGGAGGATGTCATAGAACTGGTCGCCGACGAAATGCGGCATGTGGTCCGACACGTAGGTCACGCCCGATACCAGGTTGCGATACGCCCCCAGCAGGTACAGGTCGCGGTTCTCTATCTGGCACCGCTCCGCGTATACCGGGGAGCTTTTCAGGTCATTGTCCCAGGGAAGCCAGTTGATATAAGGCCCGTGGCCGATTTTGGGGTAATACGTTCCCAGCAGGTGATCGTGGGCGTTGATGAGCCCGGGCACGATAACGCCCTTACCGGCGTCAAGGCTGACCGAAACACCCGCATCGTCAGCGCCATTCGACACCCTGCCGATCTTGCCGTTGCTGATTGTTACGGAACCGTTTTTAATGGTTTTATCAGGGGTGAGGACCGTACCGCCGGCGATTGACCACTTGTTCATTCTCAAACCTTTCACTATCTGTCAGAAAATTGGGTGCGACTATTATAATTTCGACGCCGAAGCATCAAATTATTAGCCCGCGGCGGCATTTTCTTTTCACAGGATGCTCCGTGGTCCCGCACAATACCCGCGGGGAGAAAAACGGGCTTTTATTAACATTAGTTATTAACTTATTACCACGAACATGTTGCGTCAAGTAAAATACCTATTATTCCCGCCCGCAGCGCCATATATTGGAGGTAGACAATTATCGGATTATGGGGCCTCGGGGCCGGCTCATCCTAACGGGCACTCTTTCCTTCAGGCGCAGCCGGACCCGAACACAGGGAGCGGTATAATATTTTTATTGACGATGCGGTTGATGATTCCACCATGGAGGCAGGTTTTATATTTCAAGGAGAGTGAGCGACATGCGGTACGAGCTCTTCGACATTGACACTCTTGAATACTCCGGCTCAATCATCCTGACGGAATCGGGATGGGAATACCGTGACGTGAAAAACGAGCACATGAAGTCCGTTACCACCGGCATGCCACTCAAGGCGGCCCTGTCATGCCTGGGGTGGTTCGGTCTCGTATACGACGTGATAGAGGAATGACCGCGGGCCAGTCAGACCCGTCAGCGGAGAAATTTCAAGGCGTCAGCCGCGGTTTTATCCGGTATCTCCTCCATGGGAACATGCCCGGCTCCCTCATACGAAACGAATGTCGCGGACGGCAGGTCCTTCCTGAATTTCTCGAAATTCTCGACCGGTATCCACTCGTCTTTCATCCCCCACATCACCATGACCGGCACCTTGATGTTGGGAATCTCTTTCGAAAGACCCGGCGATTCGTTCTGCCGCTTCATCTCGAGGAAGACATCGACGTATGAGTCCTTGTTTCCCTCCATCATCGCGAAATCGAAATAACGTTGCTGGACCGCCTTTGTCACTTTCGACTTATCGCCGTACACCTGCCTGACGGCACTGTTCAGGAACGAGCGCGGCATCATCTTCCGCGCAGTGGGCTCAATGGCCGGACTTGTCGCGAACGAGAGGAGCCCCGGCAGCTTCTGGTTGT
This sequence comes from Spirochaetota bacterium, assembly GCA_041749375.1. Classification (GTDB taxonomy): domain Bacteria; phylum Spirochaetota; class UBA4802; order UBA4802; family UBA5550; genus RBG-16-49-21. The sequence goes on from JBGTBN010000009.1 coordinate 2,889, forward strand.
ACCCGACTGAATCGATGAGGATCATTTTTTGAATCTTGTGCGGGTACCTGAGCGCGTAGTTCCACGAGAGATACCCGCCCAGGGAATTACCGACAATGCTGAACTGACTGACGCCAAGCCGGTCCATGAACAGGTCCAGGAAATCGACCGCGGTATCTTTATTGTAAAAACCCCTGTCAGGAGCGTGGCCGGTCAACCCGAATCCCGGGATATCAATCCTGATGATGCGGTATGAGCCCTTCATGCGCTCTACCCACCCGTCCCAGGTCTCAAGGGAAGAACAAACTCCGTGAAGCAGCAACACCGGCTGCCCCTGTCCCTCATCCCGATATCGCACCGTAATATCCACACCGTTCTTCAGAAACAGGGGGTTGACACCGGCCCCGTATTTCCGCGACAGCTGCTCCGGTGTCGCCGTAATGTGGAGATACCGGTCCGCGGCGGTACCGTATTTCTTTTTCAGCTCGACCGGCGTAACCGTTATGGCGCCCATCGACGCGCACCCGGAAGAGACTGCAATGGCGGAGGCAAACAGCGTGCAAACGGTCAAGAGAGTAATTCGGTTCATCGTCGACTCCATGGTATTGATTAACCCGGGCCTGCATGACCCGGATCATGACATCACTGTGTTTCATACCGGGGATCCGTGTCTGGCCAGTTTCGGACGCACCGGAATGTGTCTTTCAATTTATATGATTCAGCAGCACGAGTGTGATTGATCGACGGCCTGCGGCGAGCATACATGGGTCAGCGCGGCAGAAGGCTCCCGGTTACGGAGATCGACCTCACGCAAGCCCTTCCACCCGCGAGCAATAACCGTCCATGTCAAATTTCCGCTCCAGCCCCCGGTCGTTCATGTAGCGGACCTTTCCGAACACGGCCCGCTCCGGCCACGCGCGGTCATGCTTGCCGAAGCACCAGGCCACGCCCGCGAAGCCGTTCGGATCGCGGCCGTCGATGCCGTATTTATTGTTGAGGTACAGCGCGGTCCCGTACGCCTCTTCCGGGTCCCGGCTCCACTCGAGTATTTTCTTGCCCCAGTACATGCGCATGTACCCATGCATCTTCCCGGAGACCGCGAGCTCCCGCTGCGCAGCGTTCCAGAAGCGGTCGTGCGTCTCGCCGCGCTCCAGCCCTTCCCGCGCATAGACATGCTCGCGCCGGTCACGCGCGTGCTTCCAGAGCGTCGCCATCGCCCACTCCGGAAGGCATTCGTACCGGTCGTAGGACCGGTTGTAGTGAGCGAAATTCATCGCCAGCTCGCGGCGAACGATAAGCTCCTCGATATACGGATCGGCCCCCGGCGATCCGGATTCGAGCACCGCGAGCGCGATCTGCAGCGGGGATATCTGCCCGAAGTGAAGGTACGGGCTCATGCCGGAGAGATTGTCCTCACCCGGGTCATTTCGCAGGTCGCTAAACCGGTCCAGCCTGTTTGCGATAAAAACTTTCAGGAGAGCCTTCGCCTCTGCGGAGCCGCCCCGGATACAGCTGACCGATGCGACGCTCCTGTCCGCATGCACCGTGCGGATGACCGCATCGATGTCGGCGATATCATCGCCGGCGATTTTCATCCGGAGCGAGGGAAGCGCGACACGCCGCTTCTTCGGCGGGGTGAGATACGCGTACAGGAGCCGCGTAATCTTCGGCCTGAACGTACCGGCGCCGTATTCCTCCTTAGGAGACGCGGTCTCGACCGGCACCACGACATCGGATTCTACCTGCACCAGCGGGCAGGCCATCATCCCGGCCGCGGTCTCGCGCCACTCCCGCTGGACGCGCAGGTAGCCCCTGTCTGTTACAGCCAGGGCCGCGCGTTTTGCGAGCTCTACAGCGCCCCGTTCCGGCGATACCAGACGCGGCACGAACAACAGACCCCGTCGTGCGAGCTCCTTGCCCGTCTGGGCCAGGCCCTGGAGCATGAAGGTCATGTGACGCGCGTTCGCATCAGGAAATGAGCCGGTGATGCCGAAAAACACGATGACCGGGAGCTTCAGGGCATTGGCCCGCTCGATGGAGTATTCGAGCGCGTGGTTGCATTCAGCCCGCTGGGACTGCTGCATCCAATAGAGGACATAGTCCCCTTTCCGGGGACTTATATCGTTAAGAAACTGTATACGTTGTTCCTGGATCATAACTGTGCCGCTGCCTCATGAACAGTATCACCTGATCAAAGCAGGTCAACACTTTTAGGCAGAATACAACAGGTATTTTGTTCCAAGATAATGAAAAATACCCGCATCTGAATCGGATTCCTCTCCTGTCTTGTTATAACAATAAAACCGCATTTTTATTGACATTGATCAAGAATTAATATATAATCATTTGATTTTTACATTATTATTTGCCTTTTTTTAACATTTTCCTGTTAAAAAATCTATTAATTGTTCATCCAATATATTAATAAATTTCACTTTTTGTATAAATAAAGAATAATAATAGTTAAGAGCCAGCAAAAAACCGCTGATTTCACAAGGAAGTAATCTGTATGTCTAAAAAAACCCGCACCATAGTTATCCTTCTGCTTGCCGTCGCTTTATTCGGCTGCAGCAAGGGGCTCGAGAAAAACACCATGTCTGCCGGCTCTTTTTTAGAGTTAACGCCATCGCCTACAACTCCGGACATCATACAGCCCGAAGTATCGGCGTATTCCCCGATCGGCACCGGCATCGGTTTAACGACTAAAATTTCGGTCAAATTCAGCGAAGCCATGCTTCAGAGCACAATTTCGTCATCCACCTTCCAGGTCACCACCGGCGTTACCCCTGTTCCGGGGAGAGTAACCTATAATTTCCTGACGAAAACGTACACCTTTACGCCGGATAGCAAGCTTGCATACAATACAGAATATACCGTCACTATAAGCGGCACTGTTACAGACAAAGCTGGCAACACGCTGTTTGGGGGCGACCATACCTGGACCTTCACAACCCAGGACACGACAATGCTCCCCACGCCGGAATTCAGTCCCATCAGCGGGACCTACAACTCGGACACCGTGACCATTACCTATTCCGGTCCTACTGCTAATATTTATTTTACCACGAACGGCACCGATCCCTCGCCGACGAACGGCACCCTGTACGACGGGAACCCGATCTCGATCAGCGAAAATATCCAGATCAGGGCAATCGCGTGCGAGAACGCCGGGTATTACGATTCGATTATTGCTGTCGGGGACTTCTACTTCCACACCGGCCAGCCCATCCTCAGCTATGCGGGAGGCACGTATCACAACGACATAAGTGTGGAGCTGTTTCCGCCATCCAGCGACCCTTCAGCAACAATTTACTATGAAATATCAGTCGGCACTACCATGGTGCCGCCGGCAGACCCGGCCATCCCCACGACAGCCTCAACAGAGTATACGGGTCCCATTGATATAACCGGCGATTTCACGGTGGTCAAGATCACGGCCATCGCGGTAACAACCGGCAAGTGCGACAGCGTCCCGCTGACCGTGACATACACAATAGACTATTACCAGGTTGGCACACCCACCTTCAGTGTGGACCCGGCAGACGGGCCCTTCGACACGCCGCAGAGCGTGATAATCAGCCATGACCCCGGGTCTACGCTCATCTACACGCTCGACGGATCGGATCCCACGGACCCGATGAATCCGAACCTCCAAACCACCGTTAGCACCCCCATTATAGATATAAGCGAAACCACGGTTATAACGGCATACGCTGTCATGTCCGGGTGGAGGGACTCCGCGGTGTACTCGGGAGCATTCGTGATCAATCCGGCCATCGATTACATCAATCCCAACGCCGCATCGAACAGTGAAACAAACCTGAGCGCATTGATCAGGGGAGCCAGGTTCGATCCGGCCGCAACCGTTTCGCTGAATTACGGCGCGTCCCGGATCGATGCACTGACGACCTCCTGGGTCGATTCCACGGCGCTCCAGTGTACGTTTGACCTGACAAGCGCAACTACCGGGTACTGGAGCGTTACGGTCACCAACCCGGAGGGCACAACCACCCTGGTTGACGGGTTCCGCATCTACGCGGACCCGGCAGGAATAGTAAGCTGGTGGAAACTTAATAGCAACGCATTGGACAGCGTGGGTCCGAATGAAGGCACAAACTCCGGCGGAGTGAGCTATACCGCTGACCGGTTCGGCACAGCGAGCAGTGCGGCGGTAAACAGCTCGATGTCGGACTACATCGACGCCACCGCGACAGGTCTCCCGGCCGGCTCATCCCCGCGCACCATGATGGGCTGGTTCAGGCTCGACTTTATCCATACCGGGGAGAATTTCCTGTTCGGATACGGCAACGGGACCAAGTATTTCAAGATTTTCGTGAACAGCCTGACCAACCGTCTTGTTTTAAGCGACGACGGCACGGATATCATTACCGGAAATACGGTTCTCACAACTGGCCGATGGTATCACGTGGCTGCGACCTACGACGGCACAACCGCAAAACTGTACCTGGACGGTATGATCCAAGCCAGTGCTGATGCGACCTTTGCCACATTTCCATCCGCGATGTACCTGTTCAAGGTCGACACCCTCTTCCCATGGCTGAACGGGGCGCTGGACGATGTGATGGTACTGAACACGGCCCTCACACAGGCCGAGGTGCAGCAGGTAGCGGCAAACGGCGGATACCTGCTGCCGCCAGTGAACCTGCAGGCCTCCAAAACCTTCGTAACTCAAATAGTTCTTACCTGGGACCCTGTACTTGACGCTACCGGCTATGACGTATACCGGGAAACCTCGCTGGCCGGCGCTTTCGTCACGCCGATCAACGTGGCCCCCATAACCGATGCCGCCTATACCGATACCGACATTACACCGGGCATACTCTACTATTACAAGGTACGGGCGAAAAACGCCGCCAGAACAAGCACCCAGACCAAGGCGGAGGTGGGGTACACATACGGTACGCTCACGACTCTGACTGAAGGTTTTGAATGGGTCTTCGCCTCATGGTGGGATATAGCACCGACGCAGCCGGTCGTGACAGGATCAACCGGCGCAAGCTTTGGGACCACCCCCGCGCAATATGACGGGAATTCGCAGATGACTGTTGCTTCATCCACTACGTGCACAGGCGGGTGCGGGTACGGGGAATCTCTGGCACTGACAAAGAGCTTCCTTACGCCCATCAGCTATTTCACGCTTTCATTGTATTATATCTATACGCCGGGCGCGGACCCGGGTGGAAATTTCAGCGTGTACGTGAACAATGTTGACCCGTCGGACGATCCGGCAAACGGCCTGGCGCCGTTCGCGCAGGAGTTGAGGACAGGCGGATGGTGGCAGCGCAATCTCTTCTACATGGGGAACAACGACATCAACAGCATCACCATCATTTTTTACGACATCACCGATACGGCCGAGTTTAACGTGGACCTGTTGAAGCTCAATTACAAGTGACGAAACCGAAAGCGCCGGGTGCATCTAGCCCCGGCGCTTTTGTATCCCTGCGGCTCACCCCGGCCCCAGGCCCGGCGTCATCCTCCCGCCGTTATTCTTTCGTTTTGAAGAATTTCACCATCATGGAGACTTCATCTGACATGCCGCTGATATCGCGTATGCCCTCTGCCATGTTGAGTGCGGTCGTGGAGTTTTCGCTGCTCAGCCGCTGTATATCGGCGATAATCCGGTCCACGTTTTTCACCGATTCGGTGTGCCTGTTTATCGTCTCGTGTATTCCCGCCATCAGCGCCTTCATGGTGTCCGATTCCCGGTTCACATTCTCATTCGCCTCGACCTGCCGGTCCATGTAGTCGGCTATCTTCATGATCAGCTCGCTGATTTTCGATATATCCCCGATGATCTCGTTGATCAGGCCGATGGTCCGGTTAACGCTTTCGATTCCCGCCTTGATCTGCGCGTCGTTGGTCCGTATCAGGCCATCTATATCGGTGATGTTCATGGTGGTCTTGTCAGCCAGCTTGGAGACTTCGTCAGCAACCACGGCAAAGCCCCGTCCCGCCTCGCCGGCCCGGGCCGACTCGATGGCCGCGTTCAGCGCCAGGAGGTTGATCTGGTCCGATATGTCGTTGATGATCCCCATGATGCTGGTCATCTCGCCCGAGCTTTTATTGATGGTTATCATGATCTCGCCGGTCTTCTTGAGGGAGCCCTCGCCGACGGCGATCTTGCCGGAGACCACCCGCGCCAGTTCCATTGCCGATTTCGATTCCCCGGTCAGGGCCGTGATTGAACCGGAAAGCTGCACGAGCCGGTTGGAAAGGGTCATGAAGCTGTTTAACTGCACGTCTGCGTTCATCTCGATCTCCTCCACCCGCTTGCTGATATTCCCGGTCTCGGCGTACAGCCGGTTCTGGAGGTCGTCCTGGGCCCTGATATTGCCCGTGACCGCGTCAGTGGCCGAAGACAGCCGGTGAGCGAAGCTCGTAAGCCGGTCCGATATGCCCATGACCTGGTTGACCATGCTGCGGAGGCGCGCCACGAAGCCGTTAAACGCTCCGGCCACCCGGCCGATCTCGTCATCCGACCTGACCGGAAGGGTGACCGTCAGGTCTCCGTCAGCGCTCGACAGCGACTCCAGGCTGACAAAGAGCTGCTGGAGCGGCCGGGTGATGAGGTTGCCGATGAAAAACGAGATCAGCACCGAAACGGCGATCGCAATCACCGAGATCAGCACGTAATACTTGACCGACCGGTTCAGCACGGCCTTCGCGTTCGTGTCGGAAATATCCACCCCCAGGATCCCGAGAAACGTCCCGTCCCTGTCGATGATCGGCGCAAACCCCATCACCGAATTGACGTTGTAGTCCTCGTCGAGCCGGAAGGTAGTGTCCACCAGGTTTTTCCGCTCCGCGAGGGCACGGACCGTGACAGGCTGCTCCGACACATCATATAATTTTGAAAAATACGAATCATCTTCCGCCCTCTTCCCTGATTCGACCTCCTTCTTCATATCGTCCAGTGCATCGGCATCGCCGACAAAGCGCGCGACACCCTTTCCCGAGGTCGGCACGAGGGTGTACGCGTACAGGATGAGGCCGGGCTCCGCGCTCCTGATCTTCGCGAGCCGTTCGCACAGAGCCCGGTAGTCGTCATCCTCATAAAGCCCGATCAGCGCCTCATCGTTCAGCAGATAGTTCTGCTCCGCGTCCAGGCCGGCGAAGTCCAGGCCGGGTGCGATTGTTTTCACGAGGCGACGGTACGCGATTGAGTCAATAGTGTCTGCGCCCAGCTGCGCGATGTTCTTGAGGCGGTCGCATAATTCGACAAGGAGCTCCTGTTTCATGTTCACGTAGGATATGATCGTGAAGCCAAGGCTCGTGACGGAGCTCAGAAGAATAAGCATGATGATGATCTTCACGCGAAGGGTAAGTTTGATAGTCTTCATGGCCGGTACCTGTGCCTTATGGTGACGCAATCATATAGAAAGGCAGATTTAATACAAGTATATTTCCCCCACGGTTCCTTTTCACCACTTGTTTATCACAATCATCAAGATTATGGCAGGCACCGGACTTACCAGAATTTTCTTTTACAAATGATCAAACGCTGTCCATAAATTTTTGTGACAACCCACCGGAACATGGCCTGCCATTAATTCAGCGTTATACATCACCGAATAAAATAATAAAACCATTCAGGCATCGGGTCTGTTTCAGCCGAATAGAATCATATAGGCATGGGTCCGCATGATCGAATTGCGGTCCGTATGCAGCGTGTCTTTTTGATTGACAGGCGCTGCATTGCGTAGTATGTTATGTTAAAGGAGAATGCCATGGACCTTTCAAAATTTGACCGCCTCGATATTGTTCTCATCTGCGGCCTGTACGGCTCGGGTAAAAACGAGTTCGCGGCCAAGCATTTCCTGGGCAAGGGACGGAGCCGCATCAGCCGCTCGGACATACGCAAGAACATGTACGAGATGACCAACTTCGGCGAGAAGTGGGATGCGGCCCGCTTCTCCGAAGAGAATGACGCCCTTGTGAAGCACATCGAGCGAAGGATCGTGGAGCACTTCCTGCAACTCAAGAAAAATATCCTGATCATCAATACCTATGTGTCAAAAAAATCGCGCCGTGGCATGATTGAGGCAGCCCGCCAGATGAAGAAAACCATCGGCGCAATATTCATCAACCGCCCGCTGGAGGAGTGCCTGGAGCGGAACAAGATTAACGCCAGTGTCGTTCCCCAGGAAGTCATCTATGGCATGCACCACCGCATCGAGCTCCCGGACAAGAACGAGGGTTTCGACGAAGTGGCCATCGTCACTTATAAATAGCGGGCCGGACCCCGGCACGCTCCCCTTCAGATATACAGCCGGCCGTCTTTTTCCCGGACCATTCCCTCGCGCACCAGCCCGTCGATGATCGGGCGGAGCCGCGGTGCGGACATGCCCAGGGCCGCGGCCAGCC
>JBGTBN010000010.1:0-90596 GCA_041749375.1 Spirochaetota bacterium
GCGCGCCTCGGCGGCGATGGCACGATACACCGCGGCGACCGGGTCGAATTTACGGGCGACCCGGTGCCGGTGAGCGATCCCCGGTGCGGTCCGGCCGCATATCGCCGCGCACTTCTCCTGGAAGGGGTCCGATATGTCGTCTACCCCGACGACCGATCGGTCACAGTGACGCCGGGGGAAGTCTCCCTGCGGGACCGGGTCCGCGCCCGTCTTGCGGAAAACTGCGACGCGCTTTTCAACAGGGAGACGGCCGCGATAGTCAAGGCCTTCTACTTCGGCAACCAGGACTACATCGACAAGATCACCATGAATGATTTCAAACGCGCCGGGGTGCTGCACATCCTGTCGGCGAGCGGTCTTCACGTCGCCGTCGTGGCGGCCATCCCGCTCTTCCTGCTCGGCCTGCTGCGGGTCAACCGCAAGGCGACGGTGCTTTCCGCCGCCGCGACGGTTGCCCTCTACCTGTACCTGACCGACATGCCTGTGTCGCTCCTTCGCGCATGCCTGATGTTCTTCCTGTTCGCAGCCCAGCGGGTCATGGACCGGAAGGGAAACGTGTTCAACGCGTTGTTCCTGTCCGCTGCGGCGCTGCTTGCGCTGTTCCCGGGCGAGATATACTCGCTGGGGTTCCAGCTCAGCTTCGGAGCGACACTGGGCATACTTCTCTTCCATGGCCCGTATATGAAAACGATGTCCTGGCTTCCGCGGCCCGTTGCCGGCCCGCTTGCCGTTACGATCTCCGCGCAGGTCCTGGTTCTCCCCATTTTGTTAAGACAGGTGGGCGAGGTCAACCTGACCGGCTTCGCCTCGAACATGGTGGTTGTGCCCCTGATGTCCCTCCTCCTGCTGGTTTCGCTGGCGGTGCATGCCCTTTCCCTGGTCACTGAAGCCGCGGCATGGGCCGGCCTCGCCGGCGACTATATTTATCTGGCCGGGAGGTGGCTGGTGACTTGCCTCTCTGCCCTGAACGGCCACTTTTACGTGGCCGCGGCAGGGCCTGCCCTTGCCGCTGCCTTCTGCCTGCTCCTGCTCCCTGTTCTGCCGCGCTTCGCCGGGAAAAAGGTGATGTCGCTCTCTGTCCTATCGGCCCTGATCGTCGCATGGCTCTCTCTTGACGCGGGCGCGGCGGAACGTGACCGGATCACTGTGGTCCGGCACGGGCAGGGGACCCTGCTCATGGTCAAGGAGGGAACCGGGGTTTCCCTCGTGGGCATACCGCCGGGGAAGGACCTCAGGAGGCGCGTTATATCCGAGATCATGTCCGCCGGGTGCAGGGAGGTCACCATTATCATTCCCCGGCCCGATTACTGCAACGTTGCCGGGTACACGGCCCTGGCGCAACACCTGCCAGTGCGCAGGTGCTACATGGGCGGCTCCTTTCGAATCAGGGGGTACACGCGCCGGTTTTTCGATGTTATGGGGAAAGACGGTGTGAACCTCGTTTTCGATGACCTCCCCGGTAATGGTACGGGCGTCCCTGGCGGGTGCGCCGAAGCGCCGCAGGAGCGATTAAACGCACTGTATGAGAGCATCATTGCGGGAAGACCTTATGGAAATGCGCGCGGCGGTAAAAAATATGCCGTGCGATATTTAACTTTACATTAAAACAAGCATCACCTACAGTAGGTGCGAAGTTACGCCCGTACCACTATTCGCGAGTGTTCCAGATGTTTGATTCATCCATTCTTGCACGGCAATTTGATCGGGGAGAGGAAGTGTACCTGAGCTTCCAGTATGTCAGCAGGGAAATCGACAATGACCTGACCACCCTGCTCGTCAAGATTCTCGCCCGCATCGACAAGACATACCTCTACGATACCATGGAATCGGTGCTCAGGGAGATTATACAGAACGCGGTCAAGGCGAATATGAAGCGCGTCTGGTTCAAGAGCCAGGGCCTGGATATCTCGGACGAGTCGGACTACCGCAAAGGAATGCAGAAATTCAGGGAAGTGGCCTATCACCCGGAAGTCATGCGGGAAAACCTGATAGGGAGCCCGTACCGGATCGTCATCAAGGTCAGGAAGCGCGCGGGCGGCGTCGAGTTCGATATCCTGAACAACGCGGGTGTCCTTCCCGGCGAACTTGAGCGGATACAATTCCGCATGGTCAAGGCGGCGCAGTGCAAGAATTTCGGAGAGGCGTATGATAACATGTATGACGCTTCCGAGGGCGCCGGCCTGGGGATCATACTCACGATCATGTTATTGAAAAACGCGGGGATCGATGCCGGCGCGCTTTCCATCAAGCCGGAGAGCGGCTCAATGAAAGCTTCCGTCGTTATACCGGGCGAGCTGAAGAGTTCGGGGATCACCGCCTCGATCAAGAAAAGGATCCTGGACGAGGTAAGCTCCCTTCCCACCTTCCCGGAAAACGTGCTCGAGTTGCAGGCAATGTGCAGCAATCCGGATGTCACCATAGAGGCCATTTCGGACAGGCTGTCCCTGGACCCGTCCCTGACGGCCGATGTCCTCAAGCTTTCGAACTCGGCCGCATTCATCACGGGCAAGAGGATCAGCAGGATCGACGATGCGGTCATGATCATTGGCCTGAAGAACCTCAACGCGATCCTCGCGGCCTCCGCGACCAGGAAGATCCTGGACATGCGGTACCGCAAGTTCGAGGAGGTGTGGGACCATTGCAACCGGACGGCCTTTTATGCCCGCAGCATTGCCCAGGAAAAAGGCTACTCGAAAATCGTGGACAGTGCTTTCATCGCGGGCCTGCTCCATGATATCGGTACCATTGTCCTCCTGTCGATCGACCCGGGCCTGCTGACCCGGATATCGGACATGGTCAAGAACCGGAAGATCAGGACAGCGGCCATGCTGGAGGAGATATCCATCGGCATCAGCCATTCGACCATCGGGGGCCTTATCGCGGAGCGGTGGAACTTTCCCGAGGAGCTCGTCGAGGCAATCCGCTATCATCATTCGCCTCTGGATCCCGGCGTCCGCAACCGCGACCTGGTCATGATCACCTACCTGGCAAACCACCTCTGCAGTTTCGAGAACAGGGAGTCGGACCTCCTCTTCTTTGAAACGGAGATCCTGGAAAAGTTCGGGATCGGGTCCCGCGAGGCGTTCGATGTTTTTTTCACAAAGCTCCGTGACCAGTATAACAGCCACGATCAGTTTTTAAAAAAGGGCGCGCCATGAGCGGTTATGTCTTGAGCATGACGCCGGGCGGCATGCACACGCTGGCTTACCGGAACGGGAGGGAAGCCCGGATCCACTCCGCCTATGACCCGGCCCGCGAGGCTGAGCGCGCGGTTGCGGCCTTTTCCATCGGCCGCGCGACGATGATCGCCGTGTCCGGCATCGGACTGGGTTACCACCTGCAGGCGCTGAAGGCAGCCTTCCCCGGCATCCCGATCGTGGCGGCAGAGCATGACGCGGAGGTGATCGCCCTTGCGCGCGAGGTGTGCCCGCGGCACCTCGAGGGCGTGACAGTGATCGTCCCCGGTGCGGACCTCTCCGCGGTGTTCGAAGAGCTCGACATAGCCGGCTTTCGCGGAATGGCCCGCTTCGAGCATCGCCCCTCGTACCTCCTGTACTCCGAATACTACGACTCGATCATGCGCGAAATGGGGCAGTACGCCTCCTCGAAAATGAGCGACCTGCTGACCCGGTTCGAGTTTGAGGAGCGGTGGGTGGAGAACATACTGGCGAACCTTCCCCGGCTCTTCACGGCCGGCAGGGTCGCTTCGCTCTTCGAAAAATTCCCGGGATGCCCGGGCGTCATAGTGTCCGCCGGCCCGAGCCTCCGGAAGAACGTCCGCGTCCTCGATCGCATGCGGGACCGTGCGCTCATCGTCGCGGTCGATACCGCTGCGCCCGTGCTTGCAAGGTCCGGCGTCGCCGCGCACCTCATCATGACCCTGGACGCGCAGAAGCACAGCATCAAGCATTTTCTCGGCCTTGATGGGGGAGGGGCGGCGCTCATCGCGGACATGGTCAGTTATCCGCCGGTGGTCCGCTCGTACCGCGGGCCGGCGATCATGAGCTCCACGACCAAGTATTACACCGCGGCGGACGGCACCATGAAGCGCGAGACCACGCCGCTCATGGGCTGGGTGGAAAAATACGTCGAGCCGATCGGCGACCTGCAGTCCGGCGGCTCTGTCGCGACCAGCGCTTTTGACCTGCTCCTGAACCTCGGCTGCAGCCACATCATCCTGGTCGGCCAGGACCTGGCCTATACCGGTCGGGAGATCCATTGCAGCGGAACGCACCATTACGGCGAATGGCTTCCGCGCGCGACGCGGCTCGGGGGGCTGGACTCAATGAACCAGTCGATCATCAGGCGGCGGAAGATCAAGTACGTTCCCGCGTACGGAGGATCGGGAAAGGTGATATCCGACTTCGTGTTCGACCTGTACCGGGGCTGGTTCGAGGACTCGGCAGGCAAGGTCAGCGTCCCGGTCATCAACGCCACCGAAGGGGGCGCGCGGATCAGGAACACGGAGGAGGCCGACCTCTCCGCGCTCGCCGAACGTCTGCCTGCCCTGGATCCATCGCCGGCCGATCTTCTCGTACGCGCCCTTGCCGGCGGCACGCGGGAGCGTCCTGACCGTCTCGCCGCGGCCATGAAGGCTGCGATCGGCGGACTGGAAGAGGTTCGCGCCGCAGCCGACCGGGCGATAGACGACCGCGGGCAGGCCCCGGCCGTGGATGAGCTGGCAAACAGAGGAGATACCGCACTCATCCTGCAGCCGTTTTTACGAAGGGCCCGCACCTACCTGACGCGGTACAACGCCGAGCCTGCCGAGGCAGAGCGCCTGATGCTGACCGAGGTCCGGTCGGCCGCGACGCGGCTTGTACCGATCCTGGGCGGGGCTCTGGAAAAATTAGTTATTAACAATGAATAATTAATAGGCTTGTTGCATAACTGCCCATAATTACCAGCAGGCTCATTCAGCCTTCTCCCCCCTGTCCCCCGGAGGGGGCACGAGTGAAGGAGCGGTACGCATAAGCATTATGAATCTTGGTGTTGAAATGCTTGAAAATTCAGGACATAATCCAGTAATATACAATAGTAAGCATGTATCATTACATGAAGATATGTCCCACGCGCCCCCTGTGGGGGATGGGGGGCGTGGAAGACGACGGAGTAAATAGCGTTGACTATTAATTTTTAACAATTAATTATTCAAGCGTTCTCTGCGTTGATAATCTTTAATGGTATTGATCCTTTATCGATCCGGTCAATTCCCGGTAATTTTTACTGATTTTCGGCTGCACCCCCGTCCGATAATGATAGTAACGGCGCCCTCTCTCCCGACCCTGCGTCCGGACCGGGAAGCGCCACTCCCGCTAAGGATGGACATGCTTCATGGTTAAACGGATCTCTCTCGTCATCATAATCTGCGTGTTCGCGCTTATTGATTCAACGGCCCGCATCAGCACGCTCCCCCCTGACGCCATCGATTGGACAACGGGGACCATGGTCACGCACGGCGCCAGCAGGATGAACATCGACGACCGGGGCATGCCGGTCAACGAAGACGGCTCTGCGATGATCTCGCTCACCCGTGGGAGGGTGAACGCATACCGGAAGGCGCGTGAGCGCGCCATGGAAGGCATGGTACGGCTGGTGAAGGGCGTCAGGGTCGATGCCGACACCACGCTGTCCGAGCTCCTCGAGAGGAGCGACGTGTTCCAGGCGCGGATCGTCGGCATCATCAACGGGAAGATCAGGGCCCGGGAATTCCCGGTCGATTTCGCCACCTCGGGATGCAGGGCCGAGCTCAGGATCGGAGACCTGCTTCCCGCGGTCCCCTATACCTACCCGGGCGAAGAATTTCCCGCGCGGATCGACGCGCCGATCCCGACGGATTACACGGGCCTGGTCATCGACACCCGGGGCCTTCCCGTTGAGCCGATGATGCTGCCGTCCGTCCTGAACGAGGATGGGCTGGAGGTCTACGGCCGTTTCTTCGTGGACATACGGAATGCGGGCAGATACGGAATAGTCGCCTACGCGCACGGCGAGGACGAGGCCATGAAATACCGCGCTGCCGGCGACCGTCCTTTCTACACCGTCGCCCTCAGGGCGGTAAAGGGGTGTCCGGTCATTGCCGACAGGGACGTACGGAAGATCTTCAGCAGCTCCCGGACCATCGAACAGCTCAGGAAATGCAGGGTAATTTTTATTATTGATAAAAAAGCGAAATAATAGTATATTTGTACAGGGTACGAAAATGCCACGATTGAAAATTTCTCCTGAATCAATGACGAATGCCGTATCAGGCGCTGATCGAATGATCAACAGGATCCCGTACCGGACCCAGCAGAGCATAAAAAGCCTTTTCGTCCTGGCGGTTCTTAGCGGCGCCGTCGGAGCATTCATTTGGGGCGCCATGCGGGGGCGCGAGGCCGCCGAGATCAAGAGCGCGCCGATCGTCAGCTCCACGAATGAAGTGTTCGATGTGGACGTGAAGCGCGAGCGCGAGGGAGGCAATTTCTCGGCCATGCTCGATTCGGAAGTGATTAACGAGATGAAGAGCATTGACGCGGAAAAGATGCGGTTCCCGACAAAGACGAACCTTGAGCCGGAAGCGGACCGGGGCATCGTCGAGCCGGATTTCGGCCGAAAGGCAATGGAGTCGCCCGTGGTCCGGGACCCGGAGCCGCTGCTGGAAGGGGACTACCGGTCGAAGGGCGGGCCCGCCGCAGACGTTCGGCCTGTCGAGAAAAGGGGCGGCGCAACGGTCGAGGCGCCCGAAACCGTCGTCGATGTGGAGAAGGGCAGGATCGAACCGCTCCCGGAGCGCGAGACGGGGACGAAGCCCGATGCGACATTCAGGCGCGATACCGATGTCCGGCAGATTGAGAAGAGAAAGCCGATCAGGGGAGCGGACATACGCGAGCCCGCGCCGGTAGACCGCGAGGGAGGAATAATCAGGGATTGAAACGATTAATAATCATCACGCTGTGCGCCGGTGTCGCGGTGCTCGGCCCGCGGCTCCGGGCATGGGGGCAGGCGCCCCTGACCGAGCCGGCCGTCGTGGACGACCGGCAGACTGAAGATATCATCAATACTATTCTCGACGAATCGCCGGACACAAAAACACCTGACACGAACAGGCAGCCGGCCCCTGACGGAGCGATCAAGGCGAAACCTGATTCCGGTGCGGGTGCCGACGCCGCTGCAAACAGGCAGAAGGCGCCTTACGGCGCTACGGGCGGGACCAAAAAAAGCGCTGACGTTAAGGAGGCGACCGCCCCGAAGGTGACAACCGAGGAGGATGTGCTCCTGCGAACCGGCATTGACTTCTACAAGAACGGGCTGTACGAATCCTCGCTCCGCAAGTTCCAGGAGCTCGGCGAGAAGTTCCCGAAGGGAGCGCTGAAAGAGAGCGCCGGCTTCTGGACGGGCAGGGTGCTGGCCAAGCTCTACCGGTACGACGAAGCGATAAAGGAGTTCTCCGCGGTCACCCCGGAGTCGGGCGATTACCAGGCCGCGCTTTTCTCGATAGCTGAGTGCTACCAGATGAAGGGCGACCGGATAACCTCGATCGAGTACTACCAGAAGGTATACGCGCTCTTCCCGTCCCGCGACCTTGCCGACAAGGCGCTCCTGAATATCGGCAAGCTCTACCTGGACCAGCAGCGTGGGTCGCAGGCGCTTGATTCGGCAGTCAGGCTCGTCAAGGAATACAAGGACCGCGATACCGTGGATGATGCCTATTACCTGATGGGAAAGATATACGAAAAGGACCCGCGCCTCAAGGACGTCGAGACGGCGCGGCAGATATACCGCCAGTTCATTAAAAAGTCGGAGACTGACCCGCGGTTCGGGAACTCGCCCCTGAAAAAGAGGGTTGTGGAAGACCTTGCCCGCATCGAGAAGATGTATTTCAAGATGGAAAAGTGAGGGCAGGCCGTGACAGACCAGGGAAAGATAAAATACAGCTACCGCGACACCGGGCTTACGCCCCACATGGAAGACTACATGGAGGCGATCGTCATGCTCTCCTCGAGCAACAGGGTGGTGCGGGTCAAGGACATAGCCCGCAAGCTGGACATCAAGATGCCGAGCGTTTCGGCCGCACTTGCCAAGCTCAAGGAGATGGACCTGATCGATTACGAGAAGTACGGGTACATTGAGCTGACCGAAAAGGGGGAGGAGATTGCCGACCGCGTATTCAAGCGGCACACGTTTCTCACCGATTTCTTCACCTCCGTGCTGCAGATCGATGAGGCCGCCGCCGACGAGGAGGCGTGCAAGGTCGAGCATGCGCTCTCGCCGCATACCTGCTCACGGATACACCGCCTGCTCGATTTCTACAAGGCTGAGGAGTCCGGGCAGAACGACTGGATCGTGCGCCTGAAAAAGGCCCTCAAGGAATGAATACCGTATAGGTCTGCCGATAAAAAAGCCCCCTGATAGGTCCGCAAGCGCTTGCGGACCTATCAGGGGGCTTTGTGTTTGTATTCGCTTGCGGACTTATCAGCTTGCCTTTTCCTTCTTCTTTTCTTCCATCTTCTTCAGAACTTTCTCCTGAACGTCCTTTGTGACCGGGACGTACTTGAAGAATTCCATCGAGTAGTTGGCCCGGCCGCTGGATATGTTCCTGAGCTGCGTCGAGTAACCGAACATCTCCATGAGCGGGACGAAGCCGATGACCTTCTGCGAGCCCTTGCGGTAGCGGCGCATCGACTCGATGCGGCCCCGGCGCCGGTTCAGGTCGCCCACGACCTCGCCGATGTAGTCGTCCGGTGTGTTCACCTCGATTTTCATCATGGGCTCGAGCAGTATGGGCCCGGCCTTGAGGAAGCCTTCCTTGAAGCAGATGGACGCACAGGTACGGAACGCCATGTCCGAGGAGTCAACGTCGTGGTATGTCCCGTCGAGGAGCACGGCCTTTATGTCAACGACCGGGAAATCGGAAAGGATACCGTCCGCCATTGCGGCCTCTATCCCCTTGCGGACCGACGGTATGAATTCCATGGGTATGGCTCCTCCCTTAATGCGGTCTTCGAACTCGAAGCCCTTGCCCGAATTGGGCTCAAGCCGCATCACGGTGTGGGCGTACTGGCCGCGGCCGCCGGTCTGCTTGGAGTGCTTGTATTCACATTCCACTTCCTTGGTGATCGTTTCCCGGAAGGCGACTGAAGGCTCGCCCACTATCGCGGTCACGCCGAACTCGGTGCTGAGCCGGTCGATGATGATCTCGAGGTGAAGCTCGCCCATGCCGGCGATGATCGTCTCGTTAGTCTCGTCGTTGAAACGCACCGTGAACGAGGGATCTTCCATCGAGAGCTTCCTGAGGGCCGCGCCGAGCTTCTCCTCCTCCTTCTTTGCGGGGGGAGATACCTTCATCTCGATGACCGAGGGCGGTATGAATATCGATTCCAGGTGGAGCGGGTGATCCGAAGCGCACAGGGTGTCGCCGGTTTTTGAGAATTTCATGCCGATGAGCGCGACGATGTCGCCGGGACCGGCGCTCTCAACCTCTTCGCGCTCCTTGGCGTGGATCCGTAATATGCGGCCGATCCGCTCCGACTTTGACCTGGTCGAGTTCAGGACCTGCATGCCGCTCTTCAATTCGCCGGAGTAGACCCTGATGAAGGTCTGCTGGCCGACGTAAGGGTCGTGGATCAGCTTGAACACCAGGGCCGCGAACGGGTCCTTCGGAGACGGGTGCCGGGTATGGGACTTCTCCGGATCGTCGATGTCCATGCCGACGACGGAGCCGACATCGATCGGCGAGGGAAGGAAATCGACGACCGAGTCGAGGAGTATCTGCACTCCCTTGTTCTTGTACGCCGAGCCGCAGAAGACCGGGGTGATGAGCATCTTGATGGTGGCTTCGCGCGCCGCTTTCAGGATGAGGGCCTCCGGGACCTCCTTCTCCTCGAGATATATCTCCATGATCTCTTCATTATAATCAGCGAGCTTTTCGATGAGCTTGGCCCGCATTTCTTCGGTCTTCTCACGGTAAGCTTCGGGAATTTCGCTTTCGATGCGCTCCATGTCCTGGAAGGTATAGGCCTTCCGCCTGATGACGTCGATAACGCCCTCGAACGTGTCCTCGATGCCCATGGGCACCTGGAAGGGCACCGGGTTTGCGTCAAGGTACTTGTCCATCTGGCTGACGACTTCGAAGAAATCGGCGCCGATGCGGTCCATCTTGTTGACGAAGGCGATGCGCGGCACGCGGTAACGGTCGGCCTGGTTCCAGACGGTCTCGCTCTGTGGCTCGACGCCGGCTACGGCGCAGAACACCGCGATCATGCCGTCGATGACACGCAGGGAGCGCTCGACCTCGACCGTGAAGTCGACGTGGCCCGGGGTGTCGATGATGTTGACCATGTGGCTGTTCCAGACGCAGGATATGGCTGCAGAGGCGATGGTAATGCCCCGCTCCTGCTCCTGCTTCATGAAGTCCATGGTCGCCTCGCCATTGTGCACCTCGCCGAGCTTTCTCGTCGTCCCGGTGAAGAAGAGCATCCGCTCCGTAACGGTTGTCTTGCCCGCGTCAATGTGGGCGGCGATCCCGATGTTTCTCACTTTTTGTAACGGCATATGATTCCTCTACTTTATTAGTACTTATAAATTGCCCGGCAAATAATTTGTTACCACGGTGTTGTCAGTTTTCCGGAGACGGAGAATCCTCAAGCAGGTTTACTTCACAGACCGCGTACGGCAAAATAAGATGGCATATTCTATTGAGGGCTTTTTTTGTCAATAGAAAATTATATAAAATTATGATTAACCGTCCGGATGTCCGGGCCCCGGGGCTCATTCTCCTAGGATGTTCAGCATGTCAAGCTGGAGCTCCGCCTGCTGGCGGTAGGCCGATTCCCTGTGGTTCTCTATTATCTCGTTGAAGACCTCGGATGCTTTCTTGTCATAGCCCATTTTCATGTAGCAGATACCGGTATTGAAAAAGGCTTCAATACCTGGCTCCGTGGTGCTGAATTCCTCGTACAGTGAGCGGTAATATTCGATCGCCCTGTTGTATTCGAGCCGGTTGAAGTATATCTCTGCAATGTATTTGTACGCCTCGTTGCGGTGGTTTCCGTTATAGTATATCTCGAGATATTCGTTGAATGTTTCCAGCGCCTTGTCGTACATTTTCAGCTTGATGAAGCCAAGGCCGTTCTGGAACTTGACGTCGTCGGCCAGCGCATCAAGGGTCCTGGGCTCCTTTATGGCCTCGGCCGCGAGTATGACCGCCGGAAGCAGGGTCAGAGTAAGGACGAGTGAGATAATCCTGATCTGTGCCATGATGTTACCTTCTCAATAATACACAATATATAGATAGTTATCGGTTTTAATGCGACATAACATTAGATTTTTTTATTTTTTGTCTTTCTATTCGGATCCCGGGAAGAATATGCTCAAAGTGTCATCGCGAGGAACCCTCAATGTGTTGAGGGTGACGAAGCAATCTGCCCGGCGATAAGATAATGCATTACTATAAAAGCTAAAATATTTATTGCCAATAAACAGATCGCTTCGCTGCGCTCGCGATGACAGATGTTTCTAGTGAAATCTTCAGCTTTACATGTAATCGTTACGTATAAATGAGCTCTCCTTCCTATGCGGTTACTTCGATTCTGGCATTCGGATTGAAGGGGTTCGTGCGCACTGCTATCGAGTAGAGATAGGGGTAACCGGTCTTCAAATGTTTCATGTATTCCAGCCATTCTCCCACGATGAGTTTGTAGGCCCGCAAGATATCGCCCCTGAGATGGTTGAGGTCGGAATCCGGAAGAGAGTCGAATGAGGCCCGGTGACCACCTCGCGTGTGAATGTGATACAGGTGTGCCGCGGCAAAGCGCGGGACGTTAAATTTTTTTTATTTCGAGGTCGAGACCGCCGTAACGCGACCGAACGGCCCACAGGAGCGGCAGGGCCGCGACGAAGCCCGCGGCGCAGAAATTGAAGGCCGAGCGATAGGTGCCGGTGTGGTCGATAAGGAAGCCGAGGCCGAGTGCAAAGGCCATCATGCCGCCGTTAAAGGTGGCGGTGAACAGAGCGTTGGCCTTTCCCCTGTCGCAGGTATCCACGAGGCCGACCATGGTCGCGTTCAGGACCGGGTAGAGTATGCCGTGGGTAATGCCGTACATGATGCTGACCGCGATAAGCACGGCCATGGAATAGAGGAAGTTCAGGCACAGGTTCATCAGCGCGCCGACCGCGAACGCGATCATGATAATGACAACGCGGTTGAACCGGTTGACGATCCGCATGAAGGTAAACCGTATGATGATGAGGACCGCGATATAGGTCATGAAGAATATCGAGAACTTGAAATCGGTCGTCGTGCGTATGAAGTTGGGCAGGTAGGTGATGATGACGCCGAACCCGCCCCCGAAAATCAGCCCGGCCAGCGACATGAGAAGAAACTTCCTGTCGGATAAAAGATGAAGTGAACCGCGGGTCGCCGGCTCGCACGCGTCAGGATCGCGAAGGTCGCCGCGGGGAAGGAGGAACGTGATGGCCATGCTCATCCCGACGAGGACGACTGACAGGATGAATATCAGCTGGTGCGAGTGGCCGCGCGCCAGGAGCATCTCGCCGACGAAGGGGCTCAGCGCGTTGCTCAGGGCGCCGGTAATGCCATAGAGCCCGATGGCCTCGGCCGCGTCCTCGAGCGGTACGATGTCGAACACGATGGTTGTTCCGAGTATCATCGCCACCGAGAAACCGATGCCGTGAAGGATGCGGATCGCCAGGATGAACCAGGAAAGGGAAGAGATCAGCAGGTATGAGGCGTACGCGACCAGCAGTATGAGATAGCCCAGACGCAGCATCCTGATCCGGTCCCTTCCGTGCATGATCGACCCAAGGGATACGGCAGAAATGATGATGAACACCTTGTCGATATTGTTCATGACTCCGATATAGGACTCGGATGCGCCCATGTTTTTCAGGTACACCGGGAACAGTATGTAGAGCGAATTCCCGAGGAAGAAAAGGAAATTCGCCAGCGCCAGGTAGTAGAATATCGGCTTGTAGCGTTTCATGCTTCTACCATAAGGATTGATACCGAATGGCAAGTATTTTTTTTCAGTGTGTTCCGGACCTCACCCCGGCTCCCTTCGGCGGGCTCAGGACAAGCCGCCGCCGGGCGAGCGCTTTTAGAACATCCTGTCCGCGCTCGCCACTACAACATCCTGTTGTGAGCCTTTCCCGAAGGGAGAGGGCTGAGAGAAAGAAGGCTCGTAACCAGGCGCCCTTTTCTCCCTTGGGGAGAAGGGGGATGGGAGGATGAGGTCATGGCGGTTATGGATAAAAAATTGATTGCATTAATTCCCGCGGGGTATGAATATTAAGCATGCCCGCACAACCCGGGCCCATTCTCCCACCGGAGGCCGTTCATGGAACTGCAAGAGGCGATACTGAAGCGCCGGAGCCAGAGAAAATTCACCGATTACCATGTTACTGACGAAGAAATACGCGAGCTCCTTGAAGCGGCGCGCTGGGCCCCGTCGTGGGCCAACTTCCAGGTCTGGGAATTCATCGTGGTCCGGGACCGGGACGTCATTGCACAGGTGGCCGCCACCTATGATGAGAACAACCCGGCAGTCAGGTGCACCCAGGCGGCTTCCGCCCTGATCGTGGGATGCGCGAAGACCGGGGTGTCCGGCCTCAAGGGCGGCAAACAGACCGTATTCTCGGAGTGGTTCATGTTCGACCTGGGACTCGCGGTCCAGAACCTCTGCCTCAGGGCGCACGAGCTCGGGCTGGGTACCGTCATCGTTGGATCGCTCGACCATAATGCGCTCAGGAAGGTGCTATCGGTTCCCGAAGGCTACCATGCCGCGGTGGTTATGCCCCTGGGCAAGCCGGTCGTACCGGACAAGCAGCCGACTCCGCGGAAAGAGATAAAAGACTTCTCGCACCTGGACGCGTTCGGCAGGCCGTATGCCTGAGAATCTATTACGGAGATGCAGATGACGAGCGGCATAGAGCTTGAATACCGGGGCCACTGCGCGGTCATTACGCTCAACAGGCCGGAGAAAAGAAATGCCTTCAACCGTGAAATGTGGGCAGCGCTCGATTCTGTCTCGAGAAGGCTCCATGACCGGCTTCCCCGCGTGGTGGTCATGACCGGCGCCGGGGAGAGCGCGTTCTGCGCCGGGTTTGATGTTAATCCAGACAATCCGCAGGTGTCCGAGCTTATGGGCGCAGTGCAGAAACGGGACCGCGCGCCGGCAGAGGAGCTTGTCCGTTACATACGCGGCGTCGTCGATCACCTGGTGAGCCTGCCGGTCCCGCTGATCGCCGCGATCAACGGCCTGGCATACGGCGGCGGCGCGGAGCTGGCGAGCCGGTGCGACATGCGCGTAATGGACCCGGCCGCGGTGGTATGCTTTTCGGAGGTCCGACTGGGCCTGATGCCGGACTGGGGCGGCGGGGTGGCCCTCTCGCGCCTGATCGGGAGATCGCGCGCGGCAGACATCATACTCACGGCCCGTCGCGTTGGGGCCGAGGAGGCCCTTCGTATCGGCCTGGCGGACCGGGTGAGCGCACCGGGACGGGCGCTCGAGGAGTCGCTTGCCCTTGCGGAGTCCATCGCGAAGAACGGCCCCCGCGCCGTGCGATCCGCGCTCGAGGTGATCCGAAGGGCTGCGGACATCCACCTCAGGGACGCGCTGGAGTTCGAGACCATGATCGCGGCGGACCTCATAGCCTCCGGGGAGTGCGTACACGGGATCACGGCGTTTCTCAGGAAAAAGGAGCCGGAGTTTCCCGATCCGGAGTAAACCCTCCAGTCCGACCGCATGCAGCTACTACCGGATTGAAGTCATAGTTCAAGGATTATCTGACCCATGTTCATACCAGCGACCACGGAAGAAGCCCGCCCTCTCGGGTGGGAGAGATTCGACGTTATCATCATATCCGGGGACACATACATCGACGTGCCCTGTGACGGCGCTGCGGTCATCGGCCGCGTGTTGATTGACGCCGGGTACCGCGTGGGCATTATTGCACAGCCGGACGTATCCGGTGGGGATATTGCCCGGATGGGCGAGCCGCGCCTCTTCTGGGGCGTAACCGCCGGTTCGGTGGACTCCCTTGTCTCGAACTACACGGCAACCGGGAAGCGCCGTGCGCAGGACGACCTGACGCCCGGCGGCAGGAACACCCGGAGACCGGATCGCGCGTGCATCGCGTATGTAAACCTGATCCGGCGCCATTTCCGAAACACCGCCCCGATCGTCCTGGGCGGTGTCGAGGCGAGCCTGCGGCGCGTGGCGCACTACGATTTTCGCGACGATGCGGTCAGGCGTTCAGTGCTCTTCGACGCCAAGGCCGATATCCTCGTGTACGGCATGGGAGAGAGAGCGGTCCGTGACCTGGCCGGTCGCCTGGATAGGGGCGAAGACTGGCGGAGTGTGCGGGGTATCTGTTACATCGCGGGGGCTGCTCCCCCGGGATCCGTGGTCCTTCCGTCGTACGAGACAGTGGCGCGCGAGAAGGGCGAGTTCACAAGAATGAGCGGGCTCTTTTTCTGCAACAGCGACCCGACCGCGGGCAAGGGAATGGCGCAGAAGCACGGGGACCGCTTCCTCGTGCACAACCGGCCCGCGGCACCGCTTACTCCTGCGGAGCTGGACCGCGTGCACGAGCTGCCCTATGAGCTCGACGTCCATCCGTACTACAAGAAGATGGGACGGGTGAAGGCGCTGGATACGGTCCGCTTTTCGATCGCCACGCATCGGGGCTGCTTCGGAGGGTGCAATTTCTGCTCGATAGCCGCGCACCAGGGTGCAGGTATCGTGTCACGGAGCGAGGAGTCTGTTTTGCGAGAGGCGCGGAGAATGGCCTGCCATGCTTCATTCGGGGGCACAATCGCCGATGTCGGCGGGCCCACCGCGAACATGTATGGAATGTCATGCAAAAAAATGTCGCGCCGGGGGGCGTGCGAGGACAGGCGCTGCCTCGCGACCCGTACCTGTAAAAGCATGGGTATATCGCACGGGAGGGTGATTGGCCTGCTCCGCCGCATCAGGAAAATCCCCGGCGTGCGGCACGCCTTCGTCGCCTCGGGCATCCGGCATGACCTTGTCCTGGCGGACGAGGAGCACGGTAAGGAGTACCTGTCCGAAATTGCTCACTTTCACGTCTCGGGGCAGCTCAAGGTTGCGCCCGAGCACAGTGACGGCCGCGTGCTCACCCTCATGGGCAAGCCGGCCATTGACAGCCTTATCCGGTTCCGGAACCTCTTCAACCAGCTCAGCCGCAAGTTCAACAAGCGGCAATACCTCACGTATTACCTGATAGCCGCACACCCGGGCTGCAACCTGCAGGATATGAGGGCCTTGGCGCAGTTCACGCGGAAAGAGCTGCATATTGCACCGGAACAGGTCCAGATATTCACGCCGCTGCCCTCCACCTGGTCGACGGTCATGTATTACACGGGAATCGATCCCTTCACGGGCGAGAAGATTTTCGTGGAACGGGACGCACGGGGAAAGGAAAAGCAGAAGCGGGCGCTTACGGGATAATTATTAATGAAAAAATAATAATGAATAATTCCGGATCAAATCCAGTTTGAATCCATGCGAAAAATATGGATTCCGGCTCTTCGATGGTCTTCGGCCGGAATGATAGTTGAGTTTTGCAACAAGTCTACTATATAGAAGAATAGCATTGTAAGATATCATTGGAATACTAAAAATTCTTTTACCATATCTATTCAACTTGTTGTAATATTGATTCGTGTGTATTCGTGTTCATTGGTAGTTAATTTTACAACCCACAATATTCCCTGATGCGGTGGTGGCTTTTCATTTGTACACAACGTTCGTAAAGCTCCGCCTGATCCCCCTCTTGTAAGTGTAGGCCGGATATCCCATGATCATGGCGAGGGCCACCTTGTTGTCAGCCGGTATGCCCCATTTTTCCTTGAGCTTTTTCTCCCGGTCGAGCGCGAACGCGACTGTGCCGATCATGCAGGTGCCGAGGCCGATCGACTCGGCCGCGATCATAGCGTAGGTGCAGACGATGTGGCCGTCCACGGGGTCCGCGTAGGGCGACTGGTGGAAAAGGAGCACGACCGGCGCGTGATAGAAGAGGTAGTCCGTTCCGTCTTTCCGCGCGTCGATCATGAGCTTCGTGGCTGGCAGAATGAAATCCTTGAACGACTCGATCTCTCCCTTTTTAAAGAAGGGGCGCATCAGCAGCATGACCACCGGGTTGAAAAACGCCTGCCATTTTTTGAACACGCCGGTGATGTCGCCGGCCAGTTCCTGCACCCGTTCGTGACCGCTCACCACGGTAACCCCCACGTCAGAGGGGGGTATGCCCATCGGAGCGGTCGCTGACATTTCGAGAACGCGGTCGATGGTTTTCCGCTCCGGCTCCCTGTCCATGAAGTCCCGCACGCTTCGACGGCAGACCAGCAGGTCCATCAGTGACTCGGGCGTCGCCCGCTTTTCCTTCGGGGGCAGCGGGAATGCATAACCGGCTTCCAGCTTCCGCCCGGTGACCGTGACGGCCCCTTTAGGGCATACAGCCATGCACTGGCCGCATGCAATGCACCCGAGCTCGTTATCGATATCGACAACCGGTTTTCCGTCCCTGTTGATGATTGTGAAGGACTTGCAAACCTTGACGCAGAGGCCGCAATTAGTGCAGAGGTTATACTCGATCACCGGCCTTCCCGATTCGTCGCCGAATCCTGTCTTTATTGTTTTACCGGGTTTTCGTTTCATGTTATCTCTCCTTGTAAATGGTTATGAATGATTCGATGAAATCGTTGATGGTCTGCTCGAGTAAAAGATCGGCATCGATCGCCAAGTACCCGATGATACCGTCGAGTGCGGCCATGAGGGCGATGGAAGCGCTGTGCGGGTTAAATGATTTGAATCTCCTTTCAGTGATGCCTTTCAGGTATATCGAATCGAAAAAGGCGGTCATCTGGGATGTGTAGCCTTTATAGAGATACTGAAAATTTTCATTCAGTATGGTTTTTGTCATTGTGAGAAACACGAACGAAAGTTCGTGCGGATGCCCGGTCCAGTAGGTCAGGTAATTCCGAATGTAGCCGGCAAGACCGTCGGCTGCGTCAGGGTCGGCCATCGCTTCCCCCATGAAAGTGAATATCGGCTCCATAAAAGCTTCATTGGCCTTTACCAGGATATCGTCTTTGCTGTTAAAGTGATAATACAGGCCTCCCTTCGTGAGGCCGGCCCTGGCGGCTATTGATTCCATGCTTGCATTTTCGTAACCCTTTTCTACGAATTCCTGGATTGAAGCGTCAAGAATGTCACTTATCCGCTTGGTTTTTGGCTCTTTTTTGGTCATTACATAATCCTTGTAATAAGGATACCTACGGTCGGTATCTTTGTCAAGAAAAAAATTTGCTGTCAAAGTAATGTATCGCCGGATAGTTATCGCCTTGTATGGGAATCAGATTAAAAAAAGAGGCTATAGCCATCGTCAAATTCGGGGCCGAATAAGATTGGATTGATAGTTATCGCCACGTTTGGGGTCAGAGCCCCGAATACGCCATCCTGGCTAAGTTGGGACTTCGGCATCCATGCCTTAGCTTTTTATACAGATAGTTATCGCTGCCTGTAATAACACATATAAACCGGCAGCAACCCGGAAAACTGTTTGAAATCCCGATAGCATTCTCCAACTATTGTCAAATTTGATATTAAGCCATGATACAAGTAACAAATCTATCGAAATCCTTTGGAAGCCAGCTCCTGTTCGACGAGGTCAGCTTCAACATCAACCAGAAAGAGCGGATCGGGCTGGTGGGCAGGAACGGACACGGCAAGACAACGCTCTTCCGGATCATCATCGGCGAGGAGCAGGCCGACTCGGGCGAGATATCCATTCCACGTAATTACCGGATCGGGTACGTCACCCAGCAGCTCCTGTTCTCGGAGCAGACTGTGCTCGCAGAGGCCTGCAGGGGCCTCCCCGAGTACTTGCACGGAGAGACCTGGATGGCGGAGAAAATCCTCTCCGGCCTTGGTTTTGCGAAGCAGGACATGGACCGGAGCACGTCTGAATTTTCCGGCGGTTACCAGGTGCGACTCGGACTCGCCCGGGTTTTAGTATCGGAGCCGGACCTCCTGCTCCTCGACGAGCCGACCAACTATCTCGACATCGTCTCGATCCGCTGGCTAGAGAAGTTCCTACGGCAGTGGAAGAGCGAGCTCCTGGTTATTACCCACGACCGCTCCTTCATGGACAGCGTGACCACGCATACAATGGGGATTCACCGCAAGAAGATACGTCGCATCGAAGGCGGCACTGACAAGTATTACGGCCAGATCCTCAAGGAAGAGGAGATATTCGAGAAGACCCGCATCAACGACGAGAAAAAGCGGAAGGAGGTCGAGCTTTTCATCACCCGCTTCCGAGCCAAGGCACGCCTGGCCGGCATGGTGCAGTCGCGGATCAAGCAGCTTGAAAAGCAGGACCGCCTGGACAAGCTGGACAAGATCAAGACGCTGGATTTTTCATTCACCTATAAGCCGTTTCCTGCCAAGGTGCTCATGACCGTCGACGGCCTCTCCTTCTCGTATGGCGAGGAGGACCTTATCCAGAACTTCGGCATCACCATCGGCAAGAGCGACCGGATCTGTGTTATCGGTAAGAACGGCAAGGGCAAGACCACGCTTCTCCGCCTGCTGGCAGGTGAGCTCCCCCCTCGATCGGGAGTGATATACTCACATGGCGACATGAACATCGGGCATTTCGCACAGACCAACGTGATGCGACTCAACGATTCCTTCACCATCGAGGATGAGATCATGAGCTCCGGTTGCGAGCGGCAGAGGGCCAGGGACATCGCTGGCGCCATGATGTTCGAGGGCGACATGGCGCTCAAAAGCATACGGGTGCTATCTGGCGGGGAGAAGAGCAGGGTGCTCATGGGCAAGATCCTGGCCCAGAAATCGAACCTGCTCCTGCTGGACGAGCCGACCAACCACCTTGACATGGAGTCGTCTGACGCGTTGCTGGCTGCAATTGATGATTTCGATGGAGCGGTCATGATCGTGACCCACAACGAGATGTTCCTGCACACGCTGGCCAACCGCTTTGTGGTGTTCCAGGGGGGCGGGGTGTCGGTATTCGAGGGGAGCTATCAGGGCTTTCTCGAAAAGATAGGATGGGAAGACGAGCGAGCATACCCGTCCCAGCGCGAATCAGCCGCCTCGGCCGTTGCGCGCGCCGAGCGCGAGCCGGTGAACCGCAAGGACGTACGCAAGCTTCGCGCAGACATCCTTTCCAGAAAGTCAAAGTCGATCAATCCGCTCAAGACGAAGATCACGGAGGTCGAGTCGAACATCGAGCGGAAGGAGCGCCGCCTCTCCGCGCTCAACAACGACATCATTGCGGCATCGGGAATAGGGAAGGGGGAAACTATCGCGCAGTTGTCCCGGGAGATACATCAACTCCGTACCGAGATTGACGTGCTTTTCGACGAGCTCGAGGTACTGATAACGGAGCTCGAAGGTAAAGTCCAAGAATTTGACCGCGAGATGGGAGTGCTGGAGGTCCCGGCCCAGGAATAGAGGCCCGGACCTGTACCTTTTGCGACTTCAGATTATAATCATTGGAGGAGCCATGGAAACATATGGAATCGTAATAATTGCTCTTGCCCTGCCCGGTTTTGTCCTGTTCTGGATCGGGATTAATGCCCTGATGGCGATTGCCGGCGGGTGGTTCGGTCTTGCCAGGTCTCATCCCATACCGGGCCACCTGTATGAAAAAGGAGTGCGCTACTCGTTTCAATCGCTGCGTCTCGGGCTGTTTGCAAATTACAATTCATCGGTGCACGTGACCATCTACTCTTCAGGAATAATGATTGCCCCGCTCTTTATTTTTTCCATTCTGCACAGACCGATATTTATTCGGTATGACGCCATGAGTTCCCCTTCATTCGGCAGGTTCATCATGTATTATGCTTCATTTTCATTTGATGGAAGGAAGATGAGGATTATGGGCAAGAGTGCTCTCTCAATCAAGGAAAAAATCGCCCTTCCTGATGCTTGAATATGTCCTTTACCCGCATGACAATAGAGCGTATATACAACGGGTAACCGTCACGACATACTGCCGGAGTCGTGACGGTATCATTGATGCTATTTGTTTTTGATTGAAATCAGCTTATACTCACTACCCGACTTTATTACTACAACAATAACATCAAGCTTGCTTCCTTTTTTTTGTAAAAACTGTCCTACTTTCCTACTACTTTCTTTATTGAATTTAAGCAAGGCCCCATAGTGATAAAGGGAATAGCCGCTTGCCGCGCATTCAGGCATGAGGGCACATTCCTTTGAGTGAGATTTAATGAATTGCTCCATGCTGCTTTTATGTGCGTTTGCACAGTGATTATCAACAATTGTGCCTGAAATTGTTATGTTTTCAGATTTTTTATCCTTCTGAATATCTGCTGCAAATGCGCCTGTTGATATAAGAGTAACAGATATTAGCATTAATATGATTTGTTTCATTATACATCTCCTCTATTTAGAATATTAAATAATACTAAAATATCATGAGACTGTCAAGCTGTGAGAGTGATTTTTTTCAGTATTGTTATAATGGGAAGTGCTCTATCGTTTCAAGGGGGGCAACTGGGCGAGGATATCATGGTATTCGGGTTAGAAGCAGCTGCCGGTTGATTGTCGGTAGATGCACCCAGCGGGGAAAACCGTGTCACCTATATCCAGCATGGCATTGATAAGTGCAGCATCCCGGAATGATGGAATGTCTTCAATGGTTACCCTTTCCTCTTGAATCAATCCCTCTGCAAGTAGGTGTGCACGCTTGGTCCCTTTCAGCAGGGGTGAAGCGGGTGTGACCCATGAGCGCCCGTTGAAGAATATGATATTGCTGAATGATGTATCTGTTATCTGTCCGTTTTTTACAATGAGGATGTCATCACATCCGCCTCTTCGTGCCTGGAGCGATAATAGTCTTTCTTTGTTTTCAAATTTATACGAGTAATCAATAGTATCATCGTAAACCAGCTTCAAGCTACTGATGTTTCTCCTGGTATACTTTTCAATTGTCACATCCAATATTTTTTCGGAGTATACAATTCTACATTTATAGATGCCGCGCATACAATCTTCCGGGACTGTCACAATGTCCCGGATGTCATATGAATCGGTGCGATTCAACAGGTTGAGCCGCGATTCATTCATCCGTCTTGAATGATATGACGGATTGATGATCTCTCCATCCATGATTTTCAGACTCTCAATTAATCGGCACATATATTTTATCGATCATCTCCTGGTATTCCATTTCCGGATTACTGTAGACCGTAATCCCACCGCCGCTTTTATAATATAGTTCGTCATTAATTCTTTCCATGTACCGGATCATAACTCCGCTGTCCAGATTGTTTCCGTCAAAGAAGCCGAATATACCGGTGTAGTATCCCCGGTCATAGTTTTCTGCCGCGCGGATTATTTCCACAGTCCTTTTCTTGGGTGCACCGGTGACTGATCCGGCAGGGAGGAGCGAGGCAATGATTGTCCCGATTCGGGAATTGTAATCCCGATCGAGTCGCCCGGTGATCAGGGAGCTGATCTGGAGTAATGTCTTTTCGGGAGAATAAACTTTTTCAATGTAGCGAAATCGTTCGACGGTCACTCCGGTTGAAACCTGGTTCAGATCGTTTCGGATAAGGTCAACAATGGTGAGGTGCTCTGAAAATTCTTTCTCGTCAGCAAGAATTATCTTCTCGGCATCGGGTATAGCGTCGTCTATGGTCCCCTTCATCGGATGGGATGCTATTATTCCACCGTGTATCGTGATAAAGGTTTCAGGCGAGAAGACCAGGAAGGTATCTTTAAACAATAACTTGTATCTGGCCGTGCATCTGGAATAAATCTCTGTGAGGGTGAGATTTATCTCTATTTTGGTAGGCACGGTTAGATTCAACAGATACGAGTTGCCGTTCATCTGGTGTTCGATGATGAAATCGAATTTATTTTTATATTGCTGATAGGATACAGGGTACTTGTTCAGAACGACCGCCTGTTTCGTTTCCGTATAATCGATATCCGGATGGTTTTGTATCCCATTAATTGAATACAGGATGTCTTTGCCATCCAGGTCGGCAAGCGGGATTACTACTGGACGCTTGATTTCGAAATCGATTATAAATAAAAACGGGATACGGTTTTTCCCGTAAAAATTCATGGCGTCAATCATGTAATCCGGACCCTTGCATCAAGTGCGACTGCGCCGGAACCGAGTATCCGCACCGGGTTTGCGTCAAGCTCCTGGATTTCGGGGAACGTAGCCAGCAGATGTGAAATCCGTACTATCATGTCAACGTATGCTTCGATGTCACCCGCCGCTTTCCCCCTGGTGCCTTTCAGTATGCGGAACGATTTTAAATCCTTTACCTTCTCGAGGATCTCGTCACGGCTTGCGGGAGAGAGAAGTAATTTCACGTCCTTGAAAATTTCGATATAAATTCCGCCATATCCGAAAAATACAACGGGTCCGAATGAAGCGTCCTGCCTGCCGCCGATGAACATATCGTAACCCTCTTCAGCCATTCTCATGACCCGGACGCCCTCGAATCGTGCTTGCTTGTTGTACGCGGCAAGGTTTTGTTGTATCGAATCGAACCCTTCCTTGACTTCTTTATCACTGCGCAGATTAAGGATGACGCCGCCTGCTTCAGACTTGTGAAGCGCGTCCGGCGATACCACTTTCAGCACAACCGGGTAACCGATATTTTTTGCGAGAGAGGCTGCCGTGTCCCTTTCTCCGGCTATGGCCGACGGCGCGACCGGAACTCCGAAAGAAGTTAGAAGATCAAGGCTCTCTTCGCCGGTGTCGCCGTGGTGAGCTGCGACCCATTTTCTTGCTTTGTCGAGGTCGATCCCGTCCGGCATCGAGTATTCACCGGGACCATGAAGTTTCCTGATGTGATAATCGCACTGCTTTTTCAGGGCGACCATCATCTCCTCGAAGCTGTCGAAGATGGGGAAGTTGATGTTCTTTTTTATGGTTGATATCGTCGAAGACAGACCGAAGATGCAGCATGCCAGCGGTTTGCCGGAGGAAAGCATTGTGCCGGTGGCTTCCTTGGACAGATCGGTGTGAAACATCTTGTAGAAAACATCCTGACCACGCGGCATTTCCGGCCACTGGCTAACGAATACGGCACCGTCCACATTGGTATTATGCATTACCTCGTAAAATATTTTCGTATGAAGGTTCGGGTCGTAGATATCACCCATGTCAAGCGGGTTCGAGAAGTTGATGACACCGGCGTTCGAGAAACCCTTCAGTCCTGCGTAAAACTCCTTTCCGGGATCGGCGAAACGGAAGCCGATTTTCTCGCACAGGTCGGCCATCATGACCGTGATGCCGCCGGCCGGGCTCATCATCATTAGACGATTGTCCCGCATCGGAGGCAGGTCGAACGCCTTGGCGACGTTGATGAAGTCGTTGAAATGGGTGATCCTGATTATGCCGGCCTTCTCGAACGCTGAATCGATGATCTCATCATCATTCGATAACGCAGCCGTGTGGCTCATGGCCGCCCTGCGACCTGCCATGGTGGTGTTGGACTTGAGGATAACAATCGGTTTGTTTATTCTGGCCGCGGCCGCGAGCAGGTCTTTCCCGCGGGGAAGGCTCTCCAGGTACATCCCGATGATCTTCGTTTCAGGGTCCCGGCCATAATATTCGAGAAAATCCACCTCATCAAGGTCCAGCTTGTTCCCGATGCTGGCAAACTTTGCCATCCCGACGTTCTGGTCGGTCATGAAGTTCCAGAGCATGATGCCGACGCCGCCGCTCTGGGATACGATAGAAAGACCCCCTTTCGGTGGAGGAAACGAGGGAATGAAAGGAAGACAGAGTCCGTTTGCGGTATTTGCCACGGTGAGGCCGTTAGGGCCGACAAACCGTATATTATGCTTGCGAGCCTTCTCGCGCAAAATAACTGAAAGATTCTTCCCCTCTGCTCCCAGCTCGTTGAAGCCGCCGGAGGGTATTGCCATCCATCGAGTGCCGACGCTTCCACATTCATCTACGAGGTCGGGAATGTATTTTGCTGGCACCAGGGCGAAGACCAGATCCGGAACGACCGGCAGGTTGCTTATACTTTTATACATCTGGATCCCGTTGACTTCATGGTCGTCGGATCGGGCGTTTACTCCCAGGATCCTTCCTTTGTATCCCCATCGAATCAGGTTTTCAAGTACCAGTTTGGGTATGTTGTTAGCTTTCGAGGAGAGCCCGATAATCGCAAGCGATTCGGGATAAAAGAGTTTTTCCATGGGTTCCTCCCTGTTGATCGCCGTGAGTATTAACGGCGATGGCGATCATGCAATATCAGCCTACCATGTTGCGATAAGCTTCGTCAATTCGTTTTAGCAAAGTTTGGAGCAACTACCGGATCGTGTATCCGTAATAATATATTACCCGGCATTGCTGTGTACAACCAGAGGTCTGGAAGACCCGTGGCATGATAGTATTAAATGCCCTGGAGGGATGAGAATTTCAGGATCCGTTTTATATTTTCTGAACAGTTTATTATTGAGAGGGTATGATTTGAATCTTTCAGTTTGTTTGAAAGTGTTAATAGCGCACGAATGCCGGATGAATCAATATAATCCACCAGATCAAGATCAACTTCTACGTTTTTCCCCAAACCGGGAATGTTCGCAATCTTATCGCTGAAAGGCTTGATCGTGGTTGATTCGAGATTGCCCTCTATAATTAATTTTATAATATCAGTTCCTTGATTGATTTTAACCTTCATTATAATATCCTCTGTCGACTTTTATATATTTACTATTTCTTGTTCATCACTACTATATATTACAATCGGGATTATTGTGCCTTATTTATTAATATATGTCAATAAACTTTCTCAAAGAGAAGATAGTTATCGCCATGTTTATAACATGTTATCTGATTCCCGGGAAATTCTGATTAGATTTTCCGTGTTGAAACTCTAAGGCTCGGCAGGAAACCTAAAAAAAAAGATTAATAATTGATTAAAGCTAGCATTGGACCGGATTGACTGGAGGTAATTATCAATTAAGGGAAAAATGGCCCATACCAAGTAGTTGACCGCCCGCCGTCCAGACTTCCACAGTATATTTTCCCGGACCCTCGAGAATGGTGTGACGGGACCATGTTCCAAAACCTTGCTTTCTGCCTCCTCTTATTTCGTTCAGACTTACTGTAAACAGGCGTCTTCCATTGTGATACCATACATGATCAATTTTTTCTTTAAGTCCCCTCGGCGCGAATATTGAGGAGTAAAAATAAACTTCCGATGCGGAATTAAAGTTCGATCGACTGAAAGCCTCAATTGGTTTGTACAGCTCGATCTTGCGGCAGGCTGTTGCGCGAGTTAGCTTTAGCGGGGAGGGGGGGATAAGACTCCTGCTAAACCATAAAAGAATGAAAAATAGACAAATTCCAATGATAAAGACAAGACTATTTTTTCTGTTTTTTAGCAATTCAATATGCGGATACACGAAAATGAGTACAGCTGCTGCGGCAACTCCACCGGAGATGAGCAAGCTCCAGATGTTTCTCGTTCCAAAGAGAACAGGAAGAAGAAAGTTCAATACACAAAAGAATGTAAGGGCATAGAATAATGAACTTCGTAAAGGGTGTTTTGCAATGAATCGCTGGTATACTGAGAACCAGCCTGCGATGATGGTTAGCCCGAGTATGAGTGGAGCGAATAACATGTTGCGTGATGGGAAAGTCATCGACTCGAAATAAAATGGCAAAACGAAAAGAAGCATGTTGTTTATGATGAATATCAGAGCAGTATCCCATAATGAGGTTATAGCACCTTTCTTTTCTTTTAAAGGATAAAGCCGGAATGTAATATAAAAAAATGCAAAGATGGTTGAAACAATAGCAATCGGCACGTATTCGAATCCCTTTTGAAAAAGAAATATTACCAGGAGGCTTGTAGCCAGGGAGAATAGAGGCTGCAGTTTCATGAGACGTTGCAGGCCTTCAGGCCACAGGTTAATTAATGTATGAAGATACCTGAAAGTTCCGGTTATTCCCGGAGGGTGATCTTTCCGGGAAGGGAAGCCTTCCGTGTAATAGTGTAGTAACCTATCAATCATAATTAGATGAGATAAAGCTAATGTGAATCAAGGATGTCAAATATTATTTATGTAATGTAACGCATCAGAGTTTCAGTCGCTGGCAGTCCCCAAAAATTGATATTGTATATGATGCCATTTTTTATTCTTCGCGAGAAAATATAATTCATTAAGCGATAACTATCTATGTTCTCGATGATAGAGTTTTTCATTTTCATGATTATCAAATTTATAAATTGTTTAACAGCATCAGAGATGATCAATGATAATGTTTTTTTATATATTTTACGAAAATCATTACAATACTCATATTCATCTTCTCGTAAGTATAAATGAAATGTATGCCAGTTAGAAGGATTATCACGCTTCTGATATTTGACCGCTGAAAACATGACTACCTGATGATTATGCTCCGAATATTTCTTCAAGAGAATTCTAATGATGTTCATCCTTGAGAGGTGCAGCATGTTTGATGCATGATCTAGCTTATACATTATTCCTTTTTGAATATTAATCGTCGTTTTAATTGCCATGGTTGCTCCTGTCTTTATAACATTTATTTATATAACGAACGGCAGGTTAATAAAATAAAAAAAATTTAGATTAATGTCATTTATATTAAAAATGAGATAAATAATCTTTAATTATTTTCGAGGCTTGGCATTGCTGGTTGGAACTGCAACCCGGGGATTGTCGGGCCAGTAATGTTTGGGATATCTCCCCATCTGCTCTTTCTTTACATCTTTATAAGATCGATCCCAGAAACCGTTCAAATCGCTAGTGATCTGTATTGGCCGTCCTGCCGGGTTCAGCAAGTGTATTATGCAGGGAATGCCGCAAAGTTGAGGAGTTTCAGTGGACCCAAGGAATTCTTGAATACGAGCAGCTATAATCGGAATTTCTCCGCTTTCATAATCGATCGATTTCTGTGTTCCTGATGGTAGAGTGTAATGCTCTGGTGCCAGCTTGTTTAGGATAGTTATCCGATCCCATCCTAAACGATTTTCAAGTGCTGAAATGATTGTTTTTTCTTGAAGGAGTGGTTCGCCATTAAAGTTGCCTGTTGGGATAAGCCATGTCTCGATTTCATCGATTAGAGTTTGAGATGTGAAGTCCGGCCAATTATTCTGTGTGCCGAAATTCTGAACAAATCGGCATCGTGCTAGGTACTTGCAAGAAGACTTATTCCATGGAAGGCAATCCAGGCCTTCTTTCATAATGCGATTATAAGCGATTGTTATCGCCTTCTCCTTGGTGAGCTGTATTCCATGAGTTTCTTTCAGGACCAGTCTACCCAGACGGAGAATAATCCGGGATTTCGGTGTCCAGCCGTCCCATTCGGTAATATATTCTTCCTCGGGCTCGCCTGCCAGACCATTGATGATGTCCTCCTTATTAATTGGCGCTGCAAGAAATATTCGAGCGTCTGTTTCTCCTCCATCCAATTCTGCTATGGCGATAAATTCTTCTTTGGCAAGAGGGCCGGTCAGACGCGCACCCCTTCCACTTGCCAGCACCCATCGAGATGCTTTATCATTCATACTGGTCTTTTGTGCTGTGCGGTCGGGATAGGCCAGCGCAAGCAATGTACCGGCCAGATCGGGTTCGATATCGTGTGCATTAAGATAGTTATCGCTTCCAGTTTTGATACGCAGTATTCGACGAGATTCATCCACTATGCGGTGAACGAGACTTTCTTGAAGGGAGCAATTCCTGCCATCGAGCCAAAGAGCAAGAGCCGAAAGCCGGTCACGGAAATCAGGGTCATCATTTCCAGGAAAGTCTCCTTCTTCGATGATCGCAGCGGTGACCGCTGCCGTGGTTAGCCAGCCTTTACCGGCAGCTACCTGGATCATATGCCCCAACCGGGGGTGAAGCCCAAGAACAGTGGCATTCCGGCCCGTATCCGTAATGCGCCCGCTGTCATCGATAAGCGATAACTGTCGCAATAGGCCCGATGCCCTGTCTGTGGCCGCCCGTGGTGGCGGGGTAAGCCATTTTAAGTCGTAGGGAGAGACCGCGCCCCAGAGAGCTGTTTCTAAAACAAGGGGAGCCAGGTCTGACTCGGCTATTTCCGGTGGTGAAAAATTTTCACGGCGGACTGCCTGGTCCCACCATCGAAGACAGAGGCCCGGGCCGAGCCTTCCCGCCCTCCCTTTCCTCTGTTCGGCCGATGCAACAGATATTTCCACTGTGTTCCAGTGGTCCATGCCGGTCCGGGGGCGGTAGCGAACCCGTCGCTCCAGTCCGGTGTCTACCACAACGCGGACTCCCGGGACCGTCAAGCTTGTCTCAGCCACGTTTGTAGAGAGTATTATACGCCTGCCGCTTCCTGGTTTCGGGGCGAGGACCGACCGCTGTTCTTCCGGGGTGATACGGCCATGGAGAATGACGACCCTTGCGCGGGGTTTCGGAAGCCGTTCGAGAATTTCCCTCGTACGGTGTATCTCGCGGAACCCGGGGAGGAAGACCAGGACGTCCCCCTCCGATGGAGAGAGGATAGTTATCGCCTCGTTGGCCAGGCGGGCGGCACCTTCCCATGGCTTTTCGTATGGGAGGGGAGGCCGGTATTCGACCCGGACCGGGTGTGAGCGGCCGCCTACCGATATGAGAGGTATTTCTCCATACGCTGCGCGTACCTCGTCAGCAGGCGGGGTTGCTGACATGAGGAGTATTTTAAGCCCGGGCCTGAGCGTTTCACGGCAGTCCCAGCTCAACGCCAGGCCCAGGTCACTCTGCAAATTTCGTTCATGGAATTCATCGAAAATAATCGTGCCATAGGTATCAAGCGACTGGTCATGCTGCATGATCCGGGTGAGGACTCCTTCCGTCATCACTTCGAGCCGGGTCGTTTTCCCAATTATGGTTTCCTGCCGGGTGCGGAGCCCGACCGTCTGCCCGATCGTTTCGTCCAGGAGATCGGCAATTCGCTCGGCCGCGGCCCGTGCCGCGATACGGCGCGGCTGGAGAAGGATCAGCTTCAATCCGGCGAACGTTTCATGCGAGAGAAGACGCCACGGCACAAGCGTGGTTTTTCCCGCACCGGTCTCCGCGTGGAGCATGAGCGTACCTGATCCGGCGAGAGAGACCGCTATGTCATCGAGCCGTGCGTATACCGGAAGGGACGCAATTTCGTCGATTGAGCGCATTGTCGGATCAGGGGTTGTGCCCGAGCTGACGCTCAGGATGACCCGCGAGCTCCTGGTTATTCAATTCGTTTTATCCGCCCTCCGGCTGCTGCTTCAACCGTGCGCTGCTTCCGTATCGTGTCAACAAGAAGCTCCCGCAGCGGGAGGCCGGTTTTTGTCGATGGCTTGCCTGTGAATAGAGCGTATCCGTCGCCGCCGGAATGCATGAAATCGGTTATGGTGACCGAGTAGGTTTTTGCCGGATCGATCGCTGCGCCGCCGACCAGGACATCGGCCACCGTCTTGCCCTTGATCGTGAACGAGATGCCGGATACATGGAGGAATCCGCCGTCCTCGTCCGCTCGATTGCCCCGGGCCGAGCGATTCAGCGCCGTGAGGATTTCACCGCCTGTCAGCTTTGCCACTACTATCTCGTTGGGATAAGGCATCACCTTGAATACGCTCTCGATAGTTATCGGCCCCCTGTCGAGGCTGGACCTGAGCGATCCGGCGTTGATAAACGCGATGTCCGAACTCGTATAATTGCGCATGACGTCCGCAACGAAGTCACCCAGGTTCGTCTCCTCGTACCTGATGCGCCCCCGCTCGCCGTCCATGAACACCAGGGATTCGCCGATTACCTCCTTGAATGTCGCGTCGAGCTTCGAGCTGTACGCGTCAACGATTATCTTGACCTGCGGGTCCGGTTTGATATCGGAGGTTATAGGCAGGTAGCTCGTTGTTATGATTTCGCCCCGCTTGAGCACCGGGTCTATCGCGATGTCGATTCTTCCCAGATATCGTCCTTTCTCGAATGCCTGGAGTACCGGGACCCCGTTCGCATTCTTGACCGGCTCGAAAAGTATCTGGTCGTGGCCGCCTATGATGGCGGTGAGTCCGCCAACCTTGTGTGCTATATCGGAGTCGGTCTGGAACTTACTGTGAGATAGTAGTATAACCGGTCCGTTCAAGAATGACTTCAGAAAGTGGTAGGACACGGTCTGTACCGAATCCATCACGTCGAGCTTCTCAACGTTTTCCGGTGCGGTCGTGGTCATAAGCTCCGTGGTGGTAGCGCCTATCACGGTGAGTCTCAGTTTGCCTGAAATAGGGAAGACGGCAAGGGGCTCGTTTACCAGTTTCCTGGTGTCTTTCCAGACGATGTTTGAGCTGATAAATGGAAACTTCGCCGCTTTCTTCATCGCAAGAAAATTATCGAGGCCGAAATCGAACTCATGGTTGCCGACCGTCATGGCATTGACACCCATGGCGTTGAATATCTCGATATCGGGTTTTCCCTTGAAAACTGTGGACATCGGCGTGCCCTGTAAAACGTCTCCTGCAACGAGCAGGAATGTCTTTATCCCCAGCTTCCTGTTTTCAGCGCGGACCTGTTTTACCAGGGTTGCAATCCCGGCTATGCCACCCACGTCAACCGTGGTGCCGTCTTCCTTTTTTGTTTTAAAGGGCTGGAGGTTTCCGTGAAGATCGTTAAAGAACAGGACCGTGAATTTCTCGACACGCGCCGGGGCATTTTTCGAGGATGATACCTTGTTCGCGACGCGCGCGCCCCGGATTGAGCCCGTGTGAGCGGCCTGTAACCCGGGCTTTGCATGATGGTCGAGATCGAAAGGAGCGAGCCATGTCGCCAGTAGCAACGCAAGTGTGAATCTGGAAAGACGCCTGTTTGATTTCATGACCCGGACCTCCGCTTCCTGCCAATTCCGTTGCTTATCAGGAGTAACGGGGGCGGGAATTAAATCAAGATTATTTTTGTTTCTTACGCTTTTTGTTTTTTACCTGACAATCATCGTACGGTTCCGGATGAACCGTCACGTCCGAATCGGGTATGCATTCCTGGATCGTTTTTTCTATTATTTCGGTCAGCTCGTGCGCTCTCTTAAGGCTCTGCGTGTCGTCGGTCAGGATGTGGATGTCGATGAAAACATACTGACCCGGCCGCGTGCGAGGTGAGGGGATATTATTTTTTCTTTATATTTTTCGGCGGAAACAGGAGAGACAGGATGATCGATAGTACCAATATCCCTCCGACCGTGCCCAGTGCAATCCCGATGGGTATTTTGTAGAAGTCAGCGATGAGCATTTTAACTCCGACGAATACGAGGATGAGCGATAGCCCGTAATTCAAATACGCGAAGAGCTGCATGATTCCGGAGATTGCAAAGTAGAGGGCGCGG
This sequence comes from Spirochaetota bacterium, assembly GCA_041749375.1. Lineage (GTDB taxonomy): Bacteria > Spirochaetota > UBA4802 > UBA4802 > UBA5550 > RBG-16-49-21. The sequence goes on from JBGTBN010000010.1 coordinate 32,383, forward strand.
AGGCCCAGGATCGCGAAAATGTTCGAAGTAAATACAATGAAGGGGTGCCGGGTGATGGAGAGTATCGCCGGTATTGAGTCTACCGCGAACACGATGTCTGTCGATTCTATGGCTATGAGCACGATGAAAAGCGGCGTCGCGTATGTCTTGCCTCCCTTCCGGGTGAAAAATTTGTTGCCCGTGTATTTCGTGTCGACCGGGAACAGTCGCTTGACTATTTTTAAAAGGGGATTCTGCTCCGGGTGGACCTCCTTCTCCTTCTCGAATGCCAGCTTGATCCCGATATAAACGAGAAATACTCCCAACACGTAAATGACCCAGTGGAGCCGTTCGATGAGGGCGACCCCGGCAATAATGAATAAGGCCCGCATGATGATTGCGCCGAGTATCCCCCAGAAGAGGATCTTGTGCTGAAAACGCGGCGCAACACCGAAATAAGAAAAGATGATTATAAAAACGAATATGTTGTCAACGCTGAGGGCTTTCTCTATCAGGTAACCGGTCAGGAACTCGAGTGCGTAATCGGTCCCCATGTAAAAATAGATGCCCAAATTGAATCCCAGGGAAAGCACGATCCAGAAAAGCGTCCAGAGGAGCGCTTCCTTGATCATGATCTCATGCTCTTTTTTCTGGAATACCTTCAGGTCCAGCACGAGCATTGCAATGATGAAAAGGATAAAGCCGCCCCATAATAGAATATCGGTCATTGGTCTTCCTCTACATGGCAGTATAGCAGGCTTTGGCGGTTATGGCTCGCCCCGGGCTGTGTGCTCATTGTTTCGCCTCCGCGTGCTTTTCCATGCGGACTTTTAACACCTGGTAAAAAATGGGCAGAACAGAAATTATGATTATGACAATCACCACGAGCGAGAAATATTTCTTCACTATCGGAATGTTGCCGAAAAAATAGCCGAGCAGGACAAAAGTCATTGGCCAGACTATGCCCCCGGTTATGTCAAAGGCGAGAAAGCGCGGGTAGTGCATGCGCCCGATGCCTGCCACGAAGGGCATGAAGGTGCGGATGATCGGCATGAACCGGGCAAGGATGACGGTCTTGCCCCCGTGTTTCTCGTAAAATGCATGGGTCCGGTCCAGGTACCTTTTATTAAAGATGCGCACGTTTTCCCTGGAAAAAATCCTGGGCCCAACATGGTGGCCTATCCAGTAGTTTACGTTATCGCCGATAATCGCCGCGGACGAAAATACCACGATGAGCAGCGTTACATCGAAAGCGCCGATGGCTGCGAAGGCGCCTGCCGCAAAAAGGAGAGAATCGCCCGGCAGGAACGGGGTGACTACCAGGCCCGTCTCGCAGAAGACTATGATAAAAAGGATGACATAAGACCAGATCCCGAATGTCTGGATTATCACGTTGATATATTTGTCAACATGGAGGACGATGTCGATGAGCGTTGTTATCAGTTCCACTGGTACCTTCCGGAGAAAAAAATACGCTTGCATAATCGCACCGTGCAACGTTACGAGGGAATGCGTCCCTTGTCAAGAATATATAACGAGGGACGCTGCGATGAGCCCGGGTCAGTTGAGCTTGAACGGCCCCTTTTCGTTGAACTCGAGCTTGAGCAGGGACGTTTTGATCTCGTCCGGCAGCTTGATGTTCGAAAATCCCCTGAGCTGGTAAGACCCGGCGCGGGTGCTGAACATGTTAACCACCGACACGCCCAGGGCCTTCGAGCTGAAGGTGTTGGTTATGCGTATCACTGACGCGTTGCCTTCTTGGCGGACGGACCCCGTGGTTCCGTTGAGGATCTTCGCGTCATTGACGAGAAAATCATACGTGAGGTCCCGGCACGAGAGTTTCGCCTTCGTATTGTTTTTCACTTCGACGTCAAAGCTTATGCTGATGGGCACATCGAGCGACGTAAGATCGAGGGCCGGGGTGGTATCACGGCCGGATATCAGCCCCTCGAACATGCCCAGGAGGTTTTTGGGGTCCAGGTTCTTTTTCCCTGTCTCGATCAGAGAGCGCTTTATTTCGTCCAGTGTCGGCGCCTTGACGTTCACGTTAACAATTCTGAACGACGGTTTAAGTGCAGGGATCTTTTTCTCCACCGTGTAATTGAAGGTGATGTTTTTCTTTATCGATTCGAGCGCTTTCGGGAGTGGTATCACTATATCTATATCGATCTTGCATGCGAGATAATCGCGCTCCGCATAATTCTTGATGATCTTCATGATGTCTTCATATACGAGGGTAACCTTGACCGGGGTCATCTCGCTCCCGTTGGCCTTGACCGTTACTCCCTTTTTCGTCCTTGTCTTAAACAGTTGGTTTCCCTCGACCTGGACGTTGAAGCCGATATCCTCGAGCCTGAACCCGACGGGATAGGGATTGTTTAATTCGATCTCGAACAGAAAGGTGATATCCTTAAGGCTGATCGAGTCTATGTCGAACCGCTTGAGGCTTACTTCGGGTTTTTTTCCTATTAAATTTTCGAAGGCTGCGCATGAAAAAAGAATAAAGGGGAGTACCAGCAGGACCAGGCATTTTTTCATGATGAGGCTCCTTTATCATGGATTTGAAGGTTGTATTAATGGTACCTGCAGCTCGGATAAATTTCAAGCTTTTTCTTATAGCGCCCTCACGGACGTCTTGAGGCCGTTTTCACGGCTGGAGTAAAATAATCTTGCTTTTTTTTCTTCAGTCTGCACAGATATTAGCAGGCGGCAGTACCGGGCGAGAAGACCGCGATTGCAGGAATAATTAATATCAATATTTAAGGAGAACTATTATGAAAGATACAATTCTGATCGGCGTACTCTGTTTTGCCGTAGCGGCTGTGACAGTGAACGGGTGTAAGAAACAGGAAGGGACTATAGACAATCTGAAGAAGGCGATAACCGGTGAGACAACGGCCAGCGCGAAATATAAGGCCTGCGCAAAAAAGGCGAAAGAAGAGAAGCTTGACAAGATAGCCAGGCTGTTTGAGGCGGCCTCACTGGCCGAGAGCATCCATGCGAAAAAGCATACCGCAGTTCTGGAAGCGGCGGGTGCGAAAATGGACCCGATACTACCGCAGTTCATGGTGAAATCCACAAAGGAAAATCTTCGGAACGCTATCAAGGGCGAGTCGCATGAAATCGATTCCATGTATCCCGAATTCATCCAGAAGGCCAGGGATGAGAAAGAGGACGATAGTGCCTTCTCGTTTGATTATGCCTTCCAGGTGGAGAAAAAGCATAAAGAACTGTTCACCGAGGCGCTCGGCGCGCTTGAAAAAAATGAAATGAAAGCGCTTCCCGATACATATTTGGTCTGCCTGGTCTGCGGCAATACATTCGGCGCCAGGATCCCGGATGCATGCGAGATTTGCGGCGTTCCGGAAAAGGATTTCGTCGCCATTAAATAAGCATAACGACACTCACGATAGGTCCGCAGGCGCTTGTGATAGGACCGCAAACGCTTGCGGACCTGTCAATTGATGTATTATTTCCCCACCACTTTCGCGATCTCCCACATCTCGTTTGTGATACCCGGCACCTTTTCCGTTCCCGGGCCCTTGTAGGCGCAGAGCGGGGAGGAACCACTATGCAAAGTTTATATTGTGAATTTATATTTATTAATCATCCGGAGAGAAACATTATGTCATATGACGATGCACCTGAGCGACACGGATTGCTTTTGAAAATTAATTGATGCCGTGAAAATTCTGTTGACACCGAAGTTCACTGCGTGTAGTAATTAATCATTGCAAGACTGCGTCTCATTTGCTCTTTATCCGGCAGTTTTTCATCTGCAGGGTTTCCGCCGGTTTCTCGTGTCTGATTCGATTGAACGCGGGGGGAGATATGCGCAAGGGTAAAGTATTCACAAAACATGATTATGAACGGCTTGTCAGTATCCTTAACAGCAGGGAAGCGACAACTGTACTCGATAAAACGACGGCTGAGAAGCTGAAACGCGACCTTGAACGCTCCCGGCTTGTAGACCCCCATGATATCAGGCCCAATATAGTAACCATGAATTCTAAAATCTGCCTTAAAAACCTCGGTAACGGGAAGAAAGAAGTCTATTCTCTTGTCTTTCCCGGCGATGGTAAAGGCAACGATACTTTGAATGTGTTTTCAGGAATGGGAACCGAGCTCCTCGGCAGCACCATCGGCACGGTCGTGAAAAAGAACCCCTCTGGCGAACAATATTTCGTTATAGAGGACATCCTCTATCAGCCCGAAGCGGCCGGCGATTTCCATCTCTGACAACCGGCGCTCCCTCGTCCGGGTTTTTTCCGCGGTATGAGGCTAAAATGAAACGATCCAGTTTTTTCCCGATTTCGTCAGCTTCCTGGCTTTTATTCCCTTCAACAGCTCAAGCGCCTCGTTGTAATCAATACCGGTTATCTGATACTCATCTTCGCGGCCGCCGACCAGGTGATCATAACGGTATTCGTCCGTGTAGAGACGCGAGCAGAGCGGGCACCTGAGTATATGCCACGAGTTTTTTACCAGGATGAATTCCTCAAGGCCGTTGGTTTCGCCCGGGGCCGTACCGGACGTGCTGCCGGGTGCGGTCTCTTTGCCCATGATGTGTGAAAGCCTGGCGCAAACGGGGCAGGTACCGCGTTTCTTTGGCGGTCTCTCCACCGGGGCCAGTATCATTTTCAGGTTCTCTTCTGTAAAAAGGTATTCCATGCGCCCGATCCGGTCAGGCGGGATTCCCTCCGGGTGTTCCCGCCTGTGGTGCTGCACCTCCTGCCGGGTTTGATGCCAGACAGTACGGTCACAACACTTGAAATTACCAGAAAATATCAATAATGCAATCCATTTTTTAATACCATGCTTGCGATTATTGGTAAATTGTTCTTGACATATTAACCAAACGGTTAATAATGCATGTTGATTTTAACCGTTTGGTTAATACTATAATGTAACGAAGAGAGACCGGCAGCATGAATCTTCGCATTGATTATTCAGCGTCGATAATCGCGGAAAAGAAAGGCCTTATCATCGCCGGAGCGGTACTGACGGTCGCGCTATCCCTGTATTTTATCGCCTGGCATTGGTCCATCATCGCAATCGGGTCCATCTATTCCACGCGTGACGTTTCCGTGGATTTTATCCTGCTGTCGGCCCGGTATTGCGCCGCCAGCGTGATTTTCTCGAGCGCCGTCTGTGTCTTGTTGATTGTGACAAGAAAACCGGCAGTCAGGAAATTCATTGTCGGATCAGCCCTTTTTCTTTTCTTCGCGTCGGAGTTTGTCAGGATGTTCGACTGGGGCGCGATGTATTTTGGCGGTAACCACGTGGACAGCAATTTCTGGGCGCACGCCTTTTATTCCGACGGGACCGTGTACCTGACGACATGGCTCTCCATCGGAATCTATGCATCGGTCGTACTTATGTTCGCGCTCGTGTTCGCATTACTGCGGAAAATATATCTTTATACTGAGCAGTTTGATGAAGGTGCCCGGTCATGAAAGCACGCCTTGCGATTATCGTTATCGTGACCAACGTCGCAGCTGCACTGCTCCTGACGTTGCTCGTGCAGTCAGGCTTGTTCCTCTCCGTACTTCTTGCCCGGAATGGAAATGAGCCGCCGTTGATGAAGGGAAACGGCTCGATCTCCATACATATCGATAAAAAAACATTGATGGACCGCGAACGTTCGATAGATCGCATAGAATCCGTTGAAAAGGCGTTCCGGAACGATGTCTCGGATCCCCGTGTCTACCTCAGTCTGCCGGAGTCGGAGTTCTTCAATTCGTTATTTGCATACTATTTCCTTTCGAAGATCATGAGCGCGAAGCCGGTCACGCTTGACCCGGGAACCATCAATTTCTTCAAAGAGCGTGGCCAGCTGCTATATACCATGGGAGAGCGGTATCCCCTCATGAAAAAAAGCATATTCCTGGACCCGCGCAGGAAATCGTACAACAGGCCCGCGATATCTCCAGGCATCAATGTCATCATCATTTTCGTCGAATCGCTTTCCGGTTTTTTCCTTAAAGATGAGATCCATGGCGTACAGGGGCTCACGCGTAATATCAATGAGATGGGAAAAGAATCCTTCGCGTTCACGAATATGTACAACGCCAGCTTCCCTACCATACGGGGACTCATTGCCGCGCTTGGCTCGGGCGTCTACCTCCTGGACGAGAACATCGGCGGATCGCGCATACCCATTCCCTGCCGCTTCCTGTTCCTTTCGGACATTCTGAAAACAAGGGGATACACGACTATCCACGCACAGGCCGGGAGCGAGCACTTCATCGGCATGAAGGATTTTTTCATGAAACGGCAGAGTTATGATTATTTTTACGGGTGCGAGAGCCTGATCCCGCGCACGATACGGGACAGCGAAAGCGGGTTCGGCGTGGACGACGGCATCCTGTTCTCTTTTATCGTTGAGTGGCTGAAAAAGCAGCCCCGGAACAGGCCCTTTCTCATGACGGTGTCGACCATAAACTCGCACCCGCCGTTCAAGGTGAAGGTGAAACATCCCGGTTCCGCTGGAAACGACATGATCGACGCTATCTATTCCACTGATTGCGCGTTCGGCGCGTTCTGGGAATATTTTAAAGCATCGCCCTACGCAGATAATACAGTGCTGATACTCACCGCAGACCATGCAATGGGCAACAACAAGCAGTACATAGAATTCATGAAAAAGAATGAGGACCGCTTCAGCCCGTTCTTCGATATCATCCCCTGCTTCATCCGCCTCCCCGGGGGCGCATGGCGGGGCAGGACGAATGATACGCGCTGCATAAGCCTGGACCTTCTGCCGACACTGCTCGAGATGATGAACCTGGATCTGCCAAACCCGTTCATGGGCGTGCCGATTTTCTCGGAACGTAAATACTACCAGGAGCTGGAGAACCCGGCCACGAAGATGGAGTTTGACCGGGAAACGATAGCGCGGGCGAAAAAAGTCCTTGCCTTCTACCTTAACCTGTACAAAGAAGACAGGATAATTCCCAGGGATTATACTGTCACCCTGCATTAGCGCCGGCCGGCGTGACCGCGCGGGACGCCAGTAACCAGACAGGACAGATCGGGAGCGGGACATGCTGCAGTCAATTGTAAATCTGCTGAGCGGAAAATCCACGGGCAGCGGTCCCCGCGCGGACGGCGGGGACCGGATCAGCGTTGCCGCGTGCGTGATTCTCCTGGAGATGGCCCATGCTGACGATGATTTCTCCGTCATCGAAGGGGACCGCGTGCGACGGCTGATGCGCGAGGAGCTCGGTCTCGGCGCGGAGGAGGCGGAGGCCGTTCTCGCTACCGCCGGGCGCGAACAGCGTGAGGCCACCGACCTGTGGGGCTATACCAGCGTTATCAACCGGAATTTCAGCGATGCGGAAAAGCGGCGTCTCATCGAGTACGCCTGGCGCATCGCCTATGCCGATGGGCGCCTCGACCCGGGCGAGGACCACCTGGTCCACCGGCTCGCCGCGCTCCTGCATGTCGATCACGCCGAGCTGATCGCCGCCAAGCTTCGGGCACGCGACGCGGGTGACCGGTGAAGCGTGCGCCGCTTACTTACCTGACAATTTTCTCCATGTTCTTGAGCGCCTGCTCGTAGGTCTCGTTGAAGGAAAGCTTCGACTTGTATCCGGCCGCATTTTTGTGGCCGCCGCCGCCACGTTCCATGGCGAGCTGCGCCACGTCGATGTCGCCCTTGGTCCGCATGCTCACCTTGACCGGCCCCTCGATGTCCTGCTTGACTAAAATACTCGCCACCACACCCCTGACCGTCAGGGGAAGGTTGATGGCCGGCTCGCCCTCGGAGAAGGAGGCCCCGGTTTCCGTGAGCATGTCGGGGGTGAGCCTGAGCGCAATCATTTTCCCGCCGTGGAGCACTTCCATCGTGGACAGGACCCGCCCCCGGAGCGCGAAGCTTGAAAGGGCATTTTGCTCGTAGATCTGCTCGTGGATGAAGAACGGGGTCACGCCCGCCTCCACCAGTTTTGCCGCTATGCGGAAGGTCTCCGGCGTGGTTTTGGGATACTTGAACGAGCCGGTGTCGAACACGATACCGCCGAAGATCGCCTGGGCCGCGCGCAGGGTGGGCGGCATGCCGAAATGCTCTATGATGTGAAACATTATCTCGCTGACGGAGGAGGCGCCGGCCTTGATGATGTTGGCGCCGAGCTTGCTCTCGTCTCCCTCGTGGTGGTCTATGATGAGGAGCTCCCGCACCCGGTCCTTGAGCGCGTTGTAGGCGCCGGCGCCGATGTTGTCATAATCGTTCGTGTCCAGCACGATATGCGCGTACTCGTCGATGTCGTCGGGGAGGGTGAAGGTCCCGTCCATGACATTGATGTCGTGCTCCAGGTCGAGGAAGAGAAAATTGTCGGGCGTGGGGTCGGAATTGACGATGAGGGGCTTTTTCCCGAGCTTGTTCAGGAGCTCGAACATGGCTATCTCGCCGCCCAGGCCGTCCCAGTCCGGGCTTTCGTGCGTCGATATTACGAATTTTTCGTATTTGGAGAGGAATGTTTCGAGCTTGACGAAACTCTCGTCCATCAGGCTGCCCCGGCCGGTTGTTTTTTGAGGAGCGGAAAGCCCATCTCCTCGCGTATTGCCACGTACTGCTCGGCGCACCGCCGTGCGATGTTGCGCACCCGCGCGATGTACCCGACCCGCTCGGTGACCGAAATGGCTCCACGTGCGTCCAGCATGTTGAATACGTGCGAGCACTTCAGCACGTAATCGTAGGCCGGGAGCACGATCTTCTGCTTCGGGTAGTCGAGTATTGCGAGGCACTCCTTCTCATACAGGTCAAAGAGCCTGAAGTGGAGCTCTGTGTCCGCGATGTTGAAGTTGTAGTGCGAGAACTCGAACTCGCTCTGGCCGTGTATGTCGCCGTAGCGCACGTTCTCGTTCCACATGACGTCCTTGAAGTGGTTCACGCCCTGCAGGTACATGCAGATCCGCTCCGTGCCGTAGGTCAGCTCCACCGAAACCGGTTTCAGCTCAAGGCTCCCGCACTGCTGGAAGTAGGTGCACTGCGAGGTCTCCTTGCCGTCGAGCCACACCTCCCAGCCCAGGCCGGCAGCGCCCAGTGTGGGTGATTCCCAATCGTCCTCCACGAAGCGGACGTCGTGCTCCTCGAGCTTGATGCCCAGGTGACGGAGCGAGTCAAGGTACAGGTCCTGCACGTCGACCGGCGAGGGCTTCAGGATCACCTGGTACTGGTAGTAGTGCTGGAGGCGGTTCGGGTTGTCGCCGTAGCGGCCGTCAGTGGGTCGCCGCGAGGGCTCCACATAGGCCACGCTCCACGGCTCCGGGCCGAGAACGCGCAGGAAGGTTGCCGGGTTGAAAGTGCCCGCTCCCACCTCGAGGTCGTATCCCTGTATGATGAGACAGCCCCGCTGGGCCCAGTATTCGTTCAGTTTTGCGAGCAGGTCCTGGAAATACATCGAAAAGCTCCTTTGTCGTATGGGGCCCGGCAACTCCCCCGGCCCGTGGCAAGGGGCCATCCGGCCGTTACGGTACAACCCATGATACCTGCGGCAGGCGCAGGAGGGACAATAGTGGGGTGGAAAAATGTATTTAGTCAAGTAAATTATTTGGGGGTCGATCGTCCCCGGCACGCGGTCTTATACCCGGAACCTTGAGACGAGCAGGGTCATCTCCCCGGCAAGCTCGCCCAGGCGTTTCGCCATGAGGTTGACGCGGTCGGCATTGCCCGATGTCTCCTGGGATATCTGGGTGATGGAGTTTACCGCATGGGTGATCTCGTCGTTGGTCGCCTTCTGCTCTATCGATGAATTGTATATTTCCGCGGAGGATTCGTTCAGCCCGCCAATCTTCGCCTGGATGCTCTCGGTCATCTCCTTCATCCCCTCGGTAAAGGAGAACACTTCTCGGATAACGCCGTCGGTTTCGACCATGCTGGCGTTCATCGCGGTGAACGCCTCCAGCACCTTGCCCATGTACACGAGCTCGCGATTGATCTGTTCCGTGTGCCGGGTGATGTTTCCCCGTATGCCCCCTGACAGGGAGGTCGTCTGATCGGCGAGCTTGTTGATCTCGTCGGCGACAACGGCGAAGCCGCGCCCGTGCTCGCCGGCCCGGGCCGCCTCGATGGCCGCGTTGAGGGCCAGCAGGTTGATCTGGTCCGCTATATCGTTTATCATGCCGACCATGTCGTCGATGTTCTTCACGAGCCCGGCGAGGTCCTGGAGCGATTTCATCGATTCGTCAACGAGGGCGCCGCTCTCTTTCGCGATCTCCATCGTCCTGACCGCCTTCTCGCGCAGGTTGCGCGATTTATCAGAGAGCTCGCCGCTCCGCGCCGACATGATCTCGATGTCCTTTTTCACGGCCGCTGCTTCCTCGTTCTGTTTCCTGACGCTGCGGAGGTTTATCTCGAAGGAGGTTGACATTTCCTCGTAGGCGGCGCTGGTCTCCTCGACGATTGACGCATGATCGGACGCGATCTTTGAAAGCCTCTCGGAGGAATCCATGAGCTCCCCGCTGGCGGATGTCATGCCCGATGAGCTTCCCGCTATCGCAGTCACCATCAGCTTGAGGTTTTCCTTCATGCCGTAAACTGAAAGGTTGATCGAGGACAGCTCGTCGAGCACCGGTATTTTTTTCGCGGGCGCGTCAAGGGCCCCATCGCCGATCGTGCCGAGCATGCCGAGAATGATGTTGACCTTGTACAGCATGGTGCGGGTGAGCATCACGGACACGAAAAAAGAGCTGGATACCGTGATGATCGCCATGATGACGATTTTCAGGAGTATGCCGGACTTGTCCATGTCCAGCGGCGCGATGAACATGAGGAAGAAAGCAAGGAAGATGGCAAAGGGCAGAAGCGTGATGATCACGATCGAGACGGTGAATTTTTGAAAAAGGGACAGGCGGAGCTTCTTCCCGGTTTCGGCCCATCGCGGGAAAACACCCGTCTTCATGATCTTTTTCATGTACAGCTCGGTGAGGAAAAAATACATGATGCTCGTGAACGGGGCGATAATGACGAGGATCATCCACATGTTGAAGGTCTGCGCCCATGATATGTCGCCCAGTATCATCATTGGAATGATGACAAGCGACAGGCCCAGGATCCACCGGTAGAAAGAATGGAACGCATGGAGGTAGGGCAGTGCTGTAAAACGTTTAAAAGCGCGGTTATACTCCTCCTCCGCAGGCTCGATTCCCCGAAGTATTTTCTTGAAGTACGAGTCCACGGGCCGGGTGAGCAGCATGTTGCTGACGTTGGTGATCACGGCGAGAATGACGACATTTGCGATCGCGAGCTTGATGAACAGCCAGAACTGGTCGTCTGTAAAGCTGAGGTTGGCCCAGACATAGAAAAACAGAAGAGGCACTATATAAAAATAACTCACCCCCTCCGTGCGAAGGATGAATTCCTTCGTGAATCGCTTTAATACCGATCGTGATTGTTCAGAAACAGTTATAATCATATATCCGGCTCCCGTGGTCCTTGCTTTTTGTGTGCGTTGCGTCGCGGCCATCCCTGTTTAAAGAAAGAGAAATTCTAATAGATGAGAGCAATCACATGCAAGTTAAAAATTATTATTTATTGCTTTTATGCGACTGGTCGGCATCCAACTGCCAGGCGGCATGCCGATTGCCGGCGGAATGCTGCATTTTAAGGGAATTTCCCTACAGGGATTTCCGTCGAATCCTTGATCATTTGATTTGTTTCCCGGGATCGAAGCGGAACCGCTTGATGACCGCCATTACGGCTGATTGGCTCCGGGCATATCGTGAAGATTATTTCTGGCGCGCCCCTCCGCGGGACGGGAGGGATGGGACGGCGCGCAGTTGTTACGCTTCCTTCTGCTGGCTCTCGTACGACTCTTTCAGGACCTTGTGCATGATGTCGAATGCCTTGCGGTCGCCCAGGTTGAAGTACTCGATCACGTCCTCGTCTATGAATTCATAGCGGAACCGCTTCTTCTCGATCTCGACAAGGCAGTCGCCCAGGTACACTATGAACACGAGCTGGCGTATGTTGACCGGCGCCATGTGGGGCCGGTGGTGGTACTCAACGGTCTTGATGAGCGCGTCGTTGAACTTCCATTTGCTGAAGATCATGCCGCCCAGCGCGGCGTGGGATATGCCCAGGCTGATCTCCTCCAGCAGGTCGATGTTCTCCATTCCCTTGAACCCGGCCAGCTCCTGGAGCGATGTCAGGAGGTCAGACTTGAGCGAGAGCATCACGATGAAGCCGACGTCGGAGAGGAGGGCGGCCAGGTATGCGAAGTCGCCCAGCTTGGTCTTCTTCATCTGCACCGCGATCTGGGAGGCGTAAGCCGCCCGCTTGTACGAGTCCTTCCATGTCGCTTCTGCGCGTTTGTACCGCGCGTCCATGACCTTGTGCACGCCCGTGGCGAGCAGCAGCGCGTTGATCCCTTTCACGCCGATGATCTTGACTGCTTCCTCGATGGTCTCGGTCTTCTTGACAGTGAAGTACCCGGCCGAGTTGGCCAGCTTGAGGATCGAGGTGGTGAGTCCCGGGTCGAGCGTGATGGCCCCGGCGATCTCCCTGATGGTCGTGTCCGCGTTGGCGCAGAGCTTCTGTATCCGGATGATGTTTTCCGGGAACGCCGGTATCGCCTCTATCTCGCGTATGATCTCTCCGGCGATCTGGACCCGGGCGCGGATCTTGTCCATGGCGAGCGGTATCGCTATCGCTGATATCGTCAACTCCTTCTTCCGGTATATACGGAAGGAGTCCTGGGACATGCCCATGTTCTTGAAGATCATCATCGCCATGATGAGCCCCAGGCCCGCGCCCTCGGAATCGTCCAGGACCTCGTCAAAGGCCTCGGATATGTCGTTGTACTTGTACGCTTTCTTGATGCGGGCGTTGATCTTGGAAAGCTCCGTATCCAGGATGGGTACGTTGTTGATTACGTTGATGTAGAGATATTCGCCGGAGGTCTTGAACGCGACGCGCACGACGAGCGGGGACTCCGCCAGTTTAGCCATGTAGTCCTCGTCCCCCTCGTATGCCTCCTCCTTGAAGGTCTCCATGCCCTGCCGGTAATCCTCGGTCTTGAGTATGTCCAGCTTTTTCACCGTGAAGTAGAGCCTTTTTAAATTGGCCTTGATCGCGTTATTGACGAGCTCCTTGATCACGTTGATGATCTGGTTCTTGATATAGCCCAGGTCGTAGTGTGCCAGGTAGCGGTGCACGCACTTGTTTATGATGCCGTCTACCGCCGGCGAAAGGACGTTAAACTGGATGTAGAAGTCATTTTCAGCGGCAACGGCCTTTTTATAATCCTGCGGCTGAATGGTGTAGCTGGTTGTACTCCCGTTGCTCAACCCCGGTCTCCCCTCATGTGTCTGGATCTGTCTGGCAAGCCTGATATTTATATATCGCTCGGTTATTGAAAATAATCAAGTATTTTGTTGGTTTTTTTTGGCCAGGAATCTCCCTGGCAGGCGGGGCAAGTCGCGTATGACGGCCGCCCTGACAGGACGACCCCGCCCGGGCGGCATGACATTTATCCATTTTTCATCTTGACAACATGGTTTTGGTTTTTTACATTCTTCAAAACTGCTGGAATACGAACAATTAGCGCGTGCCGGTACTGCCTGGGAGCGCACCTCCAGGATGTTTCTTCTATATATATTATATATTCATTAGCGCGGAGGAACGATGAAGGGAAGAGGGGATTTCCCCAGTTTGAACACCAAGATGCCTGACGGGATCAAGCCGGGAGGCAGGCCGTATAAGCTTATGGTCGTGGAAAACAAGGATTTTCTGAGGAAGCAGATAGTACAGATATTCGAGTCGGAGAGTTATAACGTGGTGGCCACTGCCGCCAACGGGCAGGAGGCCCTCGACAAGCTTTCAAAAATTGAAGGTAAGATCGATCTTATAACGACCACCCTTGATATGCCCGTCCTTGACGGATATGCGTTTTTATACGAGCTTTCCAGGAGGCCTAACAAACCGCTTGTCATTTTTGTAAGCGATGAAACGACCAAGGGGGTAATGGCGGACCTGGTGAAGCTCGGCATCAGCGATTTTATCCTCAAGCCTGTCGATCGCAGGACGCTCCTGCTGCGGGTTAAAGCAGTATTGCAAAAATACAAGCTGGCAAACCCGGACTGAAAAAATTCTTGTAAAAACCCGGTGGATATGACCGGATGATTAAGCGGAAGATAACGGGGGGGCTCTTCCGCGGCGGTTATTGCACACCCGTGGAGAATTATGTCAGAGATAATGGAAAACGCGGCCGATTCGCTGGCGGATTACACAAAGAAGCTCGAGATGGCGATGTTCTTCACCAACGGCGATGAAGAGCGCGCCAGGCAGATGATTGCGGGCAACCTTGATGACATTTGTGTGATCAAGGGCCGTTTTTCATCGACGCAGTCTTTCGGTGCGTTCATTGCTTTTTTTAACCGGTATTACCTGACGCTGAACAGCTTGTACCCGGTCATATCCGATTCGTTCAATCTCAAGGACATCAAGACCAGTGTGGACTGGAGGAACTTCGAGAAGGACATCATGGATTTCGTCGGGAGCCAGTCACATGATGACGTGCTGGGCCGGCAGTTCAAGCATGTCTTTCTCTCAACCTTTACCGTGAACTTCGCCGGCGAGCTGAAAAAGCTCCTGGACGGAAACAGCGAAGTCGACATTAACCGCGTCTTCCAGCTCATGGTGCAGGACCGCATGGGCCTCCAGGGCGTGAGCATGATGGTCGATACCGAGTACCTCTCGTCGCTGGAGATGGAAACCGATTCGGTGACCAGCAGGAAAATGATGGATTACCAGCTGCACAAGGACGACAAGGGAACGGCTGAACTCAATCTGGAAGTCGACACCGATGACGACCGCGAGGCCCTGAAAGGAAAAGAGGTCAAGTTACTCTTGAGGGGGAGCCTCATCCTCGCCCCCATCAGCGGCAGGGACATCGGTCTTCTTGTAGTCGGTGACCGGATCAGGGTCAAGATCGTCGACAGTCACCCGCGCGCGGTCCAGGTCGCCAAGGCGTTTAACGCTTACACGGAAGAGGGGATACAGCCCATAACCGGAAGGATCGTGTTCCTCCGGCGGCGGGCCGACGGCGGGTACACTATATTCGCCGCCGTGGCCAAGGGCATATACGTCAAGATCGAGGAGATGGAGGAGCGCATCAAGATCGCCATAGACACCTCCTACATGGATGCGCCCGCGCCCTCGGACAGCATGTCAAAGATAACCATGGGCGCCATTGCCGCGCTTGCGGTCCTGCTCGTAGGCCTGATCATAGCCATGGTGCTTATCTTCAAGTAATCCCTCTATCGCCCTAACCGTCTCGCCTGGGGGCACGGTTACAGGGCGGAATCAAATCCATAAACAGGTGGAATGTGCCCCGTATTCAAAACAGGCCCATGGGCATATATTGAATCAGGTGCTTTTTCCTTGGTGTTAATATCAACCCTGTCAGGATTTTCAGGATGTCGGCGCGGCGGTAAAATTTGTATAAATGGCGGAGATGCAACATGAAACAATTTTACAAAATCTTTTTGAGCAAATATGCGGGCAGGGACATGCGGGAGGAACAGAAGGCCAGGGCGATCGTCATTCTCTATTTCACCGTTGCAATCATGCTCTTCCTGGTTTTGATGTCGCTTATTCTGGTTCACCGGAAAGCGTTCACCGATGTGTCGATAATCGGGATTATCGTAATTGAAATTATCCTCTTTGTTGCACTCATGCTGGTATGGAAGGGATGGAACAACATCGCGGCGCATGTAATGCTGGTGCCGATAGTAATAGTTGTATGGCTTATCATGTTCAAGTCCACCAGCACTGCCAGCCTTATCGAAGGTGTGGATACGGTGGTGTATGTTTTCCCGATCATCGGAATCGCGACGCTTATTTCCAACCGGGTTTCAGTGGTAATATATACGGTTTTTAATGTTCTCATGTTCATACTGTTTAACATGTACTTGCAGAATTTGGACATATTGACCAAAATACAATCAGCTGATTATCTGGTGGATGGTACCGTGGCTCTTTTCGGTACGGGTGTCGTGTGCTTTACGATTTTGAGCAATTTTCTGAAAGCCGACCAGTCACTCAAGGTCTCCCTTGAGGAGAGCAACCGCAGCAAGGAGAGCATAAAGACGATACTGGCCCAGACATACAGCATAGCGGAACATCTGGCGTCATCAACCGGCATGATGGCGAAGGCGACATCGTCCTTCTCGACGAGCGCGCAATCGCAGGCCTCATCGATCGAGGAAATCACGTCAACGGTGGAAGAGGTAACCGCCAGCGGGGAAAGCATTTATTTCATGGCAGAAAAACAGACACAGCTTTCCGAAGAGGTTAAGGGAGACATGGAGACTCTTCATGGGATCGTGTCCAGGGCGGGGGATAAAATGCAGGAGGCAGTCTCAATCCGCGACAGTCTGAACGAAACCGTAGAGAAATTAAAAGTGGAAATTCAAAACGTGCTGCAGGTTATGACTACGGCAAGCGACAAGTTCAAGGACGTGCAGGACACCGTCAATGTCATAGAAGATATATCCGACCAGATAAACCTTCTCTCCCTGAATGCGGCGATCGAAGCGGCGCGAGCCGGGGAATTCGGCAGGGGCTTCGCTGTCGTCGCGGACGAGATCGGGAAACTTGCCGACAACACCTCGTCTAACGTAAAATCCATAAACAACTCCTTCACTCTGAGCAACAATGAAATAAAAAAAGTATACAGCCGGTTGGAGGTTTTCATCAGTTCCCTTAACAGCATGATCGATTATATCACCGAATTCAGTAATAAAATCGACATGGTAGTGGAGTTAACGAAGCAGGACCTCTCCCTCAACAGGACAGCCAGTGAGAAGCTGGAAAACGTGTACGGAGAGGCCAATAATATCCTGAACGCCACGAACGAGCAGAAAACGGCACTTGACGAAATCGCGAAGAGCATTTCGCTTATCAACAACATGACACAGGAGATCGCCATGAGCGCGCATGACCTCTCCTCCACCTCGAAAGGCCTCGCGGACACGGCGCGGGAATTGAGGAACCTGTCGGATATCGCATAGCAAATCTGTCATGTCATGGTACCCGGCATGCAGTACTCAACGGTGTATGAAACTTCAAAGGGGTTTCATCGGCAGATGAATATACAGCCGATCTGATCATAATCCTGATGACCAATGGATTCCCGATGGAGTTTATCCCGGGCACTGAGGGGCGGGACAGTAGAGAGCGAGCCTGCGGCGTGTTGCACGGAATCAGAACGGATACCGCATCGGCACGCCGCGCGCCTGCAGCTCCTTCTTCACCTCGGCGATTGAAATCTCCCTGAAATGGAAAATGGACGCGGCCAGCACTGCGTCGGCGCGTCCCATGGTGAGGCCCTCGTACATGTGATCGATCGTGCCGACGCCGCCGGAAGCGATCACGGGGATGTGTACGGCGTCGGACACCATGCGGGTAAGCTCGATGTCGTAGCCGATGCGGGTGCCGTCGCGGTCCATGCTCGTGAGGAGAATCTCTCCTGCGCCGAGCTCCTCGACCCGGCCCGCCCACTCGACGGCGTCTATGTCCGTGGGGGTCCTGCCGCCGTGGAGGTAGACGGTCCAGCTCCCCCGGTCGTTCCGCTTCGCGTCTATCGCAACCAGGATGCACTGCGAGCCGAAGCGCCGCGCCGAATCGGTGATGAGCGCGGGGTCCTGGACCGCGGCGGTATTGATCGAGATCTTGTCCGCGCCGTTTTCGAGTATGAGCCGGACGTCCTCTATGGAGCGTATGCCGCCGCCGACGGTGAACGGGATGTGCACCTCTTCCGCAACCCCCTTGACCATGTGGAGGATGATGTCCCGCCGGTCGGATGATGCAGTGATGTCCAGGAAGACGAGCTCGTCAGCGCCTTCCGAATCGTAGAACGTTCCGTTTTCGACCGGGTCGCCCGCGTCGACAAGGTTCACGAAGTTCACTCCCTTGACGACCCGGCCCCTGTCGACATCCAGGCATGGTATGATGCGTTTGGCAAGCATGGCTGCTCATTCTTCCATTGAAATTGGGGCGCTATGAAATACCCGAGAATCTATCTTACAAACAGGCCCGACCGGTAATAATCAACAAATTTTTCCGTGACGAATGTAAAATAGTTGAGTTGTTGCAAAACAACTCAAATGCCTGCAAAGATGCTGGCACATTCGCGGAGCGACGGATTTTGACTGATTTACTTATTGTGATATATAGTGAAACTATTTTTTCTGCGGCTATGCGTGCAAATCCGTAGCAGAAAATTTACAAAAATGCTTTTGACATAGTTGTTAAATTAACGGCTTTCTGAAAATTTTTGTATGCTTCTGGTCAAATGCATCGGCGTTGTCTGAATGGCATTAAGTTTTATTATTGATTTTTATAAATCATTGTTTACTCTGGCTGGACATTGTACAATCAAAGCCAATCATATTATTATTTAAGGTTGAGACAGACATTATGAAAAACAGACCGCATATCCATATACTGTTTGCCGCGCTTGCCTGTGGGGCATTCCTGCTCGGCGGGTGCGTGTCGCTGAAACCGGCGACAATCAAGGTCAACAACCCGGCACCGCTTCCAGCGAAGAACGTGGACGAGATTCTCGCGGGCGCGTCTAAAATCGACATCACCCCGCCGCCGGGCATCCCGCTCGCCGGCCACTCCCTCGCAGGGAAGCTGGCCAGGGGAGTGCGGACCAGGCTGTACGCCCGTGTCCTCTACCTGAAGCCCAAGGTGGGGAGACCGGTGGTACTGGTGCAGGCGGACCTGCTGTCCGGTTCCCGTATTCTCCATCACCGGGTCGCCGAGCTGATCGCGCCGAAGACCGATATCGAGGCCGGCGGCCTCGTGATCGCCGGCACCCATACGCATTCCGCGCAGGGCAACTATTTCGGAGAGGCATTTTATGACCGCATGGCCTCGCCCGAGCCCGGATTCCAGAAACAGCTTTACAACTTCATGGCCGAGAGGATCTCGGCCGCGATCATAAAAGCCTACGAGAGCCGCAGGCCGGCAAAGATAGCCACGGGCTCCATCACCATTGCCGGTGCCATCAGGAACAGGAGCCTCCCCGCCTACCATATGAACAAAACGCTTGGCGGCAAAAAACCGGGCGAGCTGGAGGCGGTAAACCCGGAGTTGAGGATGATCCGCGTGGACTGCCGGAACGAGGGCGGCGAGTATGTCCCGATTGCGGCGTTCTCGAACTTCTCCATGCACCCGAACCTGACGAACGAGGACACCGACGAGCTCTACAACGGCGATGTGACCGCCTACGTGGAGCGTGAGGTCGAATGGGGCATCCGCAACAGGTATCCCTCCGCAGCGGACCCGATACATGCGATCGCAAATTACACGCACGGGGACATCACTCCCGAATTCGCAAAGGATGAGAAGCTCGGATACGCGGCAATGCGGCGCCTCGGCGTCATGGTCGGTAGAAAGGCGCTGGAGCTTTTTATTTCGCTCGAAGCGGGGCTGTCGGACGACGCCGTCATCCGCTATCGTTTCAGCGAGGTCGACGTCTACAATATACGGAGCATAGACGGCGAGAGCGTGTGCGACAAGCCGGCGATCGGGATGGCGACCGTCGCCGGCGCTCTTGACAGGCCGATTCCCATCCTCAAGTCTCTGCCCGGTTTCGCGGCCGGCTGGCCGAAGCGAAACATTGCCAATGCATGCCAGGGCGGCAAGCGGATCATCGTCGAGGCCATCCAGTACAAGATCTTTCCGCTGGAACAATTTCCGCATGTCCTCTTTCTCCAGGCGATCCAGATAAAGGACACGGTGCTCCTCCCGCTCCCCTTCGAGGTGACCACTGAATCGGGCCGGCGCATGGCGGAGCGGTGCTCTGCCGCGGCAAAGAAGGCCGGGCTTCCGGATGCCCGGTACATCGTGATGGATACGGCAAACTCCTACTGGGGATACTGCACGACCCCGGAGGAATATTCCCTGCAATACTATGAGGGCGGCAGTACCCTGTATGGACCCGGTACCACCGGTTATGTGTCCGCACACCTGGCACGGCTGTCCGGCGATCTCGCGAAGGGCAGCGGCGGGGCCATGCAGGGCGAATGGATCTTCACGGTCATGGAAGGAAAAAACTTTTTTCCTGCCGACGTTTCGCCGCGGGGCGCGAGAAAGGTCGTTGCCGGGCCCGTGCTGATAAAGGCGGGTCGCAGCAACACCGAGCCATTCTGGTCCTTCCGGTGGCAGGACCTGCCTCCGGCACGCATCGCCATGCATGAGCTCCTGGTGAGCATCGAGACGACAGACGACCTGGAGAACTGGCGGCCGCTTCTCTCCGGCGCAATCCCGGTGGATGACAGCGGGTATGATATCGCCATCATTTGTACGAAACGTAAAAACTGCGACGGCATGGGCGTGTACGAGGCCCGCTGGTACAATCCGGTTCCCGGCGACGGCAAGCTATACCGCTTCAAAATTTCCCCGCGATCCGGGCAGGCGACGCTCTACTCCCCGGCTTTCCGCTAGGCCGCCGGCCCCCGGCGCCATGCCGGGGGCCAGTAATGTTCTTGACATACCGCCTTTGCCCGGGATATGTACGAGGTACGGGTGACGGCCCCTGCGCATGCGCGCCCGCCGGTTGAAATATCCGCGAATGAAAGGACCACCCATGGACAGGAATCCGACCCCGCGCGACCGATTCAAGGCCTTCAGTAAGGAATACATCCCCCTGATAGACAGTTCAATGCACGGATTTCTCCAGGTGAAGAAAAAGGATGCGCAGCTTCCCGTGATCAGTGACATGTACGAGTTGCTCGAGGAATACTGCTGCCGGGAGGGGAAGCGGGTGCGCCCCCTGATCATGCTCATCTCGTGCTTTGGCTACCAGCGGGGCAAGAAGCGCGAGGACGCGGTGAAGATCGCGTCAGTGATAGAGATGATGCATTCCTTCCTGCTGATCCAGGACGACATCATAGACCGCTCGGACCTGCGCCGGGGCGGGCACTCCCTCCACGTGTCCTGCGCCCGCCGTTACGGCGGCAACTCGCACAACCAAAACATCGGCAGCGATATCGCGCTCATCCTTGCCGATGTCCTGTTCGCGGCAGCGGTCGAGATCCTCGCAGGGTCGAACGTTCCTCCGCGGGTCAAGGACCGCTTCCTCGGCATATTCTCGAGCACCTACGAGGTAACGGCCTGGGGGCAGGTCCTCGACATTCTCAACTCCCGCTCGAAAAAAATCGAGAATCCGGCGGATAACGCACTTATCATATCAACGATGAAGACCGCGTATTACACAGTGTACTATCCCATGCTCATGGGATACGTTCTGGCAGGGAGAAACGCGGACCAGGAGAAGGAGCTCATACGTGACTTTTCGCTCCCCCTCGGCCTCGCCTTCCAGATGCGGGACGACATCCTGGGTGTGTTCGGCAGCAAGGAGGACGTGGGGAAGTCTACGAATTCCGACATCATGGAGGGGAAGGTCACCATCCTGGTGAACAGCACCATCGAGAAGCTCGAGAAGAGGGACCGCAAGAAATTCCTCGATCTCTTTACCAGGAACAGGAAAACGCATGGGGACGTGGAAAAGATACGGCGGATGATCATAGCGAGCGGATCGCGGGAAGCGGTCCTGGAGCGCCACCGGGAGCTGGTCGAGCAATCGCGATCGCTCCTCTCCCGCCTCCATCTGTCGGAAGATTACCGCGAAA
This sequence comes from Spirochaetota bacterium, assembly GCA_041749375.1. Classification (GTDB taxonomy): domain Bacteria; phylum Spirochaetota; class UBA4802; order UBA4802; family UBA5550; genus RBG-16-49-21. The sequence continues at coordinate 54,010 of JBGTBN010000010.1, forward strand.
CCATGGCCGGCCTCGTCGAGCTCATCGCGAAAATATGACCCCGCGGGACCCTTACCGGGTCATGATGATCCCGCGCTTGTTGCGGTACTGGTCGGCAAATTCCAGCGTCCCGTTTTTCAGCATCTCAAAGAAGACCGGGTAATCGTCCGGCCTGTCCTTTTTCAGCCACACGACATTTTTGTACTGGAGCAGCTCGCCGGTGGCGGTGTCCATTTTTTTTGCGTCCTTTTTGTACAGCATCTCGTTCTGCGTTGTCTGGAAGTTCCCCTCGGGCGAGCAGCGGTAGACGGTGAGCCGTCCTCCCAGGACCACGCGGATCTCCCTGAGCTTCTGGCGCGCAGGCTTGGTGAAGCGGTCCGGGTAGGCCAGGAAATAGTCAAAGAGCCAGCCCTCAAGGCCCAGGTTCGCGGTGTCCCTGACAAATGCCCATTTCCCCTTCATCGCGCCGATGGTGACCTCGTCCGGATTGACGTAGAGAACGGTGACCTTCCGCGTAACGGGCATCTTCGCGAGCACCCTTGAGGTCGTGTCGGGCCTTGTCCTGAGGTTGACCATGTCCCCGGTGATCAGGGCGAAGCGCTGGTACGTGGTTTCGAACTGCCCCGGCACGCACTGGCCCGACAGGCAGCTCTTCTTGAGCGAGGGAATCTCCGCGTCCTCGTTTTTCGACCCCGAGCAGGCGCCCGTAAGGAGCCCGGCAATCAGGGCGGGGAATAGCACGTTCATGACGGCGATTCGATGTCTCATGATTTTTCTCCGGTCTATGGATTACAACCCGGCAAAAATAAAAAAAACCCGGTCTGTTGTCAAGTTATATGCCAGTTCGAAGGGAGGGCTCGTCCGAAATAATGACGATAGTTAGCGGACGGACATTCCGAAAATAGTAACGGCATCCCGAAAATCCCGCTGCCGGCCCGCGCCCGGCGGGGTTTCGCGGCGCGTTTCATCATTTGCTACTGGAGCGAAGGGCCATGTCAGAAAGGATCAAGATCATAGCAGTCGGGGCCGGCTTTTTGGTGGTCTGCCTGTTCCTCTATTTTACCATACGGTTCAAGTATGTCGAGCGGGACCTTCTCGACTCGCTCGTTGTGACGACGAACAGGATCGTGGCTGAATACAATGACATGGAAAAGCGGACCGCCGCGGAAACGAAGACCCTCTCGAATGAAGACCTCACCGGGTTTTTAAAGCATATACACCGTAAGCACCGGGACATCGCGCTCCTCGCCATCACCGACAGCGGGCTGACCCTGCGCCTCTCCAGCAAGAACGACCGGTTTATCAGGACGACCGGGCTTTTCGAAACGATACTGACGGATTTCACCCAGGACAAGTTCAACATCACCAGGTCCAGTCCGTTTATCACGCGGTACTATGACGAGAAATACAACGGCAAAACGGACCAGCTCAAGTTTTACATCTTCCTCGGTAAAATCGGCGGCCACCGCCTCCTGGTTGTATACCCGTACACGTTCGGGAACACGATACTCGTCCGGACCATGCTGGAGGTGCTCCTCGTGGTCCTGATCGTGGTCATCCTCACCGCGGCCATCGCGATAGTGTCCGGCAGGCGGCCGGCAACCTTGGTGGGAGACGACCGTCATACTATCGACCTGGGACCGACCGGCGGGCAGGCCGCGCGTGAAGACGGGACGGTTTCGCGTGAAAGCTCCAATATCGTGTCCGATACGATCAGCGGTTATATCCAGGACCTGTTCGGGATGATCCATGCTTCCTACGCCACGGACAGCGTGGCCCTGTACCTGTACCACCCGACAGGGAAGCTGGTCAAGACCATGGAGCTCAAGGGCGGTACCTTCTTCCGGATCAACTCGATCAGCTTCGACACTATCGATCTCGATAACGAGGCGGGGAGGGAGATGCAGAACGGGTCGACAATGGTGCTCGACGGCGGGGGAAAGGTAGTCGTACCCCTTATTTATAATAACGCGTTCCTGGGCGCGGTTATCATCGTCCGCCGCCAGGGACTGAGGGGCAGTGACATCAGCGAGATCAAGGGGGGCATGTCCGGCATACTGAAAAACATCCATGATTTCATCATGTTCAACGATGTAATGACCGATTCAGGGACCGGGCTGCACAGTAAGATCTATTTCAGCCTGAAGTATAACGAGTACCACCGGCAATGGAAGCATCAGGGGAAGAGCTTCTCGCTCCTTTTCATCCGGCTCTTCGAACCGGACGGAGGCATAGGCGAGAACGAGAAAAACGCCGCGATACGTCTCATGGCCCCGTCGATTTCAGGGATCGTGAAAAACGACGGTTTCATCAGCCGGTATGACGAGTACCTCGCCGTCATCCTGCATGACCGGGGCTCCAGGAAGACGTCGTCGATTGCCGGCGATATCAGGAGCGAGCTTATGAAGTACCGCGTGAAGATCGGCGCCGATACCTTCATTCGGATCGCGCCTGCTCTGGGAATGTCGTCTACCGACACGGCCGGGCCGGACGAGGACCTGATAGCTTCCGCACTGAAGGCCATTCAGCCGGCATGATTCTCATGCGCATAATGAACGGTATTCCGGGAGGCAGCGCATGATTCTTTTACCCCGTGTGCCCCACCTGTTGACCCCATTTCCAGTAGAAATTAATATAATTTTGTTGACATAAAACCCGCAAATTAAAATATATATTTCATTAAATAATCACTTAAAACAGGTTATTATTTAGCGTTTCATTTTTTTACCAATAATAAAGATAAAAAAGGAGAGGCCTGTTGAAACGGACCGTTTTTCTAATCGGAATACCTTTTTTAGTTACCCTTTATTTTGGCTTCATCTTATCAAGTAAAGGCTGTAATTATGTTATGGCCAATCACCCGGATAAGCTCGTCGACTTTAACCACAAAAGCCACCTTTCAAAATATTTTCCTGCAAACGGCTTGAGCAAGGATGATTGCACCATCTGTCACGATTATTATCCAAACGGAAGGTTCAAGGGCCTTCCCACTGTCGCGGAGTGTACTTCCTGCCACGATCCGAACGGTACCGGCAATGACGCCGATCCGAATGTGGCACGTCGCAAACCCATGCTCGACAAGTTCAAGGATACCGACAAACCGTGGGGGGCTTTCGCGAAACAACCCGGCCTCGTTTATTTCAGCCACAAGGTCGTCATGACGGCGAAGTACGAGGATGGCAGGCTGAAAGCCAGGTGCGGCTCCTGTCACGGCGACAAGGCGGATTCAACGACCGCGGCCATGATCAAGGGCAAGATGCTCATGGGCCAGTGCGAGGACTGCCATACCGCGCTGAATCTCAGCAACAAGTGCGCCGTGTGCCACGACTGATAGCCTGAAATTACGAAACTTCTGAGAGGAGAAGGATTATCCATGAAAAAGTTAGAACGTAAAGACTTCTTGATGTTAGGCGGCGGTGCTGTTGCCGGCGGCCTCGCAGGTTATGTTTTTTCCGGCGCGCCCTTCCTCGGACTTCAGTGGCTCGTGGAATGGACCCAGGACCAGCATGTCCCTGCCGGCGGCGCGGAGAATTACCTGAAAGCCGTATGCGGCGCCTGCCGCACTTCCTGCGATATGTCAATTCGGATGATCGGCGATCGTGCGGTGAAAATAGAGACCTCAAACAGCGGCTGTCCCTTCAGCCAGAACGCACTCCAGCTCCTGTATCATCCCGAGCGGCTTGATTCGCCGCTGAAGAGGACCGGCAGGAAGGGAACGGCAAAGGCCTCTGCGTTCGAACCCGTTTCCTGGGACAAGGCAATTACGGACATCGCGAAGCGCATGAACAAGATGATCGGCGAGAAGAAAGGAAACCTGATCGCCGGAATCAGCAAGAACGACAACCTCGCGGGCGCGCTCCTGAACAGGCTGGTAAAGGCCTCCGGAAGCGCCAACGCGTACTATGAGCCTTCCTTGAACACGCTTGCCCAGGCTGCCCTGGGCGGATACGTTGACTACGACTTCGCCAATGCGGACTTCATCCTCAGCTTCGGAGCGCGGCTCCTCGAGGGATGGGGCACACCCTGCTCGATGAACAGGAACTTCGTCGCCTGGAAGAAGAAGGGCGCGAAGCTGGTGCAGGCAGATGCGGTGCGCACCCGTACGGCATCGATAGCGGACACCTGGCTGGCCATCAAGCCCGGCACCGAGATAGTCCTGGCGCTGGGCATTGCCAACTGCCTCGCGAAGAAAGGCCGCGCTGCAGGCGGCGCCGACTGGATGGCGATCGTCGGACAGTACACCCCGGAGAAGGCCGCGGCCATTACCGGGCTCAAGGCGAAGCAGATCGAGGAAGTGGCGGACGCGTTCGCCCGTGCCGGGAACCCGGTGGCGGTGGCGGGCCGCGGTGGAAGCGGCGTTTCCTCGTCATCCGCTGAGTTCCTCGCGGTGCAGGCGCTTAACGCCATGGTCGGGTCCCGTGCCGCTGCTCTGAAGAAGAGCCAGGGCCTCGGTGAGCCGGCCCTCTCGGCGAACGCGGCCGCATCGATCAAGGATGCGAAAAAGACCGTTGGCCTGGATGATTTTATCAAGAATGGAAATTTCGAGATGCTCTTCGTGAACGAGGCCGATCCGGCGTACAAGAGCGTGTACGGCGCCGATCTCGTTAAAAAAATGGAGAGTGCGTTCGTGGTCGCGTTCATGCCGCTGTTGAACGACACCGCCTTGTACGCGGACTATATTTTCCCCTCGCTGAGCTTCCTCGAGGAAGCCTCAGCGGCCGGGGACGCCCCGCTGAAGCCGTACATGAAGGCGGTCCACGCCGGCGACGCGATAATTACGCTGGCCAAAAAGGTCGATGACCTGAAAGGGGCCTTCCCCTGGAACGGTTATGTTGACCTGGTGAAGACATACGGGGCAGCGGCCGGAGCCGGCGCACCGAACTTCAACGCCAGGACGCTGGGCGACCATCTCGCCTCCCTCGAGAATACGCTGAAGGCGTCGGGCGACTTTCCGCTCAGCCTGGTGCCGATAGAGCTGACCTTCGTTGGCGACGGCGACGGGCTCGCGTTCCCCTACGTGCTTAAGACTATCGACGACAAGACCTACTCGCAGGGCAAGCTCTGGGTCCAGATCAACCGCAAGACCGCGGACGAGCAGGGCGTGTCCGAGGGCGAGCGGATCGATATCGAATCGTCCCGGGGCGAGATCGGCAGCGTCCGCGCACACCTGACCGATACGGTAGCGCCCGATACGATCGCGATACCGCTCGGGTTCGGCCACAGGGCATGCACCCGGTACGCCCGGGAGAAAGGGGTAAACCCGAAGGAGATTATGGCGAACGACATCGATCCCCTGACCGGGGCCGCCAACTGGTGGCTCACCAGGGTCAAAATCAGTTAAGAGGTGGATACCGACATGAAGATGAACAGAAGATGGGGAATGGCGATAGACCTGGACAAATGCACCGGCTGCGGCGTATGCGCCATAGCCTGCTCCCAGGAAAACAATATGCCGGTGTTCGAGGATGACTCGGACCTGCCGAAGCGCGTGCAGTTCCTCGATTTGATGAAAGTCACCAATGACCGGGACGCCTCTTACCCGGATGTCGAGGTCTGCTACATCCCGAAGATGTGCCAGCAGTGCGAAGGGAATGATCCGAAAAACCCGCAACCGCCCTGCGTATCGGTCTGCCCGGTCGTTGCCACTGATGTAGGCGATGACGGGGTCGTGAGCCAGGTCTGGTCGCGGTGCATCGGCTGCCGGTACTGCCAGGCGTCCTGCCCCTACGAGGCGCGTTCCTTCAACTGGTGGAAGCCGAAATATGAGGGATCGTTCAAAAACTCCCTCAATCCGGACGTGTCGATCGCGTCGCGCGGTACCGTGGTCAAATGCCAGTTCTGCAGCCACATCTGGAAACGGGAGCGGGACAAGGCCGCCGCGAACGGCGAGCTGGACATAAATGCGGTTACGTACACGCCGGCCTGCGTGGCCTCCTGCCCGACCGGCGCCATGCTTTTCGGGGACCTGAACGATCCGAATTCGGAGCTATGCCAGCTGCTTGAGAAAGAGAAGGCGCGGAAATTCCGGCTCGTCCACACGATTGACGACAAGGACGAAAAGACCCGCGAAAAGATGATGCATATCAAACAGTTTCCCAATCCGAAGGTCTTCTACCTGACCAGCAAGACCTGGATCAAGGGAATGATGAAATTTAAATAGACTCCGATACTCTGATTAAGGAGAAAAACAGTGGACCTCATTAAAAAGTTTATTAATTTCCTCAAGACGGAATTCAACAGCTATTCACGGAACGTCCGGATAGCGCTCTACATACTCTTTTTCTTTACAGCCGGGTTCATCATCTTCGGAATACAGATCCTTTTCTGGGGACTGGGCTATACCGATATGAGCAACGTGTATCCCTTCGGCCAGTGGATTATCGGTGACCTGGGCCTGGTCGGACTGGGCGGCGGGGCCTTTACCACCGGCTTTTTGCTCTATATCTTCAGGAACGACAAGCTGGAGCCCCTCATCAACTCAACCGTGCTGATTGGCTTCATGTGTTACCTGTTCACCCTGGTATTCCTCGTTTTTGACATAGGCCAGCCACTCCGGGCATGGTTCGGTTACACCTACCCCAACTGGGGACCCGGCCTGATGCCGGTCTCGATGCTGACAGAGGTAGTCTGGTGCCTCACCCTGTATTTCATGATCCTCTGCGTGGAGCTTGTCCCGGTCGTTCTGAAGCACAAAGTACTAGAGGCAATACCGCTGCTGAAATATATCGGCCATTACCTTCACCGGCTCATGTGGATCTTCGCGGCTGCCGGCACGTTCCTCTCGTTCTTCCACCAGGGCTCCCTGGGCGGCGGCATGTGGGACATCATGTATGGCAAGGCCGCCTGGTTCCGCGCGCACCACATCTATTTCTTCGTGGTAATCATAGGCGCGACGGCAGGCGGCACCGCGTTCATGACGCTCTGTGCCTACATAGCCGGCAAAGTCATGAAGAAGGAAGTCGTACCGGCCGAGACGTTCCAGTCCATAGCGAAGGTCTCCGGCGTCATGATTACGGTCTATTTCATCGCGCGCCTGGCCGACGTCATCCTGATGGCGACCGCGTGGACGCCGCTCTTCGACAGGAGTTTTGCCGCGAACATGGGCGGCTATTACGGCTGGTGGATGCTGGTCATCGAGTTCGGGCTTGCAGCGGCAGCCATCGTTCTGCTCCTGATCCCGAAATTCCGCAAGGAAGAGAAGACCTTCGTCGCTGGGATCAGCTGCGCGGCCGGATCGCTGTTCATCGGCAAGCTTATCGTTGTGCTGAATGGATCGTCGGTCCCCAACTTCCCCTGGAAGGAATTCGCAGCGTATAACCCGACCATACAGGAATGGTTTATCATGCTGGGCGGTATCTCCGTGATGATCCTGATTTACATGTGGTTCGCCAAGTACACGCCGCTCTTTCCCCATGCCGCGCAGGCGCATCATGAGGGCGAGGGGCACAAGGCGTAGTAGACAGATCACGACAGGATGTCCAGAAACATGAAAGCGGCAGCGTGTCTGCCGCTTTTTTCATTTTGTATCGGTTTACTATTGAAAAAATGTCACTGAAGTGATGACCGTGTAATTAACTGCTTGACAATTAATGCCGATCTTAGTATGAGAACTGGAATGTCAGTCAGGAAAGTCCAATGATCGATCTGCATGCCGAGCAATTCGGCGATACAATAATAATCCACCTTAACGGTGTTTTTAACATCGACAGCGTCGCGCGCGTGGAGCAGGTGTGGGTGGACCAGGTCGTCAAGGTGCCGCGGCTGATCGCAATAAACTGCCTGAAGCTCGAGTCCCTGGATTCATCTGCCATCGGCAGTATCGTCAAGTTTTTCAACTTTGCCATGGGCAGGGGTATCATGATGGTGTTCTACGACCTGAACCCCCAGATCCAGAGGCTGTTCGAGACCGCCAGGCTTACCCGCTACTTCAACATCACAACTGTATCGGATTTTAAAAACCGCTATTTTCTTGAGCCGCAGCAGCCGGTCTGCGAGATGGTTTCCGCACTCTAGTCCCCCTTCGATACTCTGCCACGCAGCACCCGGGGACCGTTAACCCACGGCTTCTCGCCGCACGTATACAGGCCTGTCCTCATCAGGATCGAATGGATCCGTGAATAGCCGGGGGATGGAGATGAACGGGATGCCGGTCAGCGCACGATATTGAGCTCGTGTCCGCAGGAGGCGCAGGCGCTGCCCCTCAGCTTTTCTATCCGCGTGGAGTAGCCGATCCTGCGAATGAGCGTCCTGTGGCACGAGGGGCAGATCGTGTCGTGACCCCCGGCTTCGGACGGGACGTTGCCGCAGTAGACGAAGTCCAGCTGTTTCGCTGCCTCCGCATGGAGATCCGTCAGGTATTTTACGTCTGTCGCGGGACGGCCGTACCGGTAGTTCGGATAGTAGCGGGATATGTGCCAGGGTATGCGCCTGTCAACGGAAGCGATGAACCCGATAATGTCCCGCATCTCCTCCATCGAGTCGTTGACGCCGGGTACGACCAGCGTCGTAAGCTCGACATGGCACCCGTGTGCGTGTGCGTATTTGATCGTTTCCAGCACCTCTGCGAGCCTCGCCTTCTGCACCGTGCGGTAGGTTTCTTCGCGGAAGCTTTTCAGGTCGATGTTCATGGCGTCGATAAAGGGGAGTAGTTGCTCCAGCGGCTCGCGGTTGATAAAGCCATTGGTGACCATCACGTTGACGAGCTGTTTTTCTCGCGCCAGAATAGCCGTGTCCAGCACGTATTCGTACCAGATGATCGGTTCGGAGTAGGTATAGGCGATACCGACAGACCCCTCGCGAAGCGCATGGTTGATTATGTCGATGGACGAATAGCGGCTCGCGCGCGCAGTTGCGTCCTGGGAGATATTCCAGTTCTGGCAGTAGGGGCATTTCATGTTGCACCCGCGGGTGCCCACCGAGAGTATCGATGACCCTGGATGGAAGTGATAGAGAGGCTTTTTTTCAATCGGGTCCATGGCGACGGCGGTATGGAGCCCGTAGATTTCGGTGACGAGGGTGCCGTCGCAGTTTTTTCTTACACCACAGATGCCATGTTTCCCTTTGCGGATTACGCAATTATGGGGGCAGAGACGGCACCCAACGGTCCCGGTTCCGTCATCTGTTTTGTCATAAAAGGAGGCTTCGTGGCCGTTCATAAAGGCCTGCCTGTGCGTTATTCGGCGGCTGCTTCGCCCTCGGGTTCTTTCGGTTCGTCTCTTTCCTCGGATTCCTTATCAGGCTTCCTGGGATCGCCCTTGATCATCTCGCATTTGCCCTCGAACACAACGCCGTCGGCGATCTGAAGCTTTGCTGTCCTGATATTGCCGTAAAGTTTACCGGTGGCGTGGATCTCCAGGCGGGTGGTTGCCTCGATGTTGCCATGGACCGTACCAATGATGATGACCGTTTTGGCCTTGATATTGGCCTTCACGACCGCTCCTTCCCCCACGACCAGGAATCCGCCCGAGACGATCTCACCCTCGAAATTCCCGTTTATCTGGAGGGATTTTTTAAATGAGAGCTCGCCGTTGAATTCGGTGTCCTTGCTGAACACCGTCGTGACCATCCCGATATCATACACCGGGTTCTTGTTTATCTGGATAACCTTTTTAGCCATGTTCCTGTCCGCCGTGTGTTATTTTGTCGTCATAGTGAAAACGCCGTCCCAGTCATCGCCCGGCGGATCGTTCTTGAATTCGCGGGACCGATCGAGATAGAGAGATGACGGTCCGTCTTCGGGATCGATCGCCAGGGCCTTTTCAAAGGCATGGATGGCGTCGTCCCATCGCCGCTGCTTGTACGCCGCCAGGCCCATGTTGTAGAATTTCAACAGATCTTCTTTTTCTTTTGTGATCATGACATTCTCCGGGGTAGCGGTGTTTGATCGGGTCTATCTAACTATATTCAAGGCCCGTAATATTACAACTTAATTTTTTGTGCGGACCGCTGAAAATCGGCGCCCGCACGTTTGGTCCGGGCCTTAATACGTCCTGTTCAGTAAAAATTCAGACAGATCGAGTAAAATGTTTTTAAAAACTGAATCCGGATATCCGCCCAGTATGCCGCGTGCCCGGTCGATGTAATCGCCGGCAAGTCGGACCGAGTAATCGATGGCCCCCGAATCTGCAAGGCGCTTTTTAATCTCTTCCCATGCCTGCTGGTCAGGACTTGTTATATACTGTTTGAGGCGCGTCAGGTCGGCGGGCCCGCCCTGCTCGATGAGGTAGAGAAAGGGAAGGGTGATTTTCCCGTCTTTGAAGTCACTTCCCACGTCCTTGCCGACCTGCTCGGATTTCTGCATGATGTCAAGCGTGTCGTCGATTATCTGGAAGGCGAAGCCGAGGTTCAGGCCGAAGCGGTACAGCTCATCGCATTCTTCCCGGGGAAGGCATGATTTCACGGCGCCCAGCCTGCAGCACGAGCCCATGAATTGCGCCGTTTTCAGCTCGATTATCTTCATGTAGTGCTCGCGCCGGGCCGTATCGATGTCGGCGTACTCGATCTGGCACAACTCGCCCATGACCATGTCCTTGGTCCCGTTGACCATGAGGGGGAAGATGGCCGGGTTGCCATCCTGGATGGCGGTGTTGAGCGCGACCGAATACATGAAATCACCCGCGAGCACGGCGACCTTGTTGCCCCATTTTTGGGGTACGGTGATGTTGCCGCGGCGGAATATCGACTGGTCGATGATGTCGTCATGAATAAGGGACGCGGCATGGACTATTTCGGTCGCGGCCGCGAGTGGAATGATGCCGTCGGGTACGGGGCCGCGCAGGCCGCTGGTCAGGATGACCAGGGAGGCCCTGATCCTCTTGCCGCCGCCGAGAAATAGGTGGAGTGAGCTCGCGTCGATGATCGGCACGCCCGTCTTAAGCCTGTTCTCGATTTCTTTTTCAACGTGTTTGAGGTAATCGCTCAGCGGCGCGAATATCGTTTTTATGTCCTTTCCCATGTCGCGCGCCGCTGTCAGTCGAAGGTCGATAGGCACTCGCGCTGGGATTCGAATATTTCGAACACTTTATCGAGCATGGTGGTTTCAAAAAGTCTCAGCAGGTTGTCGTTGACGATGACGAGCTTGATGTCGCCCTCGTTGTCCTTGATCTTTCTTTTAATGGCCACCAGAACACCCAGGGCCGAGCTGCAGATATGTTTAACATCCATCATGTCGATGCAGATGTTGTTCTTGCCCTTGTCAAGGCAATCCTGGAGCATCCCCTCGAGCTCCTCCGATCCTTCCTGGTCGATGCGTCCGTCGAGAATAAGAATTTCAACATTGTCAGTTGATTTTCTCTTCATGTTATAGTCTCCATACCGCTGTTGTTTGTTTCGTCCCGCTCCGCAGCCGACATCGCGTCGATTGATGCAGGAAGCTCCCTTATATACCGATAGTATGCCGGGGTCAATTCATATATTCGCAGTAGATCCATTTTACAATAAAAATTATTTTTTTTCAAGTCTTTTTATGTCCGCCCGGGCCATTGTAAGGGAAATTACGCTGCGGGCGCCCGCATTCATGAGCTGGCGGGCGCATTCGTTGATCGTGGCGCCGGTCGTGAAGATATCATCGACAAGCAGAACCGATTGCCCCGCCAGGCGGGCACCGGGTGCGGCCTCGTACCGGCCGAGGATGTTGATGAAACGGTCCCGCAGGCCCAGCTCTCTCTGCTTTCCGGTGCCGCTCCGCTCCGAAAGGAGCCTTCGGGAGGGGATGCCCGTTTTTTTCGATACGGCGCGAGCGATCAGCTCCGACTGGTTGAACCCGCGGTGCCGCAGCTTTTTCGCGTTCATCGGGACCCATGTTATCAGGTCGGCCGATACGCCCCTGGCGGACAGCTCGTCGCAGGCGAGTGCGCCCAGGACGGCATGAAGCCTGCGCACCTTTCCGAATTTGAGCTCGCGGAGGAGGTTCTTCATGATGCCGCTATACGCCGCCACGGTGATGTTCGTGTCAAGGTACCAGCGGCGGCCGGAGCAGACGGTGCATGTCCCGTTTTCCGGCTCCGGTCCGGAGCAGACCGGGCATGATCGGTCGAGGAAAGGTATTGCACGGGCGCAAGAGCTGCAGAGAAAATTCATCTGCGACGAAACGGGCCGTCCGCACCCGGCGCAGCGCGAAGGGAACAGAATGTCGGCGAACAGCTCTATCATGAGGGCCGGTATCGGGTTGGATCGGATATGCCAGCCTCGAGGAAGCCTTTTTTCCTGATCTGGCAGCTGTCGCAGGAGCCACAGGCGAGCCCGTCCGGGCCCGGGTCGTAACAGCTGTGGGTGAGGGAAAAGTCGACGCCGAGCGACGCCCCTTTTTTGATGATATCCGCCTTGCTCATGCCGATGACGGGCGTTACTATTGTGAATGGATCCCCGGCAACGCCGGACCTGGTTCCCCGGTTCGCCATCTCCTGGAACGCCTGGAAAAACTCCGGCCTGCAATCGGGATACCCGCTGTAGTCGACTGCGGTCGCCCCTATGAAAATGTGGCGCGCACCGGCTGACTCCGCGAAGGCGAGTGCATAGGAAAGGAACAGGATGTTCCGGGCGGGCACGTAGGTGTCCGGGATGCCGCTGGCGCGCGTGTCCCGGTTTTTCGGCACGGACCGCTCCGCGTCGGTGAGGGCCGAGTGGAATATCCCGGTCGGGATCTCGATGACAAGCGGGGGGGGGATGCGGAGTGAGCGGGCGAACCGCCCGGCCGCGATCACTTCGACCGCGTGCTTCTGGCCATAGGAAAAGGTGAGGGCGGTGAGGGTAAAGCCTGATTCGGAGGCTATCGCGGCCGTTGTGGCGGAGTCGATACCGCCGCTTAAAAGGACGATTGCTTTTTTATCGTGCATGGTGTTTCCCTGTTGTTATGGTTGAATGGGGGATGAGCATCCCCGCCTGCATGTTTCATTAATTATACTACGAACGGGACAGGCGGGCGATGAATTATTTTTTCCGCGGTGACGGCTTTTTGATAAATTTTTTTATCAGCTTGACCTGGTTCCCTTTCTTGTTATAGCGGACTGCATCGAATATGTTCTTCGCCATCGAGATGCCCCTCCCGTGGGCAAGCATGTGCCGGTTAGCGTCCCGGGAGTTGTCCCCCATCACCTTTTTGTGGTCAAACCCGTCTCCCTCATCGGTAATCACGTATACAATGCGTTCTTCCTCGACCGAATAGGAGACCGTGACCCTGCGGTCGCGGTAGCACGGCTCGCATCGCTTGCGGGCAACGAAATCGAAATAGGAATCATCAAGCATGGCTTTTGATTTTTCGCGGAAGGAGATGCCCAGGTTGCCGTGCTCTATCGCGTTGATTATCATTTCCCTGAGGGCGATGCGGACAAGCTTTGCCTGCTTCTGGTCTACGAGGCGCTTGAGGTTCCTGGTGACGAGCTGGGTCACGTCTTCTGCCGCGGCCAGGAGGTTCTCGATAGCGTACACGTGGTTACGTTTGTCAAGACACGTGATGTCCGTTCCGCCTGTCGCGCCCCGGCATTCCTCTGTTATCCTGTCCGATCGTGGCATTACGGCTGCACCTGCGGTCAATTCGTTCTCAACGGTTTCCGGACCGGTGATCAGCCGGCGCAAGAGCAGGCTCACGCTCATTCTATGTTAAACAACTTCCTGATATGAAGCATGTCGAAAACTTTCATCACGAAGGGGGAGATGTTGACCAGGGAGAGCTCCTTCCCGATTGATTTGAGCGTGGTCTGGAGCTCGACGAATAACGCAATGGTTGACGAATCGCAGGAGCTGACGTGCTCGAGGTTCAGCACCAGGTCCTTCCCGTGCTCGCGCACCGCCTCCTCCAGCCTGTGGAATATGACCTGGGAGTTATGAACGTTCAGGATCTTCTCCTGCACGGTGGCAATTATCGAATCATCGATCTCAATCGAAAGCATGAAATGCCCCTTCTTCAGAAGAAGGCTGGCAGACCGATTGTCGGAAATCAACTCATTTTTCGAGAGAGATGCTAAAAAGTGCTCACGGAGACTATTTTTTTATTGAAAAATAGCGGAAGTGAAATTATTACGGAGTAGACGGAACGGTCGCGGGCGCCCTGCCGGATGGCATTTGTGCAACAGGCTTCGTGACAGGGAGGAGCTGGCTTGAACAAGGAAAAGATAAAAAAAGCCGTAGTAGATATTCTGGAAGCGATCGGAGAGGACCCCGCCCGCCCCGGGCTGAAAGAAACGCCCGATCGGGTGGCCCGCATGTTTGAGGACATCTTCGGGGGCGAGAAGAAGGACCCCGCCGAAATACTGGGACGCACCCATGAGCTCGAGCACGATGAGATGGTCATCGTCAAGGACATCCATTTCTATACCATGTGCGAGCACCACCTTCTGCCCTTTTTCGGCATATGCCATATAGCCTATATACCGGAAAACAAGCGGATAGTCGGCATCAGCAAGCTGGCCCGGATCGTCGATGTGTTCAGCAGGCGGCTCCAGATCCAGGAGCACCTGACCACCGAGATAGCCGATGCTATCATGACCCATATAAAGCCCAAGGGGGTCGCGGTAGTCATCAAGGCGCGGCACATGTGCATGGAGATGCGGGGGGTGCGTAAGCCCGGGGCCAGCACAATAACCTCGGTGGTGCGGGGAGTGTTCAGGAGCGATATCCGGACCCGCGAGGAATTTCTGAAGCTTATAGAATGAATTAATCTTGACAGAAGCATACGGGACATAATTATCTTTATATATGGCAAAAATACGGACCGCGGCATCAGGCTCGACGGGCCGGCCACCATACGAAACGCGCGCCAATGAAAACCAGAATCGCGGTGCTCATATCCGGGTCGGGGACCAATCTCCAATCCATAATCGACAGGTCAGAGTCGGGCGATCTGCCGGCCCGGGTCGTCTGCGTCATATCGGACAAGGAGAAGGCCTTCGGGCTTGACCGGGCGCGGAAACACGGCATCCCGGCATTTTTCGTAAGCCCGAAGGATTTTGCGAAGCGAGAGGAACACGAGGACGCCATCATCAGGCTGCTGGACGACCACGGGGTCGAGCTGGTCGTTCTGGCCGGGTACATGCGGCTCCTCACGAGGAACATGCTGGGACGCTACCGCACCCGGATCATCAATATTCACCCGGCGCTGCTGCCCAGCTTTCCGGGTACCGACGGATACGGCGACGCGTGGCGGTACGGCGTGAAAGTGAGCGGCTGTACCGTGCATTTCGTTGATGAGGGCTGCGATACAGGACCGATTATACTGCAGGGTGTCAACCCTGTTAAGGAAGACGATACATTCGAGAGCTTCAGGGAGCGTGGACTGAAGCTCGAGCACAGGGTACTCCCGGAGGCTATCAGACTTTATTGTGAAGGGAGACTCAGGATAGAGGGCAGAAAAGTACGAATTCTAGAAAAGGAGTAAACTATGGAAAAAGGTTTTGAAGCGTTAGCGCAAATGGTATATCCCGGTCGTATCATCATCATTGGAAGCAGTCCTGCAGGGGACGATATCGTCCTGTATGCGGTAACGGGACGGAGCTCCTCGAGCCAGGCCCGGCGTTTTGAGAAGGAGAAGAGGAACGTGTTCGTCAAACCTTCGGACGAAAAGGCCGTCCAGGGCGGTAACCCCGATCTGCTTATTTACCCCGCGATCATGGTGGGGCGTTTTAAATGGATCGCCGTGAGCAACGGCAAGCAGACGCCGGACATTGTCGCCCAGTTCAAGAAGGGCGTTACACCGATTGCCGCGATGGGCAACGCGCTCCGGGCCTGGGATTTCGAGCCCGATGCGCCGAACCACACCCCGCGCATTAACGGCTGTCTCTGTGAAAGCGCGGCGCTTTCCATCGTGAAGCGCGCGAAGGACGGGACCGTCCTGCGCGTATACTTTGAAGTACCGAAGGCGGCCGGCAAGGGTAAACTGATCGCTACCTATTCGGGTGTTAACACGGACCCGCTCCCCGTTTTCCAGGGCGAGCCGGTCGATGTCGAGCTTCCGTTCACCTCTCCCCGCGAGGCTGCGAGCGCGCTGTATAAGGCCCTCGCTCCCGAAAAAGGGAAAGACGATTACCGCGTCGCGACCGCCGCGGTTTTCCGGAGCGCGGAAGGCAAGATCAAGTTCGCGATCAAGAACAGGAACAAGTAAGAGAGCATACCAGAGATTACGTGCACCGGGCGCGCCGTGCGGCGCGCCCGTCCATTTTTAACCAGGAGATGTTTCATGGCTACTGACGTATCATCATTCAAAGACGCGTACAAGAAAGCGATACAGAGCGATTTCCCCGCGGAGGCGAAGCTCGTTATCGGCGACACGACAATTCCCCTGAAGAAGGTCCCGTTCCAGCTCAGGTACGGCACCAACCCGCACCAGCCGTTCATCGCGTACGCGCCGGTCGACGGGAAGAACTGCTCGGTCGGGAACCTCGACATCCTCAAGGGCGGCAAGGAGGGGCTCTCGCTCACCAACCTCCAGGACATGAGCCAGGCGATCAACATACTGAAGTTTTTCCGGAAGCCGTCCTGCACGATCATGAAGCATGTCAACCCCTGCGGCTTCAAGGTCGAGACTGCCGGCGAGTCGCTGGCCGATATATACCGTATCGCTCGCGCCTGCGACGAGCGGAGCGCCTTCGGGTCGATCATCGGGTTCAATACCACGGTCGACGCGCAGGCCGCGGAAGCGGTCATGGAGAGTTTCGTCGAGGGGGTCATCGCACCGGGGTATGAGCCCGCAGCGCTCGAAATACTGAAGCGAAACGAGGGAACGAAAAAGCTCAATAACGCGATCAGGGTTGCCAGGGCCGCGAACATGGACCGCGTTCCGAAATTCATCGGTGACGATGTCAGCGGGTATTACAACCTGCGCAACCTGGTGGACGGTTCGCTCACCGTGGAGGTTCCCTACCTGACCAGGATCAGGTCAGCAGCGGACTTCGTGGTGGACCCGATGATCTCCAATGCTGATCCCGCCAGGAACGGGGGCGCGGACTACGTGGTGCGTCGCAAGCCAACGGACAAGGAGCTCGAGGACTGCCTGGTCGCCTGGTACCTCAATATCAACGTGCGTTCCAACGGGATCGTGTTCGTGAAGGACGGCGCAGCCATCTCGGTCGGCACCGGCGAGCAGGAGCGGATCGGGGCGGTCGAGCAGGCCATCGACAAGGCGCTCAAAAAGGGCCACAGCCTTAAGGGGGCGGTCATGTCGTCCGATGCCTTCTTCCCGCAGCGGGACAGCATCGACACGGTCGCGCGCGAGGGGGTAACGGCCGTGGTCTGGCCGGCAGGCTCCATGAACGACGCACTGGTGATCGAGGCCGCGAACGAGCACAATATAGCGCTCATGGCCACCCTCGAGCGGTGTTTCCTGCATATTTAATTTATAATGAATAATTGATAACGAATAATTAACGTAAATTGTAACCGCTCCACTGGAGCGGTTACAATTATCAATAATTATTCATTGTTCACTGTTAATTATTAATTTTTCTCTGCGTTCTCTGCGTTGATATTTATTAACAAAATCACTTGATTTCATCCCTTCCCCGTGGCATAATAGACCCGGTCTTCTAATCACGCGGAGCGCGGAGATGGCAAATAATCGCATACTGATAGCCGAAGACGAGATCATATCCGGCAAGTACATACGGGACGCGTTGATCGTGCGGGGGTATGACGTACCGTACGTCGTGACTTCGGCCGACGAATTGATGTTGGCGGTCGAGCGCTTCCATCCGGACATCATTCTCATGGATATCCTGCTTGAAGGCACAGGCGACGGTATCGATGCGGCCGGAAAAGTGGCAGTGCGGCACGACATTCCCGTCATATACCTGACCGGTCACACGGACCGCGATATCCTCGACAGGGCAAAGGCGACCGGTCCGTACGGTTTTCTGGTGAAACCGGTGAATATCAACGAGCTTGTCATTACCGTTGAGTTCGCGCTCTACCGGCACGGCATGGGAAAAATGCTGAAGCAGAGTGAACAGCGGTACCGTGCCATAGTCGAGAGCGCCCCGGTCATGATCTGCAGGTTGCATCCGGAAACTGTCGCCATCACCTTCGTGAATGGCGAATTCTGCCGCTACTTTGATTTACAGCGTGAAGATGTCATCGGCAAATCCCTCGACGAGCTCCTTACGGATGTCGACCTGTCTGAGGCGAAAAAGATGTACACGACACTGAGCGCAGTAAACCCTGTGATTAACCTCGAGCTTCGAATACGGATCCATTCGGAGGAGCGGTGGCAGCGGTGGATCGGGCAGGGCCTGTTCGACGAGATGGGAATCATCTCTGAAATACAGGCGATTGGCGAGGACATCACCGGCAGGAAGAAGTCGGAAGAGGCGCTTCGCGTTTCCGAGGAGAAATTCTACAAGACGTTCCATTCCAGCCCGAGCGGCATGCTCATAACGAAGATGGACGACGACAGTATCATCGACATGAACGAGAATCTGCTCTTCATGAGCGGGTTTACGCGCGAGGAAATCCTGAAAATGTCTGGAAACATTTTCACCAGTTTCATCGATGGGGAGGTCTTGGAATCAATGAGATCGTCCCTGCAAAGCGGCGGCTCGGTCCGGGACCGCGAGTTCCGGTTTACCGCAAAATCAGGAGAGATTCGGAACATCATGGTCTCTGTGGAGGTACTGGACCTCGGCGGCGAGAAACACCTGCTGTCTGTTTTGAATGACGTCACGGAGATCAAGAAGATAGAAGTAGCGCTGCGTGACAGCGAGGAGAAGTTCCATCTCCTGTTCGAGCAGTCGGCTGATGCCCAGCTTCTGGTGGAAAACGGGTATATTATCGATTGCAACATGGCGGCCGTGCATCTGTACGGGGCCAGGAACAAGCCGGAGATGCTGGGGCAGGGAATATATGAGCTTTCCCCGGAATTCCTTCCCGAGGGGACCCATGCCCCGTCCAGAATGGATGAGATCGTTTCGCTGGTGTACGAGATGGACAGTCTCAGCCTTGAGTGGGTTGCGCTTCGGCTTGACGGAAGGCAGGTGCCCGTCGATATAACCCTCACCGCCATCCCGATCGCCGGGAAGCCGATGATACACGCAGTCCTCAAAGATATCACCCTGCGCAAGATGGCCCAGAGCGCGCTGGGCAGGAGCGAGGAGAAGTATCGCGTCCTGGTCCAGGCAATGAACGACGGACTGGTGCAGGGGGACGAGCGGGGGGGCGTCGTGTTCGTGAACGACCAGTTCTGCCTGATGGTGGGCCGTCCGGAAGAAGAGATAATCGGAAGGCCCATGATGGATTTTATTCATGAGGCCGACCGGCCGGGATTCGAGAATTTTCTCAACGGGAAGATAAGCGCGCGTCCGGGCGCGTTCGAGATAGCGCTGCAGCTCCCGGATGGTATCAAGACCGGCATGGTCATTTCGCCGCGGTCCCTCACGGATGACCGGGACCGGGTCACGGGCTTCGTAGCCGTATTCACGGATATTTCCGAGCGCAAGTACCTGGAGCGGCAGATCCTGGAGATAAGCATGAGGGAACAGCAGCGCATCGGGCGCGACCTGCATGACGACCTGGGCCAGATCCTTGCCGGGACCGGGTTTCTGTGTGAGTCCCTGGTCAAGAAGCTGGCCGCGCGGGACGTCCCCGAGGCGGAGGACGCCCGCGGCATTACCGCGCTGATCAACGAAGCGAAGGAGCATACGCGGCTTCTCTCGCGTGGGCTGTCTCCCGTCGAGGTTGACTCGGGCGGAATCATAGCCGCGCTCGACCGGCTCACCAGGACCATGGAAAACGTGTACTCGGTCTCCTGCAAGATGAAGTACGATCCATCGATTACCATCAATGACAGCATGGTGGAGACGCAGTTTCATTACATTGTACAGGAATCCATTACAAACGCGATACGCCATGGAAGCGCAAAGAGGATCACCGTGTCGCTTGTGAACAGGAGGGGCATCGTCCGTCTCGAGATCGAGGATGACGGCACGGGTTTCCCGGACGATGTCGATCCCCTGAAGGGCATGGGGCTTCGCACCATGCAATACCGCGCGAATGCGATAGGCGCAACCATCAAGATCGGAAAAAACAGGCACGGCGGGACAACTGTTTCCTGCTCGCTGCGGCGGCAGTGACGGCCGCACGTGCGGCGGAATTAATATATTGACAGGGTGGAATCATCTGTCGATAGTATCCCGATGCAAGGACGTGCTGTACCATGAAGAAAAAAGTTTTCATCGTTGACGACCACCCCGTTGTCAGGCAGGGGCTGGCCGTGTTCATCAACGGGGAGGACGACTTCATCGTGTGCGGAGACGCCGAGGATGCGGACAGCGCCATACGACAGATCAATGATCTGCGCCCGGACATCATAATAGCGGATCTCTCGCTCAAGGGCACCAGCGGCATCGAGCTGACCACCGCCATCAAGTCGCGCTTCAACATACCCGTCCTGGTCCTCTCCATGCATGACGAGAATTTCTATGCCGAGCGCGCGATACGGGCGGGCGCCCGCGGCTTCATCATGAAGAAGGAATCGATGGAAACCGTCGTCCAGGCGCTCAGGGATATTCTCAATGGAAAAATTTACGTCAGCGATGAAATCAAGGAGCGCCTCCTGGGCAAGCTCCTTACGTCGACGGATGTCATGCAGTCGCCGCTTGACGGCCTCACGAACAGGGAGATGGACGTTTTTCACCTCATCGGCCGGGGCATGTCAAACAGGCACATAGCGCAGGAGCTTTCCCTCAGCGTAAAAACGGTTGAGACCTACCGATCGCGTATAATCGATAAGCTTAAAATGAAAGATTCAAGCGAACTGGTACGGTACGCTGTCCAGTGGAGCCAGGAACACACCTCCAAACCCTGAGTTAACGCCCCGGCGGGCTCATTTAAGTCAGGGAATTCCCCTACAAAATTATTCGAGCTTTTTCCCTCAACTAAATAACATATTCGATGATTGCACGAATCCACCTTGTATAGTATATTAACAATTGTAACGGTCTCACAAATTGCGCAATGCAAGTAAGGAGGATTTTACTTACAGTTCGCTTTAGAGACAGTATGCAAAGTCTGCTCTCTACAGCTTGCGGCAAAAAAACTTCACCTTGAAACAGAAGTGGATGAATGTGTTACCCATACAACAATGTTTCATATCCCCCCCCATTCTTCTCCATGCCGCAAGCTGTAGTTGAGCAGTTTTTAAAAGAAGCCTCGGAAGAGGCTTCTTTTATTTTTTCCAGGCACTGCGTAAACCGCGATTGATAATCCCGAATAGTGTTTTCCGGCGATAAAAAAATCACGGGCCTTCCGTCAAACTGTCACGATGGTACAGGCGGGTTAAAACCGACCTTGAAAAACTCCACGAAAGGATTGTTTACAATACTGTTTGAATGGGATCCCGCAGTGCAGAATAGCAGTATAATTGAGATAGCCCCGGCCCTCAGATCGATTGCTTCAGCTTCTCGAATTCTTCTTCCTTCATGGAGAACCGCTCTTTCTCGGAGGGGAACGTGCCGGCCTTTACTTCTTCGATGTACTTCTGCACGCCGGCTAACGATGCGGCGTGGAGGTCCGCGAAGATCCTCACGAACTTCGGCGTGAACCGCTTGAACAGGCCGAGCATGTCGTTGAGGACCAGGACCTGGCCGTCGCAGTCGGCGCCGGCCCCGATACCGATGGTCGGTATCAGGAGCTTCCCGGTGATGATACGGGCTATCTGCCACGGCACGCATTCCAGCACGATGCTGAAGCACCCGGCCGCTTCCAGCCGGGCTGCCTGGTCGATCAGGCGTTTCGCTGTTTCGAAGTCCTTGCCCTGGACGATCGAGCTACCTAGCTTGTCGGCAGTCTGCGGCGTGAAGCCGATGTGTCCCATGACCGGTATCCCGTCTTTGACGATACGGGTGGTCACCTCCAGCGCGCTGTCGAACCATTCCAGCTTGACGCCCTGGCACCCGGCATCCATGAAGCGGCGCGCGCTGCCCAGCGCGTTTTCCGGGTTTGCCTGGTATGAGCAGTAGGGCATGTCGCCGATAATCATCGCGTTTTGCGACCCTTTCGCGACCGCCCGGCTGTGGTTGATCATTTCATCAA
Source organism: Spirochaetota bacterium (assembly GCA_041749375.1). Lineage (GTDB taxonomy): Bacteria > Spirochaetota > UBA4802 > UBA4802 > UBA5550 > RBG-16-49-21. The sequence continues at coordinate 76,000 of JBGTBN010000010.1, forward strand.
GGCTTATTTCAACGGTTGAATCCATGCCGAGGACCACATTTGCCATGGAATCACCGACAAGAATAATGTCTACACCGGCGGCGTCCAGTATCGCGGAGAAGGAGTAATCATACGCGGTGAGCACCGTTATCTTTTCGTTTCTGGCTTTTTTTTCTATTATTGAAGTAATTGATGCCCTCATGACGGCCTCCTGATGCATGGTTTACGCAGTGCAGAAAAAGTAATGATTTATGCGTCCCGAGTCAATACATTTTCCCGTAACCGGTCTGACGATTGAAAATGCATTGGCTTTTCGCAATCGCCCGTCTAGCATTTTCCCATACGTAACATCGGCGCAAGAAAATGGACCAGGAGCAGAGAGCGACAGTTGCCGCTGATACGAAGCGCTTCTTCGATTATGCCCGTGAGCCGGGCAAGATCGTGTACCGGTGTATCAACCAGGCGGCAAAGCTGAAAGAGTTCATAGAGCTTTCGATAGAGCTCCGGGAAAAGCTGTCCCAGAAGGCGGATATCCTCCTGGAGGCCGGCCTGACCTTCCGGGACCAGTGCAATACCATCATAAATTCATTCTCGGTTTTAGACATCGACATCGAGAGGCAGAAAGCGCTTGCCAGCGACCTGGTGGTCATCGAGGCGATCGATCCGAAGACCCGGAAGCGACTGAAGTTCAAGATCCTCATGCTCTCGGAATCGATACGGAAGGGACTGGAGCTTGCCCGGCAATTACGGGAGCGGAGCAATGCTATCGTACTGCTGGATTACCGCGTCGCGCGTCATATCGGGCGGGCCGCGGAGCGCGTGCGGGGGGTGTCGAGGGGGCTGATCGGCTGCACGAGTCCGTGACCGCAGACTGGAGCGGGCACTGTATCAATGAAAAGGAAAAAGAGGCGGAAGAGCGGCTGCACGCAAGGATCTCGGCCGTTATCGAGTCCGGCGAGGTCGAAGATATAAAAAGGATGCTGGATGATATATGCGCGGAAATCGGGGGCGAGGAGTCCCTGTCCGCAAGCATGTCGGCACAGGCGCCGGCTGTAGTCGCCATGAGCAGGTCCGCGAATGACCAGTTCCTTGTCGCGGGCTGCGTCCGGGAGCTCATGGAGGGAAAAAGCGCCCTGGTCCGGGAAAATCACGAGGAGAGCGCCCGGCTCTCCGTGGTCCTGTCCCTGGAGCTGGCGGATTATCTCAAGATACGTGATTTTCCCGACCCCGCGCAGGCCGGCGCCGGTGAAAGCGGCAAAGCCCGCCGAAAGCTCGAGGACCTGGGCGTTCTGTTCGATATCGCGGACAGCATCATCGAAAATCTTATCGAGTTGAACCAGTATACCGTAGAAATCTCGAACACCAACATAAAGCGGTACGATCAGATGGTCGAGCTTTCCAACATGTTTTATCACTGTCAGGACAGCATCAGGAAAGAATCTGATTCCGCTTAAAAGCTGCTGGCCGCCGCCTCGGACGGCTCTCGCAGGAATCTCATCATAGGCCAGGTCCTCGAGAAAAGTATCAAAAAAATTCTCGATACCTTCGGCGCCTAATACTATTCGCCTCATATATAAAATAAAAACTAGTTAAAAAATTTTAAATAATTACTATTATTCCATAATTACCCATAATTTAAAAAAAATATCAAAATATGTAAAAAAATTGCAAAGAAGATATTATTAGCAGAAAATCAATTATAATTTAATATTATCACCTTTCATGTCAAATAAACGCCTGTAAACGCCCTCAATATGGTCACCAAAGGTGGCGAAAATTCGAATAGGGATACGTGTCCCTCTTTACTCTACGAGATCTTTCAAAACTTTCAGGGGAAAACTATTCTAGGAAAACGGGTTATCCAGTTTTGCATAAGCCCATTTGCAAACCTGGTATAGCCCTCAGTCCGGCTGATGCGTAAGGCTTCAGCCCAAACTGGTAGTAATCATTCGATTCCTCCTGCCCTCGGAATCCGGATGGCAAGGAAGCCAGAAACCATTCTGACAAAGGAGTGTAAAATGATTATTAATCACAACATGAGTGCGATTAATGCCAACAAATCGCTGAAGTTCAAGCACTGGGATATCCAGTCGAGCATGGAAAAGCTTGCATCAGGTCAGCGAATTAACAAGGCAGGGGATGACGCATCCGGCCTGGCCGTGTCCGAAAAGATGAGGACACAGATCCAGGGGCTGCGTCAGGCGGAACGTAACACGGAGGACGGCATGTCATTCGTGCAGACGGCCGAAGGGTATCTCAACCAGACGTCGTCGGTCATTCAGCGCGTAAGGGTCCTCGCGGTTCAGGCCGCGAACGGCATTTACGGTTCAGAAGACCGGCAGCTCATCCAGGTCGAAGTATCCGCCCTTGTCGACGAAGTTGACAGAGTCGCTTCTCAGGCAGAGTTCAACAGATTCAAAGTACTGACGGGGGATTTCTCCAAGACCAATCCCAAGGCAAGCATGTGGTTCCATCTCGGGGCCAACAAGGACCAGCGGGAGCGGGTGTACATCGGGACCATGACGGCACGGGCCCTTAAGTTCAGGGACGGCTCCGGCAGGATCAGTGTGACCCTCTCCGCACCGGGCGGCGCCAACGATGCCATTGGGGTTATGGATGCTGCACTGCAGAGATTGTCCAAGCAGCGCGCGGACCTCGGAGCGTATTACAACAGGCTCGAGATGACAGCGAAAGGACTGATGAACGCGTATGAAAATACGCAGGCATCGGAATCGCGCATCCGGGACGCTGACATGGCGGAGGAGATGGTCGAGTTCTCGAAAAACCAGATCCTCGTCCAGACGGGTTCGGCGATGCTCGCTCAGGCGAATATCCAGGGTCAGTCAGTATTAAAACTTCTCGGTGCCTAAACGTACCGATTACAAACTCGAGAGTAAAGGAAAACAGGTTCTTTGAAAATTCATCACGATTCTCATCCCTCCTGATGTCCCGACTGCTCGCACCAGGCTGTTTCGGCAGCCCGTGATGCGGAGAGGGCATCACCGGCTGCCGAAGCTTTCGGAGCCGGTGTTGTCATGATTATGGGCAGTCAGGGCAGCAAGACAAGGAGACAACCTTCGGGTCGCTTCGGCGACTCCTGTCGCGGCATGATGGCGCGGTTGAAAAACCCGGATCGCAGACAGATACAGGTTGCGGGCCGGAATAAAACAAGGGAGGGACCCAATGAGAATCAATCACAACATGAGCGCCGTATTCGCAAGCAGGCAGCTGTCCGAAGTTGCGAATCGTATGGACAAGACCATTGAAAGGCTCTCATCCGGCGAGCAGATCAATCGCGCCGGCGACGACGCCTCCGGTCTGGCCGTGTCAGAAAAGATGCGGACTCAGATCAGGGGCCTCGCACAGGCTGAGCGGAACGCCCAGGACGGGCTTTCGTTCATCCAGGTGGCAGAGGGGTCGTACCAGCAGCTGAACGAGATCATGCAGCGGATAAGGGTTTTGTCGATTCAGTCGGCCAATGGGATTTATTCAAACGACGATCGGCTCCAGATGCAGGTTGAGGTATCTCAACTTGTGGATGAGGTCGACCGGATCGCGTCTTCGGCGGAGTTCAACAGGATGAAAATGCTCAGGGGAGAGTTCGCGAAAGCGAGCAAGACCGGGAGCATGTTTTTCCATGTTGGAGCCAATCAGAATCAGCGCATCAGGGTTTTTATCGCTACCGTCGGCTCGAAGGCCTTCAACCTGGTAAATGAGGGAGACAAAAAGCGGGCGATCTCAACGACGGCCGGTGCGAACGCGATGATAGGGTATGTCGACAAAGCCCTTGACAGGCTTGGTCGGCAGAGGGCAGACCTTGGAGCGTACTACAACCGGCTGGAGAATTCGATTCATGCCCTGGCGCAGAATTACGAGAACATGATGTCTGCGGAATCCCGGATCAGGGACGCGGATATGGCGAGTGAAATGGTTGAATTCACAAAGGACCAGATTCTCGTTCAAACGAGCGCAGCGATGCTGGCCCAGGCGAACACAAAGCCGAAGCTCATCATGAAGCTGTTTGATTGAGGATAACATTTTTACGGGGAGTCCCGGCAGTGCGGACGTTCCCGTCCCTCCCCGGTCGCTGGAACGGGTGCGCACCCGGACCCGCGGCAGGGGAGGGACCGTTTTTTAAAAAAAGGGAGGTTGAGAGAATTTATTCTCTATGTAACATGGAGGTTACAAATGAACATCAAGAGCGTCAATTACGAGCCGAATAATATCGGCAAGTACGCTCGAAATACGGAGTCTGTCGATCAGGCGTCGGTTAGCCAGCATTATAAACCGGCGCAGGCATCTCCCCAGCGAGACCTGAACAGGGAGGAGATAGCCGATGTCGTCGACAGGCTTAATTCGGGCGTTCGAGACATGCACGAGCGGTTGAGTTTTTCAATTCATGAAAAGACACATCGCGTCGTGGTAAAAATATTCAATACCGATACCAATGAAGTGATCCGCGAGATCCCGGCCCGGGAAGCGATAAAGCTGCTCGAGCATATCCAGGATTTTCTCGGAATGATAGTGGACGAATCGCGGTAACGCGGTAGGTACAGGTATTGCTTTCTTAAAAAAGGGGACGAATAGCTCCTCGCATGATATCTTTGCGCATTCGAAAAAAACCAGCCATGATCGTGGGGTCAGAGTAACTGAAAAACAGATAGTTATCGCTTAAATCTGTGCCAGGAGTAAGTATGGGGCGATAGTTATCGCCGTCATAGTTAATTTCCCCTGCAATAAAGTGAACATATTTTAAAAAATGTCATATTAATCCATGTTTAGCTCAAAAAAATTCCCGCTTATTTCATTATTATAGTTTAAAAATCTTTAAGAGATTTGCTAATTTAATTTCGATATTATGTCGATAATAGTGGTACGGGACGAGTGTGTAAATGAACCCATTAAGTGATACTCAGAAAGCTCGCCGGAACTAGCAAAGGAGGGCTCGGTTATGCCTATTACAATGAGCGGAATGGCATCAGGGATGGATACCGATGGATTGATCGATAAGCTGGTCAATGTCGAAGCCAGACCAATTAAACAACTGGAGATTCGCAAGAAGAACCATAACACTCGTATCGAAGGGCTCAAGGCCCTCGGCAAATACCTGGAAGACGTAAACAGCGCGGCCAAGGAGCTGTTCGGCTTCAGGGCTTCCTATACGGATAAAGCAGCGGTCGTTTCCGATCCTTCGGTCCTCGAGGCCAAGACGGCAAAGGAAGCGGACAAGGGCGTAAAGAAAATCAAGGTTATACAGGTCGCCGAATCTCACCGCATTTCCACGGACGCGATAGATGAGAAGGCCGTTCTTCCCGCCGGGAAGTTTAACCTCGAGGTTAACGGCTCGTCCGCAGTCATCAATTTCAAGGGCGGCAGGCTGAAGGACCTGAAGGAAAAGATCGATGATGTCGCCTCGGAGCTTTTCACCACTGACTATATTCGAAAGTCGGGCGATTCCTTCATCCTCACGATCCAATCCACGAAGAGCGGGGAAAAGGGCGAGATAAACATAACGGGAGACAAGGAACTCCTGTCTCACATAGGACTTATCGACGGCGCGGCCGGCGAGAAAAAAAACGAGATGTCCGTCACCTTCGACTCGCGTTATTTCACGACCTACATGGGCGAGAAAAAGCCGGCGGGCGAAAACGGTTCGATCCGGGTCGCCGAAGGCGGATCATCGGTGACAGTGCGCGGGCTCCTCTGGCGTGAATACGCCCTCCCTGTCGAGACGCTGGTCAAAGAAGATACGCGGCTCGAGTTCGATCTGTCCTACCGGGAAAAAGCTGACGATGATGCCGGGGTCCCGAATCGGATCAATGTGGGCCCGCAGGAGCGGGTAAACATAAAGGGGATCATCCTCGACGGGTACAATGTCGACCGGAGCCGCAAGGACCGCGCTGACGAGGCCGTGTCCTTTGATAGCGTCCTGGGCGTCGGGGTTGTCGTAATGGACGGCGGTGTGCGGGTCGAGAAAATATACCCGATCGCGAAAGACGCCCGCGGGCCGCAGGCCATAGCCGTAGGCAAGGATTTGAAAAACGCAAAGATCACCAAGCTCATACTATACTGCAACAGGGGCGCGATGGATGTATCGGCCCTGAAGATCGCGACGCCCCTGGAGATGAAGGGGAAGCTCGAGCCCAAGAATACCGTGTCCCGCGCGCAAGATGCAAAGCTGTCAGTGGACGGCATCGAGGTGACCAGGGACCGGAACGATAACCTGACCGACGTGATCAGGGGTGTCACCCTGACCCTCAAGCGGCCCTCGGCTGGCGAGATAAACCTGAACGTCGAGCAGAGCATCGACTCGTCGCTGGAGAAGATCAAGAAGTTCGTGGACGCATACAACAAGTACCTGACCTATCATGCCGATATCACCAGGGCGGCGAAGACCCGGAAGCCCGGCGATTACGACAAGATGCTCTCGGAGTCCGGCCTGTTTGTCGGCGACATGACCATGATGCGGCTTGAGAGCATGCTCCGCATGACCGTGACCGGCGCCTATCCGAACGGCGCGGAACGGCCGATCAAGATGTTCTCGCAGATGGGCATAACGACCGGCGCGGTGAACGCTGCCTGGGAGTCGATCAAGTCCGGCAAGCTCGTCATCGACGAGGAGATTCTCCGGAAGGCGGTTCTGGAAAACCCGGAAGGCGTACTCATGTTTTTCGGATCGGACACCGACGGCGACGACAAGCCTGACGAGGGCATGGCCTACAAAGTCACGTACGTGCTGAAGCCATATGTCCAGCCGGGTAAGAACATCATCGCGGCGCAGATCGAGAACGAGGACACTTCCATCAGGATGACCGACGACAGCATCAAGCGCCACGAGGACCATTTGAAAAAATACGAGGAGAAGCTCCGGGCCAAGTTCGCCCGCATGGAGCAGGCCATCACCGAGACCAACTCCCAGAAGCAATGGATGAAGCAGCAGATGGGCGGCAACTCCGGCGACAATGATAAATAAGGAAGCGAGGTGCGGCGTGCAGGTCATGATCAACGATTGCCCTGTTGATTTCGGGCTGGAGAGCGAGAAAAATATTGCCGATGTTATCAATTCGGTCTCGGCGTGGACGCGGGAGCGGGACCTGGTATTCTTCGAGCTGTATATCGATGACAGCCTGTACCCGATCGATACACCCCCGGACAAAACTCTCGACGAGGTCGGTGTCATCAACTGCATCGTTCAATCCAAGGCGGACATCGTGTTTTCGTCGGCCGACGAAGCCATACGCTACTGTGACCGGGTCGAAGCGTTCACCGGGCGGGCCGGGGAGTCCGGCGGGTGGGGCGCGGGTGACCGCACCGATCTCGTCACCGGCGTGTCCTGGCTGCTGGAGGTTTTTTTCAAGGTGGCGGGCCTTCTGGGCGTCGACCCGGAAAGCGTGAAGTACCGCGACCGCGCACTTTCGGATCATGTGCACATGCTCGAGACGCTCCGCGACGCACTTGCCGCGGCCGAAAACGCGTCCGGGCTGAAAGAGGCCATCAGTATGTACGGGGGCGTCTTCGCTGAAATCAAGGGTATCTTCAGGATGCTCCTCCTGAGCGATGCCATGCGCTCGCTCATCGTACAGAGCATCGATTCGCCCGATGTGCTCATCTCGTCGCTCAGGCAGATGGGGGAGGAGCTGGGGCAGCAACGCACAAACGTCGAGGCGGCCGCCATCGCCTACCAGACCGGTAAGGACACTGACGCCGCGGGGCGCCTGAAGGGCTTCATCGATTTCATATACCGATACACGCGGACCTGCTCGCAGATCATGCCGGTCTTCCGCGTGGACCTTGCCGAAGTGGAGGTCGGAGGGGTGAGCATGGAGAAGTTGAACCGGGATTTACGGAACCTGCTCCATAATGTCATTGAAGTGATGGAAAACAACGACATCATCAGCCTCTCTGACATACTCGAATATGAGATCAAGCCCGCGCTGGAGAGCCTTCGTCCGTATGTCGACCTCCTGATGGGCAGGATTTCCGGCCGCTAGCGCCGCCCGGCTGTCGCTTTGTAATTTCGCTTGATTTATTTAAGATATAAAGCGCATTGTGCCTGTTGTGAATATCATTCCGGTTAAGGATTGAGTCATCGCGAGCGCCGATAGGTCCGCAAGCGCTTGCGGACCTATCATGCCGGGACAATGCCGGCGCCCCCTCCGGGGGCGGGGGGGGACCATGAGCACCGACAAGAAAAAACCCTGGGGCGGCCGGTTTACCGGTGCGCTGTCCGGTACCGCGGAGAAGATATCGTCATCGATACAGTTCGACGCGCGCCTCTATCGCCAGGACATCCGCGGATCCCTGGCCCATGCCGGCATGCTGAACCGGATCGGCATCCTGTCCGACGCCGAGCTGGCCGACATCCGCAGGGGCCTGGCCGAAATTGAGAAAGAGATCGACGCGGGGACCTTCGCGTTCAATCCCTCGCTCGAGGACATACACATGAACATAGAGGCCGCGCTCACCGAGCGGATCGGCGACGCAGGTCGAAAGCTCCACACGGCGCGCTCGCGTAACGACCAGGTGGCGCTGGACGAGCGGATGTACCTGCGCGACGAGGCCGTTGAGGTCCGCGGCCTGCTGGACGCGCTCGTCGGCGTTCTCGTCGACATATCCGAGAAGAACCTGGACGTGATCATGCCCGGGTATACCCACATGCAGGTGGCACAGCCGGTGCGCTTCAGCCAGCACATGCTCGCGTATGCATGGGGCTTTAGAAGGGACGCCAGGCGCCTTGACGCCGCAGCGACCGCCTGTGCGCTCATGCCCCTGGGATCGGGCGCCCTGGCGGGGCTCAACTACCCGGTCGACCGCGAGTTCGTGCGGAAGGAGCTGGGCTTCGAGGAGATCGTCCCCAATTCCATGGACGCGGTGAGCGACCGCGACTTCATGCTCGATTTCTGCTACTTCGCCGCAGTCTGCGGCGTGCGCCTCTCCCGGCTCAGCGAGGAGCTGGTACTCTGGTCTTCTTCGGAATTCGGGTTCATACGCCTCTCGGACGCCGTTACCACCGGCTCGTCAATCATGCCCCAGAAGCGAAACCCGGACATAGCGGAGCTGATACGGGCCAAGTCGGGACGGCTTGCCGGGAACCTGGTGTCCCTCCTGACCCTGCTGAAGGGCCTGCCCATGGCCTATAACCGTGACCTGCAGGAGGACAAGGAGCGGCTCTTCGATTCCATCGACACGATCAAGCTCGCGCTTGCAGGGATGGCCGAAATGCTCTCCGGCATGAAGCTCAACGTCGATCGCATGAAGAAGGCAGTGTTCAGCAATTTTTCGACCGCTACCGACGTCGCCGATTACCTCGCGCGCAAGGGAGTGCCCTTCAGGAAGTCGCACGAGATCGTCGGCAGGCTCGTCCGCTCCTGCGAGGAGCAGGGGACCGATTTCTTCGCCCTGAAAGCGGAGGATTTCAAAAAGCTCGCGCCGGAGTTTGATGACGATATCGTCGGGATAGTGGACCCTGTGAACTCCGTCGAAGGCAAGCTCTCCGCCGGTAGCACGGCGAAAAAGGAAGTAGTGGCGCAGATAGAGGCGCTGAAAAAGCTGCTCGGATAGGGCCTGCTCCCGGGAATTATTTTGTCCTCCCCGATCTTTATCCTTGACAATTTCCATCCAGTACTTTCTTACTATTCCTTAATCAAAAACAGGGGCCGGGCGAATCGCTACATGAGCGTACAGCCTTGGGATACGGACATGAATATGAAAGACAAAAGAAAAGCGGAACTGGACTGGAAAAGCCTCCCGTTCGACTACCACAAGACCGATTTTAATATCCGGTGTTACTGGAAGGACGGCAAATGGTCGGCCGCCGAGGTCGTAGAAGACGAATATATTCCCCTCCACATGGCCGCACCGACGCTTCACTATGGCCAGGAGGCGTTCGAGGGCCTCAAGGCGTTCGAGACAAAGGACGGCAGGGCGGTCATATTCAGGCCTCTGGAGAACGCCCATCGCCTGCGGAAGAGCTGCGAGCGGATATTCATACCGCCCGTGCCGGACGATATATTCATGGACGCCGTGCAGAAGGTGGTAAAGGCCAACCTGAAATACCTGCCGCCTTACGGCACGGGGGCAAGCATGTATATCAGGCCGCTCGTGATCGGCACCGGCGCCCGCGTGGGGCTGGGGCCCGCGCCCGAGTACCTGTTTGTGGTGTTCGCTACGCCTGTGGGCCCGTACTACAAGGGCGGTTTCATGCCGGTAAAGGCGCTGATAGTCGAGGATTATGACCGCGCCGCGCCGATGGGCGTGGGGGACTGCAAGGTCGGCGGCAACTACGCTGCCGGGCTCGGCGGTGCGGAGTTCGGACATGACCGCGGTTACCCGGTCGTGCTCTACCTCGATTCGCGTGAGAAGCGGTACATCGACGAGTTCAGCACGTCGAATTTCATAGCCATCAGGGACAATTCCTATATAACGCCCCAGTCGCGGAGCATTCTGCCGAGCATTACCAACGACAGTCTCTCGATCATCGCCCAGGACATGGGAATGATCGTCGAGCGCCGTCCGGTCGAGGCAAGCGAGTTGGAGACCTTCACCGAGGTGGGCGCGGTCGGCACGGCCGCCGTCATCACGCCGGTTAACCTGATCAGGTTCCGCGACCGCGAATACAGTTTCGGAAGCGGGGACCATGCCGGCCCGGTCATCACCCGGCTGTACGAGCGGCTCATCGGCATACAGTACGGCGATTACGAGGACAGGAACGGCTGGCTTGTCGAGGTTAAATAGAACACCGTAGCGGGTCGGTTTTTAAACCCGGCCCTGCAAGAGATTGAAACGCCTGTCTTATGTAAGGCCATGATTTCTTTCGCAGCTATTTTTATACAGGAGTGGGTTTAAACCCACTCCTTTTATTTGGCGAGGTATCTCTTGAGGATGCGCATCAGCACGTCCTGGCCCGCCCTGTTCAGGTGGACCGGGTCGATCGCATAATCAGGGTTGAGGCCCCCGTTCCGGTAGAGGCTGGGGAACACGTTGACGAACGTGGCGCCGTACCTGCGGCAGGTCTGCTCGAGGCGGGCGTTCAGCCGGATCATGCTCGAAGTCTTAATATGCAGCCGCGGGTTGACCGGAAGATTACTGATGCAGTAAACCCTCCCGCATATGGATTTGTAAAAGCCGATCAGCTCATCGTAATTGCGGGACGTCTTCTCCTCCGGGAACGACTGCACGACATCGTTGCCGCCGACGAGGACGACGATCACCGCGGGCCTGATCTTCCGTAATTTTTCTTTCCGTGCCAGCACGTCGACGGTTGTGCTCCCGCGGTGCGAGTAGTTGCAGGCCGGCTCATCCAGGTATTCCTGAAAGTCGATGAGCTCCATGTTGCTGTCGCCCTCGAACGCGATGCACCCGGTGGCGCAGGCCTTTTTATTGTTTTCCTGCACCTTCTTCGTGTGGCGCGCCCACACCTGCTGCTGCGTGAGCTGTTTGCCGGTGCATCCGGCCGCGCCCAGGATGATGACTGCGCAGAGAGAGACGGCTGCTGTCTGTTTATTCATGTTCGTTGAATTTCCTGGAAGCAAGTGGTCATCGCGGGCGTCCCCAACCGCCGCGGTTTCTTAGCATGGACCGGCTGCGGGCAGTCTGTCAATCAGAAAAACGCCGACGCGAAGAAACGAAAAGAGCACCGAAGTGCTCTGCCCGTAAATTATTTCGAATGCAGCGGGACACCCGGCGGTGCTCCCGCTGCGCTCCGGGACGTACCAATAGCGTGCGGCCCCCGGGGTGCCGTTTTGCTATGAAGATGTTACCCGCTCTGCCTGGATCGCGAGATATTTGACAAGCGTCTGCTCGGTTATGGCGCCCATGGTGACGAGGATTATACCAATCAATCCGCCCTCTTTTTTCTGGACCTCAATGGCTTTTTCAAGCTGTTCCTGGGATATTTCCTTGTTATCAAGGAGTATTTCGCCCAATAATGGTCTGGCCATGCTCTTCCTCCCTAGTGTATCTTTGATGACGGGCTTGCCGTATCATTGCAACAGTAATCTTCGTATTGCGTCATTCCAGAGCCGGACCTGGTGGTCGCGCTCCGATTTGCTCATTCCCGGTTTGTACGATGAGGCTATCCTGTTCGTTTTCGCGATCTCGCCGATTGAGCCGAACACGCCTCCCGTGACGCCGGCAAGATAGGCGGCCCCCAGGGCCGTGGACTCGGTAATCTCGGGCAGGAGGACCGGTATATTGAGGATATCAGACTGGAACTGCATGAGGAAGCCGTTCTTGGTCGCTCCGCCGTCCACGCGAAGCTCCGGCACTGCCGTCCCGGTGTCCTCCTGCATCGCTTCCACCAGGTCGCGCGACTGGAGCGCGATTGATTTCAGCGCAGCCATGACGATGTCCTCCCGGGTCGTGTCCCTGGTCAGGCCGAACATGGCGCCCCGGGCGTCCATGTTCCAGTGGGGTGCGCCCAGTCCGACAAAGGCCGGTACCAGCACCACCTCGTTCTCTTTCGCGACGGAGCGCGCCATTTTTTCCGAGTCGGCGCTGTTGTCGAAAAACTTCAGGTAGTCCCTGAGCCACTGTACGACCGCGCCGCCGATGAAAACCGATCCCTCGAGCGCGTACACGGGGTGACCGAAGTTGTCGCAGGCCAGGGTCGTGAGAAGGCCGTTCCGGGAGATGATGAAGTTCTCGCCGTTGTTCATCAGCATGAAACAGCCGGTGCCGTAGGTGTTCTTCAGGCTTCCGGGTGTTACGCAGTTCTGGCCCACCATGGCGGCCTGCTGGTCACCGGCGATTCCGCCGATGATGATACCGTCCGGCAGCCCCGGCGCGCCTTTTGTTACACCGAATTTCGATGCAGAGGCCTTGACCTCGGGGAGCACCTTCGTGGGCACCGAGAGGATCTCAAGGAGCTTCTCGGACCATTTTTTTTCCTTTATATCGAACATCAGTGTGCGCGAGGCGTTGGTGTAGTCCGTGGCGTGAGACACGCCGCCGGTGAGATTCCACAGTATCCATGTGTCGATGGTGCCGAACAGGAGCTTGCCGCTCTCGGCCTGGGTGCGCGCACCCTGCACGTTGTCCAGGAGCCACTTGACCTTGGTGCCGGAAAAGTACGCATCGATCACCAGGCCCGTTGTCTCGCGGAAGAGCTGCTCGTTGCCCGCCTGTTTCAGCTGGTTGCAGATATCCGTGGTCCTGCGGCACTGCCATACGATCGCGTTGTGGATGGGCTTGCCTGTGTCTCGGTCCCAGAGGAGAGAGGTTTCGCGCTGGTTGGTGATGCCGATTGCGACGGCGTCGGTTGGGGAGAGCCCTCCTTCCTTGATCGCCCCGGGTATGAGGGAGCTTACGGAGTCCCATATCTCAACGGCGTCATGCTCGACCCATCCCGGTTTCGGGAAATGCTGTGTGAACTCGCGGTAGGCGCTGGAAACCGGTTTTCCCTTTTCATCGAAACAGTATACCCTGTTGCCGGTGGTACCCAGGTCAATGGCCAGTATGAAGCGCTTTCCCATCAATTGTCCCCGCGTTGTAATTAGCAGTTTGCTGAAAAACAGCAAACTGCGAAGCGATACACGGATGTATCGCCATTTTTCGAGGCGTAAGCCAAGAAAAACGTGAGGTTTTACGAATTCACTTCGTAAAACCGTTCCTGAAAAACTCCACGGATGGAGTTTTTCAGGAAACTATCAGTATGACAGCAGGTTTGCCGGTTTCTGCCCCGCTCCCATGGCCGGAACCGCCGGGGCAGGGTGAGTGATCGATACTACCTTTTTATAAAGATGAGTGTCAATTAAAAATTAATCCGCCTGGGCTAAACATATAAAAATTTATATATACGGTAGCGCGTGGAGCGTGCCCGGGCTTTTTGCCTTGCCCGCCGGCCGTTTCCTGTCGATAATACAAGTGTCCGCGGTAACCGCGGTATCTCACAACCGGGTAACATTTCATGCTGGAATCCATCTTACAAACAGGGCGGCATGCGCTCTATGTTGCAGAAATCGGCCTGAACCATAATGGCGATGTGGATACGGCCCGGGCCATGATAGAAGCGGCGGCCCGCGCCGGCGCGGACGCGGTAAAGTTTCAGACCTTCGTGCCCGAGCTCATGAGCTCGGTGTATACCGCGGACCTGATGGAAACCGGCGCCGAACGGAAGCCGGACCCGGGCCTGGTGGACTTTTTCAGGCGCTTTGTTCTCACCCCGGGACAGTACCGGGAGCTTAAAGCTGCGGCCGGGGACCATGGTGTTCTTTTTTTCTCCTCGGTGTTCGACCTGGAATCGCTGGAACTGCTGGAGGGGTTGGGAACCGGGCTCTACAAGCTCGCCTCGTCCGAGGTCACCAACCATCCTCTCGTGGAGGCGGTAGCGGGGACGGGCAAGCCGGTGATCCTCTCGACCGGGATGGCGACGGTGGAGGAGATCGGCATGGCGGTGGACCTGTTCCGGACAAAGAGCAGGGCGGAGCTCGTGCTGATGCATTGCGTCTCGCTCTACCCGGCGCGGCCCGACCAGGCGAACCTTGCCCGGATCCCGGCCCTCGCGGCCCGATTCGGTCTTCCGGTCGGGTTCTCCGACCACCTGCGCGGGCACGCCGCACCGATGCTGGCGGCTGCCCTGGGAGCGCGGATTTTCGAGAGGCATTTTACTATTGACAGAT
>JBGTBN010000011.1:0-6294 GCA_041749375.1 Spirochaetota bacterium
CTGGACGTGAGCCCCAGCATGCTCGCGCGGGACGTGGACCAGAGCCGGCTCGACCGCGCCAGGGACGCGGTCCGCTGGATCGTCGAGTCCCTGCAGGGGGACCGGGTGGGGCTCATCCTCTTTTCCGGCGACGCCTTTCTCCAGTGCCCGCTCACCAACGACTACGGCGCGTTCATGATGTTCCTTGACGCCGCCTCCCCGGACTCGATCAACCTCAAGGGAACGGACATCGGCGCCGCCCTCAGGGAGGCAAAGCGCGTGTTCGAGAAAAAGCGCCTCACCTCGCGCGTGCTCGTGCTCATCACCGACGGCGAGGACCACGAGGGGACCGCGGCCGAGGCCGCGGCGCAGTTCAGGGAGATGGACGTGTCCATCTACACCGCCGGCATCGGCAGGACCTCGGGCGAGGTGATCCCGTCGGCGGGAGACGAAAAGGCCACGGACAACTATGTACGCGACGCGGGCGGCACGCTGGTCAGGACCCGCAAGGACGTCTCCTCGTTAAAGAAGATCGCCGGCATCACCGGCGGCACCTACATCGACATCTCGGACAGCCTTTCCGGCCTCCGCTTCATCCTCGAGATCATCGGCGACCAGAACCGGAACAAGTACGGGTCGCGCATCATCAAGGAGCCGCGCGATCAGTACCAGCTGTTCGCCCTGGTCCTGCTCCTGGTGCTCGCTGTCGAGCTGATGCTCCCGGAGCGAAAACGGTAAGTGCTTGAATTGTCCATGTCCGGGCCCGGAAAATCATTGACAATTTCCCATGGCAAACCAACCCTGCCGTACAAGTTCCCGCAGCATGCGAGCAACGCATCCGGGGGGACAAAATCAAGCCCGGGGGGGTTATATTAATGAGCGTAACAGAAACAGAGCATCGTATTTTACTGCTGACCGATAACACGCCGCTTTCCGCTTCCATCGAAGAGTTTCTTCCAAAAACCAGGTTCGTGATGACCGTCCTTCCCGGCGGCAGGAAGGTCGTGCGGGCACTGACCGATCTTTTGAAGAAAGAGCGCTATGACATTATCCTCATCGACATGGTGTCGCTCATATACGGCGGGAGAGACCTGGTTAGCCGCATCAGGGACTTCGACAACCGCGCGGGCATAGTCCTTATCGCCGGCCACGGCTCAGGCTCGCTGGCGGTAGAGCACTTTAATGAAGGCGCCGACGATTTCGTCACCCGGCCGGTGAAGCGCGACCATCTCCTGATGGTGCTGAACCGCGTTATCGAGAACAAGACGCTCCTGAACGCCGACCGCGACCCGTACCGGCACACGCCCCTGGTCGATACTCTCACCGGCCTCTACAACCGGAGCTATTTCCAGGAGCGGGGGCTCCAGGAAATCAGCGCTTCCCGGAGGATGAGCAAGGGCTTTTCCGTGCTCCTGATGGAGATTGAAGGCCTCAAGCAGATAAACACCGATTTCGGAAGACGGGCGGGAGACGAGTTCCTGAAACACGTTTCAGGGCGGCTGCAGAAGCTCTGCCGCGGCGGCGACACCGTCGCCCGGTGCGGCGGCGATGAGTTCGGAATCATCCTTCACGAGGCGGAGCCGGAAACGGCCCGCCGGGTCGCGGACCGGATCATGGCCTCGGTAACCGCGGAGCCGTATGATGGACTGGAAGACCGGACGATCACCGCTTCCATTGGCATATCCTCCTTTCCGAAACACGCCGAGGACATGAAAGGCCTTCTCCTGAAAGCGGATACTGCGCTTACCCGGAGCAGGTCGTACGGCGGGGGCTGCTCCCTGTACGGGAACGGCGAATCCAGTTGCAATACCCCCGGCCAGGGGTAACTTTTACGGCCCCGGCCGGTCTACAGGTACAGGGGCCGGCGGGTGACCGCGCGGCCCTTAAAAGCATATTCCCTTCGATGGTGAATGCCGATGTCCAGGACAACAGCTTTCCGCATATCCATGACGCTGGCCGCGCTGCTCTCGATCGCGTGGCTTGATCCCTTCAAGGACGCCGTTTCAAGCGGGAACGATGAGTACGAATTGAAAAAGTACAATAACGCGAAGCGTTATTACGAGAAGGCGGAGAAGTACGCCCCCGGCGAGAGCGACAGGAAGAAACTCTCTTTCAATACCGGCGACGCCGACTACATGCTCGAGTCGTTCGACAACGCCCTGACCGGGTTCCAGGAGGCCGTGCAGTCGGGAGACCGCGAGGTGCAGAAAATGGCCTTCTTCAATGCCGGCAATGCATACCTGAAAATGGGGAAATACCGCGAAGCAATCAACTCATATATAAATGCGCTCAAGATCGACCCGGGCTATGAAAAGGCGAAGAAGAACATCGAGTATGTCTTGAAAAAGATGAGCGAGAAGGACAAGGACAAGAAGGACAAGGACGGCGATAATAAAGACAAAAAAAAGGACCAGGACAAAAAGAACGAGCCCGGGTCCAGCAAAGATAAAAACCGGAGCCAGAGTCGTGATCCCCGGCAGGACCAGAACCAGATGAGCCGCGAGCAGGTGCAGAACATCCTGCGCTCGCTGCAGAAGAGCCAGGTCCGGCGGCAGAAGGGTTCGAGCGACGAGAGGAGGCAGCTTGAAAAGAACTGGTAGCATATTTGCGTGCGCGGCGATGCTCCTTGCCGGAACCCTGCCCGCGTTCCCGGCGCAGCTGGAGACCGTGCTCGAAGAGCCGGCCATCGAGGTCGGGGACAGTACCAGCCTCAGGGTGAAGATGTCCGGGGACCCGGACGATGCCAGGCCGGTCAGGTACCCGTCGGTGCCGGGCCTCAGGATCGAGTATTCCGGCATGCAGCAGAGCTACCAGTACATCAACGGCAAGTCATGGTCGGGCGTGGAGCTCATCTTCTCGGTCACCGCGCTCCGCAAGGGCCGGTACCGTATCCCGTCCTTCGAGTTCCGGCGCGGCGGGGAAACGCTGCGCTCGGGCGAGGTCGTCCTCGTCGTCAACGCGACAGCAGGCGGAGGCGGGGACGGGGGAGGCTCCACGGTCGCAGACGTGCGGCCGTCGGTCGAGCTGTCCTCCGCGGGAGTGTACGTGGGCCAGCCGGTCATCATGCGCTATTATATCCTGTCAGCGGGCACGCGCGCCACGGTCCACCAGTTCAGGGAGCTCCCCGAGAACAAGGGCTTTGCCGCGAAGCAGGTGGAGGACCCGGTCCATGAAAAGGCCGCCGCGCGGGAGGGCGAGTACGAGAAGACACACATCGTGACTTTCGCCCTCATCCCTGCCGGGCCCGGCAATTACAACGTGGGCGGCGGCTCGGCCATCGTGTCCGTGCAGGTCTCGTCGCCGCGCCGCGCCAGGGACTTTTTCGGGAGCTTCGGCTTTTCCGACTTCACGCGCCAGCAGGAGCTCGTCTTCGATACCAGGCCGGTCACGGTCAGGCCGCTTCCGGCCGCAGGCAGGCCCGATGGCTTCCAGGGCGACATCGGCAGCTTCACCATGAAAACGGAGTGCCCCGCAGGGGACATCAAGGTCTACGAGGAGAAAAAGGTGAGCATCACCGTCACCGGGACCGGGAACCTCGTCACCATGACCAAGCCCGCGCTTGAGCGGGAGGTCCCCGGGCTCAAGGTGCTGGCCGAGGAAGGGGAGACGGAGACCGTCCTCGAGGGCGGCAGGCTGAAGGGGAGCAAGAAGTTCACCTACACGCTCATCCCGGACAAGCCGGGCTCCGTGAGCCCGGGCAGGTTCCGATTCTCCTTCTTCAACCCTGACAGCGGCAGGTACGAGACCGTGGAGTCGGCCGAGATATCCTTCACCGCGAAGAGCGACGGCGGCGCGCAGGCGGCCCGTTTCGACGAGGAACCGGAGAACGGGAAAATGGACATGAATCTGCTTTACTTTGCGCTCATCGCCCTGGCGATCGCGGGCATGGTCGTGTTCGTGGTCGTGTGGGAGCGGAGGAAATACCGGCTTGCCGCTGCGCTCGCGCGCCCGAAAGAGGAGGAGGCCGGGGAGCCGGAACCTCTTGATGAGGATGAAAATTTCACGGAAGCGGCTCGTTGTATCGAGACGACGGACAGGGCCGGCTTCCTGCGGGCAGCGGAGAAGGCGGTAGACCACGCGCGGCGCAGCTTCCGCGGCACCGTGCCGGAGAAGGCCGCGGCCGCGGTGTCGAAGCTGAAAGACGAAATATACGGGTTCAAGTACGGCGGCGTCACGATCTCCACGGACGACATGAAGCGGCTGTGCGACGAGATCGCGGTGCTGAGGGGAATGATTCCAAGGAAGAGGAAATAAGAAACGATAGGCCCGCAAACGCGATAGGTCCGCAAGCGCTTGCGGACCTATCAGGATGCTCCACCCTTCGCTTCCTGCCAGAGCAGCTCCATCTCGTCAATCGTCATATCCTCGAGCTTTTTCCCCATCTCCACTGCGCGCTTCTCGATATGACGGAACCGCGTTGTGAACTTCGCGATCGTTTTCAGCAGGGCCTCCTCCGGGTTCACCTCGATGAAGCGGAGCAGGTTCGTAATGCTGAAGAGCATGTCGCCCGCTTCCTCGATAATGTGATTCGTATCGCCTGTTTCGATCGCCTGCTTCAGCTCCCCGACCTCCTCGTCGAGCTTGTCGGCCACGTCGCCGATCTTCTCCCAGTCGAACCCCACGCGCGACACCTTCTGCTGGACCCGGTAGGCCCGGAGCAGGGCCGGGAGGTGGTTCGGCACGCCGTCAAGGATCGATTCCCGGTGCGGCTTCTCCTTTTTCTTGATCTCTTCCCACCGCTCCACGACCTGTCCCGCGTCCGTTACGGTTGTGTCCCCGAACACGTGCGGGTGACGGAGGATAATCTTGTCTATGATGCCCTGCGCCACCTCGTCGATGCTGAAGTCGCCCCGCTCCCGGGCGATCTCGGCGTGGAGGTATATCTGCAGCAATACGTCGCCCATCTCTTCCTTTATATGCGCGGGGTCGCCGCTGTCGATGGCGTCCAGGGCCTCGTACGCTTCCTCGATCAGGTAAGGCCGCAGTGACTCGTGGGTCTGCTTACGGTCCCAGGGACAGCCGCCTGG
This sequence comes from Spirochaetota bacterium, assembly GCA_041749375.1. GTDB lineage: Bacteria > Spirochaetota > UBA4802 > UBA4802 > UBA5550 > RBG-16-49-21. The sequence continues at coordinate 5,007 of JBGTBN010000011.1, forward strand.
CGCGCGCAGGGCGGCGACGATCTCGGCGAAGCGGTACAGTGGGCGGGTTTCTCTATAGTCCATTACAGAAATTTCTCCACCGATGTATGAAGGACCTCCGCCAGCTTTTTTGCCGTCTCCTTGCCGATAGACCGGCGGTTGTTTTCCATGTCGGAAACATTCTGCTTGGATATTCCAAGAGCATTGCCGAGTTTTTGCTGTGTTAACCCGCGGGAGGTGCGATATGCCCTCATGTAATCACCGGGCCTCATCCTGGCCCTGGTCTTTTTATACCATTCAGTTTCCGTCGCTATAACCCATTCATCATTATCAATGACGAGCTTGTCGCCGTAATCTTCCTTCAACAGCTTTAAAAGCTTTGGAGAGATTTCTCCCTCGATGATTATTTTAGTACGGGGCGTTTTCACGTGAGCCTGCATAATAAACCTCAATAATAATTGATTTTTTTTCGTTTCTCCAGCATGCCACCCAGTGATGCGATAAATGGCAGTGGTATTCATTCTCGCTTAATTTGCTGTAGTTGCTCCAATGTTTCTGGACCGGCCCTTCTGCCTCAAGATCATCAACGAGAAGTGCCATTAGATCCTTGATCTTTGCAGGCATTTTCTCAATGTGTTTTATAGACTTCTTGCTGAGAAAGACTTTGAATCTCATGATTATAAAGTACTCAATTATGGGTACCCTGTCAACCGTTTTTTACGGAAGATCGGGTATTATTGGATAGTTGAAGGTTATTTGACCAGGCGCGGAGGGCTGGGCCTCATGCCCGGCTGCTAGTTGAGGTCTGTTCTCAATGACTTTTTCATATGTTTTCTCTGACTTATCGTGTCTCACAGGTGAAAAAATTTCATTTCCCATATCCCCGTTCGTCCCACCATGCATGTACTTGCGAACCAGGGAAACAGCCCCGCCCTACCGTCCTGGCATGGACCGGAAATCCGCGTATAAAAGCGTCTGGCAGAGATACTGGCAGGGGTTCCGGAAGATACACCGGGAGCAATTCGCGGAACGGTACGGAGAGCTAACGCAGGAAAAAGTGTCGGAGGTGTACAAGCTTCTTTCATGCGGCGACTACAGGAACGGGTTCCGCAAGCATACCTGCCCGGATTGTGGGATCATGCTCCTGGTGCCTTTCTCATGCAAGTCCCGGCTCTGCCCTAAAACGATTCGCTGCACTGCAGGAAATATAGAGACTGTATAATTAACCACGAATGAACACGAATACACACGAATTGTTGTATAAAGATGAGGTATACGAGATTGTCAATTCTGCAATTGAAGTCTTAAA
>JBGTBN010000012.1:0-54483 GCA_041749375.1 Spirochaetota bacterium
GGAGCTCGAGAGCCGGGGCAAGACGGCGATTATCGTGGCCTGGGGCGGAACGGCGGCCGGCGTGATTGCGGTCGCGGACACGCTCAGGGACACCTCGGCAGCGGCTGTCGCGGAGATGAAGAAACTCGGGCTCGAGGTGTATCTGCTGACCGGGGACAACCGGCGCACCGCCGAGTTCGTCGCTTTGCAGGCCGGCATAGGGCAGGACCGCGTGATCCCGGGAGTGCTCCCGGGCGGCAAGGCGGACGTGGTGCGCGGGCTGAAAAAGGAGGGCGCGGTCGTGGCCATGGTGGGTGACGGCATCAACGACGCGCCGGCGCTCGCCGCCGCGGACGTGGGAATGGCAATCGGTACGGGCACGGACATAGCCATGGAATCGGCGGGCATCACCCTGATGCGCGGCGACCTCAACGGCGTGGTTACGGCCCTCCGTCTCTCGCGCCGCACCATACGGAAGATACGCCAGAACTTCTTCTGGGCGTTCGTGTACAACTGCGTAGGCATACCCTTTGCCGCGGCAGGCATGCTCAACCCGGTCATCGCCGGCGCTGCCATGGCCATGAGTTCCGTGTCGGTTGTGAGCAATTCGCTGCTGTTGAAGAGGTTCAGGTAAAAGAATGTCTTTTAATCCAATCATCGGAGGAAAAATGTAATGGCTTTAAAACTCAGGATTTTGCTGGCAAGCCTGGCTTTAATAGTACCGGTGGCTCTGTATGCCGAAACAGGCCGGGATGAGAAACTGAAAACGGTCAATATCATCATAGAGCAGTCAGGGGTTGAAAGTCAGTTCGCGCAGCTGCCGGCGCTCATTGAACAACAGCTATTGTCTCAACAACGGGCGATGGATAAGGATAAATATGAGATCCTGTCCCGTATAATGAAAAAAAATTTCACCCATGAGCCTGTTGTTGAAAAAATCAGGGAAGCTTTTATGGCCGATTATGATGAAAAAAACGCAAAAGAGACCCTGCTGTTTTATAAATCGGACCTGGCAAAAAAGATGACTGCTCTTGAAATCAAGGCATCCGGCCCAGAGATATATGGAAAAATTCTGAACCTTGACATCGATACAATTAATAAAAAACGGAAAGCGCAGATTGAAAAACTGATCAAGGATACTGAAAGCCTGGAGTTCGCCGGGCTTATAGCCACTGCCACCTTTGAGGGCTTTATTAAGGCGATTAACGCCATTCTTCCAGATGATAATAAAATTTCCGATAATCAGATCAATGAGATAAAGAAAAAAATGCTCGTTACCGTTAAATCGGAAGAGCAAAAGAGCTTTCATGTGAAGTATTACTTTCTCGCCTACGAAGAGGCCAGCGATGCTGAGCTGTCAAACTATATTGCCTTTTACTCGACAAAACCCGGCACGTGGATGCATGCTGCTATCAGAAGCGGGATACTGCAGGGAATCAACACCTGCTCAGAAAAAGCAGGGAAGGACTTGGCTGAAGTCTTGCTGAAAAAATAAAAATGATGCCCCACCGGTTCGCCAGGGTCCGCCTACAGCAGCATCTCCTTTACGATCCGGTCCAGCTCCTGCGTCAGGTCGTTGATCGTCGTGGTGGAGCGGGCGAGTGCGACCGAGATGTTGACGATGTCCTGGGACTTCTGGGCTATGTCGAACGCGGTCCTGGTCGACTCGTCCGTGGCAATCTTCTGCTCGTGCGTCGAGTTCTCGATGGTCTTGCTCGACTCGTGGATCTTCAAGTTCAGGTTCTTGATGGTCTTGATGGTCACGCCGATGTCCATGATCAGGTTCCCCACCTCGGTGATCTCGTCCTTGATGGTTACGATGGCGCTGTTGAGCTTACTCATCGTGTCCACCGACCTGTTGATGAGCTGACCGCTCTCGTCGATCATCTGAAGATTGTCCTTGATGATATTCTCGATCTCCTTCGCGTTCGAGGTCGTTGCGTCCGCGAGCTTCGAGATCTCGTCCGCGACGACGGCGAAACCGCGGCCCGCGTCGCCCGCGCGCGCCGCCTCGATGGCCGCGTTCAGGGAGAGGAGGTTGACCTTGTCCGCAATGTCGTTGATCACCTGGACGAAGTTCGCCATCTCGCTCGACTTGTTCTTGACGGTCTCGAACTTGTTCTCCGTGAGCCTGATCTGGTCCTCGGTGACGCGCGAGTATTCCGTCACCTCGTTCAGAGACCGGTTCATCTCCTGCGAGCTGGTCTGTACCTTGTCGTTTACCGACTTGAGGTCGTTCACGGAATCGACGGTTATCTCGAGCTCCTCGTACAGGGATCGCGCGATATCGCTGATGGTGTTCGAGTTCGACGCGAGCTCCTCGAGGGAGGTGGTGATCTCCTCCAGCGCGGCGGCCTGGTGCTGGGATATGTCGTTCATGTCGTGGGTGATCGTGTTGTGCTCTCCGGTCTCCTGCTTGAGCACACCCATGGAGTTCATGACCGCCTGCGCCATGTTGCGGAGGTTGGAGAGATTCCCGTTCGACTCGGCGTGCATCTCGATGGCGAACCTGAGCAGCAGCTTCGTTGCTCGCGCGCCGAAGATGGCCCCGAGACCGACCGTGAAGAAGACGATGAAGCGCACGGCCACGTCCGACTTCTGGCCGCCGGGCATGAGGAGCGCCAGGTGCTCCGGCCTGAGGAAGAACATTATCACCATGCCCACGGTGTTCAGGATCAGCGAATAGATAGAAATGCTTGTATTGAAATAAAACACGCTCAGGGCCAAGGGGATGTACCGGGTCGCGAAGAGCTGGGGCGCGCCGTGGAAGGTGTACTCAAAGATGCTGGTGCACAGGGTTACTCCCGTTATCATGATGTAGCCGGATGTGCTCGTCCCCTTGAACATATTTGATAATATGATGGTTATGCCAATCAGAGCCATGATAAGTGCCAGCTCGATCCCGATATGGTAAAATTCAAGGTAATGCGAGCCGATCCCTGCGGCCTTTATGGCGGTTACGGCCACGTTGGCTATTATCATGATGCTCATAAATACATAGAGCAGTCGCTTGTTGTTCTGGATAATGATATCGGAGAATATCTTTGATTTTGTAAAGTTAGCCTTATCGAGAGTGGCCGCGCTATCAGTCGATTCAACGTGCGTATCTTTGTCGCTTGTTCCGGTCATTATACATGCCTGTTATTACATGAAATGTGTGAAGGACCCAATGTTTTAGAAAATAGTGACAAACATTATCGATTTTGTCATCTAAAATTTCAATGGTGTCCAAAAAACCTTTGATATCCGGAGATCGCGCCTTCAGGTACGGCCAAACCGGCTGGGGAGGACCCGCCCGGGCAAATAATGTTTGACACCCCATAACGGCGCGGCATACGTATCACCCTGATATTTATTACACGGTTAATGGTCATGTCCAATAAAACGCTCCCCTTTACGAGGGAACAGATCGAGCGGATCGCCGGGGAATATCCCACCCCGTTCCACATTTACGATGAGCGGGCGATGCGCGCCAACGCGAAGAAGCTCAACGCGGTCTTTTCCTGGGCGCCCGGGTTCAGGGAATTCTTTGCAGTCAAGGCGTGCCCTAACCCCTTCATCATGAAGCTCCTTGCGGAAGAGGGCTTTGGCGCAGACTGCAGCTCCATGGCGGAGCTGGAGCTCTCCCGGCGTGCCGGCATAACCGGGGAGAGCGTATTTTTTAGCTCCAACGACACGCCCGCTGCCGAGTATGTCAGGGCCCGCGAGCTGGGCGCGATAATCAACCTGGACGATATAAGCCACATCCCCTTCCTGGAAAAGCACGCCGGCCTGCCGGAGGTCATTTCCTTCCGGTACAATCCAGGCCCACTTCGCGGCGGCAACGCTATCATCGGTACGCCGGAGGAGGCCAAGTACGGCTTCACCCGCGAGCAGCTCTTCGAAGGATACCGCACCCTGCGTGACAGGGGAGTGAATCGCTTCGGCCTGCACACCATGGTCGCCTCCAATGAGCTTAACCCGGATTATTTCGTAGACACTGCGGACATGCTCTTTTCACTGGCGCTGGACCTGCACCGCGAGCTGGGCATCCGGTTCGAGTTCGTCAACCTGGGCGGAGGGTTCGGCATCCCGTACCGGCCGGAGGACAGGGCCGTGGACATGGCGTACGTTGCAGGAAAAATACGGGAGCGCTATGACGCGCTGATCAGGCCTGCCGGTCTGCATCCGCTCGGGATATACATGGAGAGCGGGCGCATGATTACCGGCCCGTACGGGTACCTGGTGTCGCGCGTCCTTCACCTGAAAGATATCTACAAGAAGTACGTTGGTCTTGACGCATGCATGGCGAACCTGATGCGGCCCGCGCTGTACGGGGCCTATCACCACATCACCGTGCCCGGCAAGGAGTCCCTGCCGCTAGAACGCGTGTACGACGTGACCGGCTCTCTATGCGAGAACAACGACAAGTTTGCCATTGACCGTCCCCTCCCGGAGATCGGGATCGGGGACCTGGTGGTGATCCATGACGCGGGCGCGCACGGCCACGCAATGGGCTTCAATTACAACGGAAAGCTCAGGTCGGCCGAGCTCCTTCTAAAGGAGGACGGATCGGTCGAAATGATCCGCCGGCCCGAGACGCTGGATGATTACTTCGCGACTATCGATTTTTCCCGTCTCTGATCATTGCCCGTTCAGCTTCCGGGCCGTTACCATCCACAGGGGCATGCCGGGGAGGGTGCCTGCCTTAATGTCGGTGAGCGGCAGCCCGCTGAACAGTGACGCCGCTTCGCCGGCCGAAAGGGAGCGTGCTGCGACCTTCCATCTGAATCCGGCCATGGCTGCAGGCTTCAGAAACTGCGGCACTTTCTGCCGCCGGACAAAGGTCCGGCCGTCTTCGCGATTGTAATCCCGGTCCACTTCGATCGCCATCAAGGCGCCGCCGGGCCGCAGTACGCGCAGGCATTCTTCCAGTCCCCGCATCGGATCGGGCCAGTGCTTGATGGAACAGACGCTTATAAGCGCATCGAAGCAATTCGTTTCGAGGGGTATGTCAAGGGCGGAGCCGGTGATGAATGAAATGCGCTCGCCCAGATTCTTCCCGCGTTTCCGGGCCCGCCGCACCTGGTCCCGCGAAAGGTCAAGTCCCGTTATCTTCCATCCGGGATGCCTGCGTGCCAGGGTTATAACCATATGGCCTCCGCCGCATCCCACGTCAAGGAGCCGGCCTTCCGCCGGCATCGTATCCAGTAACGGACCCGTGAGGTCATGTCGCTCATCAAGCATTTCGGCAATGGCAGGGGCCACGGCCCGGTCGTAAAACCATGATTCGAGGAAGCGGTAGGGCGCGGTAATATCGCGGAACATGATACTCTATCCGGAAATCATAATCTCCCACGCGGGGCGGGGCGTTTCACCAGTGAAGGTTGTCCGAGTTAGCTACCTGTAAATATTGCCGTATCTTCTCCCTGATTGATTCCGGGAGCTTGATGCCGATCGACTTGAGGCGCGACTCGTACTTGTCGAAGGAGCGCATGTGCTGCGAGGTCGTGGCGAATATGCGGAAATAGGAGCGGATGCTCCCTTCCATCTCGCGGCGGAACTCGATGTCCTCGTTCAGTATGTCCTCGATCGGGGCGATGGCCTTGTAGTTCACCGGTCGGCAGATCGAACGGTAGGCCACGAACCGCTGGGTGACTTCGCACTCGTAGTTCTTGGTGATGATGCTCTGCTCCACCACGTTGAGGTCGATGCAGTCGATGATCTCGAACTTGTACTTGTCGCCGATGATGGTCTCGAGAAGCGAGCGGGCGCTGTTGTAGTAATCGCACTGCAGGTACATGTCCTGGCAGTTCCGTCCGCACCTGACGTAGAGCACGATGTCTATATCCGAGCTCTGCTGCGATATGCCCATGTTCACCGAGCCCACGATGTCCATGGCGATATCGTCGAACTTGTCTTTTAAAAGCTCCACCGCGTGCTCGAGTTCGTCCAGGCGCTCCTCGGTCTCCTGGGTCCGGAACAGGCGGAAGAAGTTCTTGATCTCCTTGAACAGCTCGATCTCGGGAATGTGGTGGTACTTCTTGATTTTCGTGTCGTAGTTCTCGCCCAGCCGGCGGGCGTTGTACCGCTCAAGGTCTATGATGTCCTCAAGCCATTTTCCATCGATACGGTAATGCTCCACAATATCGTGTATCCGGTCGTCAACAAGCTTTCTCAGCGAGATCTTCTCCATGTCGCTCTCGTTGAACTCGATCTGGTAGAAGAAGCCGCCCTCCGACACCTCGCCCTGTACCGTGGTCGCCTCGCCGAAATTCGACGGGTTCAGGTATACGCACTCCTCGACAGCCCTGAATCCCCAGTCATTGTGGACATGCCCGGTCAGGCAGAGTTTGACCGGATGGTTCTCGCAGAACGTGCGGAGCGACGGGGAGCCGGAGGGCCCGATGCGGGCGATCCGGTCATGGATCCCGTGCGCCGGCTGGTGCGCGGCGATGATGTCAGGTTTCACCGCCTTGAAGAAGTTCCACATCTCGTTGCTGCGGTCGCTGGTCCCGATGCCGGCCCCGTACTGGACGATATACCGTTCGGGTATGCCTGCGGTCCACACGTCCGCGCCGCCGTAACCGGCGATCTTGAGGCCGTTGATATTGTGCCAGTGCAGGTGTAGGTCCCGCTCGTGCAGGGACGTGTATTTCAGGTCCATGTCGTAGTTCCCCGGAAGGGCGAACACCGCGGCCGAGGACTTGAACGACATCATATTTTCCAGAACCTTGTACTTCTGCTGCATGACACGGCGCGCCCGGATGGTCAGCTGCTGGTACTCGCTGCCTTTCTCGATGATCTCTTCCGGAACATTGGGCGTGTCCAGCAGTTCATCCACGAAGTCCTCGAGCACAATGGATTCTTTCCCCATTTTTTTCCTGTAGCTGTTCAGGAAGGTCTGTATGTCATGGTACTGGATCGCGGAATTTATGCTGTAGAATGGGATGTCGATAAGGTCTCCCCCGACGATATAGACGTCGGCAAGAGTTTCATACAGGAGCGCTGCCGCCTGGTTGAATGATCCGTGAATATCAGTAAGAAAAATTATTTTCATGAATGTTATAGTATCATGGTACCAGTCTCAGATTTGCGGACGGTCCCGGGGCAAAGCAGTGTGCAGGTGGCCGATCCAAATTGTACTATTAAATTATCGCCGCATTTTTATCAATATAATTACGCATGTTCGAGATGCATAATTAATAATTTGTATGAATCATGTTTTAAATAGGAATGGGATTGGCTTATATGCTTTTCACACGCGACATCTTTTATTCATCGAATAATTGCTGGGCATTTTCAATTTACATTCAAATTGATTGGATTTTTAATATCATAATGTTTATATTTTTAATAAATATAGAATTTTTCAGACCAACCAGACGGTTAATGTGATTATCTCAATAATTCTCATGGAAGCATTTTTTATTTTATAGTTGCGAATAAAAAGCAAATGGGAAGGTGCGTATGCGATTTATTAAAAAAACAACCGGGCTGTTGTTGATACTCTCTATGAGTGTTATCATCAATAGTTGCCAGATTGCAGAATCAGGGATTCAGTTTTTAACAAATACCGGTTATAGCGGTAATATATCCAATACAGAACTTAAAATTCTTGAAATTGCCTCCTTTGAAAGCACTACCGGGACGACGAAAACCCTCTCTCTGACACCTGTTTTCAGCGTAAATACCTATAATTACAACGTGTCAATTGATCCCCTCGTCACAGATGTCACGGTCGTTGCGGTGGCCGAGGATGAGAGATCAGTGGTCGCAATCAACACTACAGAAGGCACATCCCGCTCGATACCAGTCAGCGAGGATTCCTCTTCGGTTCAAGTTGAGGTCACCGCACCTGATACAGTGACCAGGCAGATATACCAGATAAATATTACCCGCAGCGTCGGCCTTGAAGAGAGCCGTCTCCTGAACTTTGAGTTTTTCAATGAAGATAATGAAGCCATTTTGCTCTCGCCGGGGTTTGATCCGGACAGCCCTTCATACAAGCTGCATGTCGCCTGGAACAGTTACTATGTAAAAGTCAGGGCGACCTCGATCAGTCCGTCGGCTACAATCAAGATAGACGGCAAAAAGGTTGTATCCGGAGAAAAGGACCTGGTCATTCTGTCGTCAATACCCATAGGCGATACCAAGACAACCCAGACAGTTACCGTTACCTCGACCGCGAGCAATGGAGGCCTGTCAACATACATGTTTACTGTTATGCGCATAAGCGCGCCTGCCGTCAGTGGGGACCCCGCGTACCTGTCCTCCATGAAAGTGACCATGGGGAACAATGAATCATTGCGGCAGCTTTACCAGGACACGAATGACGACTTTTTCCCAGACGAGAATGAGAACGGGTTCAATAAGACCGTTTCCGACTATTCGTGTGTAGTGTTCGGGTTCTCCACCGTCAAGGTCACGCTTACACCGGAAGACCTGGCAATATCGAGTTTGACGGTTGACAGTGTTGAGATGAAGGATTCCATACTTGACGGCAAACTGGTGGTGAACGTTACCTGGGATAGTGGTGATTTTTCTGTCAAAACAATGGCCATCCATGTAACATCCAAGGAAGGCGGGAACGAAATGGATTATTCGCTAAAACTGCGGCTCCTGAATATTTACGAATTTTATTACGGCCTGTACGGGCCAGTCGGACGCGCTAACAAGGCTTCCTGGGGAGCGGCAGGAACCCCGAACTGGAGTAAAACCTTCAACGGGAGCATCAGCGGGACCATGGTGTGGAACATCACCTGGGTGACGACCCTCAGTACGGTGCGGAACCAGATGACCTACACCAATTACAACAACGGCGATCAGGGATTCGTGTTCGTGGGTGATAACGGCGGCTTCAAGTTGAACGGGGTTATGTCCGTTATCGTCAACACCTCCGGTACGCAGACGACCGGCCCGCAGACGGGAGATATCACCATGCAGACCCCGGAAGGCGATGCGGTGGCCATCCAGCATATTCATCTCCGTATACAGAACAAGGACGCGGTGTCGCGAGATGCCACATCTTATACAACAGTGGACTACCTGGGGCAGACCGGAGTGATTCTTTACTATGACTCCAATCCGTATCACAAGAGCCTGGCTGATGGCTGGGATCCGGATGTACCGTGGACCCAGAATGATTTCTGGCATCCTGATGAGTAACAGATCGCGGCCGCGCATTGGCCGGCCGCGGGACCAGTAGTAGCGGATCCCATATTATAAGAAGGAAGGATCATTCATGAAAAAAATTTTACAAGCAATAATAAGTATCACGGCATCCATTGTATTTATGAGCGGATGTGAACTCATGGACGAGGGGGGTAAGAAGATGCTGCCCTTCGGCAACCCGGAAATCCCTATTAACGATGACGCGGCGCTGAAGAGCCTGTCGGTAGAGGATTTCGCGATCTCGCCGGCCTTCGATCCGGCCACGCTCGATTATACCCTGTACGTGGCCAAGGCGACCACGCCGTCGTTGACGGTCCAGGCCATCGGCCCGAACGGATCGTCGGTGACCGCCGCGCTTAATGGCGGAACTCCGGTTGCAATCACGGCGCCCGATTACTCGACGACAATGATCTTGAATGACATGCTGGTTGAAAACGATATAGAATTCACCGTCGTCTCTGAAGACACCCTGACGACAACTGTGTATACGCTTCGGGTCTACTACCTGAGCAGCGACGCCGGCCTTTCCAGCCTTTCGGTTAGCGCGGGTGACGGTGTTATTAAAACCGCTTTCTCGCCCGCATTTATTGAGGGTGAGGCGGACGGAACGGTGCACACGGTCATCCTGAATTACTGGGCATCGCAAATATCGGTGAACCTGGCGCTTCAGAGCCCGGTGATGAAGGCCATGGTGGACGGGTGGTCCGCCGAAAACTACGGGTTTTCCGTTCCCATCACGGACCTTCCGCCAACAACGGGCACCCTCGGGCAGCGCACCCGGGACTATACCGTGGCGGTTACCTCCCAGGATGAAAGCACAACCGTGAACTTTATCATACGGGTCACAATGGACGTGGCGCCGTCAAACGAGGCGCGCCTGAATTCGCTTGTGTTTGATTATAATTACTGGGGTGCATGGTACAATGATGTTTCGCTGCTGCCGAATGCGACCGCGGAAAACCTCCTGACGGTGTTCAATTATGCCGTAAGCCAGACATGGGTCATCTCATCCATCACGCTCAGGTTCAAAGTGAAACCCATCACCACGGTAACGGGCATCGCGGGGCGATACCAGATAGTCAGCGGCTCGTCAGGTACATTCACCTTCTCCGGGCCGGATTCAAACGGTGTTTATACCGGCCAGTGTACCAGCGGTGGCGATGGAAAGACAACATATGTTTACATCGATATTACTGCGGGCGACGGATCTACTGTGAAGACATACTGGATAACGGTTAAGACCTGATCGATTGCGCGGATCTGATCCTGTAATGGTGAATTGACTGAGAAGTATTATTATCGGTATAAGAAAACGGCCCTGCCGCCCATGGGGTGGGGCCGTTCTATAAAAAACCGGGGAATTTCTGTAACGTTTTGGAGGAGTGATGAAGAAGATTGTTGTTCTCAGTGTTTCTATTGCAATTCTATGCTCAATTATGCCGATCGCTGCATTTGCCTCCCGCATAAACCAGGAAGACGGGATAATGCCGAACCATAGCGCGGACTACGTGCGCACTCTTAACCGAAACGCATCTACTGGCGCGGATGCGGCTTTCTACAACCCGGCGGGCCTGGCCTTCCTCGATTACAGGGGGCTGACTGTTCAGCTGAGCTGCCAGACATATTATGCGAAGCGGCTCCATACCATGGACTATTACGGGATCCAGTTTGCGGGGAACCCGATGCTACCCACGTCGAACTTCCTTAACCCGGCAAGCGGGCTTCCCAAGGAATACGCGGCTGAGACCCTTGCGCCGGTAGTCCCCGGCTTTGACCTGATATGGAAGGACGATGCGTGGGCGGTGTTTCTGAATGCTGGTATAACCCAGGCGGCGCCGGGCATGACATTCGGCCAGGGGCTTGCGGTAATAGACTGGGGGATCCTGGCGCCCTTCGAAACAACTTACGCAGGCACCGGCGGAGTATCGAATAATATCCTGGGCGTGTGGCGCGATGCGAAAGCGGTCCGCACGGAATATTTTATCCAGGGGACTGTTGGCGGCGTGTACAAAATAGCCGAATGGGTCTCAACCGCGCTGGGCGTGCGTTTCATCTACGCGACGGCTAACCAGAATATCACGGTCAAATACGCCGGCGTGGCCACGGAGACTGCGGGCGGATATGATGTAAGCACTATCAAACCGTGGCTCATCGACGTGGACGCAAAAGGAGCCGGCGCCGGCATCATACTGGGCTTTCATTTCCGGCCAATCAAGATCCTCGACATCGGACTGAAGTATGAATACTACCCGCCCATGGTGCTCAAGAAAAAGACGAACAAGTTGTTCGTACCGGGAGTCGTTGCTTCGTCCGGCAGCCTTAACATCCTCGTGGACGGCATGTCGACATTTTTGAAGGAGTACTTGTACGATCCCAGCGGCTTCGATATTACCAAGATGACCCCGATGAACCTCATGAAGTACAAGAAGGAGGTCAAGCCGACGCTGAAAGTGACCTATCCCCAATCGATATCGCTGGGCTCGTCGGTCAAGATCTGGAAGGGGCTCAGGGCTGAGGTCTCCGGCGAAATTCAGCTCCGTAAGTTCAGAGACCTGGACGGGCGCGAGAACATGTTCAATCCACTGGGGTGGCGTGCGGGCGGTTGTCTCGAGTGGACGTTTCTGCCCAGGGCGACGGTCAGCGCCGGATATGTTTTCAATGATTTCGGCGTGAAGAAGGGGCAGCGCAACGAGGTTGATCCGCTTCTCCTGAGCCACTCGGTGGGCGGAGGATTTGCGTTCGGCATGTCGGAATGGCTCGATATAACCCTCGGGGCAATGTATATGATCTACATGAAAGAGCGTGTCTATAGCTACGAGTATACGAATGTAAGCGGCGCGACAGTTCACGCGATGTCGAAGACCTTCGACGAAAAGCGCCTGAGCGTAGCCATAGGGTTCACGCTGAAACTCTTCGGCAAAAAGACGGAAGAGCAGGACGGCGATATGACCATCAAGCTCCTTAAACAAAAATAACGATACGAGTTGAAGGCGGGGTGACCCGCCTTCAACTCGTGCATTACACATCGCAAACGGTCGCAGGGACCATGTACGCCTCCTGGTTTCAGTCCCCCCAAATCATTTTGTGTTTGACGAATCCGGCCCCGGACATTTTATCATATCATTCATTATATGAACAATGCGGGACGAGGCGCCCGCATGGAACACCGAGGAGACCTTCAATGGAATTGACCGATGCCAGACGGACGATGATGCGGAGATTCACGCTCCGTTTCCTCCTGAACACGGAATTCTTCAGTTACTTCATCATCATTCCGCTTCTCTTTATCTATTTTGTAGTCAATCTCGACATAACGATGGAGAACCTGATACTTCTTCTCGAAATCCTCGCGTTTGTCATCCCCGTATCAATGACGACGACCTACATCTCGGACCGCATGGAGATAGGACCGGTGCGGGCATATTTCAGGAAAGTGCTTACCGGAGCGGCAATGACCGTGGAGGAGTACGAGCTGGCACAGACCCGGTTCTTCAAGCTCACCTACATCCATGCGCTCGGCTCGCTGGTTCGGTGGATCTTCGGACTGGTGATAGCGTACATTCCCTTCACCCTGCTGGCCAACCTCACGCCGGTCCAGACCTTCAACGTGTGGACGACCGTCGTGGTGATCCCGCCCTTCGGTATGGTGCTCTACTTTTACCTGACCGAGCGCTTTGTCCAGCGCTATCTCAACGCGGGGATATTCTCCCGCCTTTCGGTCAAGAACTCATACCCGGGCGTGAACTTCATGACGCGCATGATCGTTTCAATAACAGTCATCATGGGCCTGCCGCTCATCGCGGTAGCCGGGTATTTCCTGCTCCAGCTAGAGCGGGCGAACGTGGACTGGGTCCTCTCGTACGGCAAGCTCGGGCTCATTCTTCTGTTCGGACTGCTGATCGCGTCGAGCATCATCTACGGCCTCACCTGGTCAATCAGAGAGAAGTTGGCGCTTATCAATACGTTCATGAAGAGGATCAGTGACGGGGACCTGTCGGGGGAGCGGGTGGTAATGGCGGTCCAGGACGACCTGACCAGGGTCGGCAGGAACGTCTTCTACATGCGGGAGAGCCTTGCTGACATCATCCGGGAGATACGCGTAATCACGGTCCAGCTCGAGGCGTCCGCTGACGGCGTCTCGGTGATCACGGAGTCGTTCTCGCGCGACACGCAGGGACAGGCAGCCACGGTGGAGGAGGTCACGGCCACGGCCGAGGAGATATCGGCGACCATGGACTCGATCTCGCGCAACGCGGCGGGCCAGATGGAAAGCCTCAACCGGCTTATCCGGAAGATGAGCGAGCTGACCGGCACGATCCGCGAAATGGACCAGAAGACGACGACCGCGCTGGGTCTGACCGCCGACATCGCGCGCCAGGCGGCGAGCGGCGGAGAGTCCCTTGGCCGGATGAAGGACAACATGGGAAAGATCGGCGAGCGGTCGCGCCAGATGACGAGCATCATCGGCATCATCAATGACATCTCCGACAAGATAAACCTCCTCTCGCTCAACGCATCGATCGAGGCGGCCCGGGCGGGAGACGCGGGACGGGGCTTTGCCGTCGTCGCGGACGAGATCTCAAAACTCGCCGACACGACCGCCTCGAGCGTGAAGGAGATCGGGTCCCTGATCCAGTCGAGCGAGCAGGAGATCGGCTACGGCATTACCATCGTGAACGACGTTGTCTCCGGTATCGGCGCCATCATAGACGGCGTCACGAAGATCAGCGGCATGACGGACAGCATCTCGCAGTTCATGAAGCTGCAGATCGAGGCGAACGAGGACATCAACCGCGAGGCCGGCGAGGTGCTTGGCAAGTCGGACGCGATCGACCATTCCATCGGTGAGCAGAAGACCGCGATGGAAGAGGTGGTGCGCTCGATCAACAGCATCAACGAGCTGACGCAGAAGATTAGCGGCGGATCGGAAGATATTGTGGCCAGCACCAGGAAGAGCTACGACATGGCCAATACTCTTAAAAAGAAGATCGACGAATTTCGCATTTCATAACATGCCATTCGACGGGGAAACATCCCGGAATGTTCCCCGGGGAAACCCGGATAATATCGCCCCATTCCAATTTTTTTCTTGACATTAGCGCGCCATTATATTACTATATCAACATATATTGATATAGTAATACATGGAAGCCGTACAATACTATAAGGCCCTGGCCGACGAAACGAGATTGCGCCTGCTCAATCTCCTGCTACGCCATGAGTTGAACGTCAATGAAATCGTTTCGGTCATGGACATGGGCCAGTCGCGGGTCTCGCGCCACCTGAAAATCCTGACCGACTGTGGGCTCCTGAAATCACGCCGTGATGGTCTGTGCGTGTTCTACAGCGCTGCATCTGATGGACGGGGCGGCCGTTTCAATGAGCAGTTCCGTGAGTTTCTGGTCGCTGACGAAGAGCTGGCTGGCGACTACTCGGAGATGAAAGGCGTCCTTGACGAGGGCTTCAGGGAAAAAGCGCGGTTTTTCGACTCCATGGCCCCTGACTGGAACGGAGTGCGGCGGGCCATCATTGGCGATATCGATATTTCCTCCCAGATCATGGCCCGCATTGCCAGATGCGGTGTGGCCGTGGATCTCGGGTGTGGCACCGGTGAGCTCCTGCCGCTGATCAGGCAGAAGGCGAAGCTCGTCATAGGGGTTGACAAATCACCGCGGATGCTCGAAGAGGCGGAAAAAAGGCTCTCCCAGAACGTACGGGGCATAGAGCTCCGTATCGGCGAGATGGATCATTTGCCAATGCGGGACCGGGAGGCGGACGCGGCCATAATTAACATGGTGCTCCATTACCTCCAGTCTCCCGCTGCCGCCATCCATGAGGCGGGACGGGTCCTCGCTGCCGGCGGCTCGCTGATCATCGTGGACCTCGACAAGCACCAGAACGAGGAGATGAGGAAGAAATACGAGCACCGGTGGCTCGGCTTCACCCGGAAAAATGTCGAGCGCTGGTTGTCCGAGGCAGGGTTCACCCCGGGAGAATTCGCGCAGTTCGATACGCAGGGGGATCTGAAAATCAACCTGTTCGCATCCGTTAGAAAAAAGTAACAACGAAGGTCCGGCCCGGAGGGTCGCGGCCATCGGAATATATCATGCAGACACGAAAAGGAGCAAAACAATGAGTGTAGCAACAAAAAGTGATATCATGGCGCTGGAAAAAGACCTTCGCCACAAGGTGGCCGATCTCTCCCTCGCTGAATGGGGACGCAAGGAGATACGGCTCGCGGAAGACGAGATGCCGGGTCTCATGTCTGTCAGGAAGAAATACGGGCCGCAGAAGCCTTTCAAGGGACTGAAGATAATGGGTAGCCTTCACATGACCATTCAGACAGCAGTCCTGATTGAAACACTTCAGGACCTTGGCGCGGACGTCCGCTGGGCCTCCTGTAATATTTTTTCAACTCAGGACCATGCGGCGGCAGCGATCGCAAAGGCGGATACCGCGGCAGTCTTCGCCTGGAAAGGCGAGACGCTGGAGGAGTACTGGTGGTGCACGGAGCAGGCCCTCACCTGGCCGGACGGCTCGGGCCCGGACCAGATCGTCGACGACGGCGGAGACGCCACGATGATGATCCACTGGGGAGTCAAGGCGGAGATGGACTCGGCCTTCCTCAACAGGGCGGTTGACAACAAGGAAGTCAGGATTATCATGGATCGTATAAAGGAGAGCGTCAAGGTTGCTCCCGGCAAGTGGGCCGCGATGGCCGCGAAAATACGCGGAGTGTCCGAGGAGACAACCACCGGCGTGCACCGGCTTTACCAGATGATGAACTCGGGAGAGCTTCTCTTCCCGGCAATAAATGTGAACGACTCGGTGACCAAGTCCAAGTTCGATAACCTGTACGGCTGCCGTGAGTCGCTCGCGGACGGCATCAAGCGCGCAACTGATATCATGGTGGCGGGCAAGATCGTGATGGTCTGCGGGTACGGTGACGTGGGCAAGGGCTGTGCGCAGTCGATGCGCGGATTCGGCGCGCGTGTGCTCATCACTGAGATCGATCCGATCTGCGCCCTGCAGGCGGCAATGGAAGGGTACGAGGTGACCACGATGGACGATGCAGTTCCGACGGCCGACATCTTTGTTACCGCCACGGGCTGCTGCGAGGTCATCACGGGTGCGCACATGGAGCGCATGAAAGAGGGAGCTATCGTGTGTAATATTGGTCACTTCGACAGCGAGATCGCCATGCACTATCTCGAGGAAAACAAGAAGTGTAAAAAAGTAACGGTCAAGCCGCAGGTGGACATGTGGACGGTTGAATCGGGCCGGACTATTATCGTGCTGGCAGAAGGGCGGCTTGTAAACCTGGGATGCGCCACCGGGCACCCCAGTTTCGTAATGAGCAACAGCTTTACCAACCAGACCCTGGCGCAGATCGAGCTCGCAACTGCGAAGCACGAGAACCGGGTTTATACGCTGTCCAAGAAGCTGGACGAGGAAGTGGCGCGGCTTCACCTGGGCAAGTTGGGAGTGAAGCTTACGAAGCTCACAAAGGAACAGGCTGATTACCTGAACATACCTCCGGAGGGCCCCTACAAGCCGGACCATTACAGATACTAGGATTTTTTGATAACGAAAGCTTGTGCCGTCTGATTCGGGCGGCTCAAGCTTTTTTTTCTGGCCAGAGATGCTTTGTGATTGAGGGGGGATTGCCCCAAAACAGCCTCCAGCATGATACTGAATCAATCTCTTCATTAATAATAAGATAATTAATGTACCGATTGTTATCGGCTCCTTTATCTTTGCTTATTGCATCAATGAATTTTTCAACTGCAACAGCAAGAATATGAGAAAGAGACATTTTCATAAGCTTCCTCAAATCCAGGAAATACTCATACTCATCAGCCTCGAAGCGAGCATGAACCCTCCGCCACTCCCTGCGCGGGCGCCGCTTCTGGTACTGCACCAGTCTGCCGATCCTGACCGAATACCGTGTTTCCTCCATGATTTTGTGCAACAGCAATATGATCATCTCCCTTCGATTGACCCCCTTTGACAACGCGGTCTCTGCTATTTTAACCAGAATATCCGCATGAATATTGAGTGTCGTGTCCATGTGCCAAACCTCGATTAAAATGTGTTCGATATGGCTGACGAATGGAAATGTCGATTGATGAAAAAAATTCCTGTTGAATAAATATTTTTATTCGATCTGATTTGAATTGACAGGTCGCCAAAGCGCATGCCAGGATAGCATCCATGATACTGCCAACCCGCATCATTGACTTCCATGTGCACCTGTTTCCGGACCGCATGCTGGACGCCATCAGGAAATACTTTTCCTCCGGGTATAAATGGGATGTCATCTACCAGATGTATGCTCCGGAATGTATCCGGTACCTGCGCGAGCGCGGTGTGGTGAAAATAGTATTCTCAAACTATGCACACCGGGCAGGCGTGGCCGGAGAGCTGAACCACTGGAACCGGGAGATGCTTGACCGGAACCCGGACCTCTACTGTTTTGCCGCTTTCCATCCCGATGATGCTGACTGCATGGAGATTGCGGAACGGGCGCTGTCCCACCCCCGTGTGATCGGATTCAAACTTCAGCTCCTTGTCCAGCGCTTCTATCCTCACGACGAGCGGCTATTTCCGCTCTATGACCTGGTGATGAAGCGGGGGAAGCGTATCCTCTTCCATGTCGGCACCGGTCCCGTGGGCAACGAGTTTGTCGGTCTCGAGCAATTTCGCAGGCTCATGGACCGGTATCCGGACCTGCCTGCCAATGTTGCGCACATGGGCGCGTACGAGTACCGGGGCTTCATGGACCTGCTGGACGAGCATCCTGCGCTCTACATGGACACATCGTTCTCATTCTTCAGGGAGTTCCAGGGCAAGGGCGGCTTCAATCTCGGCGGTGAGGTGTTGGAGGAGCATAAAGGACGCATCCTGTACGGATCTGATTTCCCCAACCTTATACTGCCGCGCGAATCGGAACTGGAAACCCTTCTCTCATACCGCCTGTCGCCGGAATGTTACGACAGGGTCTTCTACCATAACGGCGAGCAGCTGATACTGCAGCATGCTTCATAACAGGAGGCCGGTTTGAAACAGCGGAGAAATGCGTCGAGATGGTATGACGGACTTTTTTACAGCCTGACCGTAGACCGGATAGCAGGCCGGTCCTTCGCAAAACCAATCTCGCGATATGTGTCCGAGAATTCCACGGCCCTGGATATCGGTTGCGGCGTTGGCTCGCTGGTGGCCGAGCTTGCGAAAAAATGCTCTCATGTGACCGGCGTGGATCTCTCGCCCGGAATGACTGAATTCGCCCGGAAGAGGCTCGCCGCAGCCGGCGTAACGAATGCAGACATAATGAATATTTCCGCCGGGGAGCTTTCTTCCCATGTCGCCGGGGCATTCGATTATGCAATCATGACCCAGTTTTTGCATGAGATCCCGGCTGACCTCCGCGACAGGGTCATGAAAGAGGCGATGAAGGTGGCGAAGGAGTTCATTATTGCGGATTTTCTGGCACCCTATCCTGATACTTTATCCGGGAGGATGATCAGGCTCGTGGAGATGAGCGCCGGAAAGGAGCACAATGCCAATTTCCGGGACTGGGTCGGGAAGGGGGGCATTGACGGATTTCTAAAGAGTCATGGGCTCAAGGTCATGGAGGAGCGTGTTTTCTCCACCGGGGTGGGAAAGATCGTGAAAGTCGGGCGATAACGAGTCTTCTATATATATTATTTGACAAATCCTCTCGACTTCGATACCGATAGCACAATTTTACCGGTACCTATGCAGCTCCATATCGAAACATACCAGAACAGGCCCACCAGGGCCGAGGTCTCGCTCGGACGGTTGAGGAACAACTTCGAGATAGTCCACAGTCTCGTCGGTCCGGATGTGAAGATCATGGCCATGGTCAAGTCCGATGCGTATGGCCATGGTATCCTGACCGTGTCGGCGGAGCTCCTGAAAGCGGGGGCCCATTACCTGGGCGTCGCTTACCTCGAGGAGGCTGTCTATCTCCGCAAGAACGGGATAACCGCTCCCATACTCGTGTGCGGTGCGATCAACACTGACCAGATCGAGGACTTCTTAACCTACGATATCGAGATCACCAGCTCCTCCATTGACAAGTCAGAGGCCATATCCGCTGTTGCGAAGAGGCTCGGTAAAACAGCCGCCGTTCACCTCAAGATCGACACCGGCATGGAGAGGATCGGCGTTCATTGGTACAACGCGGAAAAGTTTATTGATCGTACACTCTCCCTCCCGGGGATCGCGATACAAGGAGTTTTCTCCCATCTCGCAAAGGCAGAGTCGGACCCCGCTTTCACCGGCGAGCAGATCGGCCGGTTCGAGAAAATTGTATCCTACATGGACAGGAAGGGCCGTCTGCCCGGGCTGGTCCATCTTGCCAACAGCGCCGGAATAATCGGCAGTCCAGGATCGCATTTCACCATGGTCCGTCCCGGCATTATGCTCTATGGGTACAATCCCTGCGGTCTCGAGACGGAGCGGGAGTTCGCCGGTCGCAGGCTTCTCCCTGTCATGACGCTCAAGACCAGGGTCTCATACTTCAAGGTGGTGCCGCCGGGCATCGGCATCAGCTACAACCATTCCCACGTGACTGATGGCCAGACGCGGATCGTCACGCTCCCGGTCGGTTACGGGGATGGGTACAGTCGCCTCCTCTCGAACCGGGGCGAGGTTGTGATTCGGGGCAGGCGTTACCCGGTTGTCGGATCAGTGTGCATGGACCAGGTCATGGTCGATATCGGAATGGATGGCACTGCCTACAACAACGACGACGTTCTTCTTTTCGGGGATATGAACGGCGACGCCGTGCCGCTCGAGACCCTGTGCGAGAAGATCGGAACCATCACCTACGAGTTTCTCTGCACCATCAGCTCACGCGTTCCGAGAATATACCTGGATTGACCCGGTAGGTCCGGGTATTGCTTTATTGCCTGGAGGCCTGCTCTTCGCCCTTCAGTGTGCTGAACCTGCTGAAAATATAGGGCGCCCCGATCGAAACCCATGCTCCGACGAGCCAGTAGCGGAAAAAACCGGAGATTGGCAGGTCGGGCAGGACCGCTTTCAGGCCGAATCGAATCGCAGCAACTCCCGCGATGCCAATCACGACTTTTGCGGCCTGGATTATGATCCGGTTGCGCGGGTTGAATTCTATATTCTTTTCCGCGAGGTACGCGCCGATCAGAAAGCCGGAGATAGAACCCATGTCTTTCGCAAGCATGTTACCCGGCAGGAACATGACTGCTGCAACAGGAACAATGATGAGAAGGGTAATCACCGTAGCAGGATGAAACCGGTGATAGTGCTTCGCGGTAGCGTTTGCGATAGGGAAGACCGCTGCCAGGCACACCAGACCCAGCAGGATTCCGCCTATTACGTCGCCCGTGTAGTGAACACCAAGGTAGAGCCGCGAATAGGAAACCAGTATTATTATTACGGTACAAATCACCCATGCAGCGCGATTGCGACAGGAGAGTGCCAGTGATCCCCAGAACGCGACCGATCCTTGCGCATGACCGCTCGGGAACCCGGGCTCGCTTGGCATGTAGTGTGCTGCAAGCTCGCGAATGCCCGGCAGGAGTTTCGCCGGGTCCGGCCGCGGGTGCTGGAAAACAGTCTTCAAGATGTCGTTCAGCGATATGGCAACGAGGAAGGCCGCGCCCACGTAAAGCGCCTTTTTCCGGTCCCAGCACCAGTAAAGCAGGGGGAGGGCCAGCAGGTAGAAGATCTGGCTTCCAAGCGATGTCACCGCAAGCATGAGCGCGTCGAGCCACGTCCCTGCGAAGATGTGAGCCTGGTTGAGAATCTCTTCGCCGAATAACAATGTGTTGCTGAAAAGGTGTTCCATGGGCGCCCCTCCCTGCGGGAGACCTGGTCCCTCGCCTTTTTGCTTTAAACCTGGATAAAATCCTTAACCAGGTGCATATCTGATCCAGGAAGCGAAGTAGAACAGATTACTGGAATTACCGGGAATTAAGTCAAGAGCATTTATGCATTTTCCCGGGACAGGAATTGTATACAATAGATTGCTCCACAACTCATCTGTCATTCCGGCCGAAGCGCAGCGAATAGCCGGAATCAGTATATTTCGCATGGACTCCCGCTGGAGTTTATCCCGGGCTGGTCGAGGGGCGGGAATGACAGATTTCGTATATAGTAATTATGAATAGTTATGCAACAAGTCCAATATTATTGATCGCATGATGTAAAAATTTGTTATTTCTATTGACAATTATTGACGTGCATATATTTTTGCATTATCTTGATTGAAAAGAATATCGATCAGATTATTTATAGGAACGGACATGATTCATACAATGGCATCACTCCTCAACCTGCTCCTTAGCCTGTTGTTATGCCTGGAGGGCACTCCTCCCGGTCATATTTTGTGATGCCTTTATAAAACCCGGAACAGGTAAAAGCCGTCACAGAATGTGGCGGCTTTTTTATTATATACGATTCAACGATGACGGCCGGGCCAGGTGGCCGGTGAAACAGGAGATCGCATGAAAGGCATAATAGTTCAGCAGGGATCATCCGGGAGAGGCGGGGGCGCTCTATGCCCCTGGTTGCTTATCGTAGTATCGGCATAACAACCGGGCCGCGATGATACCATAAAATAACGAGAGGAATCACAATGAAAGAAAAGGAAAAAATAATAATCTTCGATACGACACTACGGGACGGGGAGCAGTCCCCGGGATTCACCATGAACATCAAGGAAAAGATAATCTTCGCCGAACAGCTCGTAAAGCTCGGTGTGGACGTGATCGAGGCGGGCTTCCCGGTCGCTTCCGAAGGGGATTTCGAGGCGGTGCAGGCCATCGCCGGCCGGGTGAAGGGCGTGCAGGTCGCAGGCCTGGCGCGTGCCAACCGGCACGATATCGACACCGCGTGGAATGCGATTAAGGACGCGGAAAAGCCCCGAATTCACACCTTTATCTCAAGCTCGGACATCCATATCCAGCTCCAGTTCAAGAAAACACGGGAAGAGGTGCTGAAGATCGCCATTGAAGCGGTGAAGCATGCCAAGAGTTACACCCCCAATGTCGAGTTTTCGCCGATGGATGCGACCCGGAGCGATCCCGCCTACCTTGCCGAAATGGTCCATGCGGTCATCGAGGCGGGAGCGACGACCGTGAACATACCGGACACCGTGGGGTACGCCATCCCCTCCGACTTCCACCGCCTTATACGCGGCCTGTTCGAGCGTGTGCCCAACATCGGCAACGCGGTCATCTCGGTCCACTGCCACAACGACCTGGGCCTGGCCGTGGCCAACTCGATTGCCGCCATCGAGGCGGGGGCACGCCAGGTCGAGTGCACGGTCAACGGTATCGGCGAGCGCGCCGGCAACACGGCCATGGAGGAGCTGGTGATGGCGGTGAAAACCAGGGGAGACCTGCTCAACATGCAGACCGGCATCAACACGAAGCAGATCGTGCCCACGAGCCGCCTGCTCACCAACATCACCGGCGTGTCCGTCCAGCCGAACAAGGCTGTCGTCGGCGGCAATGCTTTCGCCCACGAGTCGGGTATACACCAGGACGGCCTCCTGAAAAATGCCACGACCTACGAGATCATGAAGCCGGAGGACGTCGGCATCGGGAAGTCGACGCTCGTGCTGGGCAAGCATTCCGGCCGCCACGCAGTCCTGGACCGGCTCGAGATGCTCGGCTTCAAGCTGGAGAAGGACGAGCTTGAGCGCTTCTTCAGGCTCTTCAAAGCGCTGGCTGACAGCAAGAAAGAGATCTTCGATGAGGACCTCATGGTCCTCGTGGGGGAGGCCATATTCAAGGGTGAGGAGCACCGCCGCTACAAGGTCGAGAACGTGCAGATATCTACCGGAATGTTCTCGCCCCCCATGGCGCAGGTGACCATCAAGGACCACCAGGCGGGCAACCGCACGGCGTTCGAGGTGGCCCCCGGCAATGGCGGCGTCGATGCCGGCGTCACGGCCGTCAAGCGGATAACCGGGACCACGGCGCGAATCGAGTCCTTCTCCCTCGTCGCCATCACCGGTGGATCAGACGCGGTGGCCGAAGTTCACTGCACCGTTTCGGAGGAGTATGAGGGCAAGAGGATCAAGGCCTTCGGCAGCGCAGCCAACATAGACGTGTCCATCGCCGGGATCCATTCGTTCGTAGACGCGCTGAACAAGCTCGAGTATATCAAGAAGGCGGGCCAGCACCGGGTGGACATGATGAACGGGTTTAACGGGAAGGTGTGAGTGCGTATCCTGCCTTCCCCCCCTGACGGTGGAGGGCAGGGGGGGAGATCTTTGTTCGGTGCGTTGCCCGGCGCAGAAGCACGACCCGGTGCCCCCATTGCCCGGGCACTTTTTTTCTTGAAATAACGGCGGGTATTAGTTATTCTGCCTGCAAACCGCTGTCCGAATGCCTAGCTTCCGACGGCGAATTACGCACGTTCCTGAAAATAAACAATCATTAAGGAGAAGATTGCCATGCAAACCGTATCCCCGCGAATCGTTCATGTCGTAATTATGATCATGCTTGTCAGCTTTTTCTCATCTTTTTCGGCCACGGCAGCAGTAAAATCGAAGAAGGGAGTGGCCGCGAAAGATCAACCGGTGAAAGAACAAACGGTAAAAGAGCTGACAGTGAAAGAAATGCGCCAGCAGACCTACATGAAATTCCTGGAAGCGGGCGGATACCGGCCGGAGCTTGACAAGGACGGCGATGTGGCGTTCAAACATGAAGGCGGCAACTATATAATCCAGGTAGATGAAAATGATAATGTATATTTCAGGCTCATCTATCCCAATTTTTGGGAAATCGAGAGCGAAGAAGAACGCCAGGATGTTCTGATCGCCGGCAACTTTACCAATTCCGACATCAAGTGCGCAAAGGTTTTTATGCTGCGGGACAATGTCTGGGCGGTTGTGGAAATATTCCTTGCCAAGCCCGAGGATTACGAGAAGCTGCTGTCCCGTTCCATCTCGTCGATCCAGAGTGTAGTCGGCACCTTCCGGTCTAAAATGCAGGAGCTTAAAAGCGAAAGGACGAAGGGCGGCAAATCGTAAAGGCGGCGTTCCAATGTGTCATGTGCTGCACGGAGCCTTCATTCCACCGGCATATACAGCTGAGCCCATTGTGTCCAATGGGCTCAGCTGCTTCAAAGGCGCTGCTTGATTTAAGTACACATAAAAAAGTGACTACTAAACAAAAATATAGTATTTTTTTGCTTGACATAATCCGGCCCCTGCGCTTACTATTTTAATATCACGGATGCTGATGTTGCGGAGTCGTTAAAAAAAATTTTATTCTTTACAAAATAATGAGACATAAGCTTTAATTATGGGACATCCCGTTCGTATAATACATAATTGAAGTCCTTCATGAAATAATAACCAGAGGTAACGCAATGGCTGAGCAGAAAGAAATGAATACAAAGGAAAGCAATCAGAAGGCCCAGGCCCTCGAATCCGCGATCATGCAGATCGAGAAGCAGTTTGGCAAGGGCTCCATCATGAGGCTGGGCGATGACGATAAGATCGTTCAGATCGAGGCGATCTCCTCCGGCTCCCTCGAGCTGGACATTGCGCTCGGTATCGGCGGCGTGCCACGCGGGCGGGTCGTCGAGATATACGGTCCCGAATCTTCGGGCAAGACGACGCTCACGCTCCACATCGTGGGCGAGGCCCAGAAGCTGGGCGGCGTTGCCGCGTTCATTGACGCGGAGCACGCGCTGGACCCGATCTACGCGGGCAAGCTCGGCGTGAAAACCGACGAGCTCCTGGTGTCACAGCCGGACACCGGTGAAGAGGCGCTGGAGATCGTGGAGGCGCTGGTACGCTCAGGCGCGGTGGACATCATCGTTATCGACTCTGTTGCCGCGCTCGTGCCCAAGGCCGAGATCGACGGCGACATGGGCGATTCCCACATGGGCCTGCAGGCCCGGCTCATGAGCCAGGCGCTCCGGAAGCTTACCGCGGTAATCTCCAAGTCGAAGACCTGCGTCATTTTCATAAACCAGATACGCATGAAGATCGGCGTGATGTTCGGGAATCCCGAAACCACGACCGGCGGCAACGCCCTCAAATTTTACTCATCGGTCCGCCTGGACATCCGGCGGATTGAAACGCTGAAAACTGGCGAGGACCCAATCGGTAACCGGGTTCGGGTCAAGGTGGTGAAGAACAAGGTGGCGCCACCCTTTAAACAGGCCGAGTTTGACATCATGTTCGATCACGGCATTTCCCGTGAGGGTGGTATACTCGACCTGGGCGTGAAGTTCGAAATCATCAAGAAGTCCGGTACCTGGTTCTCCTACGGCGAAGAGCGGATCGGGCAGGGCAGGGAAAACGCGAAGAAATACCTCGCCGATAACCCGGCCACCGCGCAGGAGATCGAGGCGAAGATAAAGACGGCGGCCGGGCTCACGCCGGCCCTGAAAGAAAACGGCAAGACCGCCGAAGGCCCGAAGGCGGCCGAGGCATAAATAGGGGCGCATGAGGATGCTCCCGCTATCGCTCCGCCTGCCCCGCGGGTGACATGAGAAGGGCAACTGTTCGTCTCAAGTCACCCGAGGAGATCCGGCGGATCCGGGAATCCGGCATTATCATTGCCGGGATATTCCGCAAGCTGGCCCGGCTCTCCCTTGCCGGGCTCTCCACATGGGACATCGACAGGCTTATCGAGTCGATGATCGTAAAACAGAAAGCGAGGCCCGCCTTCAAAACCGTACCCGGTTACAGTGCGGCTTCCTGCATATCCATAAACAATGAGGTCGTGCACGGCATCCCTTCGAAAAAGCGAAAGATCGCGGGCGGAGACCTGGTGAAAATCGATATCGGTGTTGTCCTGAACGGCTATTTCTCCGATGCCTGCCGGACCTTTACCGCCGGGAAGGTTGCCGGAAGGGCGCGGGACCTCATTGATACGACGGGCAACTGCCTTCAACGGGCTATCCGGGTGATGGTACCGGGCAACCGCATGGGTGACATCGGTCACGAAATCCAGCAGCATGCCGAGTCCCGGGGTTTCAGCGTAGTCAGGAACTATACCGGCCATGGTGTTGGTTTCGCACTTCATGAGCCGCCGGTCGTGCCGCATTACGGGAAAAAAGGCACGGGGATGCTCCTCGAGCCGGGCATTGTCCTTGCCGTGGAGCCGATGATCAATGAGGGAGGACACGCGGTGAAGCTTCTCGACGACGGATGGACGGCGGTGACTGCGGATGGATGTCTTTCGGCTCACTTCGAGCATACCATCGCTGTTACTGAATACGGTCCTCTCGTGCTGACAGAGCAATAAAACCGCTGGTCTCACGCCCGAGCCGTATCTCACCCTGTTTTAAGTTATTCGTTGACAAAAAACGTTTTGATCAGTATAATGAAAAGTGACAAATCAGTCCTTCTGAACTATTTTTAGATTACACTTTTGCCGACAATAGAGGTATTAAACTCGGGTTAACTATGAAGAGAACGTTCCTGACAGCCGTCTTCGCGCTCGCACTTACCAGTCTATTGTCAACATCGGCCTTCGCATGGGTCTACATTGATCCGGGAACGACCGGGCTGGATGTCAATAGCCTCCTTGATACCGTCTATGATATCGACAGGCTCATTTCGTCAAACTTCAAAAATTATCCGGCAGCCTTTGCCATGGCCAACGTCGGCGGATATCCGGTAGGAGACGCCTACATCGGCAATTTTCCCCACATGTTTTTCGGTGTCTCTGCGGCAATCGGTTGCTCCAACATGAAGTACTGGGATGAGGACGTGCCGCGGGAGAAGAGCGTGTACCCGGCCTATGCGCCCAACCCGGTGATCTACCTGGGGTTCGGCATTACAAAGGGCGTAGATATTATGTTCAAGATCATGGTGTTCAGCGATGCCTTGTACCGGCCGCCCCTGAACCAGAAATCGGCCACCTTGGACAAGTTCAACGTGTATTCCGGCGGAGGGAAGCTCCGGTGGAACGCGATACCGAAGAAAACAATCCTGCCATTCATCTTCGGTTTCGGCGGCTTTACCCTGAGTGCCGGCGCGGACTTCATGGACGGCGTAATGAGCATTACCGGTCAGTACAAATATACGATGAGCGGTGTGTTTGTACCAAGCCCGCCGGCTCCCGCGGCGGGAAATTATACCCTTGCCCTTGATGCATATTACAATTTCAGCATGAAATACGCGATGCTCTCGGCCAACGCGCAGGCAATCGTCTATTTCAACCTCCTCTGGCTGTTTGATATATATACCGGTTTCGGCGTGGCCATGACCTGGGGGTACAACAGCCTCGATGCGAGCGGTATCGGCCTGGTGACCATTCCGGCACTGGGCAGCAACCTCGGTCTTGTCAGGGCATTTGCGAGATACAAGTATTATCCCCGCGGTTTCATGGGGTTGTATATCGCCGGCCTTGAAATAAATATCTGGTTCCTGAAAATAACAGCGGAAACAATGGTAAACATCAGCAACGGCAAGGACATCAACGTACAGCTGGGAACCCGCCTGCAGTTCTGATCCTCTGTAGTCGGGCGGACCTCGCCTCGTTCGATCTGTCCGCAAGGGCAGGCACAAAAAGGGACCTTCATCTGAAATTCATTTGACATTTTGTAACAGAATAATAGTGCTGTGTTCATACTGGTTTGTCAGAATTTCGTACCGCGTAATCAGTATGTACAGCGGTCCTTTCGTCGGGGGGCGTTCACTTGAAAATTCACGGATACGGCTGGCCCGTTCAGTGGCGCAGCCTGCATCCCGCGCGATGCTCTTCAATCTATCAGTAAACAAGTACAGGAGTGGGAAAGCAGAATGAAAAAGATGATGATTTTCACGATAGTTGCAGCCGTTGCTTTTTCAGCGGCCTCGTGTAAAAGGGCAGGTGATGTCCTTGCCACGTATAATGGCGGCACCATAACGAGGGGGGAGTTCTACGACTGGATGGACGCCCGCCGTATGGCGAAAGACGCAATATTAAAGAAGAAGACGCAGCAGAAGACCCACCTCGAGCGCTACGCTGTCGAGAGGTTTGTCGTGCGGGAAGCGACCAGGGCCGGGTTTGATAAAAAAGAAGATTTTATTTTTTTAAAAAAGCTCGCCACGAGGAATTTTTATTCCCAGTACCTTGGCAGGCAGATGAGCTCCGAGGGGTCGTTCAGCGAAAAAGCCGTCAAGGCCGGCATTATCAAGCTGGCAGTAAAGAACTTTAAAATCGTGCAGAACAGGCGCGAGAAGCTGACCCAGGCCGAGCTTGATGCGGCCCTGAAAGAAAAAGAGGACAAGGCGCGGACAATAATCAAGGAGCTTGATGGCGGCCTGGCGTTCGATGAGGCCGCAAAGAAATATTCCGACGACTTTTCCAAAAGGAAGGGCGGGGATATCGGTTTCGTTCTCGAGGGGATGCGCGGCCAGGATTTTTCAAAGGCTGTGTTCGCCGTTAAGAGCGGACAGTACACGAAGGAGCCGGTAAGGGTCGGTAATGCGGTTTACATCATCAAGGCCGAGGAAACGGTAGAGATCAACGAAGACAACATTGACGATGTTATCGAAGACAAGGCCCAGCAGGCAGGCATGAAGCGCCGGCTGACCTACAATGCGGCTTTACGGCTCCAGGAAAAGCTCATCACGGCGAAAGATGTGGAGAATAATACGGAGGCAATGGCGTTGACCAACCCGACGGCCATTGTGTACAGGGTAGGTAAAACCGAGTTCACGGTAACCGACCTGAACAGGCTGATAAACTTCGTGATGTCAAAGAGAAAGATGATGGGCCGCGCCGACATGATGGTCGAGGACAAGATGAGGCGCGAGCTGGCGAAAAAAATATTGCGGGAAGAAGTCATGATGCGCGAAGCAATCAGGCGGGGGATCGACAAGGAAGAGAAATTCGCGAAAGAGCTTAAAATATTCCTGGATTACAATCTCTCGTCGACGTACGAATCGGATGTCATCCTCGGCGGTATAACTGTGACACCGATGGACGTGCAGGATTATTATGGAAAGAACAAGGACCGGATGTATACCAGGGTCTCGAATGAAGGCGGCAAGAACGTGAAGAAGGTGATCCCGTTCGCGGAAGTGCGGCAGAGCATAGAACGCAGGCTGCACGACATCAAGCGCTCGGAAAAGCGCAAGGCCTGGGTTGAGGAGCTGCTAAGCAACAACAAGTTCAAGATTGATAACGACGAGCTGGAAGGAAAGTGATCGTTGTAATGATACCGAAGGCCCCTCACGGGGCCTTCATGTTTAATTGATGCTGTCCGGATGTGCGCAGGTGTAACTGTCTCTCATGCCGTGGTTTATCTCGCCTTCAACCGATATCTCTGAAAGAGATTCCACGTCCAGTCCGAGCTCTTTGGCGGAATCAACGTAAAAATCTATTACCTTTTTGATTCTTCGCACCGCCTCATCCCTGTCGGAACCGTAACAATTGATGTCAAGCTCGGGGCAATTTGCAATTATTTCATCATGGCTCTGGATTATTTTTATGGATAATTTCATACAGGATCCTTTTATAAGCCGGTTTAGAGAAACCATGAGACCGGTTGTTGCCGCGCCGGGGGCCTGCGGTCCGCAGCGCTGACTTTTTTATTATCGTCAAGTACCTCTCCATGCTTAATATTTAAGGCGGATTCTTTATTTATTATACGGGAAAAATAACCTTCGTTTTGTCCCGATACCGGCTTGTTGTGTTGAAGCCAAGGACCGAGTATTGCACACGCATGATCGCCCTGAGCCCTATCGGGTTGCCGGAGACGATGGATCGGACCAGGGTGATGAATGGAATCGGACATCAACAGTCCTGGCTTCCGGATTGCGAGAAATCACTGACTTGTGGGAGCGGTCCATCCCCGAAAATTGTTATTAATCGATTTACAACCAAAAAACGAAGATTGTATAATGAAAAAACCTTGACATTTGTCTGATAAAAAAAATGCTGACAAGTGGATAGAGGATGTAAAGTAATCAGCTTGGGGAATTGAATACTGATGGGTAATAGAGGCTTGAACCGGTCGATTGTTACCTATTCATCAATGGGCATACAGCTTGCCGCTACGGTAACGCTGTTCATCCTGGGAGGCTATTGGCTCGATACACGCTATGACAGGTCGCCGGTCTTCACGAGCATCGGAGCGTTTGTCGGCATGGCGATAGGATTCTATCATTTAATCAAGGTGTTGAAAAATATCGAGAAAATCGAGAAGCAGGAAAAAGAAAAAAATGCCGGAAATGAGAAAAGAATTAAATGGCTTTAATGAAATTATCTTGATTTTTAACTCTCGTTTTTTTAAATGGTCACAGCAAGTGACAAAGGCGGCATATAGGGACGGTGCGATTTAAAAAGTATCGCAACGATGCGGAAGAAAAGAATAACTGAGTAAACAATTGGTTTAGGAGATTTCCCGTGAAACGGATAGTACCGCTTGTTCTTGGAGTTGTTGTAGTTCTTGCCTATGTACTGTTCCTCGTTTTCATGCTTGCTCCCGGCGGCGGTCATCACGAGACCATGGATGTCGGTGAACTTGTAAACGGCCACCTCACAGACCATGTCATCACCGAGACCCATGCAAGCCCCAATGAGAATATTCTCTTCTCGAGTCTCAAGGCAATCAATAATACTATCGCGCATGTCAACGAAGGACCGCTGAGCCAAAAGCTCTTCGGTATTTTCGATATGAGGATCACGAAGTGGGTCATGATGTTGTGGCTCGCGGCGTTCCTGATCCTCTGCATCTTTATACCCCTTGCATTCAAGATTAAAAAAGCCGACAGGGGATCCGAATCACGCTGGGTCAACTGGTGGGAATCAATCATCCAGTGGGTCTTTGAAGAAATGGTAGAACCGAACTTCGAAGGCAAATACGCGAGAAGAGCTGTGCCGTATTTCCTGAGCCTTTTCTTTTTTATATTGTTCTGTAATTATCTCGGCATGCTGCCCGGCATGGCAACTGCAACCGGCAACCTGGCCGTAACCGGCGGGCTTGCGATACTCACTCTTATCCTTATCATTGCCGTCGGCTTTATCAAGCAGGGCCCGCTCTGGATCTACAAGGGCACCGTGCCGCACGGCGTTCCCTTCATACTCGGTCTCTGCCTCCTGTGGCCGATCGAGCTCATCGGCCTGCTGATAAGGCCATTTTCACTGACCGTTCGTCTCTTTGCAAACATGACAGCGGGACACGTCGTCGTCCTGATCTTCCTGTTCCTTACCATGATGTTCCAGTCGTATATCGTGGGGATCGGTTCTGTTGTGGGAGCGCTTATGATATATGCTCTTGAGATGCTTCTCGTTGCCTGGCTGCAGGCCTTCATCTTCACGGTCCTGTCGGCGATGTTTATCGGGTCTTCATTACACGCACATTGATGCGGGGTTATACTGGTGCACATAAGCTAATTCCAAATGAATTAGTTTAAAATAATGGTGAAAGAATAAGTATTAATACCTAGGAGGAAATGATGGAATATTTAGGATTGTCGTATCTGGGAGCTGGTCTGGGAGCTGGTCTGGTCGTTATCGGCGCAGCAATGGGCATTGGCCGGTTGGCTTCCGGCGCTATCGAAGGCATGGCCCGTCAGCCTGAATTGAGCGGTGACCTGAGAACGGCGATGATCATCGCAGCGGCTCTGATCGAAGGTTTTACGTTCTTCGCTCTGGTTATCACCTTCATGCTCGCGATTCAGAAACCGTTGGCAGTGCCTGGTGGAGCACCCGAGCCTGCAGCAGCGGAAGAAGTGAAGAAATAAAGTAAAACGCATCGTTTTATACGATGCGCCTTGCTTTGTAGAGTTTTATCTTTTTTAGAAGGTAACGTATATGGATTTCTTGAAAGAAGGATTGTTGAGAGTCGATCCGGGTCTTCTGCTCTGGACCGTCATTACGTTTCTCGTGATGATGGCCATTCTCTGGAAGGTGGCGTGGAGACCTATCATCGATGCGATGGATGCAAGGGCTGAAAAAGTCCGCTTTGAGATCGACAACGCTGAACGTACTCGTCAGGAAGCCGAGAAGCTGCTGGCCCAGCACAAGACGATGATGGACAACTCGCGTAACGAGGCTGCCCAGATTATCGCAAAGGGCCGGGATGAGGCGGAACGGATGAAGAACGAGATCGTTGAGAAAGCCAGTGCCGAATCGAAGGCGATAGCCGATCGCGCTAAAAAGGAGATCGAACTCGCAAAAGACAAGGCGATCATCGATATCAAAACGGAAGTCGTTGTTCTTTCGACTGAAATAGCGTCAAAGATAATCAGCAAGAATATTAAGGCGGAAGATCAGAAGGCTCTCGTAGAAGAGGCCTTGAATAAAATGGGGACAGTTCAGTAATATAATTACTGGACTGTCCTTTTACTAAAACCAGGACAGGGTAGTGACGTGGCTGCAAATGATATAGCTCGTGTATATGCAAGCTCTCTGGTCGAATTCGGGCAACAGAAGAATGTCCTGCCGGAAATCGAAGAGGGAATCAGGTTCCTTGCCGATCTGGTGACGGAGAATAATGAACTGCGGCTATTTCTTGTCGCACCCGAGATCGCGAAAGAATCGAAAAAAGACTTTATCGATAAGGTCTTCAAAGGAAACATCTCGGATCACATGATCAATTTCCTGAAGGTGCTTCTCGATAATGACCGCCAGTCCTGTCTGGTCGATATCCGGGAGGCCATGGCAGCATTGCTCGATCAGGTAAATAACCGGCAGAAGGTCACGATCGTCACGTCGGTTGAGCTTGACGCTGCAATGAAGGACAAGCTGGCCGCCAGGCTCAAGGATGTATTGAAGAAGGAAATACTATTGAATGTCGAGATTAACCCAAACATTCTGGGCGGAATAATTATTAGAGTAGGTGACACTGTAATTGACGGGTCTTTATTGAAAGATCTTAAGAATATAAAGAATAATCTGTTAAATAGCAAAGTCAGGAGCGAAGTGGCCTATGAAGATTAAAACTGAAGAAATAAAATCTATTATAAAGAAAGAGATTGAAGGATATAAATCCGCTCTCGACGTCAGCGAGGTAGGGACCGTAATCCAGGTCGGTGATGGTATAGCCCGTATACACGGACTTGAAAACGCGATGTCCGGCGAGATGCTCGAGTTTGAAAACGGCATCCAGGCGATGGTTCTTAACCTTGAAGAGGACTCGATTGGTGCCGCCATTCTCGGCAATTACCTCGAGATCCAGGAAGGGAACAAGGTCAAACGGCTGAACCGGGTTCTCGCGGTGCCGGTCGGCGACGAGATGCTCGGTCGTGTCGTTACCCCGCTTGGTGTTCCTATTGACAACAAAGGACCCATCAATATTAAGAAATATCGTCCCCTCGAGTTTACTGCTCCCGGCATCGCCTCGCGGCAGCCGGTTAAAGAGCCCCTTCAGACCGGTATCAAATCGGTCGACTCGATGACACCGATCGGACGTGGACAGCGCGAGCTGATCATAGGGGACCGGAAGACCGGTAAAACGGCCATTGCACTTGACACGATCATCAACCAGAAAGGGAAGAATGTCCAATGTGTATATGTGGCCATCGGGCAGAAAGCCTCGACCGTTGCCGCGGTCGTGGAAAAGCTCGAAGAGTACGGCGCCATGGAATACACGATTGTCGTGGCTGCCAACGCCTCAGACCCGGCTCCGATGCAGTACATCGCTCCCTACGCCGGGACCGCGATGGCGGAATATTTCATGTATGAAAAGAAAGGACATACGCTCTGCGTTTACGATGACCTTACAAAACAGGCCAATGCCTACCGCGAAATGTCGCTGCTGCTCCGGAGGCCCCCCGGACGGGAAGCCTACCCGGGCGACATCTTCTACTGCCACTCCCGGCTGCTTGAGCGGTCGGCGAAGCTCGGCGAAGAGCTCGGCGGCGGAAGCCTGACCGCTCTTCCGATAATCGAGACCCAGGAAGGTGAGGTTTCCGCATATATCCCGACCAACGTAATCTCGATTACTGACGGTCAGATATACCTCCTGCCGAACCTGTTCGCGTCCGGTATCCGCCCTGCAGTAGACGTAGGTATATCCGTATCCCGAGTCGGCGGCAACGCACAGATCAAGGCCATGAAGAAGTACGCCGGATCGCTGCGGCTGGACCTCGCGCAATTCCGTGAACTGGAAGCATTCGCACAGATGGGCACCGAGCTCGACGCTTCTACGCAGAAACAGCTCGACCGTGGTATTCGTCTCGTCGAGATCCTGAAACAGGGCCAGTATGTTCCGATGGCGGTTGAAGAGCAGGTTTCGGTAATTTACGCAAGCACCCAGGGCTTTATCGACAAGGTGCCTGTTAACAAGGTAAAAGATTTCGAATCGAAGTTTATCGCCTACATGAAAAGCTCGCACAAGGATCTTCTTTCCGAAGTGTCCTCGACGGGTGAAATGAAAAGCCCGGATAAGTTCGGCGCCGCGACTCAGGAATTTGTAGACCGGTATATGGCTGAGATAAGCAAATAATTTACAAAGGGATTAGACCGTGGCCACTCAAAGGGATATCAAAAAGCGAATTAAATCCGTATCCAATACGCGGAAGATCACGAGCACCATGGAAATGGTCTCGACTGCAAAAATGAAAAAAATGCAGCAGCGGCTTGAGATGTCGAAACCGTATGATGTAAAGGTTAACGAGATCCTTGCCAATCTGGTCAACTCGGGCGTATCGGTTGCGGATGATCCTCACTTCAGGGAAGCCGATGATCCGTCCCGGGTGCTTATATTCCAGATAACCGGCAACAGGGGCCTGTGCGGCAGCTATAACAATAATGTTATGGAAACGTCCCTGAATTTTAAAGATAAGCTCGCCGGAGAGGGAAGGGATGCGCAGATTTTTAATGTAGGAAAGAAAGGGATGGGGTTCCTCAATTTTATGAAAATCCCCATGTTCAAGTCGATGATGAATCCGGAAGACAAGCTTACGTTCGACGAGGCCGCAAAGATCGGCAGCGATTTGAGAAGCCTCTTTCTCAGCGGCGAGTTCCATGAGATTTATATTTCGTACACGAAGGTCAAATCAAACACTTCCCAGAAGCCCGCGTTGATCCGGCTTCTGCCGATCCTTCTGGAAGAAGAGGAGATCAAGGACATGTATCCCGGCGCCCAGCTCGAGTTTTACTTCGAGCCGAACCCGACCAGGATTTTCGCGTACCTGATACAGCTCTATCTGAAAGTGAAGATTTACACCTGCTTCCTCGAATCTTCATATTCAGAGCAATTCGCGCGCCGGGTCGCCATGAAGAACGCGAGTGATGCGTCAGCAGAAATGATCAGGGATCTTACGATTACATA
Organism: Spirochaetota bacterium; assembly: GCA_041749375.1. GTDB lineage: Bacteria > Spirochaetota > UBA4802 > UBA4802 > UBA5550 > RBG-16-49-21. The sequence goes on from JBGTBN010000012.1 coordinate 35,380, forward strand.
TAACAGGGTTCGCCAGGCCAAGATTACGAAAGAGATTTCGGAGATTGTCGGTGGAGCCGCGGCTCTCAAATAACAGAAGTTTTCAATGATAGATACTATAGGTTAGTAAGGAGTATGTCATGAGCGAGAATATTGGAAAGGTCGTTCAGGTAATTGGATCAACCCTTGACGCGGAATTCCCGGAGGGCAAATTACCGGAAATTTATAATGCTCTTATTCTTGAATTTGAAGTCATGGGCGAAAAACGCAAAATGATCAGCGAGGTGCAGCAGCACCTTGGCGGGAACCGGATTCGTGCAGTCGCAATGGCTTCCACGGACGGTGTCAAGCGCGGCGCCAAGATAGTTGACACCGGCTCACCTATCACGGTTCCTGTCGGCGAAGAGACGCTGGGAAGGATCTTTAACCTCCTCGGCGAAACCGTCGACAACAAGGGACCGCTGAAGACGACAGAGCGGCGGTCCATCCACCAGGAGCCGCCCAAGTTCGAACAGCTGCAACCGAAATCTGAAATTTTTGAAACCGGTATTAAAGTTATCGACCTGCTGGCTCCGTACATCAAGGGCGGAAAAACCGGACTGTTCGGCGGCGCCGGTGTAGGCAAGACAGTTGTTATCATGGAGCTCATCAACAACGTGGCCCAGCAGCACGGCGGATTTTCGGTATTCGCGGGCGTGGGCGAGCGTACCCGGGAAGGGAATGACCTCTGGCTCGAGATGCAGGGTTCCGGCGTTATCAACAAGGCCTGCCTGGTGTACGGGCAGATGAACGAACCCCCCGGCGCGCGCCTGCGGGTCGGTCTCTCGGCTCTTACCATGTGTGAATATTTCAGGGATCTGTCCGGACGCGACGTTCTCCTGTTCATAGACAATATATTCAGGTTCTCGCAGGCCGGTTCCGAGGTTTCCGCCCTCCTTGGCCGGATGCCTTCGGCCGTCGGTTACCAGCCGACACTGGCGACCGAAATGGGCCAGCTCCAGGAGCGGATCACCTCGACGAAGAATGGATCCATCACCTCCGTGCAGGCCATCTATGTTCCTGCTGACGACCTGACAGACCCGGCGCCTGCGACTGCGTTCATACACCTGGATGCGCAAACTGTTCTTTCGCGCCAGATCGCTGAGAAGGGGATATACCCAGCCGTTGATCCGCTTGATTCATCATCACGGCTTCTCGCTCCCGAGCTCGTAGGCGAAGAGCATTACAATGTGGCCATGGAAGTAAAACGTATCCTCCAGCGGTACAAAGACCTTCAGGACATCATCGCGATCCTTGGCATGGACGAGCTCGCGGAAGAGGACAAGCTGCTCGTGCAGCGGGCGCGAAAGATGGAGCGTTTCCTGTCGCAGCCCTTCTTCGTAGCCGAACAGTTCACCGGCTTCAAGGGCAAATATGTCAAGCTCGAAGAGTCGATCAAGAGTTTCAAGGGTCTTATCAGCGGCGAATATGACGCTCTTCCCGAGCAGGCCTTCTACATGGTTGGCCCGATAGAGGAAGCGGTTGAAAAGGCGAAAAAATTACAAGGTTAATAACCGATGAAGAAAATCAAATGCAGTATATTAACGCCTGACCGGTACCTGTTCGAGGGCGAGATAGCATTCGGCGTCGTACAGGCCCATAACGGCGAGCTTGGTTTCCTCGTTGACCACGCGCCGCTCATTTCCGAGCTCGGTTACGGGGAAGTCCGTCTGAGGGATGGACAAAAAACCGAATATTTCGTGGTCGAAGGCGGGGTCGTCGAGATCCGGGACAACAAGCTCATCATTCTGGCGGAAACTGCTTCGAAGAAGGAAGATCTTAACAAGCAGGACCTCGAGGAGAAGCTTAAGAAACTTCAAGAGCAGAAGCAGCAAGAGATTAAAGCTTTTTCAAGCGACTGGATACGCCTCCAGGACACGGAGAAGCGGATAAAAGCCAGGCTGAAGGTTGCCAGCAGATAACATGTAGCACATATATAGCCCGAAAGGATGGCAGAAATGCCATCCTTTTTGTTTACAGGGTCTATGGAATCATCCGGACAGTAGGGGCCTACCGCAGCAAATTTAAAAATCTTGATTTATTTTACCCGATTCACGATATTATATTGAGGGTATTCCATGCTGAAGGAAACGTGGGATTTTGGCATTATGTCGCATTATGGGCATGGTGGGGACTGCTTTTTGCAACAACAAAAGCGGTTTATTTTCGAATGAAGTGACGACCGGGAAACATTTTAATCAGGTTTTTTTAGATGTATCAAAACATCAATAAACAGTAACAGGAAATTATCAAGAGTTCATTATGACCAGGGATTCAAGCAGCAAGGGGACAGCGAAGGGTTTCACGATTGATCTGCCGGAAGGTGTGAAAAAGAGCCTGCCGAAAGATTTTGATCTCGGCTCTATCGGCAACATTGATCTTCTGGAGGCAGAGGCAGTTGCGAACGAGAACGTGCTGTTCCTGAACGAGAACGACCTCATAGAAGGTCTTGAAGATTTTGACCTGATACCACTGAAAGAGGATGTCCGGGCCGCCGAAGATGTGCCTGAGCGCGGGACCGCCGCTCCTGCACTTGTGCAGCCGGCGGTAACAACGGTGACGCGTGAGACCCCGGTCTCTGCCGGTAGTGAAGAAGCGCAGGAATCCATGGCAGCTCACGGGGAGCCGGCTGTCGGGCATCGGCTTCGGGAAGAGGTCACGGACGACGACAGGACCTGGATTTCGCTCGAGGAGCTTGACAGCATTGACGATGAGGGGCGGAAGTGGGTCCCGCTTCATGCAATTCACGAGGAGAAGCGGCCCGGTGAAGAGTTTGCTGCCGAAGATATTCCGGAAGAGCGAATAAGCGGTTCGCCGGAACAAGGCGATGCGTTTGGGTCGCCGGCAGGCGAGACCGAAGATATCGAAGACAGCATGGTGCTTTCGCTGGATGATCTCGCTGCCGACGAAATTCAGATGCCCGCAACTGCCCGTGAGCCCGAATCGGTCATTACCGAAAAAAAGGGACCGGTTACATCCCCCGGGGAAGAGCCTGCTTTCGTAAAAGATATTGTCGCGCCCGTTCAGGAAGGGTACGTAGATATTAATGAAGAATACATGATCTGGAATATGCCGGACAGCGAGGCCGTAATTGCCGAGCCGGTACACAAACCGGAGGAACGGGTCGTGATACCGCCGGCCGGGGACAGGGAGAAGCCGATCGTAGAGACAGAGAAGCAATCGGCGGTCGAGCCTCCGCGGAAACAGGTCGTTACGATCGGGGAACCGGAAATGACGGTACCAGTTCGGGCGAAGGATGTCCCGATTACAGCGTTGAAAAAGACGGGGAGGCCTTCTCCCGAAGAAATAAAACCCGAAATCCGGGATGCGCGGCAGGCCGCGCGGGCGGTGTTCATCGACGACAGGCAGGCGGACGGGGATCGCGAGGATGATGCGGGCTTCGAAGAAACCAGGCTCGATAAGATCATAAGCGGGATCCTGCAGGTGGACGAGGGCTCTTCGTATCTGCTCAGGGAGGCAGGCGCGGATGAAGACCGGGAGCGGATAGCGACCGTCGCGGATGACTTTCAGCCCGAATTCGAGGAAATGTTCGAAGACCTGGATTACAAGTACGGCGACGAGGAAATGGATTACATTCATACGGCTATTGTCGAGGAGGATTACAGCAGTTACATTCGCGAGATCGACGAGTTTTTCGGCACCAGGGGAGGGCGGACCGTTTCGGCGAGGCTTGAGCTGATGGGACTCACTGCTGAGGAATTCGATTCGATCGAAGACCTGCTTTTCAAGGATGAGTACCGGGACGTCAATCTCTATGACCGTTATCACCTGTATGAATTTGACAGGGGCGCCCGCGCCGACGTAAAAGAGGACCGGCGGTACCGGTATCTCCTGCCGGCGGAAGGGAGCCTGATCGACATAGAACGGGACTCGATCGAGAATGATGTTTCAGCTTCGAGCGCGCTGATATTCGAAGAGGACGTGCAGCATATACGGGAGCAGCTAAAAAAGAGGACCGGAAAAACGGACGTCGAGGTCGTCGAGATGGTCGAGCGCTCTTTCAACCGGAGCGAGGAGAAGGAAAGCCGGCGCGAAACTGACGTGCCGGCGGTGGAGCCGGTAGTGGAAAAGATCACCGGGGAAGCACCGATCGCTCCGCAGCATGCATGGGAGGAGGACGAGCCTGCAGCGGTCAAAACGGCCGCCGATACGATACGCGACATCACGGACCGGGTCGTCATACTTGAAGACCGGGCGGATGTTGAGCGGTTTGTCAAAACATTCCCGGAGCAAAAACAGGTCAATATCAAGATGCTCCTCAAGTATCTGGACGGCCTCTTTGAGAGGCTTCCGGAGGAGATCATCAGAAAATTCGCAAGCTCTGACTATTTCAACCTGTACCTGAAAGTACTTAATGAACTGGGTGTTTGACCATGGGACTACTTGAAAAGGCATTACACTATAAAAGCGGCATGGCCGGCAGGGGCCAGAAAACGATCATGGACAGGATCACCGGACCGGCCCAGACCGGGGCGCCGGATCCTGAAGGTGCGGGCGAGATAACTGACCCCATGCCGCCTGACGATGAAATCATCTACCTTGGCAGCGGCGACCTTGTCGCCGTTGAGGATGACGAGCATGAAAGACCCGATGATGCGAAGCCGGCTTCATCCTATTCGATGCCGGACCCGGCTGCGGGAGAAGACGACGGAACCGGGGTACCGAAGCCCAAATTCACGATAGAATCCGGTGACCTCGCCGGAATTGAAAAAATGCAGCCGGCGCAAACGGCGACAGGCTGGGAAGATAGCGGTGTCCTTCTCGACAACATAGTGCTTTACGAGATGAGCAAGGACATTCTCAGGGCCGGGAATACTTCAGAGCTGTTCGACGTTATTCTTTTTTCCATCATGGGGCAGATCGGCGTATCTTCAGCCTCGATCATGCTGCCGAACTTTGAGAACCCGGGTATGTGGGAAATTGTCGAGTCGCGGGGAGTAACGGTTAACCGGGACGAGCTTGATTTCCGCCCCTCGGCCGGTATTCTCAAAGAGCTGGTAACGGGCAAAGAGATCATGGACGTGGAAGATTTTAAGAACAATCCCGATTTCAGCGACGATTATTATGCCTACATATCGGTTGATGCGCGGCTTCTGGTCCCGATCATTTTCAACGAAGAGGTACTCGGTGTCATTATCCTCGGGAACAAGCTTAACTCGGCCGACTACACGGGGGAGGAGAAGGGGTTTTTCAACGTCATCGCGGAATACTCGGCGTTTTCCTATCGTTCGATACGGTTCAAGGAACTGACGGAAACCGGTTCGGGGCCGGGATCTCATATCGTGGCGATAGACAGGATCAGGCGCGATATTGAAACGGCAGGCCATGCCGTCAGGATACGTGACATCATCCGCGATGTGTTTAAGGAACTCGGCATCGAAAAATTCGGAATATTCGTACTCGACGAGGGTTCGCGTGATTACCTGTTGTTTGCCGCCGAAGCGGACGACGGTCTGAAACTGGATGAGCAGGAATTCAGGATCTCGGCTAATTCAGGCCTTGTCCAGGAGCTATCCCACGCAGAAAGCCCGGTCATTTTCAATGATTTCTATCGTTCGAAAATGCTCATTGAGATTTTTACCGATCGGCAGCTGAGAAGCATGTCGATGACCGAAGTGTTCATGTTCAAGCTTGGCGGCAACATGCTCGGTTTCATCATGATTTTCGATATCGCGGAAACGGCCCACATCGACACGGTGCATGCCCGCATTACCAAGTTCACGGACTTCATTTTCCCATATATCTCGATACTGCAGGGGATCGAGTACCGGCGCGGGAGCTACGTCGACACGATCGAAGGAGTGTTCAACAGGATCGAAGACGAGATCCGGAACGCCCGGGACCTCAATATCCCGGTAACCCTCGTGCTGATGTCTATCAAGAACTACAAGCGCTTCCACGCAATATTCGGGCACGAGAAGACAAGGGGGATGTTCGCGTATTTCGAGAAATTCATCAAGACCCGGTTGAGCGACAGGGATTTCTCGGTAAGATTTGACCGGAACAAGATCCTTGTTGCCCTCCCCGGGAAAGACAAGAAGTACGCCGTGCCGCTCGCGAACACCATCTGCAACGAGATGACCCACGCATTCAGCACCAGGGACGTGCAGCTGCTGGTGACCTTCCTCACCGCGGAGTTTCCCCTGGATGGCAAGGATAGCTACAGCCTGGTCGATGCCGTTAATTAAGGCGCCGATGCCGCGGGCGGTTGTACATTGCGTGTGCTTGTTACTTGCATTCCATACCTTCGAGTTTACTCAATGATCGACGATGAGCAAACATATGTCCTGATCCCACAGGGGAGCTATGCGACCGGGCTCGAGCGTGAAGCCGTCGACCGGATCAGGGACGGCGCTGGCGCCCCAAACGTGAAAAAAGAATTCCTCTATGCGTCATGCCCCGTCCACACTGAAGAGATACGACCCGTGATGGTTTCGAAGCGCCTGGTATCGCGCGCTGAATTCGAGTTGTTCGCATCATCTGCCGGGTACCGGTCCGAAGCTGAAACCGACGGGTGGGGATGGATATCACTGGATGGACGCTGGCGTAAGAAAGAGGGAGTAAGCTGGAGAAGGCCGTTCGGTGGTCCCGCGGACGAACGGTATGCCGCGGATGGACGAGTGCCCGTGATGCAGGTGAGCTGGAATGATGCTGTCGCTTACAGCCGGTGGATATCCTCGGTCCGGGGCGAAGAGGCCCGGCTGCCGCGCGAGGCCGAATGGGAGGTTTTCGCGCGGGTCACCGGCGTTCCGGCATTCGGCGGATCGGTCGCAAACACCAGAACGGTGACTAATCAGGACGAATTTATCGAAGCGGTGATCCGGGCCGCGGGGGGCGAATTGTCGCCTCCCGGGCTCCTCTGGGAATGGACGGATGACTGGTATGACCGTTACCCCGGCGGCGGCGATCACCGGGATTTCGGAACCGTGTACAAGGTCCTGAGAGGCGGCTCCGCCCTCAGCGAGCCGGTCCAGCGCAGCCGCGAGTTCAGGCTCAGGAAATGCCCCACGGCGCGAAGTCCCTATTACGGGTTTCGCATTGCCCTGGTCCGGTGATCTCTCCCCCGATCTTTACGCGCATAAAGAAAAAATGTAATTGTCATCATTCTCTCTTTTTATATATTTAACCCATGACATCGTCACGTTCCGAAAACATCGCTATTGACGCCCTCTACGTTTCCCTGTTCGACGAGGTGGGCATGGGCGTCTATGTCCTTGACGGGGAGGACAGGTTTATCTATGCAAGTCCCGCATTTGAACAGATCACGGGTCTGGGCGCGGATGAAGTACGCGGCAGGCATTTTTCAGAAATACTGTCTCCGGAAGACCGGGACCGGGCTGAGCGCCTCTTTCGCGGCGATTATGCAGGTCCAATACGCCTCGATGTGGCTGTCATGAAAAAGGACGGCCCCGAGCCGGGATTCCTTGCGGTCATTCGCCGGTCGGTGCATGCGGGTGCGGTTCGTTCAGTCGGTATAATCGGCCGGGGTAATGCCGGACTTGCGGAAGCGGAAGAGAAGATACGCATGTTCACGATTGCCGTCGAACAGAGCCCATCGACGGTCGTCATAACGGACCGAAACGGCATCATCGAATACGTCAATCCGAAGTTTACCAGTCTCACGGGTTACATGCTTAACGAGGCGAGGGGCCAGAACCCGAGGATATTGAAATCGGGTGAGCAACCGGATGCATTCTACCGGGACATGTGGCTCGCAATCAGCTCGGGCAGAGAATGGAGGGGAGAGTTCCATAACATCAAAAAAAACGGCGAATCGTACTGGGAGTTCGCATCGATTTCGCCCATCATGAACGGGAAGGGTGAAATAACCCACTATATCGCGATCAAGGAGGACATTACCGAGCGGAAAAAGACCGAGGAAGCGCTCCGCGTCAGTGAAGAGAAACTCCGGAACAAGAACAGCCAGATGGAAAGGGACCTCCTCCACGCGCAGGCTGTCGTCGGCAGCCTGCTTCCCTTCTCACCGCCGAAGAGCGAGCGCCTGAAGGTCGATTTTCGCTATATTCCGATGGAGGCGATCGGCGGCGATTTTTTTTCATTTAATACTTTACATGATCGCGGCTTCGGTGTTTTCATAGGCGATGTCGTCGGGCATGGCGTTTCGGCCGCACTGTTTCTCTCCCTGGTCAGGTCATTTACCGAACGGTTGAATGTCACCAGGGGGGACAGCCCATCACGGTACATCAAGGACCTCAATGGAGACCTTGCAGGCTGGAGGGTCATACTTTTCCTTACCGCATTGTACGGGTATTTTGATTTTTCAGGTGACGGCACAGTTTTCCGTTTCGCGAAGGGCGGGCACACGCCCCCGGTCCTGTACGAACGCAATAACGGCTCGGCCCGTATGCTGTTGTCGGGTGGCATGCCGGTCGGGCTCAATCCCGACGCCGAGTTCCAGCAGGTCGATGTTGTCATGAAGCCGGGAGACAGGGTATACCTTTATACCGATGGCATCATCGAGGCGCGTGACAATAACAATACCATGGTCGGGCCCGAAGGCCTTGAAGCGATTATCGGGCGTTCCGGCGGTATGGACCTGGGCGGGTCCCTCGACTATATACTTGACGAGGTTTCGCAGTTCAGCGAAGGGATCAGGATCGAGGACGATATGGTCATAATCGGCCTTGAAGTATTATAATAGGGAGGGGACTATGGCCGAATGGAAGGATATCGCACCCTTCATAGAAGGGATGGCGGGACTTTCGGATATCGCCTTTTGCGCGTGCGGTCCTGACGGGGTCCTGGTTTACGCGAGCGGCTCAATGCCCGGGATACTCGGGCGAGGCGGGCAGGGCGGCTCCGGACTGAAAAAAATATCGGACATCTCACCCGGGCTGGACGATGTCCTGGCGGCGGTTGCCCGTGACGTGAAAGTCCCGCGGAGCGAGTTTACCGTACAAACGGCGTCGGGAGAGCGTCGGGTGCTCTCGTGCACCGCGGCACCGGCGAAGGGCGCCGGAACGGGTCCGCTCGCGGTTTTTGTCCTGCATGATATTACGCGCTTCCGGGATGGGTCGGGCAAGGGAGAGTGGCAGGCAATCATAGATAGCCTCGAAGACGGCTACTACGAGTGCGACCTGGAAGGTACGTTTACCGTGGCAAACAGCGCCCTGAACCGCATTACCGGATACAAAGCGGAAGAGCTCATCGGTAAAAACTATACATCCTTTTACGCACCGGAAGATGCGAAGCAGGTGTATACCATTTATCACGAGGTCTTCGTCACCGGATCGCCGGCGCGCCTGATAAACTTCAAGGGCATAACGAAGAGCGGCATACGCAAGAGCATTGAGGGATCCGTCTCGCCGATCAGGGATGAAAAGGGAGTCATTCGGGGGTTCCGCGGCATTTTGCGCGATCTATCGGACAAGACCAGGATCGATAAGGAGCTTCTCAGGGCCCGCAAGCTGGAGGCGATCGGCATCATGGCCGGCGGCATTGCCCACGACTATAACAATGCGCTTACGGCCGTGCTGGGTAATATTTCACTTGCCAAGATGGAAGCGGACCCGGCCAATGCGAGCATGATGGAGTACCTCAACGACGCGGAGCTGGCTTCGATGAAGGCCGTGGACCTGACCCGGAGGCTTTCCACGTTCGCGCGCGGCGGAAAGCCGGAACGCAGCGTCGTCGATTGCTCGGACACGATCAGGTCGACTGCAAGCACGGTGCTTTCCGGTTACGCCGGGACCTGCGACGTCCTCATCCACAATGATCTGTGGAAGGTGGACATCGACGAGTTCCAGATCGGCCAGGTCATCACCTATATACTGAACAACGCGGTCGAGTCGATGTCCCCGCCCGGACATATCACCATTGCCGTCGAGAACGTCGTGGTGGAACAGGAAGAGTCGCGCCACGAGCTGTCCCTCCAGCCGGGCAACTTCGTTCGGATTTCGATCAGCGATACGGGTGTCGGCATACCGCCGGAGGAGATCAATAATATATTCGATCCCTATTACTCGACGAAGGAGATGGCGAGCGGCATGGGGCTTGCCACCAGCTACGCTATCATAAAACGACACCACGGCTATATTGACGTCAGGTCGACGCCGGAAAAGGGATCGATGTTCATACTGTACCTGCCCGTGGTGCAGTAATCGCCTGCCGCCCTGACGGACGTTACGCGAGGGCGACGAGCAAAATTGCGAAGAAATAATCCAGAGGTGACAATGGCACTTGTAAAAAAATTCAAAGTCGTACCGAATCTGCCCGATACAATCAAGCCCCTGCTGAAAATAGCCACGAACCTGTGGTGGGTCTGGAACGTCGAGGCGATAGAGCTTTTCCGACGGCTCGATGTCGAGCTGTGGCGTGAGGTCGGCCATAACCCGGTCAAGATGCTCGGTTCCATATCGCAGAAGCTACTCGATGAGGCGGCGTCCTCTGAAAGCTTCATCGCGCACATGGAGAAAGTCGAGAAGGAGCTTGACTGGCACCTCACCCGGAAGACCTGGTACGACGAGAACCGGAAGGGCTTTGAAAACGCGGGCATCGCATACTTTTCGGCGGAATTCGGCATTCATGAAAGCGTTCCGATGTATTCAGGTGGCCTGGGAATGCTGGCAGGTGACCACCTGAAATCGTCGAGCGAGCTCGGGCTGCCGCTCGTCGGCGTCGGCCTGTTTTACCGGCTCGGGTATTTTCACCAGTACCTGAACCTGGACGGGTGGCAGCAGGAGAGCTTCCCTGAGATTGATTTTTATAACATGCCGGCACGGCTTGCCGCGGGAGACGGCGGCGCGCCGATCCTGGTGCCGATCGAGATGCCCGGCCGCGTCGTGTACGCGCAGGTGTGGGAGATCATGGTCGGTAAAATCATGGTCTACCTCCTGGACACGAACATTGAACAAAACGGGGTCGAGGACAGGGCGATAACCGACGAGCTGTACGGCGGTGACACCGACATGCGGATAAGGCAGGAGATGGTCCTGGGCATCGGCGGCGTGCGGGCGCTGAAGGCCCTGAAGCGGAATATAACCGTGTATCACATGAACGAGGGGCACGCGGCGTTCCTGGCCCTCGAGCGGATCAGGGAGGCCATGGCCGGGGGCAAGCTTTCCTACCCGGAGGCCCTCGCGTTCGTCACCGCGAGCAACGTCTTCACGACGCACACACCGGTCCCTGCGGGGAATGACCGGTTCGAGCCGGAGATGATGGAGGCCTACTTCGGGGACTATTACAAGTCAATGGGCCTCGCGCGGGAGCAGTTTCTTGCGCTGGGACGCGAGGACCCGCATGATAAAAAGGAATTATTTTGCGTGACCGTGCTCGCGCTTAAAACGGCGGCCGGGTGCAACGGAGTATCAAGACTGCACGGCCGCGTTTCCCGTAACATGTGGAAGCGCATATGGCCATTGCTCCCGGTCCACGAGGTGCCCATCGATCACATAACCAACGGCGTGCAGACCCTCTCCTGGACGTCTGATGAGATGATGCGTCTCCTGAACCGTTACCTGGGCCCCCGGTGGATCGACAACCCTGCGGATAACACCATCTGGCAGAACGTGGACAACATCCCGGATTCGGAGCTGTGGCGGTGCCGCGAGCGTCTCAGGGAGCGACTTGTTACCTCTGTCAGGCGCAAGCTCCGGGAGCAGCTCCTGTCGCGGGGGGTGTACCCCAAGGAGGCCGAGATCGCCAATTCCGTGCTCGACCCCGACGTACTCACGATAGGTTTCGCCAGGCGTTTTGCCACCTACAAGAGGGGCACCCTGATCCTGCGGAATATCGAGAAGCTCTCCCAGCTCCTTCACGACAGGGAGCGCCCCATGCAAATCGTATTCGCAGGGAAGGCGCACCCGCGAGACAACATGGGGAAGGAACTCATACGCCAGATCATCCACCTGTCAGGCGATGAGCGATTTCGTCGGAGCGTGGTGTTCATAGAGGACTACAACATGAACATAGCACGGTACCTGGTGCAGGGTGTGGACGTCTGGCTCAACACGCCGATCCGTCCCAAGGAAGCGTCGGGTACGAGCGGCATGAAGGTTGTCCCCAACGGCGGGATCAATATCAGTGTCCTTGACGGATGGTGGGACGAGGCTTATAACAGCGACAACGGCTGGGCCATCGGCAAGGGTGAGGAATACGGCGACCTGGCCTACCAGGACGAGGTCGAGAGCCTTTTCCTCTACAATATTCTCGAGAAGGAAGTCAAACCCGCCTTTTACAACAGGGGGCTGGACGGGCTACCGCGGGAATGGCTGGCACGCATGAAGGAATCGATGAAAAGCATCACCTCGATATACAATACGAACAGGATGGTGAAGGACTATACGGAGAAATTTTACCGGACGGCACACTGTCATTGCGTCGATTTCTGCGGCGACAATTACAGGGCGGCGCGGGAATATGCTTCGTGGAAGTCAAAGATATCCGGTGCGTGGGGAAACCTCTCGATACAATCCGTTGACATAGACCAGGAAAAGGAGATAAAGGTGGGCTCCCGGATCACGGTACGGGCGAAAATAAACCTCGGTGGAATATCGCCGGATAACATCAAGGTCGAGCTCTATTTCGGGAACCTCGATAAAAACGGGGAGATAGTGGAGGGGGTCGCCATGCCGATGCGTGCTGCCGACGCCGGCGCCAACGGGACGGCTGCGTTCGAGGGGCAAATGCTCTGCCTCCAGTCCGGACAGTTCGGATTCACCGTCCGGGTGATACCTCACCATCCCTGCATGGTGCGCAAATTTGACCCGGACCTTTCCGTAACCTGGGCATGAAAAGAAAATTTATAATTAAGAATTCATAAATAATTTCCGCTCTGCAGGAGCGGAAATTATTATTATTCATCCTTAATTGCCTTTACCGGGCCGCCCTTGCGTGGTTCATCTGGTAGAGCGATATCTGCCTGAGCAGCATCATCAGCCCGAATGCAAGCGTAAGGACGACCCCGCTCGCGCAGAGTAGTATAAGCAGCATAGCCTTCTTCATAACAATCCTCCCCGGTTTGCTATCAACGGTTCGGATGCATCATGCCATCCTGTTATATATATCGGTTTTATGGGTTAAATGAATTATGGACAAATAAGGATATGTTATTAATGACTAAATCCGCTCGCAGAGTGGATTTAGTCATTAATCATTATTCGCTATTAATTTTTTAATTATTAACTTACCTTACCGTACTCCCCGTGCCTCGTCCTGCAGCCTTGTGAAGAAGTCGGTCATGAAGCGATGGCGGCCGGCGGCAATGTGCCTGCCTTCGGCGGTGAGCATCTTATCGTGGATATAGCGCATTTTTACGAGGTATTCGCGGTAGGCCGTATCCTCCTTGCTGTAGGCCCGGGTGAGGTTCACGTCGATGTCCGGGTCGTGGAGGCGGGCACCCACCTCGCCGGAAAAGAGGAAGGCGCGTCCAACGCCCACCGCTCCTATTGAATCCAGCTTGTCCGCGTCGTAGAGGATTTTCGCCTCGATGGTGTTGGGCTGGTGGTCATTGCGGTATCGGTGCGTCAGGACGCAGTGACGGACCGCCCCGGCGCGGCCAGCGTCCATGCCGTTCGCGGTGAGGAATTCATGCGCCATCCTGCTCCCGAGCTCGGCATGGCACAGGCGGCCGGCGCTCTCCACCTCGTCGATGCGTGCGATGTCGTGCAGTATCGCAGCCGACATCACAATGAAGGGGTCCGCGTCCTTTTCCGTCGAGGCGATATGTTCCGCCATGGAGACGACACGTTCCACGTGGTCCCAGCCATGGCTGGAATGGAGCCGCGTCATCTTTTCCATTGCAAATACAGTAGCAGCGTCGAGAATATGTTGTTCCTGCATGTTCATTCAATTAACTGCTTGAGAAACATGTCGCCATTTAATCTATCTTCAGTATCGTCATGAAGGCCTCCTGCGGCACCTCGACTGAGCCGATCTGCTTCATGCGCTTTTTCCCTTCTTTCTGCTTTTCCAGAAGCTTGCGCTTCCGGGTGATGTCCCCGCCGTAGCACTTCGCGGTTACGTCTTTGCGCACGGCCGAGATGTTCTCCCGTGCGATGATGGCGGCTCCGATGGCCGCCTGGAGCGGGATCTTGAACTGCTGGCGCGGGATGATGTCCTTCAGCTTCGAGATGATGTCCTTGCCGCGGCCGCGCGCCTTGTCCTGGTGCACGATGAACGAGAGGGCATCTACCGGCTCGGCGTTTACGAGGATGTCCACCTTCACCATCTTGGAATCGCGGAAGTCCTTCAATTCGTAGTCAAAGGATGCGTAGCCCCGGGATATCGATTTGAGCTTGTCGTAGAAATTGAATACGATCTCGGAGAGGGGCAGGTCGTAGTGGAGCTGGACACGCTCCTTGTCGATGTACTGCATGTCCTTGTGGATGCCCCGGCACTCGGTCACCAGGGCCATGATGTTCCCGATGTAGTCGGTCGGCGTGATGATGGTGGCGTTGACGAAGGGCTCCTCGATCCGTTCGATAAGCGACGGGTCGGGCATCTTCACCGGGTTGTCGATGGTCAGCATGGGCCCGTTGATCATGTAGACGCGGTACATGACGCTCGGCGCAGTGGTGATGAGGGCCAGGTCAAACTCGCGCTCCAGCCGCTCCTGCACGATCTCCATGTGGAGGAGCCCCAGGTAGCCGCACCGGAACCCGAAGCCCAGCGCGTAGGAGTTGTCCGGCTCGAAGAGGAGGGACGCGTCGTTGAGATGCAGCTTGTAGAGCGCTTCTTTCAAGTCCTCGTAATCGTCGCTGTACATGGGGTAGAGGCCGGAGAATACCATGGGCTTGGCGTCGCGGAATCCCTTCAGGGCCTGGGCCGCCGGCCGGTCGGCCCGGGTCACCGTGTCGCCGATCTTCGTATCCACCACGGACTTGATGCCCGCGACGATGTAGCCCACGTCGCCCGGCTGGAGCCGGTCGCGCTTTTCGAGACTGAGTCTGAAAATGCCCACCTCGGTGACCTCGTATTTGTTGCCGGTCGAGAAGAACACGACGGTATCGCCCTTCTGCACGATGCCGTCGAAGATCCGCACCTTCATGATCGCGCCCTGGTAATTGTCGAAGAACGAGTCGAAGATGAGCGCCTTCAGCGGCGCGTCCGGGACGCCCTTCGGCGGCGGGATCACCTCGATGATCTTTTCCATGAGTTCGTCGATACCCGTCCCATCCTTGGCTGAAGTAAGCACCGCCAGGTCGGAATCCAGGCCAAGGGTCTTTTCTATTCCTTCTTTTGTGCGAGGTATGTCCGCCGCGGGCATGTCGATCTTGTTGATGACGGGAAGTATCTCGAGGTCGTTGTCCAGGGCCAGGTAGAGGTTGGCTATCGTCTGCGCCTCAACGCCCTGTGAAGCGTCCACCACCAGTAGAACGCCGTCGCAGGCGGCGAGTGCGCGGGATACCTCGTAGGTGAAGTCCACGTGTCCCGGGGTGTCGATCAGGTTGAAAACATATTCACTCCCGTTACGGGAGATGTAGTTCAGTGATATGGCGTTCGATTTTATAGTGATTCCACGCTCACGCTCCAGGTCCATTGTGTCCAGCATCTGGTCGCGGTGGTTGCGCGGGTCCGCCAGTTTGCATTTTTCGATGATCCGGTCGGCCAGGGTCGATTTGCCGTGGTCAATATGCGCAATGATGGAGAAATTTCGTATGTGGTTCAGGTCCATGGTGCTCTTCGTTTCCGATAATATTGTGTAGATAGTTGCAGGGGCCGATAATTGGCAAGTATTTTTTTTAGCCGCAGGGATGCCGGTCAGTCCTCCCTCAGCAACTCGTGGAGGATGATGCCCGCAGCCACGGACGCGTTCAGCGACGAAACGCTGCCGCGGAGGGGAATCCGCACGACCATGTCGCAGGACTCTTCCGTGAGGTGCCTCATTCCCTCTCCCTCGCTCCCGATCACCACGACGGCAGGCCGGTAGCCGCGCAGTCGCGCCGGCGGCTCGGTTCCCCGGTCCGACGTGCCAACGGTCCAGAAACCGGCAGCTTTCGCGGCCTCGATAAACATGACAACGTTGCTGACAGTGAGGATCTCGATGTGTGCGGTGGCGCCGGCGGACGCCTTGATGACAGTCGGGGTTATGCCGGCAGCGTGGGCCCGTGGCATCACAATCCCTTCGCACCCGAGAGCCTCGGCGGTGCGGATGATCGAGCCGATGTTCTGGGGATCGGTCAGGTGGTCCAGGAGCACCAGCACGCCCTTGCGGTCGCGTGTACGCTCCAGGAGGGGCTCCATGCCAGTGGCGCGCTCCCGTGTCGCCGGGGGAACCTTCAGGGCGACACCCTGGTGGTGCGACGAGGGGCCAAGGCGCGCAAAGAAAATTTTCTCCTCGCGGCGCACCGGTATCTTTTTCGCCCGCGCCTCGCCGGTGATGATGTCTATGATCTTGCCGTGCGCTCTGTCCGAGACATGCAGCACGTAGGACGCCCCCGGCTCCGCGCCGCGCAGGTATTCCAGCACGGGGTTGCGGCCGAAGATCAGCTCTTTATCTTCCACCTGGTACCCTCTTTCGTGTCCTCGAGTACGACTCCCGTGTCCAGGAGTTCTTTCCGTATCTCGTCAGCCCGGGCGAAGTTCTTATCCTTCTTGGCGGCGATACGCTCCGCGATCATGGATTCGACCCGGGAAGGATCGACCTGCCCGGACGCCGGGTCCTTGAAGAAAATTACGCCCAGGACAGAGTCGAGCGATTTCATCGTTTCCAGTATCGACTCGCAATCGGCACGTGTAAGCCTGTCTTCGTTTATAAGCGTGTTGACGTCATGGATAAATTCGAAGAAGACACCCAGGCCGCGGGAAATATTCAGGTCATCGTCAACCGCCGCAGTGAAGTCCGAGATCATGCGGTCGGAAAGCTCGCGCACGGCCGGTTCGCGGGGGCCGTCCTTTTTCACGTCCCTGAGCCTGACGATCAGGTTGTCGATCCGGGCGAGGGCCTGGTCGGCCTGACCGATCCCCTCGAGGGTGAAGTTGAACTGCTTCCGGTAGTGGGCCGAGACCAGGAGGTAGCGGATCGAGCGCGGCGAGTGCCCCCTGTCCAGGAGGTCGCGAAGCGTGTAGAAATTGCCGAGCGACTTTGACATCTTCGACCCGTTCACCAGGAGGTGCTCGGCGTGTATCCAGTGGCGCACGAACTTCTCCCCGTATGCGGCTTCGCTCTGGGCGATCTCGTTTTCATGGTGCGGGAAGATCAGGTCCACGCCACCCGTGTGGATGTCGATGGTGGTCCCGAATATTTTCCTGATCATGGCCGAGCACTCGATGTGCCACCCGGGCCTGCCTGCGCCGAAGGGCGTGTCCCATGATATCTCGCCTTCCTTTGGCGCTTTCCAGAGCGCGAAGTCGCGCACATCGTCCTTCTCGTAATTGTCAGTATCATACCGGAGCCCGGTCCTGATTTCCCGCGTGTCGAGGCGGGAGAGCTTCCCGTACCGCTCGAACCGGGCGATACTGAAATAGAGCGAGCCGTCCTTGTCGTACACAAACCCCTGTTCTTTGAGGCGCGCGATGATATCGATCATAGCGTCGATAGATTCGGTCGCCCTTGGCATGTGCTCCACGGGCTCGATGTTCAGGGTCCGTAAATCATCCAGGAAAATGGCGGTGTAGCGAGCGGTGTACTCGGCGAGGGTGATGTTCTCGCCGCTGGCGCCCGCGATGGTCTTGTCGTCGACGTCGGTAATGTTCATCGCATGGTCGACTACGTAACCCCTGAATTTCAGGTACCGGCGAAGGAAGTCGTTGAAGATAAACGTGCGGAAGTTGCCGATATGTGCGTACCCGTATACGGTGGGACCGCAGGAGTAAATGGTTACCGGAGGATAGTCGGCCACGCGCTCCCTGCGTGCGCCGCCCGGAATGATCTCGTCCGCCGTGCCCGTGATGGTATTGTGAATTCGTAGGGTCATTATCGGTTCCTCGCCCCGTGCTTGCCGGCACCGTGCCGCGCCCGTGTCGTGAATGGATTATCGTACACCCGGCGCCCTCAGTTGGAAGCGCGCAGGGCCGATACAAGTAATGGCTTGTCCGCCGCGGTTGTTGTCAAACATTTTTTGCAGGGTGGAACTACGGGGCTATTTGATTTTATTGATTTTAGCCTCGAGAGGGAGGACGATTTCCTCGACCTGCTCGTAAGGTTCCTCGGCCTCTTCCCGGCCGGTGAATGCCGTCCCCAGGGAACTGACGAGCAGTTCCGGGGAGACCTTCAGTTTCTGGAGGTCCTCTTCGCTCGCTGAAAGATGTGCCAGCAGAGTGTGGAGCTTCTTGATGTATTCGATCAGCTCCCTGAGCTTATTGTTTTTCCTCTCGATCGTCGTCCGGGCGTCGCTGATCACTTTTTTAAGCAGGGCGGACTGCTGGCTGACCTTCTTCTGGAGCGTGATGGCGGTCTCGTAATATTCCTTGTTGACCTTCTGGAAGTCGATGCGCGCGAGGATTATCTCATCGGACTCGCCGCCCCTGTCGATAGATTCGAGTATCTCGTTGAGCTCCTTGATTGAAAACAGGTCGTCAGTGGAGGTCTGGATCCACTTTTTCCCCTCTTCATCGGTATACTCCGCGAGGTCCGGAATTATGGCTTTCTTGGATGACTTTTTCATTATCGTTGCGAGTATTGTTTCTTACATTTAATATCGGCATTAAACGCCATGATTTTCACCCTTAAAGGGGCGATTGCAGCACCTAAATGCAGAAAAATCTGCGCCGGGCGTGCATCAAACAAACGCTGCGTGCCAGGCAGCGCCATCAATCATAATATAATTGACATTGCATATTGTTTTCAAAAGAATGAATCAGATCTATCCGGCTGTCAATTCATTTTAAACAGATTTCGGGCGCCCCGGGGCAACCTTGAAATCGGACGGCCGGGCAGGTTCGTCATCGAAGCGCGAGAAAGGAAATGCCTTATCATGGAACAGACCGCTGCAGTATCCCGTAAGATAATCGACGCCCTTTACGGGTGGGGACGCGTTTTTGAAAATCAGCCGATGAAAGATTACACCACCTTCCGTACCGGGGGGCCGGCCGAGGTGCTCGTTATGCCGACCGATAACCGGTGTGTTGCACGTATCGTGTCCCTCGTGCGGGACGCGCGGCTGC
>JBGTBN010000013.1:0-26827 GCA_041749375.1 Spirochaetota bacterium
TCATGTTTATACGGTGCTTGTAGCCCGCGGGTATGTGGTAGTATTTGAATACCTGCTGGGTGGCGCGGCACCCCAGGCTATCCTGGTCCTTGAACAGGTCCCTGATGACTTCCACGAAATTAATTGAAATTCCAATGTACAGGTTCTGCGAGCGGACCGGCAGATTGAATTTGTCCAGGGCCGCCTCGCGCTCGAAAGACGTGTAGCCCTTCACGCCGTAACCGATATCGATCATGATGTATCTAAAGAAGTTCGGGATGTTGACCCCGACTTCCCTGAATCCTGCGAGCTTGATGTTGAGCAGTATTTTCGAGCCGCCGTAATCGTCGATCAGCAGCCAGGGCCTCTTCAGGTGCTTTCTAAACGCCTCGCTCGGCCAATACTCCCAGCTCAGGCTGACGAACGCGTCCACCTTTGGGAATGCCTCCAGCAGGCCTCCGAGCAGTATGCCGATTGAATCGAACACGAGGTCGTGGTACGAGAAACCGTAGCCTGAATAGGCGTCGCCGACCTCTATCGACAGGCCCATGAGCAGGGTCAGCAGGGACCCATACAGGAATCGCATGTCCGAACCCTGCTCCGTATAATTGTACACGGCGCAGCTAAGGCGCATGGCGGTGTAATGGCTGAACAGATGACCGATCTTGTCATATCCCCCGTAACGGGTTGTGTGGCCGAACCAGCCTTCATTGGACCACATCCAGTAGTCCCGCCTTGCCCAGCCCCAGGAGGAGAAGCCGTAGGCCATGACAAGCAACGGGAAAGCGGCGGAATAAACATACCTAACCACCTCGCGCTTGTACCCTTCGTCCCGGGTATCATTTTTTTTCACAGTTTTCGCTTCGGGTGCGGGAGGGTATTCCTTCTCGGCCGCGTATACGGCACCGGTAATGGGTCCGGATGAGAGCGCGGTGTCAAATGCCGGTATGGCGGCTATGACAATGCATAACAGGATCAATATGCAGGCTTTTTTCATTGGCGGTTTTCGATACTGTAATAATTAACCAATTGGTTAATTACCGGCAGGCCGCCATACTGTCAATGTTTTTTTTGCTTCTTTTTTCAATTTGTCTGAATGATTTTTTTGATTAATAAAGAGGGAAGAATAATTGGAGCGGTACCTGACTTGCCTGAGGAGGTGCTGTCGGGATGTAAGTGAATATTAACCCGCCATCACCGATAACTATCGGTCAGATCCGTTGCTCTGGTCCCGACATCCAGGAAAAGGCACTACCTCATCACGCCGTCAAACTCCATGATGATATCGCCCCGGCAGTATCCCTTTTCGAGCATCATGCAGGCCTCCGGCATCGGTTCAATGCGGTGTTTGATCTCCATGGCTTCGAGCCAGCACCCGATCCGGAAAATGACGCCGCAACGGTACCGATCGATGCAGCCGAGCTGGCAGATCCCCTTGTAGGCAAAGCATTCTCCCCGTTCCCATTCCCACCGGAACACGCCTTCGGCGGGCACGGTGACCTTGAATCGACCGATGATGGAGCGCGGCAATACCAGCCTGAGGGCGCCGGAGAGGATCGCCGCCGCCTCGTCGAAACTCCTGACAGGTCCGTCCCCGGCGCCGAGGATCTTCCTTGTGCGGCGGGCCTCCATCGGCGCCATGGACCGGATCGCGGCAAGGTTCAGGCGGTTGGCCAGATCGATTCCGCCTTCCAGAAACGTGTTGTAAAACCACATGCCGTCGTGGGTGAGCCAGCCGCTTGCCAGGTAATCGCGGAGCCGCGCCGCGTCGATACCGGGCGGCGCGTCCGGAGAAAGTTCAATCGTGCTCATATCTTTCCGCGCTCTTTTGCAATCGCCATGTAGGTGTTAATGAAATTTTCGGGCGGCGTGTAGAGTTTCTCCGCCTGCTTCTTCTCCAGGCTCAGTGCGAGGGCGGGGCAGGCCGTCACGCAGTTGCCGCACCCGATGCACCGGTCATGATCGATTACGGCTGCGCCGTCGGTGACGGATATCGCGTCCATCTGGCACCTGCCGGCGCAGGCTTCGCACGCGGTGCATTCGCCGCTGTTCACGACGGCCCGGTAATTGCTTTTTGCCGCCTCAGCCGGCTTTGGTTGCATCTTGAGGGAGCGCAGTATGCCGCAGCAGTCTCCGCAGCACATACAGAACCCGCCGCCTTTCTGCGTGTTGGCCATGTTTATGACCAGCGGCGCTTCGTCCAGGTTTTTCTTCACGATCGCTTTCGCCTCGTCGGGCGTCACGTACCGCCCCATGCCGTTCTGCACGTAGTAATCGGCCTGCGATCCGAAGGAAAAGCACGCCTCGAGCGGCATGTCGCATCCGCGGTCGAGGAGGCGGCCCTCTTTGCGGCAGATGCACTCTGCCACCATGATGGTTTTCTGCTCGCCGATGGTTTTCATGACGTCGTCGAAGGGCGCGATGCTGCTGCCGGGGGCCACGTCCAGGTTGATCGGCACCGCGCGCATGAGCGGCGTTCCGGTTGCGGCAATGGAACGACCGAACCCCGCCTGGTAGTGGTCTTCCAGCTCCTGCGCCAGGTCCCTGTCAAGGCGCCCAACCTGGAACTCCATAATGCCGACGACGAAGGGCAGTGCCCCGTACTTGACCGAGTCCGGTTTTTGCAGGCGGAAGACAAGTCCGCGTTTCGCCATGCTCTCCAGCTGATTCGCGAGATCCTTCTCGTCCCTGCCCATCCGTCCGGCCACTACGGCAGGCGTCTCGAGCATGGGGGAGAGCTGCAGGAAGAGCTCCGCATCCTCCGTGCTGAATAGCCGCTTCAGTAATTTCAACTCAATACCGTTTTTGGTCACCGGGTATCCGGTGGAGAGGCTGTCGAGTCGTTCCCTCAGTTTTTCGTATATATCGCCCATGGTGTACCTCCTCACTCTTTGATATAATTGTACATTGAGTGTCTGTGCGTTAGTTCTTCCCGCTGCCTTTCGCGTTGGTCGCCGGATCCAGCGCGGTCCAGGCGGCATCGGCGAGAACATCGGCGGCCTTGTTCACCGGCGTAACATGGCTGCCCTCCAGATAGAGCCTCGCGTATTCCTGGCAGGGCCCCAGGAGCACCGCGGGGTAGAGGTCGGGGGACAGCTTCCTGATCCCGCCCGCTTCAATGCGCTTCCTGAACCATGCTGACATGCGGGCCATGAAGTCGGCGTTCATGCGCGCGAACTCGCCCTCCGAATCGGCCATGAACATGGCGTGGCGCTGCTGGAACAGGTAACGCGACCAATCGGGATTGTTCTCTACCCATTCAAGGTGGAACCGGATCACCGCCCTGACCCCTTCCCGGGCCTGCCCGTGCCGCTCGAGCTCGGCGACGAGCCCGGTCTGGTAATCCCGGATCCCCTCCAGGTATACGGCGGATGCCAGGCGTTCCTTCGAGGAGAAGTGATGATACAGGCTCCCGACGCTCGCGCCGGATTGGCTACACACGTCTTCAATGCTGGTGTTGGTAAAGCCCTTTTCCGTGAAGCAGGTGAGCGCGGCGTGGATAATGTCGCGTTTGCGGCCGTGTGTCGAGGCGTGGATCGATCTTGGCTTTTTCATGTACGCTCCCGATATTGCAGTGGCAATCCCAACTGTTAGAATTATATTTTAGAATAATATTCTAATTTGTCAAGCGGTTTTAATAGGATAGTTATCGCCTGTGGCTAACTCTTGAATAAATGAGGGGTTTGAATGAACCGATTATTATCGAGGTTCGAGGGTCAGAGCATCGATACCAGTAGACGGGGGTCAAAGCAACGATACAGGTGGACGGGGTCAGAGCATCAGTATCAGAGGGACGGGGGTCGGAGCACCGACACCGGTGATAGGACTCAGTGCACCGGTATCAGCGGTATGGGGGTCAGAGCCCTCACAGATAGTTATCGGTAATAAAAAAGGCCCCGGAGGGCCTTTGGTGCGAGAAAAGATGTTTTAATCCCTAGAAACTGACTTCGGCCTTCACGTAAACCCGCTTCGAGTCATGCGGATTTCTCGACCCTGCATATATATCGCCCGCACCGAGAGCGGTTGCGTTGTAGTAATCCGTTCCCTTCGCGCCTTCGGCATAACGCAGGAGCCTGTCCTTTTTCACAAAGTACTTCTGCAACTCACCACCGACCAGTATGCGGATGTTCTTGCTGAACTGCCACCCCAGGCCCGCGGCGTAGAGCATGCTCTTCCGCTCCTTCCCGCATTCCGGGTCCGTGATCATTTTCTGGTACGTGCCGCGCTGGTGCCCGTATACGAACCGGCCGGTTACCAGGAGCGGCGCTTTTTCCACGAGCGCGCCCAGGTTGAAATTGAGCCAGGCGTCAAAGAGCATGTAGTATCTGTTCTGGACCGGGTATACGTAAATCTCGCGCTTGTCAGTCGCTGAATAATAGAGAGCCCAGTCGGAATCGAACTTCGATGCCGCACCGACCGTCTGAATGACCGGGAAAACGTGGTTGAACCCGATCTTTATCAGGGGGATGGAGTAGGCGATGCCGTAGCCGTAATAGGACCGCTTCGCCTTCTTTCCCGTGTAGTCGTACTTGTCGGTGATCTCGTTCCTGCCGAACCCGTTTATGTAGAGGTCCTTGACCGGGGTAATACTCGCCAGGTAGGTGATAGCCTTGTACGAATTGCTCTCGTCCTTCTTGTAGCCTCCGCCGTTAGAGAAGGAGGCGGCGAGCGTGACGTACTTGAAGAGGCCGATCGACGCCTTGACGCCCAGGTCGGCCGAGTTGTCCAGGCTCTGTCCGCTCAGGATGTTCTTCGACTGGTCGATGTAGTTCTGGGAGATCCAGCGGTAGTCGCTGATCTTGTCGGTGAGCCCCACGACCGGGGTCTCGATCATGCCCGCGGCGCCGGATAGCTGCACCGGACCGAAGTCCTTCTTTCCTTCCAGGTACGCGTACTTAAGATAAATGTGGAACGCCGCGTTCGCGTCCGCCGCGGGTGTGACCGCCGCGTCCACGTCCGTGGTGAGGCGCGCGCTCAGCCAGTCGAGGAGCTTGTACCTGATGTCCAGGTAGGCCCGGTTGATCCTGAACGCGTTGTAGTTTTTGCCGGAGATGTCCGACAGTGCCGTGGACTTTGACGTCATGCCGTTTTCGCCTTTCGCCACGCGGTCGAACGCTCCGTCCTTCTGGCCCCACTGCGCGAACCAGTCCATGTAGACCTTCACGCCGATGTCGAGGCGTTTGTAGATTTCCTTGATCGCCTCCTCGATTTTTTTCTCGTCCTTCTTCTCTTCCTTTTTTTGTTTTTCCGCTTCCGGCGCTGCCGCGCCTTTTTCTTCCTGTTGTTTCTGCGGCTTATCATCTGTCTTGACCGCCTGGGCGGAGAGAGACACGGGACCCAGGAGCAGACAGATCGCGGCCGCGATCGTAATACGAACGCCTTTCATAGAGACCTCCACATATTCATTTAAAGTCATGCCGGCGGAGCCGCCTTTGTTTTTGTGCCCAGCCGCAATTGTTAAAATTCTGTGAATAATTTCTCATGAATAGATGATCGAAAAATAAAGGTATTGTGAATATTTTGTTAAATCGTAAGAACGCTGCATCCGGCGATCCGATGGATCGAGTTGCCGGAGATAAAATTCAGTCTTTTCAGTCTTTAAATGATATTGTTATTAATAAAAGCTATACAGCAATGATCGAGAAAAACCTTTGCGGAGTTTTGGGTGGAGTTTTTATGGGTAAGACCTGAAGATGTGGATTGTCCGACACGCTTGAAATCCCCGACTCACAGGCGACATACTTGATATTCATATTTTTTTTACAGGAGTCTCATATAATCTTTACATCGCCGTGTCTATTTAACCCATATGAAGCGCGCCGGTACTTCTTGAACGGCCGTCATGCACATGTCGGATGAGGTAGATCGCGATGTATCTTTATAGTATGCGTTTTATCGCAGCACTTTCACTGGTTGTTTCGCTCTTTCTCGGGTGCAAGCGGGAGACGCTGACCATGCAGGGCTCCGAGACCATGTATCCCATGCTGAAAATCCTGGAAGAGGATTACAACCTGTACCAGGATGACGTTCGTGTGGTTGTCGGCGGGGGCGGTTCACTCAAGGGACTGCGCCAGCTTGTTTCCGGCACTATAGATATCGCGGCCTCATCGCTGGAGATAGAAGAGGCGCTGTCATCGCAGCTCGCGCAGATCGATACCTATGATGTGGTTGTACTCGCATACGACGGTATCTCAATCGTCATCAACAGGAACAACCCTGTCGAGAGACTGCACCTGCGGCAGATATCGGACATGTTCGCAGGTAAAATCAGCAACTGGAAGGAGGTCGGCGGGCCGGACATGAAGGTCCTTCCTGTCGTGAGAAACGACAACTCCGGCACCGCGGCGTATATGAAGCGGCACGTGCTTCGGCAGTTCGATCTGGGCGACCTTGTTTTTGAAAAATACAGGGACCGTGAATACGGGGCCAGTGCCCGGACCGCAGCCAACAACCGCGAGATAGCGGATATTGTTTCGAAACATGTTAATGCGATCAGCTATATGGGCATGGGAAGCGCCGAGACCGAAGGACGTGGAAGGGTGAAAAAAATCAGCTACGCGGTAAACGCCCGCGGCCCCTACGTGCTGCCCGGTCCGGCAGAAGTCGAGAGCCGCCGCTACCAGCTCTCACGGCCGCTCATGCTGGTATACCGCAGGGACAAAGATGCGAAGAAGAAGGATTTCATTGAATATGTCAAGAGCGGACGGGCTCATGCGAAGATCAAGTCGAGCGGATACCTTGATATCCTGCAGACAAACATCATGATGAAAACATTGACCATCAAGGGAGATTAGTCCGGTTTCAGGCGCGGCCGGCGCAGTTCCCGGGTCATCCATACATTTATTAAGGTGAGAGGTTGCCATGAAGTTGAAGCGTTTTACGATACTTGTACCCGCGATCACAGTAGCGATATTCTCCGCGGGATATTTCATGTCGGGCGGTTACCACGGTGCGTTCGCCCAGGAGAAAGCAGGCGCGGCCGCGGTGCAGGATGCGAAAGCGGCCGGGACACCGGCGCAGGAACAACCGGGGGATTCCGACTCGCAACCGGGCGCGGGGCCGGCAGACCAAAACGGTGCCGAAGCATCGGCGCCCAAAGAGGCGGAGTCCGATTCCCTCTGGAACTGGTTTAAAAAGGGCGGTCTTTTCATGTGGCCGATCCTCTTCTGCGCCGCCCTCGGCCTCGGATTCATCATCGAGCGCCTCGTCTTTTTTATCCGCAACAAGTTTGCACCCAGGGAATTTATCGACAGCCTTGAGCAGACCATCGCCAACGAGGACCTCGCGTCCGTGGAAAAGATGTGTGCTGAGAGTAATAATAAAATAGGACATATCATATACAAGGGGCTCCAGTTCAAGTCGCTGGGCTACGAGAGGGTCGAAAAGGCCATGTCCGTGGCCGGTTCAGTGGAAGTGTCGCGCATGGAACGGGGGCTCTCCGTGCTCAACGCCGTAGCAAACATCGCACCCATGCTCGGGTTCCTCGGCACCGTGTCCGGTATGATCAGCGCTTTTTACCAGATTTCCGCTGCCGACCAGGTGAGCGCCAAGATCGTCGCGGGCGGCATCATGGAGGCGCTGATAACGACCGAAACAGGTCTGATCGTGGCGATCCCGATACTGCTGGTATTCAATTATTTCATCCACCGCATCGACGGGTTCATTTCCGACGTGGAGCGGCTCTCCTCGGACGTGGTGGAGCGTCTCATCAAGGGAAAGGAATTCAACGGGCAGCAGGGCTGATCCGTCGGCGCGGAGTGACTCATGAAGATAAAACGGTCATTGAAGAGCACCAGTGAAGTCAACATGGCGTCCACCTCGGACATCGCCTTCCTGCTGATCATTTTTTTCCTGGTGACATCGTCTTTTATCTTTAAAGACGGCCTTCACCTTGTTCTCCCTTCCAAGAACAAGCAGGCGAAAGAAGTCAAAAAGGAAGAGATCACCACCGTGGAAGTCCGCGGGGCAGAGCTGATAACCATGAACGGGACGCGGGTTGCAGAGCAGGAGCTTGAAAAAAAGCTGTCAGACCTGATAGTGAAAGACCGGGAGTCCGTGGTGCTCCTGAAAATTGAGAAGAACGTGATGTACCAGAAGGCGATAGACGTGATCGATATTGTGAAATTCGCGGGCGTCAGAAAGCTCTCGCTGAAGATGATGTAAGGGGGCAGCGGCATGAAGATTGTAAAGCGCATTGGCGCCAAGTCCGTCATACCCGTGGCATCAATGGCCGACATCGCCTTCCTCCTGCTGATATTCTTTATGATATCAAGCATCGGTGAGGTCGACAAGGAGCTTCCGCTAAAACTGCCCGAGGCGCGCATGACCATCCAGGAAAAGAAGAAGTACTTCAACGTGTGGATCACGCCGGAAGGGTATTACTATTTCGGCGGGCGCAAGGGCACGCTGACCGCCCTGACCACCTTCGCCCAGTACACCATCGTGTCCAACCCGGAGACCAGGGCGCTGATCCGGGCCGAGAATACGGTGCCCTATGAATACGTCAACAACGCCCTTGATACGCTGAAGGATGCGGGCGTCAGGAATGTGATCCTGGTGAGCAAAAAGAAACTATGAATGATCGGATGAAAGCATCATGGAAACACCGGCGATACGCCCGCCATACCCGAAATATATAAATTTCTTCCGGCTCAGGCCGGAGCTCTCCTGGACCATCGCGGCGCACATTGTCCTCATCGCCGTGATCATCTCTGTCAGGTGGAGCACCGCCGTGGATACCGGTGACTTCGTGGACCTGAGCAAGTACGAGCTCATGGAGCTGAAGATCCCTGACAGGGAGGAGGCCGATGACGCGGTTTCCCTCCCCGAGGACGAGGAAGAGGAGGAGGTCAAGCTAAAGTTCGGGGACGACAGCGGCAAGTTTGACCTTTCGGCCCTGGCGGTGACCCCGCCGAAGCCCAAGGTCGGCGTTCTTCCCGCCTATCCGGCGGAGATGAAGAAGGCGGGCATCGAGGGCGTGGTTATGCTCGAGGTCGGCATAGATGAAAACGGCACGGTGGTGTACGGCAAGATAGTGAAAGCCCTGCACCCGGTGCTGGACCGCCTTGTCATCACCTGGGCGCGCCAGATAAGTTTTTATCCTGCGATTGATGCCGGAGGGAAGGCGTTCCGCTGCAAAATTTTCTGGCCCATACGGTTCCAGTTGAGAGATTGATCCGCCCTGCCTCGCAAAAATAAATATTCATATGTGGAGATGTGATCGATGAAATTATTCAAACACCTTGCATTAGTCTGCGCCGTCCTGATCGGCGCTTCGATTTTGACAACGGACACCGCGGCACAGGGGGCCGGCACCATCTCGGGACGCGTCATCGACGCGAACTCCGGGGACGGCATCATCGGCGTTAACGTGATAATCAATGAGATAAAGAAAGTGACCGGGACGGACATAAACGGCAGGTACGCCCTGACCGGCGTGCCGGCCGGAATCCATACCGTCGTCTTTCAGATGATGGGATACAACCGGACAGCCGCGCAGGTGACCGTCGATCCCGGCGCCGTGCGGGCCCTGAACGTGAGCCTCTCCTACCTGTCCACTGACGAGGTGGTTGTCACGGCCAAGCGGCTGACAAACACCGAGGCGTCGCTCCTTTCAGCGAGAAAGAAGGCGGCCGTAGCTCAGGACGCGATCAGCTCGGAGCAGATTGCCAAGTCCCCCGACTCCAATGCCTCCGACGCGGCCAAGCGCGTTGTCGGCATCACCATGGATAAGGACGATCGCGTGATCATCCGTGGCCTTGGCGAGCGGTATTCCTCGGTCATGCTGGGCGATTCGCCGATACCGTCGCCCGATCCCGACCGCCGCATCGTGCCGATGGACATCTTCCCGGTCGGGCTCCTCGATAACCTCACGGTAATCAAGGCCTACACGCCCGATCTCCCCGGCGAGTTCTGCGGCGGCGTGGTGCAGATCAATCCCCGCGATTATCCCGAGAACCTGGAGGGCAACGTTTCCATAGGCACCGGGATGAATTTCAACACGATCGGCAAGGATTTCTGGACCTATCGGGGCGGCAAGAGCGACTGGTTCGGCGTGGATGACGGCACGAGGGCCATGCCGGAGGAGCTCAACAAGTACGGTATCGGCTCGATGGGGCTCAATTCACCCGCGGTCCCGAACATCCTCCGGAGGAAGATCGGCATATCGATGAAGAACATCTATTCGCCCGAGACCATCAAGGGGATGCCCGACGGCAAGCTGAGCTTCTCGGTCGGCGACAGCTTCAGGATCAAGGAAAAGTACACAATTGGCTTTATCATCTCGGGCCTGTTCAACTCGGGCTTCAAGAACAAGGAATATGAATCAAAAGAGCTGTTGAAATCGTTCGAGCCATACAGGTTCTATGACGGGAAGGAATCCACGTATTCGGTAACCAAGGGCGGCCTGCTCTCGCTCGGTTTTACCAGCAAGTACAACAAGATACGGAGTACGACATTTTATACGCAGAAAACCGATAAAAAAACGAAAGTGGTCGCCGGGTATAACGAAGACCGACAACTCGCGGGCGGCGACATCGTGTGGGTGAAAAATAACGAACTTCTTTACCATGTTGACGGCCTGTTGTTCACCCAGGCCGCAGGCGAGCACGTCATCGCGCCGGCAGACCTGACCATAGAATGGAACGGGTCGTTCGCCCTGGCAAACCGCGATGAGCCTGATTCCCGCCACATACAGCTTATCAACCCGCTGACCACGACGAACCCGATAGCGTACAAGCTCTACCGGCCCCAGGACATCCACCGGTACTGGCTGGACCACGAGGACCGAGTCGGGACCTTTAATGCTTCCCTCGCGTATAAATTCAAGCAGTGGAGCGGCATTTATGCGAAGATCAAGGCCGGCGGCGGGATCTTTGACCAGCGCAGAAAGTCAAACAAGCGCACGTTCCAGTGGCAGGGGAGCGGCGTTTCTGGCACCGACGGAGCGCACGAGCCGCTCGAATGGTACTTCGGCTGGCCCTTCATCGTCGGCGGGGCGGGCGAAGTAACTGATAATAATCACTACTACCTGAGGGAGACGACATCGGACAGCGACAAGTACACGGGAAAACAGAGGGTATACAACGGCTATGGCATGATGGATTTTCCGATTATCCGGCAACTGCGCATGGTCGGAGGATTCAGGTACGAGAATTCGACCATGGGCCTGACGACCTGGAACCAGACCTATTCGATGTACACGGACCTGAAAAGCAATCCGCTCCAGCTGCACAATTACCTCGGGGGCGTGAGCCTCACGGCGACGCCGATCGACGACCTGAACATTCGCCTGGCCTTCAGCAAGACCCTGGCGAGGCCGGATTTCCGCGAGGTGTCGGAATTCAGGTACCAGCTCTACACGGAGAACACCACGATGCTCGGCAACAGGTACCTGAAGCAGAGTGACATTCAGAATTACGACGCTCGCGTTGAATGGTTCCCGTCAGCCAGTGAAATCATCGCGGCCTCGTTCTTTTATAAGTATCTGACAAAGCCGATCGAGCTTGTCGAGCTCCAGGCGACAACCGGGGCCGAGCTCTATTCATACCGCAACGCGAAGTCGGCCCGCAATATCGGATGCGAGCTGGAGATACGTAAAAATCTCGGGTTCGGAAGCGGGAAGGCGAAAAATATAATGGATAATTTCATCGTTTCGCTCAACGCCGCCTATATTTTTTCACGGATTAAGACAACCATGAAGAAATATATCACGTCCGAAGATATATCGATCCCTTTCAACCAGGATGACTATTTCGATTTTATCATATATACGAACAAGAAACGGCCAATGCAGGGCCAGTCTCCCTGGATCGTGAATGCGGGATTCGAATATGCGAACGACAAGATAGGACATTCCACGTCGCTGCTCTTTAACATGTTCGGAAGGCGCATCATCCGTGTCGGCGTGCTCGCCGACGGGATCCCGCATGGGGACGTGTACGAGGAGTCGTACCCCAGGCTCGACCTGGTTGTAAAGCAGAAGATACTGGAATATGGCCAGGTCAAGCTGACCCTGGGCAACCTGATCGATCCCTATATTACAGAGACCCAGGAGCAGACGCATGAATCATATCTGATCAAGTATAATCTGACGAGAAAAAAGTACAGAATGGGAAGATCGCTCGGGTTCGGCTATACGTATAGCTTTTAGCGATTCCGGTACGCCGGGATGCGTCAAAATTCATAAGTTATTTATAATTAGATTAATAAATTTTTATCATGACCGGTTATTATATGAATAGTGTTGAAGATCTGTTGTTAATGAATAAACTTCATGCGGGAAATTCAACAAAAAGAATCAATTTATATTAACAGGAGGAATTTATTCCTATGAAGAAACATTTTAAAAGAAAAGTATCCGGCCTGGCCGCGGTCATTGGCATCTGCGCCATGCTGGTAACCGGTTTGACCGGCTGTGATGAGGAGAAAAATGACAGTTCGGGTCTCCTTGGCCTGCTGCTTGCCGGGTCGGGTTATGATACGACTTTGGTTGGTGACCAGCTTGGATCAGTGACCATAGCGCCGGGCGCCAGGGTGCTCCTTCGCGGGACGGTCCGGTTCATCACCGGTACGACCCTCACGATAGGCGCCGGGGCCACCATCTATGCTGACCCATCGGTGCTTTCGCTTCTGATCATCGACAAGGGCGCCCAGATCAACGCTGTCGGCACCGCGGTTGCGCCGATTACGTTTACCAGCGGCAAACCGGTAGGCCAGCGCGCCACCATGGACTGGGGCGGCATCATCATAGCCGGCAACGCACAGATTTACGGTGACACCGCCGATGGCGGAAAGGCGATCGAGGGGGATGAGACCCACAGTTACGGCGGGACGGACGATAATGATGACAGCGGCACGCTTACCTACGTGCGGGTATACTTCGCCGGTTATCCCTTCACGACTGACAAGGAGCTGAACGGGATAGCGTTCCACGGCGTCGGCGACGGCACCACGGTTGATTACGTGCAGGTACACCGCGGCGGTGACGACGGCATCGAGATGTTCGGCGGCAAGTTTGACGCCAAGCACCTTGTATGCACCGATAACATCGACGACCAGATTGATGTTACCGAAGGGTATCGCGGAAATATTCAGTTCGTCGTAGCCGGCTCGCCGAACTCGGGTGAGTTCATCTTTGAATGGGACGCCAAGGACACCGAGTCGTCGACGGCTTCCCAGCCGCGCAGCAACGTGAACATGAGCAATGTAACCATGATTGGGAACAAGAACCTGGGTACTCTTACCGGCACCGATCTGAAAGATGACATGTTTGCACGCATTGCCAATGTGTACATACTCAATGTTGCCGGTTTTGCGCTCTATTCCAACACGGACACCCAGGACATTGTTGTCAACACGGTCCTTACTGAGTATTGCGCGAAAACGGGGGGAAACGTGGCTGGAATGGCCAACATGTCGTTTGGCGGCGGTACGTTCACCGTCAATAATGGCACCGTATCGAATGCGCCTGCCACGACGGTACTTGATCGAGCGAATTTCCTTACCGGCACGTCCCTCGCGGCTGCGGGAGCTGATGCCTTCGCACCGACGCCGGGCGCAACCAACGTGGCGCAGGCGACCACGGGTTACGTCAACGCGACGACTCCGGCCCTGAGCGCTGATTTCACCGCCGCTGCGGGCTTCACCTTCGACGCGACGGCGACCTACGTGGGCGCGGTTCCGGCCGGCGGGACCAACTGGCTTGACGGCTGGTGTACGTTCCCGGTGAACTAGGAGTAGAGATCTTACTGAAACCAGGGATGACTGTATCGGGTTATCCCTGGTTTTTTATTTTATATGCAGTTAAGGATAGCCATGAAAATACGGTTCATGTTCATTGCGGTCATTGCAGCTGGTATGATGACCCTTGTTTCGGGTTGCAGGGGCTGCGGAGAAGAGAAGCCCTACACGGTAAAAACGTTTCAATCTGCGGATGAGCTGGTGCAGGCAGTCGTGCCGTTATTTAATTCCGGTGACGGCAAAGCCATACATGCAGCCTTGATACAGAAGGAATTTTACGTTGATAAGATATATCCTAACACGGCCGAGGGAAGGTCTCCCGGCCACATGAGCGGGGAAGATTTCTGGAAGTCGATTATAAACCTCAAGCGGCCGTATAATATTCATAAAAACATAGAAAAATACCGGGGCAGGATAGATTCAATTGAAGAAATCGGCGAGCCGAAACATGTGGTTGAGTTCGGACCGTATAAGTATCTTCGCCATGTCAGGGTTAAACTAAAAGTTAAAAACAAACAGGGTGTTGTCGAATCGATTGAGGATGATGATTTAATCGGCATTATCGTGCAGGATTCAGAATCAGGCAAATTCATGTTCATGAATACCTTTAACTGAAAAATACCGTGCCTGTCATGGCGGGAGCCCGCCTGTCATGGGTGTGCACCTTGCGGCCTAATACTCCACATATTCGTATAGGCACTTTTGGCGGGGGGTCAGTAAGGACCAACCGCCCCTTTTTTACCTGCATGCCGGCAGTTGCCACGTTATCTGCTCATGAACCTGTGCCCGGGCCCTGCTGACTGGCGGCTGTATCCCAGAATATTAACAGCAAGGAGTGCAGAATAAAAAAGCCTGACTGTCAGTTATCTGGCAGCCAGGCTTTTGTCAGCGGGATATAAATGTTTCTAGAGGGGAATGAACCCCGCAGCCTTCACCAGCGCCTGTCCTTCCGCGCCGAGGAGGAAATCGATAAATTTTCGAGCATTATCCGACAGCTTGCTCTCGTTCACGTACATGTACAGCTTCCGTGAGATCGGGAATTTTCCGGACTTACCGTTCTCGATGGTGACCTCGATGCCATCGACCGTGAGTCCCTTTATCGATTCGTTGATGTAGCCGAAGCCGACATACCCGATCGACTTTGGGTTGCCTGCGACCGTGGTGATGATCGCTCCGTTCGAGGCCTGGAGCAGGGCCTTCGGCGATACGTCGGCTTTTTTCATCACTTTCTCATGCCAGATCTCATAGGTACCGGAGCTGGTGTCCCTCGATATTACCACAACCGTGTCGCCGTTGCCCCCCAGGTCTTTCCAGCTTGCTATCGATCCGTCGTAAACCGCCTTAAGCTGATCCAAGGTGATGTTTTTGAGCGGGTTCGATTTATGCACGATCGGCACGATCATGTCGAATGCCACGACGATCTCGCGCAGTTTAATCCCTTTTTTCGCGGCAGCTTCCTTCTCTTCCTTCTTCATTTCCCGCGATGAGTTGGCTATGTCGCAGCTGCCGTCGATAAGGGCCTTGATTCCGTTTCCCGAGCCGCTTCCCTCCACGTAAACGGATACGCCGCTGGCTTTCTTGTACGCCTCGGCCGCTTTCTGCGTGATCGGAAGGACCGTGGTCGACCCTTTCACCACGACCCTGTTAGTGTCGCTTTTTTTGCAGGCTGATATGGTAACTGCCAATATGGCTGCAAAAAGAAGCAGGCCTGTGATTTTAAAGAATTTTGATAACATCGTAAATATCCTCCTGTGGATAATGTGTATTAAATCTTTAAATGCAAAGCTATAAGAAAAAGATAAGCTTTTTATAAAGAAAATCTATAATAAATATTAAGAAATTGACAATGTGTTATATTATCTTCAATAATCGGATCAGAATTGATTGCCGGTACAATGCCTTCCATTCTCATTAAATTTAATTTCAATTACGGCTTTCTGTAAATATACGATAGTAATTCACAAGTGTCGGTTTTGTATACCGGTACTGACATGAATCGGGAGGTGAAAAATCCTTAACAAAATCCTCATATTTTTGTTATATTATATTAATATAAATTTTGATAATTATTTAATATTCAACCGCAAGGGCCCGGATAATGAGTGATAAAATCGTTGCAAAAAACCTGACGTTCTACTACGGGAGCACGCCTGCAATAAAGAACATTTCACTTTCCGTGAGGGCCAACGCAGTGCTCGCCCTGATCGGCCCGTCCGGCTGCGGTAAATCCACCTTTCTGCGGTGCATAAACCGCATGAATGACATCATACCCGGGATCAGGGTCGAAGGCGATATACTCATTGACGGCGAATCGATATACGATCCCCGGTACAACGTGACAGCCCTGCGGCGGCGGGTGGGGATGGTG
Source organism: Spirochaetota bacterium (assembly GCA_041749375.1). GTDB lineage: Bacteria > Spirochaetota > UBA4802 > UBA4802 > UBA5550 > RBG-16-49-21. Next base: position 16,088 of record JBGTBN010000013.1, read on the forward strand.
TTCCAGAAGTCGAATCCCTTCCCCAAGTCGATCTTCGAGAACATCGCGTACGGTCTCAGGATAAACGGCGTCAGGGACCGGTACGAGATCGAGAGCATAGTAGAGCGGTCGCTCAAGAGCACGGCACTGTGGGACGAGGTGAAGGACCGGCTGGAGGAGTCCGCGCTCGGGCTCTCCGGAGGCCAGCAGCAGCGTCTCTGCATCGCCCGCACCATTGCGGTCCAGCCCGAGGTTATCCTGATGGACGAGCCGGCCTCGGCCCTGGACCCGATCTCGACCCAGAAGATCGAGGAGCTTATCCAGGACCTCAAGAAGAACTATACTATAATAATCGTGACCCACAACATGCAGCAGGCGGCGCGGGTGAGCGACGAGACCGCTTTTTTCTATATCGGGGACCTGATCGAAATGAACCCGACGGAGAAGATATTCACCAGGCCGGACGTTGAGATGACCGAGAATTATATAACGGGGAAATTCGGATAGAAGGGACGCGTGGAAGCAAGGAGGAGCTGATGACAACGCATCTCGAGCTGGAGCTCGAACACATCAAGTCGAAATTATTTGAAATGGCCGACTGCGCCATCGAGTCAATCTCAAAATCGGTGCGCGCGCTCAAGGACTCGGACGCGGACCTTGCCGGGCAGGTCCTGCGCGAAGACGCCATTCTTGACAACCTCGAGATCGAGGTGGACAACGAGTGCATCAGGGTGCTTGTCACCAGACAGCCCGCAGCGGTCCATCTTCGCCTGGTCCTGGCCATTATCAAGATCAACACCGACCTGGAGCGGATCGGGGACCTGGCGACCAATATCGCCAACGAGGCGATCAACCTCCACGGCAGGCAGCCCCTGAAGCCGCTGATCGACATCCCGCGCATGGCCGAGATCGGGATCGCCATGCTCCGGGACGTGTTCACCGCGATCACGGAGCAGGACGCGGAGCGCGCCCGCGCCGTCATTAGCCGGGACCGGGAGATCGACACTCTTAACATGCAGATCTACCGGGAGCTGTTCACCTACATGGCGGAAAACGCCCACAACATAACGCAGGCCCTGGGCCTCATCATGGTTTCCAAGGCGCTGGAGCGGATCGGAGACCATGTCACGAATATCGCGGAGCGCGCCATTTATTACATTGAAGGGATTGACATCCGGCACACGGAAGAGTAATATAGCGCGATACTGCACCACCGGGAGCGGCATGCGAAAAAAAATATTCGTCATCGACGATGAAAAGGACATACAGGAGATTATCGGCATCAACCTGAAGGCCGAGGGGTACGACGTCTCATGCCTCTCCTCGTCCGAGGAGGCGTTGAAGGCCCTGCAGTCGAATGTGCCCGACCTGTTCATCCTCGACGTCATGATGCCGGGCATGGACGGGTTCGAGCTCTGCAGGCGGGTCCGCGCCAGCGCGGAGTGGAAACACATTCCCATAATCTTCCTCTCCGCCCGCTCCGACGAGCTTGACAGGGTCCTTGGGCTGGAGCTGGGCGGGGACGATTACCTGACCAAGCCCTTCAGCGTCAAGGAGCTCAAGTCCCGGGTCAAGGCGATGTTTCGCCGCGTCGCCCGTCCCGCGCCGGACGGCGCGCCGGCGCGTATTCTGGTCCACGAGGGGATAGAGCTGAACCCGGACCACTACAGCCTGACCGTCGATAACGAGGGCGTGGACATGACCAAGACCGAGTTCGAGATACTGCGGCTGCTCCTGGAAAATCCGGGCAAGATATTCACGCGCGACAACATAATCGATAGCATCAAGGGCCATGACGTGTACGTGATAGACCGGACCATAGACGTACACGTCATGAACATCAGGAAGAAACTCGGGCCGTACAAGAATGTGATCAAGACTTTTTCCGGGGTAGGGTACGGGTTTAGAAAATAGGGACCGGCATGTTCAGGAAGATCAGCAACCGCATCATCGCGTCCTTTATCGTGCTCATATCGGCGCTCGTCGTCGTGCTGCTCTTCCTCGTGCTTGACCATATCCGGCAGTACCACCACGCGATTCTCAAGCGGGAGATGGCCGAGAAGATCGACTTCATCGAGCTGGAGATCCGCAATGCGCCGGGCCGGTACCTGGCGGGGACCGTCGCGGCCCGGGAGAAGCGCGTGAAGGAGCTCTCCCGCATCGTCAATCTTCGCATCACGCTCGTCGATTTCAGCGGCAGGGTCATCGCCGACTCGCAATACGAACAGGTCGACTCGATGGACAACCACCGGTACCGCCGCGAGATCCAGGACGCGATGGCGAGGGGCACGGGGTCGAGCATACGATACAGCTCGACCCTCGGCACTGAAATGCTTTACCTGGCGAAAAAATCCGGCACGGAGGTCATCCGGCTCGCCAGACCTCTGCGCGAGGTGGACGAGAGCATCGCGCTCCTGCGCCGCTACATCCTTGCGGCCGGCGGCATCGCGCTGTTCCTCTCGTCCCTGCTCGTTGTGTTGATGGCGCGGCGGATCACGCGGTCCATAAGCGAAACCATGAGCTTCGCCCGCGACTTTACCAGCGGCGATTTCTCGCGACGCATCCCCAACTACAGCAACGACGAGATCGGCACCCTGCAGAACACCCTGAACCGGCTGGCGGACACGGTGGTGGAGAAGCTCGGGACCCTGATGTTCGAACAGAACAAGCTGGAGAAGACGATCGAGAGCATTGCCGACGGCATCGCGGTCATCGGGAGGGACAAGCGGATACTGGTGGCCAACGGCGCGTTCCGTTCTTTGCTGGACATTGACGCCACGGTCGTGGGCAAGGTCTTTTTCGAGGCGATCAGGAACCGGGCGATGAACGCGCGGATCGAGGAGGTCCATGCCACGGGCAGGGCCGAGGCCTTCGAGGAGACCTTCCTGAACGGGCGGCATTGCGAGATAATCATCAAGCCGATAACCGGCGAGGGCGCCCTGCAGGGCATCCTCGCCGTCATCCACGACAACACGGAGCGGAGGAGGATCGAGCAGATGAAAACGGACCTCGTGGCGAACATGTCGCACGAGCTCAAGACGCCCATCGCCATCCTGAAGGGATATCTCGAGACGATGGAGCCGCACCTGTGCGAGCCGGACATGGCGCGGGACCTGTTGAAGAAGGCCATCGCGAACGTGGACCGTCAGAATTCACTGGTCAACGACATCCTGAAGCTGAATCGCCTGGAGACGGCGAAGGACTTCCAGGAGGAGCCGATCGTCCTGTCTGAGGTAATCCGGGGCTGTATCGACATACTCGCGCCAAAGGCGAAAACGAAAGATGTTACGGTCTTCTTTTCGCCGGGGAACACATCAGGTGCCATACGGGGCAGCCGCTTCCTGGCCGAAGAGGTCTTTTTCAACTTGATCGACAACGCCATCAGCTACAACCGCGAGGGCGGGAGCATTACCGTCACCATGGCCGATCGCGGGTCCAGGACGACCGTTGCCATCGCCGATACCGGCATCGGTATACCGGAGGAGGCGCTGGGCCGTGTGTTTGAGCGCTTTTACCGCGTCGACAAGAGCCGCTCCCGCACTACCGGCGGCACGGGCCTGGGCCTCTCCATCGTGAAGCACGCTGCGGAAATACTCGGATGGAATATCAAGGTCTCGTCCGATTCTTCGGGGACGCGGTTTGAAATAGAAACATAAATCCCCTCCTTCGGTCTGGCAACAGTGTCTTTAATCTATGGGATCGTTAAAATGGTGACGCACGTCTTTGCCCTGCGCGACAAAAATTACCACTTCGGCAATATTGGTGGCATGGTCAGCAATTTTTTCAAAGTGGTTTGCGATCAGTATCAGTTGCACCGAGATCCCGACCTTTGAAGGATCCTGGGACATGATTTCTGTTAGTTCCTGGATAATTTTATATCTCAACTGATCCACCTGGTCGTCACAGAGAAGAATGAACCGCGCCTTGTCCGCGTCGAGATTGACGAAGGCGTGAAGGCTGTCCTCGAACATTCTGCTGACGATATCGACCATTTGGGGTATGTCAATATAAGGCTTCAGTTGTGCCTGTTCAAGAACGGTGGAAACCCCCCTGCATATGTTGACCGCATGGTCGCCGACCCTTTCAAGCTCCGCATTTATTTTTGTAATACCGAGAAGAAAACGGAGGTCACTGGCGGTCGGTTGATGAAGAGCTATTAATTTCAGGCAATACTCGTCTATGTCTACATGATACCGGTTCACCCGGGCTTCATTTTCAGGTATTTTATCCAGAAGCTTTATGTCATGCTCCACGAGAGCCCGCACAGCTATATTGACCATCTCCTCGGTCAGGGACCCCATGCTCAATAGCATGTCCTTGACCGAGTTTAATTCATCAAAAAAATGTCGATCCATTGATCGCCTCCATAGATTGGCCCGCTGTTTTTATCCATACCGGCCGGTAATGTAATCCAGTGTTCTCTTGTCCTGTGGATTGGTGAAAATATCGGATGTTTTGCCGAATTCAACCATCTCCCCCAACAGCATATAGCCGCACAGGTCCGACACCCTCGAAGCCTGCTGCATATTGTGGGTTACGATCACAATATGGTAATTCCTCTTTAAATCGAGCATGAGCTCTTCAATCTTCATTGTCGCAATCGGATCCAACGCTGAACAGGGCTCATCCATGAGAATCACTTCGGGTTCAACCGCAAGCAATCTGGCTATGCAAAGACGCTGCTGCTGATACAAAGGAAGCGTTAGCGCCGATTCCTTTAATTTATCTTTAAGTTCGTCCCATAACCACGCATCTTTTAAACTTTTTTCTACTATTTCAGCAGTCTTCACTCTATCTGAAAATTTTTCGACTTTCAATCCAAACGTGACATTTTCATAAACTGACAGGGGAAAAGGGTTGGGCCGTTGAAAAACCATCCCGACTCTTTTGCGGAGTTCATATATTTCCATGTGTGATCTGTATATATCCACGCCATCCAGCAGTATCTCACCCTTTATTTTTACTCCTTCGATCAGGTCGTTCATCCGGTTTATGGTTCTTAACAGGGTCGATTTTCCGCACCCGGAAGGCCCGATGAGACCTACGATATTATTACCATCAACCGTCATGTCCACGGACTTGAGGGCCTGAAAGTCGCCATAAAACAGGTCGAGTTTTGAAATTTCTATTTTTTTTGGCATGGCTGCTGTTCTTTATAATGTAATTATGTGTATTGAATGTATCCAGAAATTATATCGGATTACCCGAAACGGCCGGTAATATAATCGTCTGTTCGCTTGTCTTTAGGTACGGTAAATACCTGGTCTGTTGGTCCGATTTCAATCATTTCGCTCATTAAGAAAAAAGCCGTGTTGTCCGCCACTCGGGCCGCCTGCTTGGTATTGTTGGTTACCAGAATTATGGTGTAATTATTTTTTAAAATACTGAGAGCGTCCTCAATTGCAGCGGTTGATATGGGGTCCAGCCCCGAACATGGTTCATCAAGAAGGATGACCTCCGGTTCCATGGCAAGGACCCTGGCAAGGCATAGACGCTGCTGCTGGCCCCCGGAAAGTCTCAGGCCGGAGGTCTTAAGCCTGTCCTTGACCTCGTCCCATAGAAACGCTGCTTTCAGACTGGTTTCTACCAGTTCGTCGAGTGTGTTCCTGTCCCTGATGCCGAAGAGTACCGGGCTGAATACGATATTGTCGTAGATGCTTGCCGGAAGCGGGACGGGAAGGGCAAAGAGCATCCCGACTTTTTTCCTCAGTTTCGTGGGATCGGTATTGGGATGGTAGATGTCATTTCCATCTAAAAGGATTTGCCCATCGATTCGGATTTCAGGCACCAGGTCATTCATCCTGTTGAGCGATCTAAGGAAAACTGTTTTTCCGGATCCGGAGGGGCCGATGATGCCAAGGATTTTGTGGGAAGGGATTTCAACATTAATATTCCGAAGGGCCTGGGTCTTGCCCCAGAATACATTCAGGTTGTTAATGATAAATTTATTTTCATGCTTCATGGTATCTCTATTATTCCCTGACAAACACCCGGTTTATCCAGCCAGTGTTAATGTTGGGCCATGTGTGATTTAAGCTTTAATTTTACCTTTCTATTTATTTCGCTTTGCGATAAACCTGTTCATGAGCCAATAGGATATAAGGTTGATCAGCAGAATTGATATTATGAGCACCGCTGCTGTGGCATAGGCGTTTTGACTTGATATTCCTTCACGGGCGAGAATGTAAAAGTGTACCGACATGGTACGAATCGAATCAAAAAGCGAACTCGGGATCCTCAGTGAAGAACCGGCCGTGAAAATAACCGCTGCCGTTTCACCGATTGACCTGCCGATACTCAGCATGATTCCGGTGATGATGCCCGGCAGGGCGTTTGGCAGCACGACTTTTCTGACCGTTTGCCAGAGCGTGGCCCCTAGAGAAAAGCTCACTTCCCTGTATGAATAGGGGACTGATTTGATGGCCTCTTCACTGGTGCGGATGATCGTCGGCAGTATCATGAACGCCAGTGTCAGCGATCCTGAAAGAATCGACCATCCCATTCCAAGTGTTGTAACGAAAAAAATGAATCCGAAAAGACCGAATATAATGGATGGTATCCCCGCCAGGCAATCTGCTCCGAATCGGATTATCTGTGTTATCCTGCTCTCCCTGGTGTACTCCGTCAGATAAATGGCGGTACCCACGCCGAGGGGGGTGGCTATTATGATGGCCAGGAGCGGTAATATAACAGTCCCCAGCAGCGTGGGAAATATTCCACCGGCCTTTCCCATATCCCGGGGGTTGGAAAAAAGGAAATCAAGGGTTACATACGACAATCCCTTTCCGAAAATAAAAACGATAATAAAAACGAGAATTGCCAGAGTAAAAACCGTAAAAAAAACAAGGAGGCCTATTGCCAGGATTTGCGTGTATCTGGGGTGTACGATCATTTGTTTTTCCCCATCTTCCTGATTGCTATTGTCGCCGTGTAATTCAAAACCATTATTATAACGAGAAGCACGACACCGGTGGCGAATAGCGCCTGGCGATGCATGCCAGTGGCATATCCCATTTCAAGCGCAATATTCGCGGTCAGGGTACGTACCGAATCCATCGCCGAAGTGGGGAGTTTGACAGCATTTCCAACCACCATGATGACCGCCATTGTTTCTCCGACGGCACGTCCGAGACCCAGAATGATACCGGCTACGATGCCAGACCGTGCCGCCGGGAGCACCACCATGTGAATAGTCTGCCAGTGGGTCGCACCGAGGGCAAACGCACCCTCGCGATAAGAGTTTGGAACCGCTTTGATGGAGTCTATGGAGATACTCATGATGGTGGGAAGTATCATTATACCCAGGATTATTGATGCCGCAAGGATGGAAAGACCCGGGCCGCCGAGATATTCCCTGATTAATGGCGCCAGAACCATTACGCCGATAAAACCGTATACGACCGATGGTATTCCCGCCAGAAGTTCAATTGTCGGTTTGATGATCCTCATTGCCCAGCGGGGAACGAACTCCGATAAGAAAATTGCTCCGGCCAATCCCAGTGGCAGACCGACGACCATGGCACCGAGGGTAACCCACAGGGATCCCACGATCATCGGAAAAATGCCGTAATTGTTTGTTGGGGGATTCCAGTTGGAAGAAAGAAGAAAATCATTGATGCCGACTTTGAAAATAAAGGGTAACCCTTCCAGCAGAATAAACAGGACTATCAATAATAGCATGGCTATTGCCGATAAAGCAATAACCAATAAGAGCCTGGAGATACCCTTTTCCTCAAGAATCTTCATTTAATTCATTTTAAATGGTTTAATAGAAAAATTATTTTGCAGGTATCAACCCGCTTGATTTGATGGTTTCCTGTCCCTGGCTGGAGAGGATGTAATCAATAAAACCCTTGATTTTATCCTTGGGAGCGCCCTTGGTCAGGAGATATATGGGCCTGACCAGGACATAGTTTCCACTGACGATAGCCTCTGTGGTGCAAGAAATCCCATTAACGGAGAGCGGCTTTATTTTTTCATTTATAAGGCCGTGTGACAGGTAGCCAATTGCGTTAACGTCATTAATAACCGTTTCGCGAACAGTGCCATTGGAATCCTGAATAATCGCTTCTTTTGTCAATGATATGTTTTTAATAATGTCTTCAAAAGATGATCGTGTCCCAGAACCTGCTTCGCGGGATATAACGGTGATGGGATGATCTCTTCCACCGATTTCTTTCCAATTCTTTATTTTTCCGTTATATATACCCTGAACTTGCTGTATGGTAAGGTTGTTTATTGTATTTTTCAAGTTTACTATGAGGGCGATACCGTCCCGTGCCACGATAATCGAGTATAAACTTCTTGCTTCAGGAGGGAGGATGACAAGGTCTGCCATACCGATTTGCGCGGCCCCGGACAAGGTAGATTGAATTCCCACTGCCGAACCGCCGCCCTGGATAGTTACGTTTGTGTCGGCGTGGGCCTGCATGTATTGATCTGCGAGCTTTTCAGCGAATGGTTGAAATGCCGTTGACCCTGCGGCGGTTATGGCATGCTTTCCTTTTCCGCATCCAGTTAAAGTGACAAAAAGCCCGATGAGACAAATGAGAATAATGGATGTTGTTTTTGTTTTCATGCTTTAATCCACTAATAAACAAGGCGAAAATTGTCAAATGAAAATTATATAAGGAAAATATTAATAAATTATATGTTTTTTGTTAATTCAATCGGGCTTTTGGCTTCCTGAAAATTTTATTACCCTGAAAATATGTTTTTTGTCTATTTTAACCTGTCACTTACACTACAGGATAAGTCTTGATACAGCCCATTCAGTACAGCCTGGCATGACCCGGAGGTCTGTCCTTGAAAAGCGTATTCGCCGTTTTCACCATGATACTCGCGCTTGCAGCGCCGTCCCCCGGCGCGGAAAAGACCGCATCCAAAGGATCCCTGACACTGGAGATATCCTCGCGGTTTAACGATTCCGCGCCGGAAGACGCCCGTTGCCGGTTCGGTATGGGGATGGGTTTCGCGATGAGGTTTAAAACCAGGAGCGCGTCAGCCCTTCATGCGCTTCCTGAACCGGTATCGTAATACCAGCCCGATCGAATTGAGCGCGAGCACCAGCAGGATCAGTATGATCGCGGTGCCGTACTGGAGGTGGCGTGTCTCGGTGATGTGCGTACCGGCGGTCGCCATTACGTAGATGTGGTAGGGAAGGGCCATCACCTCGTCGAAGACAGAGGCCGGGAGCTCTGGCGCGTAGTAGGAGGCGGCCGTGAACATGATCGGCGCGGTCTCGCCCGCCGCGCGCCCCAGCGAGAGCATTACGCCGGTGAGGATACCGGGCATTGCGTTGGGCAGCACGATCCTGAATATGGTCTGGAGCCGCGTCGCGCCCAGCGAGAGGGAAGCCTCGCGGTAGGTGCCCGGCACGGTCATGAGCGCCTCCTCGGTCGACCGGATGATCACCGGCAGGTTGAGGACCCCCAGCGTGAGAGAGCCCGCCAGGATCGACGTGCCGAAATCGAGGAACACCACGAACAACGCAAGGCCAAACAGGCCGAAGACCACTGACGGCACGCCCGCCAGGTTGCTCACGCCCAGCCGGATCAGCTTGACCAGCGCGGGTCGGCGCGCGTACTCGGTCAGGTAGATCGCGGTGATTATACCGATCGGGATCGATACCAGGGCGGAGCCGATCATCAGGTAGAAGGTCCCCAGCAGCGCGGGGAATATGCCGCCGGCCGTCATTTCATCCCGCGGCATCGCGGTGATGAATTCCCACGAAAGGGCGGAGTAGCCCCTGCTCACGATAAAGCCGAGTATGAAGACGAGGAAGGCCAGTACCGCGAACGACATCACGCGGATCGTCGCGAACATGACGGTCTCGACCGCCTCTGATTTTATTCGCAGAGACGGCATGTCAGCTCCCCTTGAACTTGTACTTGTTCGAAAGATAATCGGCTACCAGGTTGAACGCGAAGGTAATAAGGAACAGGATGATGCCGATGGCGAACAGGGCATGGTAGTGGTCGCCGCCCACTGCCGCCTCGGCCATCTCGGCGGCTATGTTCGATGTGAGTGGGCGCACCGGATCGAATATCGATTTCGGCACGATCGCCGCGCCGCCCGCCACCATGAGCACGACCATGGTCTCGCCGATGACCCGCGAGATCCCAAGGATTACCGCGGTCCAGATGCCGGAGAGGGCCGCCGGTATGGTGATGTGGAATATGGTCTGCCACCGGTTCGCGCCCAGGGCGAAGGACCCCTCCTTGAGCGATACCGGTACGGATGAGATCGCGTCCTCCGAGATACTGGCAATGGTTGGCACGGCCATGAAGGCCAGCATGAGGGCCGCGTTGAACAGGTTGAGCCCCGTATCGAGCCCGAGCTTCTCCTGGAGGTACGGGGCCACGACGACCATGCCGAAGAACCCGATGATGACCGAGGGGATTGACGCTATGATCTCGACGACCGGCTTGACGACCTCGCGCACGCGCGGCGCTGCCAGCTCGGCCAGGTACACGGCTATTGCCAGCGAGAGCGGGACTGCCATAAGGGAGGCCAGTAGCGTCACCGCGACCGAGGCCATGATAAGAGGCAGAACGCCGAACCGGGGGTTGCCGCTCGTGGGGTACCACTGGGTGCCGCCGAGGAACTCACCGAGGCTGACGTTTTTCAGGATTGGCAGGCCCTCGCTGAACAGGAAGATCGATATCAGGAGGAGCACGAACAGGCACGACATGCCGATGACCAGGAAGAGCTTCTCCATGATCTTGTCCGCGATCAGGCTCCTCCGTGCTCCATGCAGGC
>JBGTBN010000014.1:0-14954 GCA_041749375.1 Spirochaetota bacterium
CCGCGGTCCGACCGGCAGGGCCTTCAGGTCGGGCCCGGGGGCCTGGAGCGGCGCGGCCGGGGCCGCTGTGAAATAGCCTAACTCGTACATCTTCGAAAATATCCTTTCCGCGATCGGCACCGCGCTTGCGGCTCCGGCAATCCCGTATTCCACGAGGATGACCGTCGCGACCGCTGTTTCCGGCGGCCCGTCGAAAGGCGCGAACCCGACGAACCAGGCGTGCTGCGAAAACTTCTCCTGGCGGATGGATCGCGTCTGTGCCGTGCCGGTCTTGCCGGCCACCGGCACCTTCAGGTAGCCAAGGCGGCCGGATGTCCCGCTCGTGACACCGAGCCGCATCCCCTTCTTGACCGCCTGCAGGGTAAGGGGCGAGAGCGGCAGCTCCCTGATCTTCTGCCGGCCAAACGATTTTATCACACGGGAATTGTCGTTCGTCCGTATCTCTTTTATCACCTCCGGCCGGTACACGATGCCGTTGTTCACCAGCGCGGCTATGAAATCGCACATGCCTATCGGCGTCACGTGCAGAAATCCCTGCCCGATGGACATGTTGACCGTGTCGCCGTCGAACCAGGGCTGGCCGAAGTGCTTGTACTTCCACTGGCGCGATGGCACGAAGCCGGCCACCTCGCCCGGGATGTCTATCCCGCTCTTCTGGTTAAGGCCGAAGTCCTCGGCATACCGCATGATGACGGAAGGGCCGGCCAGCAGGCCCAGCTGGTAAAAATAGACGCTGCAGGATTTCGCTATCGCCCAGTAGAGGTCAACGGTCCCATGCACGTCGTAATCGTAAAAATCATGGTCCTTGTACCCTTTCAGCGTGTATTTGCCAGGGCAAAAAAACGTTTTCTCGGGCGTCGACTTCTCCGTCTCGAGCGCGGAAACGGCCGTGACGAGCTTGAAGGTGGATGCGGGAGGATACTTGGACTGTATCACGCGGTTCAGGAACGGGCGCTCCTTGTCGGTCTGGAGCTGCTTGATTATTTCTATATTGTTCTTTGAAATGATAAGGTTCGGGTCGAAATCAGGCTTGCTCACCAGTGCAATGACCTCGCCGGTCGCGGGTTTGATGACGATGGCTGCGCCCTTCATGTCCTTCATCGAATCGTAGATCGTGTTCTGGATATTATAGTCGATCGTCAGGACCATGTTGTTCCCGGCGACCGGCGGCGCGCCGACCTCTTCACCCTCCGTCCGCTGGCGCACGTCAACGATGCGGCGCACATACCCGTCACGCCCCCGGAGGAGCCGGTCGAACTGCTTTTCGATGCCGGCCTTCCCGACCTTCTGGTAATGCTTGTACCCCTCGGTCTTGAGCCGCCGGTACTCGTCGCGGCTTATGCTCCCCACGTAGCCGACGACATGGGCGAACATCTCGCTGAAATTGTAGACGCGGACCGAGGCGTCCTCCCAGTCAATGTTGGGGAACCGGTCCTGGTGTGAGGCGATCTTAACGATGGTGTCAAACTCAACGTCTTCCTTGAGGACGACCCGCTCCCAGGGGTTGCCGGTGTCGATCTCGCCGAGTATCTCTTCTTTATTTACGCCGAGGACGCGGGCGAGGAGGTCAAGAATCTCCTCCAATTTTTTTTTTGATTTGAACTTGGCGGGTATGGTGGTTATGTTGAACGAAGGGCGGTTCGAAACGACAACGACGTTGCGCTCTCCCTCCTTGAAGTTCCTGTCGTAAATATCGCCCCGCGCCGCAGGAATGGGGATATTGCTTTCCATGTTGAGGCGCGCCTTGACCTTGTATTCGCTCCCCTGTATGAGCTGGAGATTCACCAGTTGGAGGAGCAGCAGCCCGAACATCACGGCCGACACGACCATGTAAAAATACATCCGGACCCGGAATGCCTCCCGGAGCGTCGCCCGAAGGGATGATTGCATCAGCATCTTACCGGTACCCCTCCCGATCCAGTTCGCTTTCGAAAATCTTGTCATAGAGGAAAAAGAGCGGGGGCGCGAGGAGCGCGTTGTAGAACGCCTCGGGGAGTATAATGCTCAGGACGGATGACGCCGAGGCCTCGTGGAACACGTAGCAAAGGAACAGGGTGATGATCCCCTTTGCCAGGGACGCAACGAAAATAAACAGGGAAATTGTCAGTATGCTGCTCTTGAATATCGACCGGCCGAACATGCCGGCAATGAACGCGACGACCACTTTCGGAAAGGCGAGGAGCCCGAGCGGCGAGTTCGAAACCGCGTCGTGCAGGAGACCACCGATGAAACCGGTCACCTCGCCGTAAAAGGAGCCGAAGCTGTAGGAAACGTAGACGATGATGATAAAGATGAGGTCCGGCTTCACCCCGGCTATGCGGAGAACATCAAACGAGGGGTGACCCTGCACGAGTAGCGATATCAGGACGATTATGCCCGTGAAAACATATTTCAGCATTATTCCTCTTTCTCTCTCTCTTTTTCTTCCTCGAATATCTCGAACAGGTCCTTGTCCGTGCCCTTCTTGATGACGAACACGTCCTCGACCAGGTCATAATCGATGACCGGCCTGACCATGGCCCGCTGGTATGCGCTCGATTCGAGCGTGTATGACTTGATGACGGACCCCACGATCAGGCCGGGAGGAAACACGCCGCCCTGGCCGGAGGTTATCACGATGTCGCCGAACTTTACGAAGGCGGCGCGGCTGATGTAGTCCATCTTGCAGAGGTTCGAGTTGCCCGAATAGCCGCTCAGGAGCCCGGGGAAGCGGCTTTCCTGGAGCTTCACGCCGATCCTGACGTCCGGCGAAATAATCGGCGCTATGCGGGATATGCTCCGCCTGACCTCGATGACCCTGCCGACCACGGCCTTCTGGCCGCCCTGGTAGGCGATGACCGGCATATTTTCAGAGATGCCGTCGGTGGCGCCCTTGTTTATGATGATGGTGCGGAACCAGTTGTCCGGGTCCTTGGAGATGACCGATGCCGGTATAGAATCATACTCGACGCGCTCCTTCATGCCCAGGAGCTCGCGGAGCCGGTCATTCTCGCGCTTGATCTCGCTCATCTCCTCGGCCATCGATTCGTGCGTCTGGAGCTTGGTCCGCGTTTTTTTCAGCTCTTCGCGCACTTCAGTCAGCTCGGTGAAGCCGGCCCAGAGCCGTGACACGCCGCCCTGAATGCCGTCATACGCCTTCTGAAACGGCATGGTGACGGCGCTGATCACTCCTTCGAACGTAAGGGTGAAGGAGCTCGACTGGAGGGAGAGTGATATGATGCAGAACAGAATAAAGGATATGAACGCAACTACGCTCTTATTTCGTATTATAAATTCCAATTCTCGTTATAACTCTTCGCCGGTAATATATTCGAACCGCGGAACGGTTCGGCTGACCCCGATTTCTCACATGACGGGGACGAGGCCCGCCCCGCTATTTCAGATTGGCCCGGTACAGGTGCTTCAATTCTTCAAGAAACTTGCCCGCTCCCAGAACGACGCAAGTGAGCGGATTCTCCGCCAGGATAACGGGCACGCCCGTTTCCTTGCTGATATACTTATCAAGTCCTTTCAGGAGCGATCCTCCGCCCGTCATGACGATACCGCGCTCCACAATGTCAGCTGCAAGCTCCGGCGGCGTCTTCTCAAGCGCATGCTTGATGCCGTCAAGCACCTGGTCAACGGGCTCTTTTAGAGACTTGCGCACTTCGGTCGAGTCGATCTCCAGGGTGCGGGGCAGGCCGGAAATGGCGTCCCGGCCTTTCAGCTCCATGGTCTCGATCTTCTTTTCCGGGAAGGCGTTGCCGAGACGGAACTTCACTTCCTCCGCCATCCGCTCGCCGATCACCAGGTTGTACTGCGTCCGCATGTACTTGATGATCGCCTCGTCGAATTCGTCCCCGGCGATACGGATCGAGTCCGCTATAACCATGCCGCCCAGGGAGATGACCGCGATCTCGGTCGTTCCGCCGCCGATGTCCACTACCATGTGGCCGGCCGGCTCGTGTATCGGGATGTTCGCGCCGATGGCGGCTGCGAGCGCTTCTTCTATCAGGAATATCTCACGCGCCCCGGCCTGTTCGGCCGACTCGCGGACCGCGCGTTTCTCAACCTCGGTAATGCCCGATGGCACCCCGATGACGACCCGCGGCCGCACCAGGGTCTTCCGCTTGTGCACCTTGGTGATAAAATACCGTATCATCTTCTCTACTGTTTCGAAATCGGCGATAACCCCGTCTTTCATGGGCCTGATGGCCACGATGTCGCCCGGCGTCCTGCCAAGCATCCGCTTTGCCTCGTGTCCCACAGCAAGGACCCGGCCGGTGCTGGTCTGCACTGCAACGACCGAGGGCTCCGAGAGGACGATGCCCTGTCCCTTCACATGTACCAGGGTATTAGCGGTACCGAGATCGATACCCATATCATTTGAGAACATTCCGTAAAACGAATCAAGAAACATGCAAATACTCCTGTGTTTGGCCCCGGCCCTCAAACCGTGACCCGAAAATTATCGCCATTATATAGGGTTTCCCCCCGCTTACGACGGGGGGAAACCGGTATGTACATAATTACCGCCGGGGGCAGCCCGGTGCCTGTGATACTGAACTTTCTACTACAATAAGCGAATTTTTTGTCAAGTGATTATCCTTGATTATAGAAATAAATAGACCTGCTGTGCAATTTATATTTTTTTCATTTCCCGTCCGGGTCGCCGGGATCGAGGAGCATGACACCAGCCATTGCACGATACAGGCTTGATGAGGTTCTATCATCTACCGCACGATTGGGCGGTTTATTTACATGGCCCCCAGCAGCTCTTTAACTTCAGTATTGGCCCCGTCGGTTATTAAAACCTCGCTCCATATGGCCCTGGCCTTGTCCTTCGCCCCCATCGCCAGGTAATTCTTCCCTATCCAGATCCTGGGGAGCGTATCCTTTTGGTCGACCTGCAGGGCCAGCGTGAACTGGTCGAGGGACTCCTTGAACAGGGACTGGTTGAAGTATATCTTTCCAAGATTGATACGGACAAGCTTCTGTATGGCAGGTTCCTGGGTGCGCGCCAGCACATTCTTGTAGCTCATGATGGCCCCGGTGTACTTTTTCGCGGCCCGCTCTGCCGTCGCGAACAGGAGAAGGCCCTGGATATTGTCTTTCACCATGCCGTAATCCGAAAGGAACTTGAGCCCGTAATCTTCACGCTTGTTCATGATATTTATTATGGAATAAAACCGAATGTTTTCCACGTCTTTTACCTTGACGGTTTCTCCGGTTTTCTCGATCATTTCGAATATCTCTTCCGGGGTATAATACCCGGAGTAGAGGCCCGCCTTTGCGATCATGAAGGCGCATGAATCGTCCATCGTGCCGTCTTCCAGGGCGGATCCCTTCTTCAAATCCTTGATGGCGTTTAAAAACGCACGCCGGGCATCGGGGACGATCTCCTGCATGCGGTCATTTATATACATCTCGGAAAAATTACCGGGAAGGTATGTCACGCCGAGCAGGTAATGGACCTCGCCGGAGACAAAATACGCGTCCGGGCTGACCTGGTGCTCTTCCTTGTACCGTTCGAACGTCCCGGCCAGATCCGCCAGGGACTCGCGCTTTTTCAGCGGGTCCTTGATATGGCGGGCCGTGTCGACGGTCTTGTACAGCTTGTTGCGGTTATATTTCCAGAACGCGAGGTAGACGAGGTACCTGACCACCAGGAAGATACCGGCCCCGAGTATGATCAATACGGCGAGAAGCTTGTAGGGACCGGTATTTCGCCGTTTACTCTTATATCTATCGTACATCTAGGATGATCTCCTCACAAACGCCCGGTACGCGTCGCCGATGGCCGTTATGGGCGCGCTTCCCGTTTCAAATATGAACAGCTTGACCGATTCGCTCCCGCTGATGAACAGGGCAATGTGCCGCTCCCCGGTTTTAAGGTCGCGGATGCGGTGGAAATCATACCGGTACATTTTTTTACCCATGTAAAAACTGATCCCTTCCTTTTCTATGGCTACATGGCCGTTGCCGAGACGGCGTATCTTCTTGTATTTTTCAAGGCTGGGATCGATGGTCCCCGATTCGCTGGCGTAATCGATGACCCGGGAGCTGTCCTCGTACAGGACTGCCTTCAGTTCGGCCTGCGGCCCGGAGGGCGCCGCCTGAACCGCCGGCCCGGAACGCCGGGGCCGGGGCTCATCCTGCCGGGAGACCGTGCCCGCGAGGGGAGACCTGCCGCCCCGCTCCGTCTGGGTCGCTCCGCCTCCTTCGGGAGGGATGCTCTTCCGCACCGGCGCTACAGGCCGCTTTTCAATTGCTTTTTCCTTCAGCGCTGAGGGAGGGGGAGCATCCGCCGGGGTGTGCGCCGTCGCTTCCCGGCGCTTTTTAGCGTCCAGCATGATCGAATAGAGGAAAATGAGTATCCCCAGGAATATCAACGCCAGAGAAAGATAAAGCATGGCACCCCGAACCGGTGTAGAAGTATCTACCTTAATAAATCATCGACATCGAAACATGCCCTGTCAAGATTTTTTTATAGCCGGAAGGGAATGTGGGGGGACTCTCCGCAGCTAGCGGATCTTCCAGAGGCCGACCTTGAGGTAGGCGTCCGCGGCCCGGGTAAAATCCGAGGATTCATTGGCGAAAAACTCAAGCTTCCACGAGGCGGGATGGAACGAGCGGTATTCCTCGGCCGATATCGAGAAGGAATTGACCGATGTCAGGGCATGCCCCCGGGGCGCGAGATCGGCCAGCATTGCAAGCGATGCGGTGTAGTCCCGGCGCGTTGAAAAGGAGCGCTGCCGGTTCCGGGAAAAGGTCGGCGGATCGAATATCACGAAGGAAAAGGTCCTCCCCTTTTTCCGGAAACGCCGGACCCATTCAAGGGAATCGCCGTAGATGAAGTCCCGCTCGTCGACCCGTATTCCGTTCAGCCCGTAGTTGACCTTCGCACGCTCCAGCACTGCCCGCGACAGGTCGACGTTGACCGCACCCGTGATGCCGCACCGGACAGCGTGCACGGAAAAGAGGGCGGTATAGCTGAACAGGTTGAGCATGGTGTCGTCCGGTGCGTAGAAGGGCGTGAGCCTGTCACGCACCTCGCGCATATCGAGGAAAATGCCGGTGCTCTGCCCCCTCACCAGATCGACCGCCGCCCGCACGCCGTTTTGCATCACGGTATGCCCCTCGGGCGGCTCTGACCCGCCGGCAAGGGAGCTCGTCCGGGCCGCGGAGATGTCGGCCGCATCCTCCTGCTTCATCCTGTTCTTCAATAAAAAGCCGGCGGGGGACCCAGGGAGGATTGAACCGGCCGCGTCCACCCCCTTCAGCAGATCATCGGTCATCCCGGCGACAGCGGACTTATAGTACTGGACCAGGAGGTACCCGTCGTACCAGTCGATTGCGAGGCCGTCCAGGCCGTCGCCCGCGCCGTTGAAGAGGCGGAAGCAGGTATTGGCCGGATCTCCGAAGAGCGCCTGTCTCTTTTTAAATGCTTCTGCAAGGAGAGGTGCGAGGTCCATCGTGCGGGTACGCTAGGCCAGGGCGCGCATCACGTCGACGATGCGCCCTTCCACCGCGGTGAAGTCCCCTTTTTTGACAAGGGCGCCGTCGACCATCCAGGACATCCCGACCGAGATGACCCTGTCCTGTTTCAGGTACTCGAGAAAATTCTCCCGGGTCACTCCGCCGGTGGGCACGAGGTGGAACTGCTTCGTTTTGAAGGGGGCGGTGACCGCCTTGATGTAGTCAACGCCGCCCAGCTGAGCGGCGGGAAAGAGCTTTATGACGTCGCATTGCTTCAGGGCCGCGGTCATCTCCGTCGGCGTGGCGACCCCGGGGATGAAGGCGCACCCGCGCGCGCGGGCCCCTTCTACAAGGGAAAGGTCCAGTCCGGGCGCGACGCAGAAAGCGGCACCGGCGTCGATGGCCGCGCCCATCGCCTCGGCAGACAGCACGCTCCCGGCGCCGACCGTGAGGTCGGGGAAGCGCTCCGCAACTGCGCGCAGCACATCGACCGCGTTCGCGGTGCGAAAGGTTATTTCGAGAATGCTTATGGAATGCTTGAGAAGAAGCTCGGCGGTCCTGAAGGCGGCATCGCGGTCGTCAAACTGAGCGACCGGGATGACCCTGTTCCTGGAAAGAAGCGATACAAGCTCTGCTGCCACCTTCTTGCCGCCAGGCCGGTAGTCGTTACATTGCCGGGTAGGAGAGCTCGATCTGGTTGCCGTCCGGATCGAGGAAGACCACCGTCTTGCCCTTGCGGATGTTTTCCGGCCCGAAGGTGATCTCGATCTCCCGCTCGTTCAGCTCGTCAATCGCGTCTTCGAAATCCTCCTCGTCGACGTAGAATGCGATGCGATGCTTGGCGCCCTCCGAGTTCTTGAAGCCCGGCGACTCGTACAGCCCGATGCTTATGTCCGCGACCCGCATGAACGCCAGGCCGGGCGCGCTCGCCTTGTCGATGAGGTCGAAATCGAACAGCTCGCGGTAAAACTTGACCGACTCTTCAAGGTTCGAGACGGTTATACCTATATGGTTTATGCTTTCTATTACTATCATCACTACCTCTTGCCCTCGTTATTGATTGAATCTGCCCTTCCGTAGACGATAATCACGTGTTTCGGGAGATATTTAAAAGGCGGGATGTATCCCGCCTTGAAACAATATTCTTCAAATTGGCGGGATTATGTCAATCAATATCCGCGGGCCATCGTAAAAAAAATTTCGCGAAACGCCCCTCCGGCCGCGCGCGTCACTTTGAAATTCTGATCTTGTCCAGGTAGAGGTGTACCGTATCGCCGCGTGCGTCCCAGTCAAGCTTGAACATTTTCACCTTGCCGGAGATGGCGACCAGCTCGCCCGAGCGCCACCAAGACTTGAGGGTCTCATACCCGGACCCGGCCAGCAGCTTCAGCGACTCCTCGTCCAGGTCGCCGTGGACGTACAGCCAGCGCCCGTTCTGGAAAATGCAGACCAGTGTCTTGTCGACGACGCCCTCGGGTGACGCGAGCATGAAATCGTGGTCCGTGGTTATCTCCTTTCCGAGCAGGTCGACGAGAAAGCGGTTCAGCTTCCCTTCGTTGTAGTGCCGGCTGCCGAAGAGCGCGCCGCTCCACTTCAGATAGAGCTTCTGGAGCGTGAAAAAGTTTTTAACGCCTTCGGGCGGCTCGGCTACCGCCGCGGTCTGCGCCGCCACCGCGATCATTGCCACCGCCAGGAACCGTCGCGCATTCGCCATGGCTCTACTGCAGCTTCCCGCCCTCTTCGGCGGGGGCATGGATGTCGATCTCCCCGAAGCGCTCCTCGTACTCGCGCAGGTTCTGGCTGAGCGCGAGGAGGAACCGCTTCGCGTGGGGTGGCGTGAGTATCATGCGCGACATGAGCTTGCCGGACCCGGGCGGCGGCGACGGGTGCACGAAAATGTAGTCGAACACGAACTCGTCCGGCGAATGGCTGATGTTCGAAAAATTGCTGAACACGCCCGTGGCCACGCTCTCGTCGACCTTGATCTCTATCTTCATGTCTTTTTCCTTCTGGTGCATATCGGTCTCCCTGTATTGTTTGCCGCCGCATGCGGCGGTCGTTCGCTAACGCTCAAATCCGTACTCCTCGAACACGTCCCTCAACTCGTCGTAGACCCATCCGCGGTCGAGGCCAAATTCCTCCAGCGTGCAGTCATGGTTGCTTTTATAGTCATGATTCCGCACCGTGTCTTTCTCGATCCGGTCGATGACACCGGGTCCCGGCGTCATCCCGAACGTCCGGTAAATGCGCTTCACCGTGCCGGCAGGGTCTTCTTTCAGATCAGGGTAGCGCACCGACACGATAGTAGACCCGTCGAGAAGCTTCCGGTTCTCATGAAAATATTTGTAGTAATCGACATACAACCGCGCCCACCCACGCGACTCCTCCGAGTTTTTTCCTATCTCCGGGGAATGGACACGCCAGAAGGAGGAGAACATGTCGATGGCCGACGGCAGGGCCTCGTACGGGTGCCGGACCAGGTGTACGATCCGCGCGCCGGGGAACACGCCAAGCAACGTCTTCATCCTGCCCGTGAAGAGGACGCTTTTTAATAATAACGTCCTGTCCGCGCCGCCCGCGGCGTACAGGATCCGCCGCAGGGACGACTCGTAATAACGGGCGATCGCTTCGCGCTTCCACTCCGGGAGCCTGTCGGCGAAGGCGAGCTCCGGCACCTCGCGGAAAAACGGGAAGAGCATGTAGAGCGCCGGGGTCGCGAAGCAGAACAGGAAAAGCCCCTCGTCCTCCTCCGGCCGCTCGAGGCCCATTGCGTGCATGCCCGCCCATCCGCCAAAACAGACCCGGTCGAGCCGCCTGATGATGCCGGCGAGCGGCCCGCCCGCAGCACGATCCGCCCACGCGAGAAAATCGAACACGCGGCAGAGCGTGATCGAGGGGAACAGCGTTTGGTAGAGCCTGACGCGGGTGAACGACTGCTCGTCCGTGCCGAGGAGTCCGTACAGGAACGTGGTGCCGCTGCGCGGGTTGGCCGTGATGATGATGGGCGGCCGGAGCGGCGTATCGCGGTAACCGGGGAACAGGAGTTCATCGAGGAGGCGGCCGATGGTGTTCAGGGTATAGACTACCGTTACCGCGAACAGCGCGATAAAGAGCCAGAGGACGCGCCTGGGCGACACGGACGCGCGCACGAGCGCGGCCCGCAACGCGTGGAAAAATGTCGATAGATCAACAAATATCATGGCAGTGCGCCGGTTTCACCTCGAGCGTAGAAAAGGACAATGCCGAAGCATGGGGCAATAATGAAAAAAATTCAATAATAATTTGATGCTGGTATCCAAAAATCGGCGCTGCGCCGCGCTCAGATTTTCTTTATAAAATCCAGGTAATGCCCGGCCGCCTCGTCAGGCCGCTCGAGCATGGGCGTGTGCCCGCACTTCTCCATGATGACGGTGACGTGGTCCGGGATCCCGCGCTCGAACAGCGCGACCGCCGACATGTCGAGGATGCGGTCGTCGTCGCCCCAGAGGATCAGGGTGCGTGCCCGAATCCGGCCGAGCAACGGCCCCAGCCCGTACATCCCGGCGCGGAGGTCCATCTCGACCTTGCGGTTGAAGGGACGCGCTGCGACCGCCTTCTCCGCGAAATAGCGCTTCACCGGTCCCGGCAGCCAGATCGGTTTCGAGAAATTCAGCTTCATCACCCGGTCGTAATCATCCGCGTTGTTGACAAGGAGGAGGTTGACGCCCCGGTCCCACGCGAGCTGCATCTCGCTCTTCCTCGGCGGCGTCACGCCGGAGCTGTCGAACAGGGCGAGGCTCTTCACCAGCTCGGGCCTCTTCGCGGCGAGGGCGCCGGCTATGGTGCCGCCCATCGAGTTGCCCGCGAGGTGCACCGGGCCAAGCTTCAGCGCTTCGATGAAACCCGCCAGGCGGCCGGCCTGGTCAAGGATGTCGTACTTCGCTGTCCAGGATTTCGTGCTCTCGCCGAAACCGGGCAGGTCCGGGATGACGACGCGGTACGAAGGAGTGAGCCGCTTTGCAAACCTCGTCCAGTGGTCTTTCTCGCCTGAAAAGCCGTGGACCAGCAGCACGACCGGGCCGGATCCGCCCTCAAGGTAGACGATGCGGTGGTCGCCGACCATGACCGACTTCCCGGTCAGTCCGGAGCGGCACCGTTCGATCGAGATCGAGGCCCGGTAGACCTGCCCCGGCGCCGCGAAATAGATTGATACCGGCACGGTGACAACAATCACGAGGATAATTATAGCGATCTTCTTTTTCATGGCATTTCTCCTTTTTTACGACGGGCCGTCAGCGTGAAGACCAGCGGGTCGGATTGACATTTTCCGGGTAGAGCTTCCTGGTGTTCTGCCCCATGAAGGTTACCGCCTTCGCGCGCGACAGGAGGCGGGTCATAACGAACGAGGCGATCCGGTTCTTCCGTCCTGCGATAACCCCGGGCCGCGCGCCCAGGGCGGCGAGCGCCTCGGCAACGACCTCGCCGGGCTGCATGAAGGGCATGCCGGGCACGTTTTGTATGACAGCGCCGGATTTCCTGAACGCAGGCGTGTCGGTCGCGCCCGGGCAGAGTCCGAGCACGTCCACGCCGCGGGGTCCCATCTCGTCCCAGAGCGCCTCGGCCAGTATGAGATTGTACGCCTTGGTCGCGGCGTAGTTCGCCACGATGGGCGAGCCCTGGAGCGCGGAGCTCGATGACAGGAAGATGATCCCGCCCCTTCCCCGCTCTATCATGGCGGGACCGAATTCCCGCGCCAGGGCCAGCGGCGCCCGGCAATTCGTGTCCACGGTGCGGAGCATCTCCTCCGGGTCCGTGTTCATGAGCTCGCCGACCGAGCCCCACGCCGCGTTGTTCACCAGCAGGCCGATCTCCATCATCGCGGTCGCGCGGCGGATCGTTTTCAGGAAGTCGGGCCGGGCTATGTCGATCGTGATCGCGGCGGTTTCGATGTCATATTTCTCCTTCAGCTTCGCCGCGTGCGCGCGCATCATCTCCGTCTGCACGTCCACCAGAGCGGCGTTCAGCCCGCGCGCCGCGAGCTGCGAGGCGAATTCCGCGCCTATGCCCGAGGCGCCGCCGGTGATAAGGGCCCACGGCCCGTATTTTTGCTTGAATCCAGTATCTTTCATGGCATACTCCGCATCCTTGCTGGCGACTTTAATATGACGTCAACGCGAAAATGTAAAGGCTTTATTGAGACACGGGATATCGAAATGCTGCCCGCATCGTACGGAACGTACCGGATCACCTTGGAATGACCGGGGTAAACCCGGAATAACCATTTCACACGACAGGAAAAGTCATTCCGGTCTCCGCCGGGACCGCAAAGACACAGTTATTCATTCATATTCATAAAGCTGATACCGAATAATCTCTGTGTCTTCGCGCCTCTGCGAGAAATCTTTACCGCGCCTGCCGCGCGATGGCGCGGAACATCTCGATCGTCTCGATCTCCATGTCGTCCCCGTCCTTGTTGTAATCGACATAGGCCGAGGACTTTGCTATCACCACATGGTATTTCGGGTAGATGTAGATGAACTCGCCGTAGATCCCGATCGCGAGGAAGTCGCCGTCCGGGTTCTCCGGGATCCACCACTGGTACCCGTATCCGAGCGTCCAGTCGTGCGAAACGGGATCGTTCCCGGGCATCAGGTGCCGCGCGTCAGGCATGACCGAGGCCCTCACCCACCCGGCCGGCACCACCTGTTCGTTGCCCCACTTCCCGTTGTTCAGGTAGAGGACGCCGAAGCGGGCATAATCCCGCAGCACCGCGTTGAGCCCGCCAAAGACCATCTCCATGCCGTCGCCGTCCACGAGCCAGTACGCGTCGGATTCCATGCCGATCTTCTTCCATATCTTTTCCTCGAGGTACGAGGTCACGGTGCGCTTCGTCGCCTCGCGCAGGAGCATGCCGAGCGCCTGCGTGTCAGCGCTCACGTAATGACGGTACGTTCCCGGTTTCCGCTCATTCTTGAGCGACGCGACGAAATCGTCGAGCGAGGTCCCGAAGGCGATGGTGCGGCCCATCCGCTGGATGTCGGAAAAAAAGTCGCCGTAGTCCTCGTTGAAGCGTATGCCGGAGGACATGTTCATGATGTCCTTGATCCTGACGCCGTCATACCCGGAGCCCTTGAGCTGCGGCACGTAATCCGTGATCGGCTGGCGTACGTCCCTGATATATCCCTCGCGGACCGCCACGCCAATCAGAGCCGAGATGAAGGACTTCGACACTGACCAGGATATGGTGCGGGTCTTATACGTGTTGCCGCGATAGTACTTCTCGAACAGGATTGCGCCGTCCTTTATCACGACCATGCCGGTCGTGCCGGTATGATCGATAAACTGCCGGAGGTTCTTCGCCTTTCCTTTGAACATATACGTTTCGGGCAGGTCGGCCGGCCTGCGCTTGAACTCGAACACGGGCCCGCCGCGGCGGACCTGCTTCACGGGAAAGGTCTTATCCGCGCTCCTGAAGTTTTCATCTATAACGGCCGCATCGAAAAGGGTGATCGCGCCGTAGACCTGCCTGATCTTTTTGTGGAAAATGCCCACCAGGGCGACGATAACCACCAGTATAACGACAATAATTTTCAGTGTTTTTTTCATGGGTGTCCTCCGGGATTGCATGAACTTGCAGCCTGCCCGGACAAAGTATACATGCGGAGGGGTATTCCGTCAAACAGTATATGCGGGGCCGCTACCCGGAAAAATAATTTTCCGACATGCGCGGCGGTTCGAAATAATTATTGCCGCGGAATCGCATCCGTGCCGTTATGGGCGCAATATCCTTCGGCAGGTACCCATAGTCCATGAACGCACGCTTCACCATCGCGGCCCTCCTTGCCCTGGCCCTGTACGCGCCCGCCCGGGCCGAATCCGTATTCCTGAATAGCGGGCCGGTGGTGCGGGGCAAAATCGCGTCCGAGAGCGCGGCCGCCATCACCGTGATCGACGAGCGCGGCGAGCGGCGCGTCATCCCGCGACCTTCCGTGCTGCGCATCCTCTACATGGACATCTACATGGGCAGGATGGCCGTCCGCCTCACCGACGGAAGCTCCTTCACCGCATACCTGGCGTTCGAGGACACGGAAGCGTACACCTTCCGCAAAGAGCTAGACAGGGCGGACGAGTTCATCGTGCCGCGCACAAAGGTGCTCTTCATGGCGCGGTCGAACCCCACGGATCTCGAATGCAGCGGCAGGAGGGACTCTATCCGGCTTTCGTGGAACCAGCCGTACCGTCCTCCCGCGCGCTACCGGATCTACTTCAGGGAGGCGGGATCGAAGGAGTACCGGGTTGCCTGCCACGCGCGCGGGACGCGCGCGGTCATCCGCGGGCTCAGGGAGAAGACCTCCTACACGGTCATGGTGACTGCGATCGACCATGACGGCACCGAGTCACTGCCAAGCGACGAGCGCACCGTGGCCACCAACATGCCGCCCTCCCCGCCGCGCCTCTTCATGAGCAGGCCGGTCCGGGACGGCGGCGGGCGCGCTCTCGCCCTTTCCTGGAAGAAG
>JBGTBN010000015.1:0-26213 GCA_041749375.1 Spirochaetota bacterium
GGCATGCTCCTCCCGGTCCTCATCGGCGAGGATCGCCGCGGCACTCCCATACGCGTGGGGACGGGCTCCCGCATCATGACTGAAAAAACGGCGCGCTACATCACCGGCATCCTGGCTGACCGCGAGATCAGGCGGCGCGCCTCTCCGGGAAGCAGGAACTTCCTGGACTTCCCGTTCGACGCAGCGGTCAAAACCGGGACGTCGAAGGACTACCGGGACGCCTGGACGCTGGGCTTTACCTCGCGCTACGTCGTGGGCGTGTGGGCCGGCAACTTCTCCGGGAAGCCCATGAAGCGGGTCTCCGGCTCATGGGGCTCCGGACGCATATTCCACCAGGTCATGCGTCTCCTGGCCGGGAGGGAACGGCCGCGCTTCCCCAGGCCGGACGGCTTCATCTCCCTGAAGATATGCAGGACGAGCGGGCAGCGCGCCAGGGAATCGTGCCCCTCCTACCGGGAGACCTTTGCCCCGGGCGACGAGCCAGCGGGGACCTGTGCCCTGGCTCACGGGAGCGCGCACACGTTCAACCCTGACGCGGTACCATCGGTCCTCTCGCCCGTAACCGGCGAGACCTTTGTCATCGACCCGCTCACACCCCGGTACCGCCAGCCTGTACCGGTGAAAATATCGTACCGCGGCGACCCGTCCCCCGGAGCGAAGCGCTACTTTTTCGCCGTTGACGGCGGACAGCGGAGGCAGGTATTGCGCGATATCGAGGAGCCGATGGTGCTGCAGAGGGGCCGGCACCTGATCATGATTTACGATGGCTCCGAAGCGATTGATTCGGTCATATTCACGGTCGAGTGACGCCGCTAAGCGCGATACAAGCCGCGCGGCGTCGTTTTTATTACGCAAATGTTAAATTTCACCGATTTGAAGCATATAGATCGGCACAACTATTGACAAATGTGACCGGTTGAAATTATATTCCATCTGTTCTGATTCAAATATTATTTAGTACCGGAGATAATAATGAAAAAAATTACGCCAACAATCGCGACCGAGAGATCGTACACGGTCCTGAAAGAGAAGGACCTACCCATCTCCAGCTATTTCGGTGAAGACACCTTTAATGATAAGGTAATGCAGGCCAAGCTTCCCAAGATATTTTACTCGAAGCTGAAAGAAAGCATCGACAAGGGAAAGAAGCTGGATATCGAAACCGCGAACGCCGTCGCCCACGCGATGAAGGAATGGGCGCTCGAGAACGGGGCGACGCACTTCGCCCACTGGTTCCAGCCCATGACCGGCGCGTCGGCCGAGAAGCACGATGCGTTCATCGAGATATCGGGCCCGGGCGAGGTTATCGAACGGTTCACCGGCGAGCAGCTGGTGCAGGGAGAGCCGGACGCGTCCAGCTTTCCCAGCGGCGGACTCCGCTCCACGTTCGAAGCCCGCGGCTACACCGCATGGGACATGTCGAGCCCCGCGTTTCTCCGCAAGAACGGGATCGGGATCACCCTCTGCATCCCCTCGGCATTCATCTCGTATCATGGAGAAGCGCTGGACAAGAAGACGCCCCTGCTCCGCTCGATCCGCGCGGTCAACGACAGCGCCCTGCGCGTGCTCAGGCTGCTGGGCAACCGCAAAACAAAAAAGATCGTGTCCAACCTCGGGCCCGAACAGGAATATTTCTGCATCGACATGGATTATTTCTACAAGCGGCAGGACCTGGTCCTGACCGGAAGGACGCTCATCGGCGCAGCGCCCGCGAAGGGGCAGGAGCTTGAGGACCAGTACTTCGGCAGCATCAAGGAGCGGATGCAGTCCTTCATGCACGACGTGGAGGAGGAGCTCTACAAGCTCGGCATCCCGGCGAAGACAAGGCACAACGAGGTGGCGCCCTCCCAGTTCGAGATCGCTCCCATCTTCGAAGAGGCCAATATCGGCGTGGACCACAACCTCCTCGTCATGGACAAGCTGCAGCAGGTGGCGCGCCAGCACAACATGGCCGTCCTGCTCCACGAGAAGCCCTTTGCCGGCATCAACGGCTCGGGCAAGCACGTGAACTGGTCACTCTCCACCGATGATGGAGTCAACCTGTTCAAGCCGGGCAAAACGCCGCAGGACAACATCCAGTTCCTGGTCTTTCTCCTGGCCACGCTCAAGGCCGTGCACAAGCACGCCGACATTCTCCGGGCAACAGTGGGATCAGCGGCCAACGACCATCGGCTGGGCGCCAACGAGGCCCCGCCGGCGATCATCTCGGTCTTCCTGGGCGAGCAGCTCACCCACATCCTGGAGAGCATCGAGAAGGGCGTCGCCAACGGCGTGACCGACAAGACCATCATCGACCTGGGAATATCTTCCCTGCCGATAGTGAGCCGGGACAACTCCGACAGAAACCGCACGTCGCCCTTCGCCTTCACCGGAAACAAGTTCGAGTTCCGCGCGGTCGGCTCATCGCAGAACATATCCTTCCCCGCTACGGCGCTCAACACCATCATGGCCGAGTCGCTCGACGAAGTGGCGGGATTGATCGAGAAGCTCGGCACGGACGACGTCAAGAAGACCGTGTTCGCTCTTCTGAAACAGGAGCTGCCGAAAGTCAAATCAGTGCTCTTCATGGGCGATAACTATACTGAAGAGTGGCACAAGGAAGCCGAGCGCAGGGGTCTTCCCAACCTGAAAACCACCCCGGAGGCGCTGAAAGCTCTCGAGACCGACAAGGCAAAGAAGCTTTTCGAGAACTACAAAGTCCTCACCCCGGTGGAGCTGAAATCGAGGTACACCATCAGGCTGGAGAAGTACATCAAGGACATCGACATCGAGGCAAAGGCGCTCATCGCCATTGCATCCACCCAGGTGATCCCGGCCGCGGTGAAGTACCAGCTCGAGCTGGCCACCACGATCGGCAAAACCGAAAAGGTCCTGGGCGCCGGCGCCGACCTGTCGGCGCAGAAAGACTCCCTCAAGCTCATCACGGGGCTCATTAACGGCACTCACACATCCATCGGCTCGCTCAAGGCGAAGCTGGACAAGAAGCACGCCGAGGACCACCAGAAAGCGGCCGAGTTCTACTGCGCCGAGATCAAGCCCGGGATGGACGAGATACGGAAACGGGTCGACGAGCTTGAAGCGCTCATCGCCGACGACCTTTGGCCCATGCCCAAGTTCTGGGAAATGCTGTTCGTAAACTAGCCGCTGCCGGCGCGGGGCGGGCCGCAGGATCCGTCCCGCAGCCATGGCGCGTACACAACCCTTCCCGCCCGCCCCGTTTTTGCCTTTTCCCGAAAAAATGTATTGCGCAAACAATGATAATTTGTAGCATTTGCAGTGCTTCGCGCACCATATCCTATTATACGAGAGAGAGTCCATGTCTGATATACTGCTTTTTGTCGGCTACGGCGAAACCTTTGTGTTCGCCATGCTTGTTATCGCGAGCATCCTCGCCCTCGCAGTCGGGCTGGAGCGTGCCTATATTTTCAGGAAGAACTCCAGCAAAAAGATATCCCTCTTTGCGACCGAGCTGATCTCCCTGTTGAGAAAGCGCGACATGGCCTCAGCCGCAAAGCTCGTGCGGGAGGCGGGAGACAACGTCTATGCCAGGTTCGCCGAGTTCGCGATCGAGCAGTCGAAAGACAACACGGACGGCCTCCCCGACCTCATGACGGGCAAGATGATAGAGGAGAAAATATTTCTGGAAAAGCGGCTCACCGTGCTGAACACCCTGGGAAACAACGCCCCCTTCATTGGGCTCCTGGGAACGGTGCTTGGCGTCATCAAGGCCTTCCACGGACTTGGCACGCTTGGGAGCACCGGCGCGGAAGTGGTCATGCGCAGCATCTCCCGCGCCCTCCTGGCGACGGCGGCCGGCCTCTTCATCGCCATACCGGTCGTCATGGTGAACAACTACTTCTCGAAAAAAGTCAAGATCATCATACAGCAGCTCGATATTCTGGCGAAGGAATTCACCGCGAGCCTGCGCGTGCGTAAAACAGTCCCGAAGCCGAAAGCTAAAAAGAGGTGACCTCCCATGGCAACACTCCCCGGCGGCGATGACGATGAAATAGGTTATATAAATATTACCCCGATGGTCGACGTACTACTCGTCCTCCTGGTCATATTCATGGTCACGGCCAATTTTTTAAAACAGGAATCCGTCAACATCAACCTTCCCAAGGTGAACGCGTCGGACCCGAACGTTGCCAAGTCCGTGCAGATCTCCCTGATGAAGGACGGCAAGCTCCTGATGGAGGGTCTGGACACGACCGAGGACAAAATGGTCGCGTACCTTGCGCGGGAATCGAAGTACCGCCCCAACATGCGGGTTACGCTTTCGGCGGACGAGCGCCTCGCCTACGGCACTATCGCGCGCGCCATGGGCCTGATACGGCAGTCCGGCGTCACGCGGATAGCCCTCTCGGTGAAGCGATAGGGGGAGAAGCGCTCAGGCCATGGCATCACGTTTCATTAAACGATTTCGCGCATGGGTCAAACGAACGGACCCCTATATCCTCTGCCTGATATTTTCCATCACGCTGCATGGCGCCTGTTACGGCGCGTACTTTATCTCCAGCCTGCCCGCTTTCTCCGACGACGACAGCGTGTACGATGCCGACTCAATCAAGATGAAAGACGTGGACGTGGACTTCATTGACCTGCCGCCGTCAGTGCCTCTTGGCGGCGACTCGAACCCGGCGCCGGTGGAGAAGGAGGAGTGGATCGAGGGGATCGGGAAGGACAGGCCGGACGCGGAAAACACCGACGAGAATATCAACCGCCTGTCCGGGGACGGCACCGACGCCGACGGCTACATGTTCGCGGACCTGAGCGACCGCCCGCCCGAGCCGATCATCGATTTCGATTTGAACAGGTTTTTCCCCGCGGCGGGGCGCTCCGCCAACATCACCCGCAAGACCGTCGTGGTCCAGATGCAGGTCAACGACGACGGCTCGCTTAAAAGCGCGAAGATCATCTCACCCCCCTCGGGGTACGGCTTCGACGAAGCGGCCATGAAGGTTCTGAACCGGATGCGGTTCCGGCCCGGCAAGATCGGCGGCAGGCCGGTGAAGATGGTGCTCAGGCTCCCGATCACCTTCGTGCTCGAGGATTGAACCGTTTATCCGGAACCATGGCATACGGATCTATCCTGGGCCGCTCATGTTCCATCACCGGCACCGATCCATTATCGCCATGATAAAAATCCTTGTAATAAATTAATGTACCGGATACAATAGGCGTTTATTACATCCGACAGGCGGGGGCAAATCAATGCCGGTATAATATGCCTAAATCATACAGAATAACAAAAAAAATCCTTCTGCCAATTTTTGCTGTCATCATTGCTGCAATCACCATCATAATTGGCATTATAATTCTCTCGAATACGAACTTTGCGCAATCAGCAGTCCGTAGTTTCATTAACGCCATGATACCCGGCTCCATCTCCTGGGAGACACTTTCAATATCGCCCTGTACCGGCCGTGTGCAAATTTCCAATGCCGCCCTTCTCGATGCCGATAAAATGATACTGGTATCATTCAAAAAACTTGATGTGAGTATATCGGTCCCTGATCTTCTGCGGGGCACGCTGCTCATTCGATCTGCGGCGCTGGACGGACCGGCCGCGGATCTTGCCATGGACGGTACAGGATCGTTGAATCTTCTCGAAGCCCTGGGTATAATTCCCGGGAAAAAGGACAACCCTGATAAAAAAACGTCCCTTCCCAAATTTCTTATCGTGGAGAGGTTCATCCTGACGAACGGGATGCTTCGCTGGAGCCAGCCGGCCTCCGGTATCACAGCCGGAATTGATGACCTCAATCTCTCGGTCGGACTGAACCTTGAAAACCGCTCGGGCGACCTGTCGCTGAAAACCGGAAAAGGTTACTTTTCACGCGGCGGACACATCTCTCACATCACGAACGTGAGCGCGGCCGGCCTTATGAAAGCGGGCAGTATCAGCCCGTGCAGAATTGACGTGCGGACTGCTGGATCATGGCTCGCGATCGGCGGCGCGCTGGAAGACGTGTTCGCGGCCCTCCGCTTTGACGTGACATCCCGCTTCAACGTCTCGCTCTCCGAGCTAAGCGGCATTCTTCCGGCCCCGGGGTCAATGACAGGCACCCTTGGGGGCGGCATTCGGGTCCGGGGCTCCCCTGGCAATCCGTCCGCGTCACTGAACTGCGCGTACGGAGGAGGCGAAATCCTCGGCAACCGGGTCGACGGCGTGTACCTTGACGCGGGGATTGATGACCGGGTCGCGGTCATACCTGCGCTTCTCGTGCGCGCCGCCGGGGGGACCTGTTCGCTATCCGGGTCCATCGGATTAAGGGAGGCGTTTCCGGAAGGGTTCCTGTCCGGGAACAGGAACCCGGACCTGGCCTCATACCGGGCGGATGTCGTCATTGCCAGCTTTCCGCTTAATGCGATCCCTCTGCCGGGCGGCGCCATGCACGGCGCGATTAATGCGAACGTATCGGTACGGGGGACCGGCTTCAGCCCCGCGGCCGCGTTTGCAGCGATACGCGTCGCCGCCGGGATAGATAATTTCTCACGTCATGAAGGCAATCAGCCGGCACCACTGTCTCTGGCCATGGAAGGCAAACTTGAACGGGGCCTTGTCAGCATCGAATCACTTAGCGCCACGCTGGGCAACATGCAAATAAGCGGCACCGGGTCCTTGAACCCGGCTTCGGGCGCGGTGTCGGCAAGCATATCGGGTTCAAGCGTCGATCTTTCACGGGAGGCCGCAGCTTTTGGCAGGAATGCAGGCGGGTCCTGCACTTTTGACGCAGCCCTGTACGGGACGATGCGGCATCCGGCGCTTTCCCTTCGTATTCTCGGGGAAGGCCTGCGCTACGAGGAGACGACCCTTGGCAACGCAACTCTCGAAGCGTCCCTGGATGCCGACGGCGCGGCGCACCTGTCCCGTTTTTCTCTGGTCAACGGATCATCAACCGTGTCACTTTCCGGATCAACGCGCCTCGACCTCTCTGGAAGCAGGGACCGTGCCGGCGACCGGCCGCTCTCCCTCGACATACATGCGTTCAACGTTCAGCTGGGTGACTTCAACAACTCTGTCAAAGGCCTCCTTACAATCGCCGGCAGTATCAGCGGGAGTGTCATGCATCCGGCCGGCGGCTTGAGCCTGTCGGCGACCGCCGTGGACCTTGGCTTCCAGAAGCTGGACGCCGCATCTATTAAAACCGGCATGCGCGGCGGCAGGATATATCTCGACCATTTTACCTTCGATGTAGCGCCGGGCGAAACCGTACGCATCGGGGGATGGATCACGCCCGCAGGCGCATACAAACTGACGTTGTCGGCCGACAACCTGTCTCTCGGCAGCAACCCCTATATTAAATCAACCGGCATGGATGGGAAGCTCTCCATGAGCCTTGACGGTGAAGGATCCCTTTCTGACCCGCGCGCGAAGGGACCGATCACGCTCAGGGATGTGCGGTTCAGGGACCGGCAGTACGAAGATTTCCGGGTCGATCTCTCCATTGCCGACAGGGTGATACGCGCGAAGGGAAGGCTGAATTTCGATCTGGCCGGTTATTACGATCTCATTAAAAAGAACTTCAACATCTCGCTTGTATTCGACAAAACCGACTTGTCGCCGTTCCTCTCGGCCTCGGGGAACCCCGGCCTGAGCGCCAGCCTGAGCGGCTCGATCAACGCGAAGGGAAACGCAGACCGGCCCCTGGGGCTTGATCTGTCGGTGAACCTCTTGGATTGTGACGTATCTTCAGGCACCAGGATGCTGCTCAGCACCGGCCCGCTTAAGGCCACCATCCGCGGCGGCATGCTTTCGGTTCCGCAGACGAGGATCGCGATTCTGGATTCGGGATGGATCCGTTTCTCCGGCACCGGCCCGATCCGGTCCGCGGTTGCCATTGATTCCGACGGCCTGATTCCGGTCGAGCTGGCCAGCTGGTTCAGCGGCTCCCTGGCGAACGCAAGCGGGTTTATTCGTTTTACGACGCGGCTGCGCGGTGATTTGTACCACCCGGTGCTGAACGCAGGCATAACGCTCCAGGACATCGGCTTTGACGTTCCATCAATCAGCAACGGTCTGCGCGGCATTTCCGGCTCCATCGACGTCATGCCCGGAAGCATCACCATTCCCGGCATCCGTGGATCGCTCGGTAACGGAACGATCGGGATGAACGGCCGGATCGGTCTGAAGGGACTTGCGATGCGGGACATCATGCTGAACATGAGCGCGGATCATGCGGGGATATCGGTTCCCGACACGCTTGACCTTGATTTCAACGCGCGGCTGAATGTCGCGGGGACGTTTGCCCGGATCATGGTAAGGGGAGATGTCACGATCCTGCGGGGACTGTATTATCAGGACCTGGTGCTGCATCCATTCCGGAATATCGGCGAAAGGAAGACTGAGAAGATCGATACCGGCGGCGGGAAATCGCCCCTTGAAAAAATCAAGTTTGACATCGCCCTGAAGAACAGGAGCCCGTTCGAGATTGACAACAATATCGCCCGGATGACCATCAATAATAACCTGCGTTTCTTCGGATCGGCCGCACGGCCAGTTCTGAACGGCTCCCTGCGCGTGGAATCAGGGAGCATCTTCTACCTCGGCAGGGAGTTCGTCATCAACAGCGGTAAGGTTGATTTCCTGAACCCCTACCGCATCGATCCTCTAATCGACATACAAGGCTCTTCCAGCATACAGGGCTGGAACGTGCTGATCGGCCTGAGCGGTAAACTGGATGCCCTCGCATTCACCCTCTCCTCGCAGCCGGTCCTGGACAGCGGCGACATCCTGTCGCTGATCCTGATTGGAAAAACAAAAGGGAAAAAATCATCGCTCTCGGCCGCCCAGCTGATAAGCCAGGCAATCACGCTCACGTACGGCGGCGCCATCAAGAAAAAAACCGGGATTGACAGCATCGAGATCAAGGCAGAGGACGAGGGGAAGAGATCATCGTCCGGTAACTTCAGCGCCACGATAGGCAAGAACCTCAATGACCGGGTAACATACTATTACACTGTCGGCAAGGACAACCGCGGATTAAGATCGAGCACCACCATCGAATACAAGTTTTTCGACAACTTCCTGATCGACGCGGAATACGATTCGAACGGGAAGACCGGCGCCAGCATACGATACACCAGGAGCTTCCGGTAATTCGCCATGAAGCCCGGATCATACAGACATACCGGCGCGGTCATGAAGAAAACGATTCTGTGCGCCCTGGCCGCGGTTGCGATTGTTCAGAACGCGCGCGCCGCGCCGATACCGCGCCCTTCCCCGGACAGTCACCACGAAAACCGCACCGTCACCTCGATCAGAGTGGAGTTCGACAACTTCAATGAACACGAGAAGCTCTCCGAATGGAAAAAGACGGTTCTCTCCACAATCCATATCAGGGAAGGCGGGCCCCTTTCAGCCTCGCTGCTCGAAGAGTCGAAGCGGGCCCTCTCCCTGCTTAACATGTTCTCCGCGATCGACACGGCTGTCACCGGGACACCTGATGGAGCTGCGGTCACCTTCCGGCTTACGCCGTACCGATTCATAAAGGACATCGTTATAAAAGGAAACTACCCCATATTCGAAAAAGACATCACCACCGTAATGACTTTAGAGGCCGGTGGCATCTACAGGCCGGAGGCGCTGGCCGCGCAGGGGGAGCTGGTCAGGAAAAAGTATGCCGGGGAAGGCTTTCCCGACGCCGCGGTTTCGGTAGCGGCAGTCAGGGCGTCTGATGGGAACTACATCATCCATGTATCGATCACAAGGAAAAAAGGCCTCACCTACTGCGACGTGGACTTCCACGGGAACAGGGCTGTATCAAACACAATAATCAGGTTCATGCTTCAGACCGAATCGGAGCGTTTCATTGAAACGGAATTAAGGAAACAGGTATCCCGGCTGCAGGAATACTATCGCAGCCGGGGGTACCCTGAAGCGGCACTCTCGTACCGGATTGAAACCGACCCGGCAGAACACTGCGTGTATGTTACTGTCGATATCATCGAAGGACCCCGCTACCGTGTCGATTTCACCGGGAACGCCCATTATCGGAATTTCACTCTTCTCAAGGAGGTCACGCTGTTTAAAACCGGGAACAGCAACAACATCGGCACGAGGAAAAGCGCGAAAAACATTGCATCCTTTTACCTCAAACGGGGATACCTCAAAACGACCGTCAGGGCCGATATGAATGAAAGCGGACCACCGGGCCGCGAGATAAAAACGGTCACGTTCCGGATCGAGGAAGGGCCGCGCACCAAGGTTGAGTCAGTGGCCATAGCCGGCGCTGCATTTTTCCCGGAGCGCGCGCTGCGCTCGATGATCTCGACCGGGAAGGGCTTCAGGAAGCTTTTCGACCCCGACCTGCTGAATAACGACCTCCGGATTATAGAGTCCCGGTACCGCCGCGAGGGCTTTACCGGCGCCGCCGCCACGGCCTCCGTGCGCGTCACGAAAGACGGCACTCGTGCGGAGATCGCCATAACGGTGAGCGAGGGATCGAGGACGATCGTTTCCTCAGTCGGGTTCACAGGCGCACGGAGCGTCTCCGGTCAGCGGCTGCGGGAAGCGGCCGGGATCGTCGCTGGCGGCCCCTACCAGGAATCCGCGGTCGCTGACGCGGAAAACATCATATCCGCCATGATCGCCGAGACCGGCCATCCCTATGTCACGGTCAGGCATACCACCGTCATGAGCAATGACCGTACGGGCGCTACTATCTCTTTCATAATCGATGAAGGCAGGGCGGCAGCAATCGGGTCCGTCAACTTCAGTGGCAACCTGAGGTCCTCGTCCTCCTATCTTGCACGGGAAGCGGGCCTCAGGCCGGGCGGGAACTTTATCCCGTCGAAAATTGCGGCCGCGACCGGCGCCATCGGGGACATTGCCGTGCTGCAGTCATACACCCTGAAGAGCTACGGCGTCGAAGAAAAAAAGGACCGCATTGACCTGGTGTTCGATGTCAGGGAAAAAAAATCGATACACCTCGGTATCGGCGCAGGCTACAAGTCCGACCGCGGCCTCTTTGCCGATGCATCAGTGGAAGACAACAACTTCCTCGGACGGAACAAGAGTATCTGGCTCAAAGGCGGAGCGAGCCAGACAGGATATAACGGTTCAACCGGATTCAACGAGCCGCGCCTCATCGGCTCCCGTGCATCGGCGGGCGTTACCTTCAGCGTGGAACGGCAGAAAGAGTTTAACAAGAGTTTCGGCACCATGAATTACGGGCCTGAATTGTCAATGACGGTGCAATGGCTGGAGGGGCTCGCATCCAGTTTCAGCGCGGCATACAGCAGCAGAAAGATGTTCGGTTCCATTTCCCTCTCGGACCTCCAGAACATCGGGAACATCGACCTGGCCGATCAGTATCGCATCCGGAATGTTATCGGTGTATCAGCCCTGCTCAGCTACGATCGGCGCGATTCCGTGGTGCGGCCCCGCAGCGGGTTTCTCGCCGCCGGATCGATAGAAGTCTCGATCGACCTCTCGGGGAAAAGCAATACGCTCTCCGGGGGACAGACGGATAATTTCATCAAGTACGGTCTTGACTTGAAGTTCTTTTACACTCCCGCATCACGCCTGACGTTCGCCGCCCAGGGAAAAATCGGATATATCCAGGCATACACCTCGCGGAAAAAAATGTTCCCCGACTCGCTCTGGTACCTCGGCGGCATGGCGTCCGTGCGAGGATTTGACGAAAACATGCTGAGATACGACTACTTCCACAACTCTGAGGGCGGCCGGGCATCGGTGCTACTGAACCTTGAAGCCAGGATAGACCTGGGCCGCAACTTCGAGCTGGCGGCCTTCCTGGACGCGGGCAGGCTCGAGGACACCTTTTACGACATCTGGAAGCTCCGCGCCTCGGCCGGCCCGGGGTTGCGCTACGTCACGCCCATCGGCCCGATCGGGCTTATGTACGGCTTTAAACTTGACCGGAGGAAGGGCGAGGAGATAGGGATGCTTCACTTCTCCATCGGGTATTCGTTCTGAGATTGGAGCGGGACAACGTCGTAAATCTGCATGCCAGGCAGGCACACTGATTATTACCGGTTTATCCGGCAATCACGCCCGGTAATACTCCTTCTTAACCCTGTCGATCACCTGGATGGTCTCGTATTTGCCCGACTTCTTCGCGCCGTTCAGGAGCTTGACCCCTTCCTTCCGGCATGCCGGGCAGGCGCCCAGCGGGATCTCGATGCCCAGCGAGAGCGAGCACACGGTTGAATGGGTTTCCAGGCTGAAGAGTCCCGAGCATTCCCTGCATCGTAAAATCGACTCCACCTGGCTCTCGCGTATGCCGTCCGTGTCGTAAAAAATGTTTTTCTTCCGCGTCATGAACTCCCCGTATGGCGGGAGCCCTTCGTAGCGCGGCGGATCCTTGTACGCGTCCAGCACCACGTTCTTCAGCTTCTTGATGTAGTCCATGATGCGCGGGTCCTGCCGCAGCGAGGCCGCGTTGTAATCGGGCTCGCGCACGTGGGAGTAGTCGACGCCCGCCATCGCCAGGATGATGCCCAGGTTCACGTAGGGAAGCGCGCCCTGGATCGAGTAGCCGCCCTCGAGCACCGCGATGTCCGGGCTCAGCTTCTCGTTCAGCCTGGCATAGCCCTGCGCCGAGAAGTTCATGTTCGTGATGGGATCGGTGTAGTGGTTGTCCTGTCCGGCGCTGTTCACGATCAGCTCCGGCTTGAAGTCCTTCAGGATCGGGAGCACCATCTCGTCTATGGCGTAGAGGATGCCCTCGTCCGAGGTTTCCGGCGGCAGGGGGATGTTGATGGTCTTCCCCGCGGCGTTGGGGCCGCCCAGCTCGTCCACGTGGCCGGAGCCCGGGTAGAGTGTCCGCCCGTCCTGGTGGATCGAGATGTAGAGCACGTTCGGGTCGTTCCAGTAGATGTCCTGAGAACCGTCGCCATGGTGGCAGTCCGTGTCCACGACCGCGACCTTCTTCACGCCGTAGGTGTCCCTGATGTACTCAATCATGATCGCTTCGTTGTTAATGTTGCAGAAGCCGCGGTTTCCGTGGACCGACTTCATGGCGTGGTGGCCCGGCGGCCGCACGAGCGCGAAGGCCCTGTCCACCTGCCCCTCCATCACGATGCGGGCCGCCTTGATCGCGCCGCCCGCGGAGATCATGTGGGACTCGGTCGTCACGCTTGCCACGTCGGGAAAGCAGAAATGGAGCCGCATCACGTCCTCTTCAGTGGCGATGTCCGGTTTGTACTCGACCAGGCCGTCGATATCGAAGATCCCCTCCTCCCGGAGCTGGTCCTGGGTGTAGAGGAGCCGCTCTTCCCGCTCCGGGTGCGTGGGAGAGATGGCCCAGTCGTACGCGGGGAAGAATATCAGCCCCATGCGGTTCTTTGCCTTAATCATAACAGCCTCTTGATTACGCCCGGCTTGATCTGGCACTTCACCCGGATGTCCTTGCCGGCGCTGTAAAAATCATTGACCATGTTGAACGACGACGACTCGATGATCTCGGTGTCCGCCTCCGACACGGACAGGCCCAGTCCCTTCAGGTGGGCGGCCAGGTGCGCGCGCACGTCCCGCTCCGCCTCCTTCAGCGTGTAGGTTGAGGGCACCTTCTGCCGCACGCCGATGTTCGGGATCAGGAGCTCGCCGCGCCCCGTGTCCGCGAAGAGCTCGATGTCGATCGTGGTCCTGGCCAGGGCGGCGCCGATGGCGTTCGCCACCTCGAAGTTCTTCGGGAGCACGACCGGCACGCCGAACGCCTCCGTAAGTTTCTCCTTGAAGGCCCCGGCCGGTCCGCCCATCACGTACAGCTTCTTCGGGGCGAGTTTCGCGCCTTCGAGCATCTCGTGTATGGTGTAGACCGGGCGGTTGTTGATATCCTCAAGCATGGCGTCCACGTCCGCCCTGATGGCGGCTACGGCCGTATCGATAGCCGCGTCGGCGAGCTTCTGCGGCGTCATGTTCTTCTTTTTAGCAAGCGCGGCGATGCCGTCACGCGACTTCTTCACGTCCATGTAGGAGATTATGCCGCGGGCGTTCAGCGCGTCCACCAGGGCCGGCTCCTTCCCGCCGGCGGCCATTGCCGGGCCCTTCCGGTCCGGGCCCACGGTCACGCCCTTCGCGCTCGCGCGGATGACCGAGTCGCCGCCCACGCCGATCGAGCGCGTCCTCAGGGAGCGCACCAGCGTGGGATAGTCCTGGAGCGAGATGCCGTCCTTCTCGATAAGCGGGACGCCGCCCGCGAAGATAGCGATGTCCGTCGTGGTGCCGCCGATGTCCAGCACGATGCAGTCCTGCGTGATGTCGCAGAGGGCCGCGATCCCCATGACGCTGGCAGCCGGCCCGGAGAGGATCGTCTCCACCGGCACGCCGCGCGAGAGAGAGAAGGGCATGGTGCCGCCGTCGGCCTTCAGCACGTTCACCTCGGCCGAAATCCCCAGCTCTTTCAGGCACGCGTCGATTGCGTCCGCAAACCCGTTGTATATGCGCCACACGGCTGAGTTGAAGTATGCGGTGACGACGCGGCGCGGGAACCCGAGCTGGCCGGAGAGCTTGTGGCCCAGCGTGATGAAATCTGATTTTTCCGCCGCCTCGCCAGCGATCACGTTCTCCTGGTCCGGGTTGCGGGTCGAGAACTTCGTCACGGCGGCAAAGGTGCGGACCTTTTTCGAGGCCGCCTCGGCGACGATGCGCGAAATCGCGGCGGCATCGACGCCCCTGACCTCTTTACCGCGGTGATCGATGGACCCGCTCACCGCATAATAATACTTGCCGATCCTGAACTGCTCCGGGTCGATTCCCGGCCCGGACGATATGATGACGCACACGTCTTCCAGCTTGTTTTCAACAATTGCGTTGGTCGAGAGGGTGGTGCTGAGGTTGATACGCCTGATGTTTTTCCGCTCCGCCTCGCCGCTGACTTTCTCGATCGCGGAACGCACGGAGAGGAGGAGATTGTCGTGGTCGGTAACGGCCTTGTAGTGCGCGACGATCCCCTTATCGTTTATTAACACGGCGTCGGTATGGGTCCCGCCCACATCGAGTCCCAGGAAGAGATCGGACTTGGCCATTGTGAAACGCTCCCGGATCAGGCCTCGTGGGCCTTTTTACCGTATACCCGCTCATACGCGGAGCAGTAGGGGCAGAGGCCGCCCTCGATATTCTTGACAAACCAGAAGGCAATGCCCTTCTGCTTGTTCCGGGCCCGCGTGCACACCGGGCATTCCACGCACTTCCGGGCCATCGCCCTGTCTTTATCCGTGATTTCTGCCATGGGTACTACCATCCTGAATAATTGTATGCTGACAGCAGAATGGCTTACCGCGCCCGGGATGTCAATACTTTATATCTTAAAATTCTCATGTCCCCGCGAAGGCGGGGATCCATTGGTCAGCAGGTTCATCTTCATGTTAGAAGTTCCCTGTTGTTGCCTCGGCGACCTCGTTACCTTAACCGTCTGGCTCGTCCGCCTGGAGGGCCGGCTTAATATCCTGGCCTCTCAATTAGCCGACCTCAAGGCTTCGACCTCCGAAGATTGTAGGAACCTCGAGGACACTACCCACGACCTGGCTCAGTCCCGGGGACAGATCCGGGAGAATATCAAGTCCACCTGTTCAGCCCTCAGCGAGATCCGAAGGCTCCTCCAGTGGCTCGGCTACTTGGAGAAGAAGGGGCGGTCATAATGGCCCACGTGCTACGGGCTTCCTCTAGATCTCCGCGGCCCTCGTAGTAACGCTATTCATTTTCCGTATGCTCCAGGACCTTATTGTCTTAATGCTCCAGTAGCGCGGCCCCAGCGCCGCACGTCCCTGGCTATTCGGGGCCCCAATAGACTACTCCTTCATAGACTCAATCGACGCGCCGTTCTTATTCCAACGATCCCGGACATAGTCAATAAATTTGCCGCTCTTAATAGTGGCCTCGAGCTTCTGGATGGACTTCGCCGATACGGCGGTCCAGTGCCAAATCCTCAGTACCGCTACAACCAATAGAATAGAGATAATGATCCCCAGTATCGAGATTATAAACACGAACGAACCAATAGCAGCACCCACAACATACCTCCTATGTATTTAAGATAAGGATTCTATTCTCTCGAGGAGGATCACCATGTCAATGACAATAACGCATAACAGCATAGTTAAAAGGGCCCCTATACCAATAAGAAAAGGCCGGCAATACTGCCGACCCCTCCCGAGTTAATCCACACAGGATATAATCCAGATCTACTAGCTCGCACGTCGGGCAATGATCGGCGCAGTCCTCGACCGCGGTATAAATTTCAAGCCCTCTGTCCAGCGCTTTTTGTTTTGAAAATATCAGGTAGATCTCCCATGATAGCTACCGATAACATTCATTCAGTCACATTGGCCCGTACTGAATACAGAGCATTGTCCTGTATAGTTAACACTAATGGATTATCATGAGTGATATATGACATTTGCTCCGTTTTAAATGAGGTGCCTTTAATCATAAATGGCGCCGGATAGTGACCGAATACTTTGACAATACCGGCATTCTCCTGTATAGTAGAATTAGGTTGTATGTGAAGTCCACCCCTCAACTCCCAATCGATACCTCATTACAATCAATATCTAAAAAACGAGGCATTTTATGAAACTATTATCATCCAGTAAGTTCATTTTTGTCTTTGTGACGGGCATCATGTTTATTTCACTGGCAGGATGTTCAAACAGCGATGACGGTAAACGTTTCGTTTTAATCCCGGGTGCCGGAAACACGATCGTCGAATACCCGATTTTTTACGATGTGTTTACCACGGTTGAGCAGCAGATACTCCCCATAGAACTGCCTGCATCCACGCCCGAGATCAATCCGCGCGACGTACCGCTGTACGAAGTATTCGGTTACAGCGCCTGGCAGATAGGAGACGGTCTGCCTTATGAAAAGCGGACCGACCTTGCGCCGGACTACGTTGACGCCCCCAATGTATCCCGATTTTTATCATTCTTTACCATGAGCGACATCCATATCTCAGATAAGGAATCTCCGGCCCAGGTGAACTGGGTCGGCTGGAGCGCAGAATTTGGCCAACAAATGTCGTCGGCCTATTCTCCGGTCATTCTCTCGACGACCCATGTCCTGGATGCCGCCGTCCAGACGATCAACGCGTTACATGAAAACACGCCTTTTGATTTCGGCATATCGCTGGGTGATACCATCAACAACGCCCAGTACAACGAGCTGCGGTGGTATATCGATGTCCTTGATGGCAAAGTCATCACCCCGAGCTCCGGCGCACATCTCGGGGCCGACACCATCGATTACCAGAAACGTTACAGGGCGGCCGGTCTTGACAAATCAATTCTTTGGTACCAGGTCCTTGGCAACCACGACCAGTTCTTAATGGGCTCGTACTATGAATTTGCAAAAAGCCTGTCGGCCCATATCGGGACCTTCATACTCAATGCCGATGAAGTTGCCGGAGATCAGCCAACGTATGCGGGCATTCATGGAACCGGTTACTACATGGGTGTGGTTGACGGCTCAACCCCATATGGAGATATCATCGGAGCAGGGCCGGAAGATTTGTTTTCCACGCCGCCGACAGTCGCTGCAGATGCGAAACGGCATTCACTCGTATCGGATAGCTCTACAAGCCGGAATTGGATTGCTGAATTTTTCAAGACCACTACGAAGCCCGATGGTCACGGTTTCAACCTGGTCGATCCCGCCCGGAAAGCGATTGATCCGGGTTTTGCCTGTTACAGTTTCGAACCGAAGTCGGATATACCGATCAAGATTATCGTGCTTGATGACACCTGCAAGGGCAGTGTTGACGATGAAACGACAGCTTATGCCGCCGGTTGTCTTGACGATGAACGGAAAAACTGGCTCAGGGCCGAACTCCAGGATGGACAGGACCACGACAAGCTCATGATCATAGCTGCGCATATCCCGATCCGGCCGCAAAAAACCCTCCTCGACCCGACGATCACGTCTCTTTCTCATCTGGATGATGTCACGATGCTCGCCGAGCTCCACACCTATCCGAACCTGATCCTCTGGATATCGGGGCATCGTCACATGAACGTCGTTACCCCCCAGCCGTATGATCCGAATCCGTTGCTGGATCCAATTCAAGGTCCCGCAAACAGTTTCTGGGAGGTCGAGACGTCATCACTGCGTGATTTTCCCCAGCAATTCCGTACATTCGATATTCGCCGCAACAGCGACAATACGATTTCAATAATTATAACCAATGTCGATCCGGCAGTTTCGGGAGATTCGCCGGCGGCAAAATCCCGCGGATATGCAGTTGGGTCCGCGCGAGTATTTGGCAACTACGACATTTCGGATACCGCTTCCCAGTCTTACAATGCCGAGCTGGTGCAACAATTGACACTGGACATGCAGGGGATTGTCGCCGTTACTCCAGGGTCGGATCTCTAGTTGTTTTTTTAAAAAAGGAAGGGATGGCCGAGATGCCACCCCTCCTTTGTATTATGTTTCGACCCGCTCCGGGTTATGTCCACTGTGCTGCGCTTATGAAGGTGTTGTCCCATGATAACACACCGGGGGAAGCATTATGCAGGCAGTCATCGGTGCTTTAGCATTACCCTGATAGCAGGTTAGGTATTTAAGCCCGGGATGGTAAAGGTGATTATATGATAGTGAATTTCAATGGACTGCGCAGGATTCTGGTTCTGGTGCTCCTTGCAATCACGACCGGATGCCCTGGCTGCATTCGCCTGGTGGCCGAGCCTGCCGGTGTGGCCGGGTTCACTCCGGGTCTTATCGAGGGCTATCTGTCGGCCGAAACGTTTCCGGACAGCCTTGCGCTGCTTCCTCCTCCCCCTGCCGGGGGCTCGGCTGCGCTGGCTCAAGACGAGGAGATCAGCAGGAGGAGTTTAAATTTACGGGATACAGCGCGCTGGCTGCTTGCCGGTGCGGACGCCGATCTGACATTTCCCCACGCCGCCGGAACTTTTTCCTGCGCGCTGAACGTTTCGATCACCGAAAAGGATACGCCGCGTCTGTACCTGCTGCTGCGCCGGACCCTGACTGACGCGGGCCTTTCCACCTACG
This sequence comes from Spirochaetota bacterium, assembly GCA_041749375.1. Classification (GTDB taxonomy): domain Bacteria; phylum Spirochaetota; class UBA4802; order UBA4802; family UBA5550; genus RBG-16-49-21. The sequence goes on from JBGTBN010000015.1 coordinate 18,977, forward strand.
CAGCAAAGAATCGCTACAATCGCGTCCGTCCGTTTCTATGGAACAGAAAACCCATCTGCACTCCGAATGACAGGGCACACCTGGAGAAGGATGGTTCCTATCCTTCCGGGCATGCGGCTGTCGGCTGGGGCTGGGCGCTTATCCTCTCCGAGATATCACCGGAGCAGACCAATGCAATCCTCGCACGGGGCATTGCCTTTGGAGAAAGCCGTAATGTGTGCAACGCCCATTGGCACAGCGACGTTGTTCAGGGCCGTATAATAGCCGCCGGGACCGTAGCTCGACTGCACGCCGATCCCTCGTTCCGCTCTGATCTCGCGGCCGCCAGGGCAGAGCTTGCTGCCGTTCGCAAAAAGGGCCATAAGCCCACACGCAATTGTGATGCAGAAGCCGCGGCGCTGGCCATAAGACCGTCATTGGCCCAATGAGCTGTGATTTCAAACCCTTTGTCCAGCGCTTTTTGTATTGAATCAATCAATTTGATATCACATGGCCTTTTAATGAATGCGAGCCATTTTCTTATACAACAATAACCCGAGGCCTGTCATCCCCTCGCCGTACTGCGGTAGAGGCAGGTTTTTTTATATTGACAGAAACTGTTCGGGCATTTATCAATTAATGGAAACGGTGATGCATGGGTAATCTTTGTTAATGTAATATACATTCAATTCCGGGACAGATACATTCATATATGCGCCATTCCCTCGACCGCACCGGCCTGACTTTTTCATGGGTTATCATTATCCCTCTTTTCATTATTGTCATCTGCATGATGCCGGGCCTTCCCCTTCTCGGCGCCGATCCGGTTCGGGTGCACGACGGCCGGGACATCTACCCGCTGGGCCTCCATCTCGACTATCTCGAAGACGTCAACGGGCTTCTCACGATACATGACATCACCGACAAGTCCCGTGATTACACGTTCAACCCGGGCAGGGAAGAAACCCCGAATTTCGCTTTTACCGATTCGGTGTACTGGGTGCGGTTCACGTTGAGCGCCGACGACCTGAAGAACAAGCACTGGATCCTGAAACTTGGATACCCGCTCATGGACCATATCGGCCTGTACGAGGTCAGGCCAGACCTGAAGGTGCTCCTCCTGTCTGAAACGGGCTTCTCCCGCCCCTTTTCGTCGCGGCAGGTGGCGCACCGGTTTTTCCTTTTTCATATCGACCTGGAGCCCGGAGAGACGAAGACCTATTACCTGCGGCTCAAGAACCAGGACCGGATGGAAATCCCGCTTACCCTGGAGTCGGAATCGTCCTTCCAGGCCAGGGACCACAAGGAGCAGTATATCCTGGGCATTTATTTCGGGATCATACTCTTCATCTGCATTTTCAACCTCTTCATCTTTGTTTCCATAAGGGACGTCTCGTACCTGTATTACATACTCTTCGTGCTCGGCTTCGGGTTCTTCCAGCTTATCCAGAACGGGACCCTCCAGGAATACTTCTGGCCCGCATTCCTTGAGACGTACAACCATGTCATACCTTTCTCAATCGCAATAACGCTGGTGACGCTGGTCCTCTTCACACGGTCCTTTCTCGACACGAAGAAGCTCTACCCTGCCTTCAACCGCTATTTCATCGGGCTGGCGGTCTTCACGGCCGTATCGATCACGTTCCAGCTTTTCCTGAAATATCCCGTCGCGGTGCAGATCCAGGTCGCGCTTTCGCTCCTTACGCTCAGCTCGGTCGTCACGGTAGGCACGGTGGGCGTGTTCAGGAAGTCGCGGCCGGCCCGTTATTTCATGGGCTCATGGCTGATCATCCTCTTCGGCGGGATCATCTATGCCTTCAAGGTCCTGGCCGTACTGCCGACCAACACCTTCACCACATATGCCCTGCAGATCGGCTCCGTCATCCAGTTCATCCTGCTCGCACTGGGACTGGGAGACCGGATTAACGTCATCAAGCAGGAGAAGGACCGGGCCCAGCAGGACGCCATACGCTCCCAGCAGATGGCCATCGAGAACCTGAGCAAGGCCGACAGGCTCAAAGACGAGTTCCTGGCGAACACCTCGCACGAGCTGAAGACGCCCCTGGTCGGCATCATCGGCATGGCCGAATCGCTCATCGACGGTGCCGCCGGACCGATGACCGCTGAGATGAAATACAACCTGTCGATGATCAGCAGCAGCGGGCTGCGGCTCGCCAGCCTGATCAACGACATCCTCGACTATTCCAAGATGAAGAACAGCACTCTGGAGCTGAGGCGCCGCCCCGTCGACATGCACCAGCTCGCCGACCTTGTATTCGTCATGGCTCGGACGCTCCTGCGCGGCAAGATGATCGAGCTTGTCAACGACGTGCCCGCCGGGCTGCCGCTCGTGTACGCGGACGAAAACCGCCTCCAGCAGATCTTCTTCAACCTGGTCGGCAACGCCATCAAGTTCACAGACCGCGGGCATGTCCGGATCACGGCAGCCGCCCGCGATCGGGCGCCCGGGACGCACATGGTCGAGGTGCGCGTCGAGGACACCGGCATCGGCATACCCTACAGCAGGCAGGGCGACATCTTCCGCTCATTCGAGCAGGTCGACGCATCCATCTCGCGCGAATACGGCGGCACCGGGCTGGGCCTTTCGATCACGAAAAAGCTGGTCGAGCTGCACAATGGCCAGATCAGGGTCGAGTCGGAGCCCGGGAAAGGATCGAGCTTCATCTTTACGATTCCCGTTTCGGAAAACCAGTCGACCATAGCGGAGGACGCGGCGGAGGGCGAGGTGAAGTCGAGGATCGCCCTGCAGGAGCTTCCGCCCCTTCCAGCGGTCCCGGGCGAAGGCGGCGCCAGGATACTCGTTGTCGACGATGAGCCGATCAACCTGCAGGTGCTCACCAACCAGCTGCTGCTGGAGAGGCACCGCGTGCTCGTGGCGACGAACGGCGAGGACGCCATCAAGCTTGTCGCCGAGTGCCGCCCAGACCTGCTTGTGCTGGACATCATGATGCCGCGCATGTCCGGTCTCGAAGTCTGCCGCCGTCTCCGCGAGACCTACAGCCTGCACGAGCTCCCGGTCCTCATGCTGACAGCGAAGAACCAGCTGAACGACATCATAGCCGGGTTCGAGGCCGGGGCGAACGATTACCTCGCCAAGCCCTTCGACAAGCGGGAACTCATCGCGCGCGTCAACACGCTGCTCTCCCTCAGGGACGCGATCGAGAAGAACAACTCCCTCATCGTCATGCAGAAGGAGCTGGAGATCGCCAAGCGCATTCTGCAGTCGATCCTTCCCGACGGGTCGCCCGTCATGAAAGACCTCTCGATACACACCCTCTATATTCCGATGGACCGCGTGGGGGGCGATTTCTACGATTTCCATGTCCTCGATGACGAGCGAATCGGCGTCTTCACCGCCGACGTATCCGGGCACGGCGTGCCCTCCGCGATAATCGCCGCAATGCTCAAGGTCGCATTCTCGCTCCAGAAATCGATCGCGCACGAGCCCCTGGGGCTCCTCAGGGAGGTAAACCGGATCCTGCGCGGAAAGTACGGTAAGCGGTTCATCACCGCGATCTATGCCTTTGTCGACATGCAACGGGGAGTGCTGAGCGTATCGAACGCGGGGCACTTCCCCATCCTCATCCACCGGAAGGGTGAGCGGACGGTCCGCGAGTTCATGCCGAAAGGATGGGCCATCGGGTTACGGGACGAGCTGATGCTGACGAGCGAGGAGTTCGGACTGGCCGCCGGCGACCGCATCGTGCTGTTCACGGACGGCATCATCGAAGCGCGGAACAGGGAGGGCGAGCTGTTCGGGTATGACGCCTTTACCCGGCACATCGTGGAGCAGCATGGCCTCTCCCCGCGCGGGTTTTCCGATTTCGTCATCGCGCGGCTGGCGGAATGGGTGGGCCATGGCGACCGGTTCGACGACGATGTCACCCTGCTCGTCATCGATGTCGCGAACAATTATCCCGGCGCTGCTATCCCGGTCGGATGAATCCCGGCCGCGGTCCGTTCCGGTTAATCGTACTCCCTGTTATCAATGCCATGCGCCCGTACCCCATTTTTTATTCATTGACAAAAGACGCACGGTTACGGTAGGTTAATCACCAACCCGAGGTATCCATGAGAGTAATCGCTGTCTCGAACAATAAAGGCGGAGTCGGCAAGACCACCAGCACGGTGAATATTGCGGCCGCACTCCAGATCAAGGGGAACAGGGTCCTCGTCATCGACCTGGACCACCAGGCGCAGGCGACCTACCACCTTGGCTACAATCCCAAGCAGATCAAAAAATCGATATACCACGTGCTCAAGGGCGAGCTGCCCTACGAGGAGATACTCATAGACCGGAACGATCTTCACATCCTGCCGGCCAACCAGGACCTCAAGGACATCGAGTTCCTGCCCATCCCCGCAAAGGAGTTCCTTTTAAGAGACGCGTTGGAGGAAGTGACCAGCTACGACTTTATCCTGATAGACTGCCCGCCGTCGCTGGGCATCCTCACCCTGAACGCGCTCGCATTCTCGAAGGAGATCATTGTCCCTCTGCAGGTGCAGTTCCTACCCTTCCACGGCATGTATAACCTGTTCGAGGCCGTGCAGGTGGTGAAACGGCGCCTCAACAAGAACATCGACGTCACCGGCATCATCGGCACCATGTACAACGCGAAGCGGGCCATCAACAGGGAAGTTATTGACGAGACCGAGAACCGCCTCCCCGGCAATCTGTTCGAAACCCTCATCAGGGAGAACGTCGCTCTCCAGGAAGCGCCGAGCTGGGGCAAAACCATATTCGAGTACAAGCCGCACTGCACCGGAGCCGACGACTACATGAAGCTTACGGAAGAGATACTGGAGAGGGAGTGAGCGCCGCCGCTTCGCTGACGTACCCGGGACGCAGCTAGAAATTCCCGATCACGTACTGCCGGATCTTCGACTTGAACCTGCCGAGCTTGCCCCTGACCATGTCCAGGAACCTGTCATATGACTTCTGCGAGCCGTCGTGCATCACGCGATAGCGTTTTTTCAGGTCTTCGCGATACCCGCGCGAGTCCCTGTCCGTCTTTCCCCTGAGCGCGACCACCGCGCCGTGGTCCGGGCCTTCGCCGGCGGAGAGGACATCGAGCGACACCGGTCTTTCGGCACGGGGCCCGATGTCGTCATAGATGTCCTGGTTGCGCACATCGAGGCCGAGGACGTCCCTGCGTACGCTGCTGATTACTCTCTGGATGGGGGCCGCGATGAGAGTACCCTCCCGCTCAACGCGCACGACGGACGTATCCGGGGTCAGGAGCCGCGGTTTGTCTTTCTGCGAAGCGCCGTCAAGTTGTCCCGCGACGGCCGGTGCCGGCTCGAGAGCCGCTTTTTCTTCCCGTTTTTTTTTTATTTTCCGGTGCCTGTCAGGCCTGTCCGAATCCGCGCTTGCTGCAAGTTTCAGCGAAACCGGCGCAGGCCGCTCGCCCAGCCGCTCTTCCAGGCGTGTGATCGGATTGATATCATTCATCAGCGGATACGGGTCCACTGCCGCAAGCGGCACGCGGTTACGTCGGCCCCCTGCCGCCGCCACTGCCGCGTCGCCCTTCATGCCGGCGTTTTCAAGAAGGCGGTTATAGCAGTAGTTCCAGCTGGTCCTGGTAACCATGTAGCGCGGTAGCTCGAAGAGGCCGTCTCCGCCCGCGGCTACGGGGAGGTCGATCCTGCCCCGCTTGATGGTGAAGGCATACCGGTACCCGGCGTCCTGGAGCGCCTTTACCGCGACATCGGTCCTGAGCCCGAAGGGGTAGAGAAACACCGTTATCCTGCGATTCAGCTTCTCCTCGAGAACCTGCTTGGACTTGTATATCTCCATGTTAAACTCGCGGCGGCTCGTATCGTAGAGCTTCTGGTTGATCTTCAAATGAAAATACCCGTGGGCCGCAATATCGCACCCGTTGTTTGCGAGAAACGTGAGCTGGTCCCAGGTCAGGGCGTACTTCTTCTTGTCGATGATATTGGGATAGATCCCGAGCAGAGGGCGGATGCCGTTGGGTCTGAAGACTTTCAGGAAGGCCTCGTACACGCTCCTGTTGCCGTCGTCGATCGTTACGAGGACATTTTTCGATCCGGTGATCCTGCCGCTGACGACGTCGCCAATCGAAACGAAACGGAACCCCTGGCTCTTGAGCTGCGCGATCTGGGATGAAAGCTCTTCAATGGTAAAGCAGTACGGGTCCATCTTCTTTTTATCGAGGAACGTATGATAGCAGAGCACGTTGACGGAGGCCTGGGCGGCTACCGCCGGAGCCGCGGCAGCAGTGCAGGTAATAACGAACAGCAACAGCGCCAGGGCGCACATGACCGGATTGCGGCGCCGCGCCGGCACCGCTTCCGCCCCGTTAGGAATCATAGTCATTTTTCCACATTGCATCGAATTCAAGCTTTCTCTTCTCAAATCGGACATTTTCGTCTATAGCTTTCTTTCTTTTTTCCACCTCGCTCGAATAGGCGCGGTCCCTCCTGACGGCCTGCCTCTCCAGGGTCCCGGTATAATGCTCGAGCGGGGGCCGCAGGTACTTGTCGAGATAGGTGTAGTTTTTCCAGTTGCCATCCTCGCGATACGTCTCGATCTTCATGTCGGTCAGCTTCTTGAGCCGGTAGATTTTCTCGTAGTAAGCGATCAGGGTCCTGGTATCGACACCCTCGAGTGCGCGGGAGAGCTCCCTGTCCCCTTCCTTGAAGGAATCATAGCCCCGGGTCACGGGGAACACGTAGTCCAGGTCCATTCCCTGGTCGTACCCATAATCAAAATCGATCGAACGGGTCGTTTTCTCCAGCAACGTGGTCTCATGCTCCGTGAAGTAGGTGCTCTTCTCGCCGCTGAATATATGATAGTAGGTGGCGCACCGCATGGTGAACAGGCAGAGGCAGGCGCACAGCAATCCTCTGATTTTCATTAATACACTCCAGGCAAATCAAATATATTCTTTTCTGATCAGATAACCAACCGGTATATCGACCCTGCTCCGCTTTCCGATGACCCGGTCACGCTCGTACACGGGGATCCCGACGCCGGGCCGGAGAGATACCAGGTCGTCCTCTCCGATGACCGTTCCGCACGGGATGTGCCGGCGGGCGAACAGGCTCCTCCGGGCACCGCGGGCCGTACCGGCCTCGGCTTCACCGTACGAAATGGCGCCGTCGCCGACCATCCTGGCGGCCTCTTCGACCGACTGGATCATCGCGGCGAACTCTTCCGGCGTGCACGAGATATCTTTATCCGGACAATCGTGAAATCTGTCAATAGTAAAAT
>JBGTBN010000016.1:0-25318 GCA_041749375.1 Spirochaetota bacterium
CAGCTTCTCCATGAACGCGGCGCCGGGGTCCGTGCGCGGCCGGGCCGCGTAGCGGGGATCGAGCGAGCGCCACAGCGGGCCGTTCTTCAACCCGAGATACTCGTGGTGGCCTATGATCTTCTCTATCGACGGATGCTGCCGCGCGAGCGAGAGGACGAGCCAGGCGTTCGCCTCCAGCTGCTCCCCGGTAAGGGGGGAGGCGGGCCCGCCGACATTCTCGATCCCGATTGCGCAGTGGTTCAGGCCGATAACGTGCCGCGCCATGAGCGTGTCGGGCATGAGCCGGTAAATGGTCCCGTCCCGGTCCACCACGTAGTGCGCTGACACGTTCACCTCCCCTCCCCGCCTGATGTCTCCCCGGTCCGGCTGCAGTGTCTCCCGGTTGAAGTAGCGGAAGGTGTCCTCGAAGGTCCCGCACGAGGTCCAGTGTATCACAACGAGCATCGGCACAATGGTGATATCATCGGTCAGGGAGTTGTAGTTCTTCCTGATGTATTCCAGGGTGAGTTTTTTTCTCTTTCCGGAGAAGGATATGGGCCGCTCCTTTATCTCATACATGTTCTTGTCGAATGTGATCTTCGAGGGATCAAAACCAAGCTCATTCAGCGATATGAAGCCGGAGAGCAGCAGGATGGCCATAAGCACAACGGCAGCGCGGAGCAGGTGTTGTTTCATTTTAACACTTTCACCTCATATTGTTGTTGTATTACTTCTTAGTAATTACTGAATACCAGGTCCGTCATTCCCGCCCCCGCTTTCGCGAGGGTAAACTCCAGCGGGAATCCATGCGAAATCCGTGGATTCCGGCTCTTCGCTGCGCTTCGGCCGGAATTACAGATTAGTTGTGTAACAAGACAATAAGATGGAAATAGTTAGATGGCAAGCAAAATATTGGGCTGGAAAATCATACACGCAAGTTGACAATATCCTTTTCATGCCTCTCCATCTCTGTTATTGCACATAGTCAAATTCTGTACCATCAGATTTTGATATGACATCCATAGTATAAATATGCTATTTAATAAAAAAGGCCAATCAGCCGGTTTTTGCCGTATTAAACAGAATGAAATGTTTCAATTTTTAATCCTTCTTTTCTTTCTACTTTAACTTGTTCAGTTAGAGTCTTCAAATTATAATGGAGGGAAATATCAGATGTTCAAAAAAAATGGAATCAAGCCACTCATCTTCATTGCCCTTTTCCTTATAATAATGGGCTGCGACCAGACCGGGCAGGCTCCCCTGCTCGTCAACTCAGATGAGAGCGGATCATCCGGAAACCATGTAATAAACATGGATCCTTCCGGACGCATCAGCGGATCGTTTACGACCCTGACGTACAATATAGGCGGGCTGCTTGAGCCGTTTTCAAGCTCCAATCCGTCAATTTACACGCCGGTCATCAGCTGCATGGTACGGGACTACGATATCGTCCAGGTGCAGGAGGATTTCAACTACCATGCCGTACTGTACGACACCTGCGACAATCACCTTTACCGGTCAAGCACCAGCGGCGGCATGGGAATCGGCTCGGGACTGAACCAGCTGAGCAATTTCCCGTACATGGACTGGGAGCGGGTCACCTGGACCAATCGCAGCGGGTCGGACGCTCTGACCCCGAAAGGCTTCACGATGGCGCGTACCCGCATTGCAGAAGGAATGTATATAGATTTTTACAACCTGCACGCCCAATCGGAGACGACTGAGACCGCCCTCGCGAACAGCAGGTCCGACATGCTCCAGCTCATTGCTTATATCGAGGCAAATTCGGCGGGTAATGCGGTTATCATTATGGGTGATTGGAACATACGGTACACACGTTCCGGTCAGAATATCCGGGAACTCCTGGACCGCGGCTTCACCGACGTATGGATCCAGCTGATGCGGAACGGCAACGTCCCGGAATTCAGCACGACGGCCCTCACGTCGTGCGGAACCCCCACCAGCGGCGATTGCGAAATCGTGGACAAGGTGCTGTACAGGAACAGCAACTACATCACATTGACACCAATCGAATATTTAATAGAAAACGAGAAATTCGTTTACACGGATGGGAGCGCCCTTTCGGACCACTGGCCGCTTAAAGTCAGCTGGAATTTTACAACTGCTTCCAGTATTCGCATGAGTGATCAGTTCGGCGGACCGCACGGCACACCGTACAATGATGTTGCATCCCTTCCGCTGAACCCGGTTGTATCAACGCTCGCGATCCGCACCGGTTCGCGCGTTGACAATATTGGCGTGACACTTTCATCAGGAAATACTTTTTCGCATGGCGGAAACGGAGGCACCCTGAAAAAACTTACACTTACCTCTGATGAATATCTTAGCTCCGTCAAGCTCTGTTCCGGCGTTTACAATGGTCACACAAGGATTTTTTATACAAAATTCACCACCAGTAAAGGCAGGACGCTTGCCGGCGGCAGCACTACGGGCAGCAGCATAACCTACACCGCGCCGAGCGGGTGGCAGATAGTGGGATTTCACGGACGTTCGGGAAGCGCGGTTGATAAAATCGGCATCATTTACGCGCCGAGATAATAATACGCGGCGACCGTCATGAATTGAAAACGTTCCGGAAAACGTGCCGCAACAGGTCAGGGAATTTTCTCACCATGCCCCCGGCGATTAAAACCGGGGGCATGCGTATGATTACACCGGCGATCTATTTCTTCTTCATCTTTTTCTTAACGCTCTTATTAACGCTTTTCTTAACACTCTTCTTGTTCGATTCATCAGCCCTCTTTACAATGGGCTTTTTTTCGCCCTTCTCCTCCTTGAATTCCCTCAAAATGATCTCGGCCTCCTTGAAGGGCGCGGTGAGGAACGAGTAGCTGTTCATCACTTTGATCTCGCTGATTTTTCCTGCAGGAACTTTCGCCTGGTTGTTTATAAGCTTTAAGAGCTTCCTGGGATTTATGCCGTCTTTCTTGCCCAGGGAAATGAACAGCCTGGCAGTCCCCCTGGTGTCAACCGAGGCCTCTTTGTACTCACGAATGTCGGTATACTTCGATTCATTCAGTTCGTCGTCCAGCGAGTATTTCAGGAGGGCGGCGACAACGTCGGCCGGATCGTTTCCCTTGAGCATGAGATGGGCCATGCTGATGTATTTCTCGTGCGAGGTGTTCTGAATGATCTCGTCCAGATCCTCCCGGATCCTGGTTTGCTTGGCCATGACGATTTCCGACGCGCGCGGAATTTTTTCCCTGCGTATCGCCGTCTTCGTGAATTTGGCGATGAACATAAGGTACCGGTATTCGTCCGGGCTGATGAAGGTGACCGCGACCCCCTTCTTCCCTGCCCTGCCGGTCCTGCCGATCCGGTGGATGTAGGAGTCGGCGTTCTGCGGCAGGGAGAAATTGATGACATGGGTGAGGTCCACGACGTCGATCCCGCGGGCGGCCACGTCGGTCGCGGCGAGTATCGTGATCTGCCGCTTCCTGAACTTGTCCAGGATCCGCTCCCTCTGGAACTGCGACAGGTCGCCGTGAATACCGTCCGCGGCATAGCCGCGATCGACGAGTCTGCCGGCGAGCTCATCGACCGCGACCTTGGTGCGGCAGAAGACAAGCCCGTAGAAGTCTTTCTCCATGTCGATGATCCTGCACAGCGTCTCGAGCCTGTCCGACGGGGCGACCTCGAAATAGATCTGGTCCGTCAGGTCCACGGTGAGCCGGTCCTTTTTCATGGCGATCAACCGGTACTCGCGCATGTGCCGCTTCGCGACCTCCATGACGCGGGCGGGCATGGTCGCGGAAAAAAGGAGCGTCCTCCTGGCCGGGTTCGCGAACTTCAGTATATCCTCGACCTCCTCGATGAAACCCATGTTCAGCATCTCGTCGGCCTCGTCCAGCACCACGAAGGACACCCCGCCCAGGGCGAGACTTCCCCTCCTGATGTGGTCGAAGACCCGCCCCGGCGTGCCGACGACGATATCCACGCCTCTCTTCAATCTTTGCAACTGGTCGGACATCGACTGCCCGCCGTACACGGGGATGATCTGGAATTTCCTGCTCCCCTTGAAGGAATTTATCTCTTCCGACACCTGGATCGCGAGCTCCCTGGTGGGCACGAGTACGAGGGCCTGGATGGTCTTCGCGTTTTCCCGCAGCATCTCGAGGAGCGGAAGCCCGAACGCGGCGGTCTTGCCGGTGCCGGTCTGCGCCTGGCCGATTATATCGACCTCTTCCGATAGCATGACCGGAATGGTTTTTTCCTGTATTTCCGTTGGCTCTTCGAACCCCTTTTTCCGCAGTTGTTCGAGGGTGATATCCGACAGACCCAGGTCTTTGAATTTTTGAAGAATCATTATTACCGCCTTGTTGTGTATTCTGCCATGACGGGACAGGGCGGGTATTATGGCAATGGATTTTTATACAGGAACGGGAAACAGCTCTTATTTAGGTCAACAAGCGCCGCCGTGGCCCTTAATTGCACGGCCATGGTCACCTATCCACCCCATCATTCCGTCGCTTCCCAGGTTTCGATGCCGCTGCCGCTTCCGGTCATGAGGACCACCCTGCCGCCGCGGGGCACCCAGGGGAGCCCGAACGCGTTGTATCCGGCGGAGCGGGTGAACCCGAGCAGGAGCCCGCCCGCATCGAGCAGGATGTCGTTCAGGTGCAGATGCCCGCAGAACAGTGCGCGCATTGAGCCGCGCCGGATGAACGATTTTATAAGCTCAGATTCGGTTTTCCTATAGGGGAGCACGATGCGAAGTCTTCCGCTTACTCTTGAATAGTCACCCGTGTTGAAAAATTCCGCAGTGGGCTTGTGCATAAACGCGACTGCGCCCGGGCCGCTCTCTTTCTCGTACCACTCGACCTGTGCCTGAGAAATATCGGCAGTAATATACGTGTTGGACCTCGTGCCGTCGCCGGTGCTGTCGAACAGGAAGATCGCGGCCGCCGCCCTGCGCCGGTCGCTGCCGTAAACCGGAACCATGTGCGACACGCCGTCCGCGCAGATGACAGAGCCATTCATAAGGCAGAGCGGCCTGCTCCTGAGATAATCGACAATCTCTTTCTTGCTCAGGGGCCCGTGACCGTCATGGTTGCCCGGAGTGAAAGTCCAGGGAATGTTACGCTCGATGGTAATGGCGGTAATCCTGTCCAGCCCCTCTTTCGGATTGGGACATTTTTTTCCGTACACGAGGTCGCCGGTGAACACAACCACATCCGGGCTCTCTTTTTCAACCAGCTTCCTGAACAACGCCAGGCTCTTCACGTCATTTTCGCCGCCGTCTTTCCAGTGGATATCGGTGATCTGAAGTATCTTGAGCATCCCATCCGCATTGAAAGCAAGCGTCATGGCGGGGCCCTTCGCCAGTCCCGGAATGATAAACAGGCCGATGACAGCGGCCAGTACGATTATTATTTTCTTCATTGAATATCCCCTTACTTCGGTATTCATACGCTCATCAATGCCGTGAGATCGGCGATAGTTATCGCTTATTCATATTCTAAAATCATCTCCCCATTAATACATCATTTTTTCATGTCTCGACCCAATAAAATGTTTAAATTGATGTCTTCAGGCATAAAATTACTTGCAACTGGCGACATAATAAAATATTAATACCGCAACCATAATCCCATAGTAACTCTTTTTCTCCCTGAAAACCGCGCTACTATGGTCAAAGAACCATCAAGGATACAGCCATGCCCGTCACGAACGAAGACCTGAAGCTCATCGCCACCGCAACGCGGACCCTGTCAATTGACGCGGTCCAGAAAGCCAACTCCGGCCATCCCGGCATGCCCATGGGGTGCGCCGACATCGCGGCAGTGCTCTGGACCAAATTCCTGAAGCACGACCCGGCGGACCCGGCATGGCCGAACCGCGACCGCTTTGTCCTGTCCGCGGGCCACGGCTCCATGCTCCTCTACTCCATGCTACACTTCAGCGGTTACGCGGTCACGCTCGACGATATAAAAAATTTCCGCCAGCTCGGCAGCAAAACGCCGGGACACCCGGAGTTCGGGCTTACGCCGGGAGTGGAGACCACTACCGGCCCGCTGGGCCAGGGCTTCGCCAACGGCATTGGCATGGCGGTGGCGCGGGACCTGGTCGCGGCCGAATTCAACACGCCCGAATTTCCGGTCATAGATCACTATATTTACGCGATCGTGAGCGACGGCGACCTCATGGAAGGGGTCTCCTCTGAGGCCGCCTCCCTTGCGGGACACTGGGGCCTGGGCAAACTGATCTACCTCTATGACTCGAACGACATCACGATCGAGGGGAGCACGGACATCGCCTTTTCCGAGGACGTGGCAAAGCGCTTTGCCGCGTATGGCTGGCACGTGCAGAAGATCGACGGTCACGACTACTCGGCGATCGAGAAAGCCATAAAGAAGGCGCAGAAAGTAACTGACCGGCCCTGCATCATCATTACCAAGACCAGGATCGCCAAGGGGAGCCCAAAGCTCGAGGGTTCGGAAGAGTCGCACGGCGCGCCGCTGGGTGCAGACGAGGTGGCCGCGACCAAGAGGAACATCGGCTGCTCGCCTGACGACACCTTCTGCGTGCCCCCGGCGGTATACGATATCTTCGCGGTGAGAAAAAAGAAGCTCAAGAGGACGCACAACGCGTGGAAGAAAAGCTTCAAGGCCTCGTTCCAGGGCGATGCGCTCGCCCGGTGGAAGCGGTATTTCTCGGCCCCGGACATCAACATGCTGAGGCTCAAGCTGCCCTCGTTCGACCCGGCGAAGGCCGTGGCCACGCGCTCCGCGAGCGGGAAGGTACTCGAATCCCTGTTCAGGGAGCTGCCCAACCTCGCGGGCGGTTCGGCCGACCTGGGCCCGAGCAACAAGTCCTTCGTGAAAGGATTCACCGAGTCCGGCAGGGGAACAATCGGGAGGAACATGCATTTCGGCATACGCGAGCACGCGATGGGCTCCATAGAGAACGGCATGGCCTACTACGGCGGGATCATCCCCTTCTCGGCCACCTTCCTGGCCTTCCTGGACTACATGCGGCCGCCGGTTCGGCTGGCAGCGCTCGCGGAGCTGCACGCGGTGTACGTGTTCACCCATGACTCGATCTTCGTGGGCGAGGACGGTCCCACCCACCAGCCTGTTGAACACGTGGCGTCGGCCCGGGCCATCCCCAACCTCCACGTACTGCGCCCGGCTGACGCGGACGAGACGAAAGAGGCCTGGCTGGCCGCCCTGTCGCGCACGTCAGGGCCCTCCCTGCTCTCGCTCACGAGGCAGGACCTGCCGATCATAACGCGCGAGCCCGGCCGCGGCGCAGACCAGCTCCACAAGGGTGCCTATATCGTGAAAGAATGCGAGGGCAAGCCGGACATCGTGATCCTGGCCTCGGGCTCCGAGGTGCACATATCGATCGCGGCAGCCGGAGAGCTGAAGGATAAAGGTATCCGCGCACGCGTGGTATCGTTCCCCAGCTGGGAGCTCTTCGACGCGCAGACTGCAAAATACCGGATGGAGGTGCTCGCCCACGGAGCTCCAAAATGCGTGGTCGAGGCGGGCATCCGCATGGGCTGGGACAGGTACGCCGGTCCGCATGCCCTCTACATCACGATGGAGACCTTCGGCGCGTCAGGCCCTGCAAAGACCGTGGCTGCGAAGTTCGGCTTCACCGCGGAGAACATCGTGGACAGGGTGGTCGAGTTTTTGAAAAATTAAATCAGTCTCACTATTATAAAAGCTGCAACGATCATGCCCTCTTAACAAGAGGGCATTTCTTTCAATACCCCTTTTCCCCAGCGGGGGACCGGGGGATATGAAAAAATTTAGTGGTTTCCTTCAAAATCCACCAACATGATGGATAATTGTAGAATTTTGTATTATACTTAAACAAGGAGAATATATAATGATTACAAGAGAACTGATAACCCCGGCCATGAGCTGCAACCACTGCAAGATGACCATCGAGAAAGCCGTCAATGCGCTTGAAGGCATATCGAGCGTGTATGCTGACCCGGCCACGAAAAAGGTAGTCGTGGAATTCGACGAGTCGTTGACAACGATTAATGATATAAAAAAAGCTATCGATGAAGCGGGCTACGAAGCTGAAATCGATAAGGATGTTATTCAGTAGGGCCCGGGCCATGACATTGCCGCAGCAGGCGCGGGGTTACGCGGTCACGACCGGCCGGCCAGCCTGCTGACGTTATGTTACGGGCAAACAGGAAGCCCGCCTGCCAGCGCCGTACGTACGCTTGCCGCGCTCCCGTAAGCCGTCCCGCCCCAGCCCGCAGCGCTGAAGGCCCCGGCCACGACCTCCGCTCCTGTCACGAACGAGAAATCGGACATGTTGATCATCAGCATTCGCTCGTCCGTGGAATCATGCAGGAGCTCCGCAGCCCACGTCATATCGTCCCGTGAGGGTTCAGCGCATTTGATGTCCCGCGCATACTCTATGAAGTCCAGGAAAGCGATTTCGTCGTACCCGTTGTAGATCAGCTGGTCCACGGACGCGAGCCGGGTGAACAGGTAGGAATAAGCCAGGGTGCTGGACACGCCGTACACGACACCGTCCGCAGGGGGCGGATCGGCGTCGAGCCGGTATTCCCTGAGCTCGCCGTGGCCCCAGCCCCAGGGCCGGTCGTTCAGGTCCCGCGGCGTGTCCTGGTAAAAGAAGATCGGCGTGATCGGCGCACCAGGCGTCTCATTGTCCTCGAGATACACGCTCTGCTCGAAGGGCACCAGCGTGTCCCACTCGTCGTGCACCACCACGAACGGAGTATCGAGTTTCGCAAGCAGGGCATCTCCATCCCAATCAGCCCAGGACGCAGTCGCCTTGATGCGCAAGAGATAGTCGTCGAAGAAATCCACATACAGATTTTTCTTTGTCGAATCAGTGATGTCCGGGATGCTGTTCGGCAGTCCGCCGGTCGTGATCTCGAGGTAGTCGACCTCGTCATTGAAGTCGCTCAGCGGGTAAAACGCCACGCCCGCGAGAGGCACGACTCCCCCGCCGTCGGACGCGTGCGCAGCGCCATAGAGCGCCTCGAACCCTCCCCATGAGCCGCCCCAGATGCCGACCCTGGTCCTGTCGACAAGGCCAACCGCTTCATTGAGGAAGCAGAGCCCGGCCACGGTATCATCCACGTCGTTCTGTATGCTGCCGCCCGCGTACCAGCGCTCAAACACGTTCAGCACGCCGATATTGTTCAGCATGAAGATTACCGCGCCCTCGATGTACTCCCGCACCCTCATCTCGGCGCCCGGCAGGACATCATCGCCGCTCCAGCTGATGTAATCATAGGGGCGGGTCAGGAGCACGGCCGGCCTGACGCCCCCGCCCACGGGCGGAATCCACATGGCGTAGGTCGCGTCCTTGCCCGCGTACTCGAGTTTCAACAGGTAATAGCAGTACCACTGCGGATGGATATACACGCTTCCCCGCTTCAGCAGGATCGCGCCGGCCGGGAGTGCGATTTCGGGGCATTGCGACGCCGCGATAACGGGCAGCAGCGGAAGAAGCGACGCGCTCTCTTCTTTATTATTGCAATTATTGCATCCGGCGAGGACCGTCAGGCAGAGGACCATCAGGAAAATAATGCCGCGCTGCAGGTGTTTCATGGCTCTTCCAGGTTCATTGAAAATAGTCAATTCCGCTAAACTAGCCGCAATGGCGATAATTTCAAGTATTAATTCCGGATTTTCCGGCATCACCTGATCCGGATCCGAATTCACATCATTATACTGGATTAATATTTATATTGAAAATCTAAATAGCGTGCAATAGTATAATTTGCATTAAAAGTATATTAATGATATATATAAATTAATGTATTCTGATTTTCGCCCTGGCGCAGCTTCACAAATAACATTTTACGCAGTGACAACAACATGAATGTACAAACCCTCGTAAAAAAATCACCCATCGTGGTGGCACTGGCCCTTGTCATGCTCGTCCTGGCGTGCAGCAAGGACCGCAGCTTTCCACTGTACTGGATGTTCCTGAGCAAGCCCTATTTCACCGGAACCATTACGGGAAGGGTATTGTACGAGATCGACAATACCCCCCTGGCGGACGTGACCGTCCGGGTCGATGTGCGGGGCGTGACATATTCAACGACGACCGGCGCGGACGGGAGCTTTTCACTCGAGGCCGAGAAGGTCAGGAAGAGCCAGGGCTATAACGTTAATTTCACAAAAGCGCAGTTTGACGACCTGACAAAGGCGGCGATCTTCACCGTTAAAAATCAGCCGGTGGACCTGGGAACGGTTTACATGACCGACGCAGTGGCCGGCCATGTCGAGCGTACGATCTCGGGACGGGTACTCGACAACCATGGGTCGAGCGGTCTTGCCGGCGCCACCGTGAGCGTGCAGAACTCACATTACGAAACTGTCCTCGGCGTTAGCGGCGCGGACGGGAACTTCCAGGTTTCAGGCTATTATTTCACGATCGGCAGCTCGTACGTCGTGACTATCTCGAAGGAACACTACACCACCCTGTCCACCGTGACCGTTTCCATTTCAGGGAGCACGAACACGATCGACGGCAACCCGGTGCGGCTCTACCGGGAATACGGCGACATCACGGGCACGGTGGAGGACGACAACACAGGCAACCCGCTCGCGGGCGCCAGCGTTTCGACCGTCGACGGCAGGGGAAACCCGGTCTCGGCGGTAACCGACGGCTCCGGCGCCTTCAGGCTCAGCGGCGTCGACTTCTACGTCGAATCAACCTACGGGTTGACAATAGAGAAAGTGAGTTATTTTGACGGATCGGCCGCTGCGGTCATCGGCTCGACCGGCGACAACGAGATCACGGGCGGATCGGTCCGCCTCATGATAAACGGATCGATAAGCGGCACGGTCGTGGACCCGGAGGGCGATCCGATCTCCGGCGCTTCGGTCCAGGCGAAGGACGCCTCCGAAGCGGTAATCGCGACCGGCACGTCGGGGGCAGGCGGCGCCTACGCGCTCTCGAGCGCTGACTTCAGGAAGGGAGTCGCCTACGGAATATATTTCACCCATGCGGTCTATGAATCGACCGGCACGACCACGCCGGCGATCGTCGAAGGCAACAACGCGATCGGCCCGGTCACCATGCAGCCGAAGAGCTTTACCGGGTACACGCTGACCGGCGTGATCGCGGACGACTGGGACACGGCGAAGAAGCTTCCGGCGTCCATCTCGATCGTGGACGAGGACAGCGTCACGCGCACCGCAACGGCATCCGGTACCACGGGCGCATTTTCCGTCACCGGGAACTTCATCGGCGGGGCAGCCTACACGCTGAAGGCGTCGTATGCCGGCTATACCGGCGACACGCTTGTGGACCGGAGGGAGGTCACCGTAGCGGTGACCGGCACCTCGCCGCAGTCGCTTGGCCAGATCACCCTGTACCCGATCGGCATCCGGGCGCACATCTCGGGCCAGAAAAAAGAGTTCAGCAGCCACGTCAAGCAGTCCCATGAAGTGTTCCTGACCGGGAAGAAGGGATTCACCCTGTCTGCGCGCAGCGGGACGGACCTGAACGCGGCCTCGACCTTCTATGTCCATACCGACGACCAGGAGCAGCCCGACGCGCCGGACGGCGCCCATTCAACGGCAGTCGCGGTTAACGGCGCGCGGAGCTCCGGTTATCTCTTCGCCGGCATCGAGGAAGACATCCGGACCGCGGCAATCGGCATGGTGCCCTCGGCGACCTATCACTTTTACGTGTCAACTGCAGGCCAGTTCACCCTCGAGACGTTCGGCACAACCAACACTTACCTGGTCCTCTACGATGAGAACGGCAGCCTGGTGGACCAGGCGGACGGCGGCGGAACGAACAACAATGCAAAGATAACGCTCAACCTCTACGAGGGATGGTACTTCGCCCTGGTGCGCGGCTACGACGGCGATATATACGGCTTTTATGAGCTCGGCGTTACCGGACCCGAACAGACGGGCGGCATGACCGGCGCGTGGACCACCGATGACATCATCCTTTCATGGTACGACTGCACCGGCAGCACGGTGTATATCGCGGGCGCCGGCGAGTCGGGCTCCTCCGGCAGCATCACCGTGTCAATGATGAACGGGGTCGGGAAACTGTCCCGGGGAAGCTTCTCGGGAACGATGCGGGCCGTAACCCAGGCCGGCGCCACGGTGCCGGTAACGAACGGCTACTTCAACGCGATCAGGAGCGAATGATGAAAACATATACTGTCATACTTATGCTGCTCTGCGCTGTCATGATCGGCGGCGGGGCCCTCGGCGCTGACCCGGACCGGCTTGCCCCTAATACGATCATCATGAAGATCGACGGGAAGGAATACCGTTTTTCGGGAACGTCGGCCGGTTCGATTACCGACCTGGGCAACGGAACGGTCAGGCTCACCATCGGCCTCCGCGACAATGTTCGCGGGATCATGATGCGGATATCCGCGGACATTCCCGAGGACCGCCTGGGAGAGGAGCTGCATCTTGCAGCCGACTATGCTGACCTCACCATGATATACAAGAGCAGCGCTCTCCGGTTCATGATCGCTCCCGCGCTCCAGATGGCCCGCGATTCCGGCATTGAGTATTACGAGAACAATGGCTGGACGGCAAAGAGCAGAATCAAAAAACACCGGCCGGACTGGCTGGCCATGGACAGGGACGAGCGGATCGCATCCGGCAGGGGCGTCATCCGAGAGAAGAGCATGGAAGGCACATCGCTCTTCCTGGTCCTGCGGCCTGTGGCGGACAGCGGCAGACAGGAGTTCCGCGGGACCTTCTCCGGCGTCGCCAGGGTCCCGGCCGGGAAGAAAGGGACCAGGCCGGTCGTCATTAACGGCGGACAGTTCAGGGTCGAGGTGATCGGGCAATGAACATGAATAAAGCGCTGTCATCACACATGCTGGTCCTTACCATGGCGTCATTCATCGCCGCCGCGATACTGTTCCCGGACGGCGCGCGCGCCTTCTGCGACAAATCCCATAAAAACAGCGCGCAGGACGCGGTCGTTTACATGGAAACGTACGGTACGAACCAGCATCGGTGGGCCGCTGATTTTCTCAAGGCCAAGACCGGCGGCCGCTCAAGCGGCGGCACCGGATTTGACCCGAACAACGGCGACGGAACGCAGTACGGCTTCATCAACGTTGCGCGCGCCGGCGCGACCGCGCCCGATTACACGCAGGACCTATGGTGGGACGACACCACGACCTGGGGCTGGAACGCCGTGGGGATAAACTTCACGAGCTGGACCCATTTCATGAATTTATTGAAAACAAATGACGATGGGAACACGTTGAAGTACAACAATTACAACGATTTCGACGGCTACTCCTGGAACGGCTGCTTCGGCTTCCCCAACTCCGGCATCGACTGGACCGTTGCCTCGTACATGAACGACGCGTGGATGACCATCGACCTGGCGAACTGCACCGACTGCACGGAGAAGTTCTCCTTCGTGCCGAACGGGAACCCTGCAGTGGACTACCGGCAGAACGGCTCCACCAACCCGCTGGGGGCCCCCTCCGGCGACGGGAAAAAGGTCGGCTCGGGCAACGGCACCAGCTACAACTGCTACAGCGACTGCTCCTGGCCGAACGATTGCCCGGACCGGGGTGACACCCTGGGCGGCCTCTACCAGATCCCGAACACGCACCCGGGCGACGACGACAATTTCACCTCTAACCAGGACTGGGTCGTATTCGAGCCAATGGACAACGCGGCCGAGTTCTATTTCAATGAGTTCTTTCTCGAAGGCGGGGCCAGCAGGAACAGCCAGCTGGACACAGGCTCGGTCGCGGGGCGCTACTACTCGATCGTCTCCGCCGACATCAGGTATCTCGCGATGGTCATGCACTACGCAGGCGACTCATGCGTCCAGCATCACATATGGAACACCTCGGGGTACAACCATTCAGATTACGAAAATTGGATCGAGGACCGCTACGGCAACCGCACCCTCGGCGGCAGCGACGCGAACGCCAATTACGAGAATTACGCCACGGTAGCGGCGATACTCCGGAGCAGGAGCAACCGGGAGCCGGAGGCGGCCGAACACATCATCACGGAAAACGCGTTCATGACCTACCTCCTGCGCTACCGGTCCGGCTATGACGTGCTCTCGAATACCGACGACGCGACGAGAAAGAGCGCCGGCAGCCACGCGGTGAACCAGGCGATCGCGACCATCGTGCTTCTCTACGAAAAAGGTGTGATGGACCTCCGGAGATACCGGTAGGAGCTGCCGGCCCGGAACAAACAGGGCAACGGCCGCTCCTCAAGCGCCACCGTCACCGGTCCGCGCGGGGTTCTCCGCCGCCCGGAACTCCCGGGGCGTCATCCCGGTCATGTTCTTAAACAGGCGGTGGAAATAGGTAATGTTGTCGAAACCGACATGGTAGGCAATATCGATGATCGCGCCGTCGGTCTCCGCGATCAGCTGTTTCGCCGCCTCGACCCTGCGGGTGTTGATGTACTGCGAGATGGTCATGCCGGTGTTTTTCTTGAACAGCTGCAGCATGTAGTCCTCGTTGAACCCGAATTTCCGCGCCAGGGCCTGCCGGTCGTACCCGTCCATGTAGTTCGCGTCCAGGAACTCGACCACGTCGTAGATGCGCTCCCGCGGCACCGCCTTCCCGTCGTCGGCCGAATGTTTTTTCAGCTCATTGATGGTCCGGTTCTTCCGGAGGACGGCGCGCGCAAGGCTCACATTCTCCCGCCTCATGCTCTTGAAATCGAGCACCAGGTAGACCAGCACAACGGTGAGGACCAGCGGGAAATGGGCGGCGATCGACGTTGTCATCGCGTAGAGCCGGCCCGTCAGCACGTAGCGCGCGATATAGAAGGAGGACGCAACGAGCGGGAGGGCGGCGAATATAAAGACCCAGTAGCGGAGCGGGTCCCGGTACAGGGCCCGGATGAAAATGCCGGTGAACAGGATTGAAAATGCCAGTATGAGCGCGAACGAGCCGGGCTGGCCGACACGCATAACGGCGCGGCTGTCCGGCGCAGCCAGGGCAACGCCAGCGAAGCCTATCATCAGCGCCGCCGTAACGATGAACACGGAGCGGGGGCGCATGTTCATGAACTCCTGCACGCCGCACAGGAAGAAGAAATGCGCAAGCACGATCAGCACCAGTACCGCCTTGAGCCTGAGCAGCCCGTCCATCTCAGGGACGCCCAGGACCAGCAGGTGGACGCACGAGGCGGCCAGCAGGAGCAGGATCGAATACACGATGGTCATCAGGTGCGTCCGCCGGTCGAGCGTGATGACAAACAGGATGATGAGAATGAAATTGAGAACCAGCGCGCCCTCGTTGATGAGAAGCGACAGGAGCCGGCCTATAACCGCATAGGAGCTCCACCGGCGGTAATCGGTGATGCGGACGCTCCCCGCTACGCCGCCTATGACATGGGAGAACACCCGCACGGCAATGACATTGTCCCGGCCGGGCCGCACCTCGCTCGCGGGTATGAAGTACTCGCGTTTTTTCTGCCACGCGTACCCGTACGCGAGGCCCTCGCCTCCCATCGGGAACGCGCCCTCCCCTCCGACCTGCCGGCCGTTGAACCATGTCTCGTCCGCGACCGCGATCCTTCCCAGAGACAGGACCAGCGGCCTGCCCGCGAAGGCCGCGCCCATGCGGACCTTCTTCCGCAGCCACACGGTCGCCGTGAGGTCGTCGTTCACTTGTATGAAGGATTTCCAGTCTCCCGGTATGCTGACCTCCGGGGCCCCGGAATCGTCATACCCCGGGTCGCGGGCCGCCGGGTCGTCGCGGGGGACCAGCTTCCAGGGGCCGGACAGGTCGATGCAGTCCTCTCCGCACGTACCCCCGGAGCAGCCCGGCGCGGCGCAGAGCACGCCCGCGAGCAGTGCGAGCAGGACGAGCGGCCTGATCATTCCGGGCGCGGTCATACGCCGGTCAGTGAGCCTCGTCCCAGTTCTTTCCCGAACCGATATCAACCTTTACCGGCACGGTGAGATCGAGGGCGTGCTCCATGGTTTCGCGCACCAGGTGCTCCACCTCTTTCGTCTCGTCTTCCGGCACCTCGAACACCAGCTCGTCGTGCACCTGCATGATCATGACCGTGCCCATTTTTTTCTTCCTTAATAAACCGTCAATGCGTATCATGGCTATCTTGATCATGTCGGCCGAAGTTCCCTGGATCGGCGTGTTGATGGCGACGCGCTCGGCGCCCTCGCGGCGGAAGGAGGTGTCAGAGTCGATGTCCGTGATCGCGCGCCTGCGGCCCAGCATGGTCTGCACGTACCCCTTCTCCCGCGCGAACGCGATCGTCCGATCGATGTACTCCCTGAACCCGGGATAGGTCTGGAAGTAGAGCCGGATGAATTCGGCCGCCTCCTTCATGCCGATCTCCGCCTGCTGCGAAAGGCCGAAGGGCGAGACGCCGTATATCGTCGCAAAGTTGATGACCTTGGCCTGCCGCCGCATGTCGGGCGTGACCCCGTCCATGGGTACGCCGAAGACCGACGAGGCGGTGAGGGTGTGGATGTCGATGTCGTCCTGGAAAGCGCGGATCATGTTCGCGTCACCGGACAGGTGCGCCGCGACCCGCAGCTCGATCTGAGAATAGTCGGCGGACATGAGTACGCGCCCCGTCTCCGGCACGAACCCGCGCCTGATGCTCTTGCCGAACTCGTCCCGCGCCGGGATATTTTGGAGGTTCGGGTCCGAGGACGAGAGCCGCCCGGTCGCCACCACGGTCTGGTTGTAGGAGGTGTGGATCCTCCCCGTCCCGGGGGAGATGAGCTTCGGGAGCGCGTCTATGTAGGTGTTCATGAGCTTCGAGAGCGTCCGGTACGAGATCAGGTGGTCGATGATGGGGTGGCTCCCTTTCAGGTTCTCCAGCACGTTGATGTCGGTGGAGAGCCCGGTCTTGGTCTTCCGCTGCGGCTTCAGGCCGAGCTTCTCGAACAGGACCTTCGAAAGCTCGCGGGTCGAGTTTATGTTGAAGGGCTGCTCCGCGGCCCCGTAGATCTTCTCCTCTACCTCGCGGAGCATCTCCCGGTTCTTCACCTCGATCTTCTTGAAGTAGGCGGTGTCGATCTTCACACCCGCGCGCTCCATGCCTGCCAGCACGGGCACGAGCGGCATCTCGATATCGCGGAAGAGACTGCCCAGCCCTTCCTCCTCCAGCCTGCCCCTGAACATGCCGTAGAGCCGGTAGGTGATGTCCGCGTCCTCAGCCGCGTACTCGGCGATCCTGTCGATCGGGACCTCCTCCATCGGCACCGCGTTCTTACCGGAACCGACCAGCTCCTTGAAGGTGATCGTTTTATAGTTGAGGTATTTCTCCGCCATGTCGTCCAGGTTGTGCCGACGCTCGTTCGGCGCGAGCAGGTAGGACGCCACCATGGTGTCGAACTCGACCCCCGCGAGCCCGATTCCGTAGTTCATGAGCACGAGCAGGTCGTACTTGATATTCTGCCCGATCTTCCTGACCGAGGCGTCCTCCAGGAGCGGCTTCAGGAGCTCCAGTGAGCGCACGGGGTCCGGGTAATCCTCGCTGAACATGCCCCGCGAGAGGAGTGGCACGTACCACCCTTCCCGCTCCCTGATGGAAAAGGACATGCCCACCAGCTCGGCCTCGACCGGCGAGAGAGAGGTCGTCTCGGTATCCACCGACACCTCCCCGGCTTCGCGGATTGCGCGTATCATGTCAACGAGCTCCTTTTCCGCGCGCACGACCCGGTACGTCTTTTCTTCACGCACGGAAGGCCGCTCCGCCGCGGCAGGCCCGGCTGCGTCTTTGAAGAAATCGCTTATGATCGAGTTCATCTCCATGGCCCGGAAATAGGGGACCGCACTGCCGGCGGGTATGGATTCGAACTTCATGTCCGAGATGTCGAGATGGATCGGGAGATCGGTCCTCACCGTGACCAGGTCGCGGCTCAGGTACGCCATCTCCTTCTCGCGCACGAGCGTCTCCTTCTGCTTCCCCGTGATCTCGTCGATACGCCCGTACAGCCCGTCAAGGCTGCCGTACGCGGCAATGAGCTTCAGCGCAGTCTTTTCGCCGATGCCCTTCACGCCGGGGACGTTGTCCGAGGTGTCGCCGGTCAGCGCCATGTAGTCGATGACCTGCCCCGGCTTCACGCCGAGCATCGCCTCAACCTCTTTCTCGCCGTACACCTCGTAGTCGGATATGCCCTTCTTGTTCGCGTAGATCTTCACGTTGCCACCCACCAGCTGGTAAGCGTCCTTGTCACCGGTGACGAGCATCACCTCGACGTCGCCGGTCCCGTACTTTTTCGCCACGGTCCCCAGCACGTCGTCCGCCTCGAAGTCCGCCTCCTCGATCAGCGTGATGCCCAGTACACCGACCATCTTCTTGATCTCCTCTATCTGGGAGCGGAGGTCGTCGGGCATCTTCACACGGTTGGCCTTGTACTCCGGGTAGAGCCCGAAGCGGAAGGACTTTTTCGGCGGGTCAAAGGCAACGGCAAGGTAATCGGGCTTCTGGTCCGCGATAAGCCGCAGGAGCATGCGCGCGAACCCGAAGATCGCGGAGGTGTTCTGGCCGTCGCTGTTCAGCAGCGGGTTCTTGATGAACGCGTAGTACGCCCGGTAACAGAGGGCATGGCCGTCGATAATGAATAAGCGTTTTTTCATCCGAATCTCCTGTAATTACAACTGATAGGTCCGCAAACGTTTGCGGACCTATCCATGCTCGCGATGATATGACTTGAACGGAATAAGCCCGGTGATCCTAATGCGCGACGACCACCTTCAGCATCTTGTCTATGACGGTCTTGTTGCCAATCGTGACTGCCTTGATCTCGATGTAGTAGAGGCCCGGTCCGACGCGTTTGTTGTCCTTATTATAACCGCACCAGCCCTGGTCCTTGATGTTCTGCCCGCCGGGACGGTAGACCCGGTCGCTCAGGGTCGCGATCACGCGCCCCTTGACGTCGTAGACCTTGATGGTCACGAGCGAAGCGACCGGAACGAAATACGCGGGATAGCAGCAGGGCATCGCCGCATTCATGACGTTGTTCAGGACCCGTGTGGGCCACGGTATGAATATGGCCTTCTTTTCCACGCGGAACCGCCATTCGTCGGACCATGAGTCGCCCGGACCCGGAGGGTCAGGGGTGTGGTCCGTGTAGGTGGTGTTGCCGGATTTTTCCGTGGCGACGATGAAGCGTATGTTGGTGCCATACTGCATGAGAGGGTTCTCGCTCGAGATGATCCCCTCATAGGTATTCGCGGTCACCTTGAGACACGGGACGGTCCATAGCTGATCGGCTGGAAAAGCAACATCGAGGAAGTTGTCAAAAGCGCCGGTGACGCCATGCTGCGCGCCTGCCATGTCCGAGTCATTCGCGGCGAAGATAATGCTCACCTTGTCCGGCGCGCCCCCGGAGGTTGTGATCCGCAGGGTGATCTTGATGCCCGCGTCCCGTACCGGGCGCGCCAACGGGTCCGGGTTGTTGAAATGCTCATTGTTGTAGACCGATATGCCGTCCGATATTGAGGCGGTCACCTGGAACGCGGTTGTGGTGAGGGAGTTCTGGATCCTGTTAGCCAGGATCACCTCGTTCCCCCACACGTCCTCTGCGGAAATCTGGTAATCGTACGCGGTCAGGACCTGCAGCGGATTAGCCGCGCTACCCACGGTACAGATGCCGGTACCGATCGTGCCGAGGGAAGCAAAACCCGCAACGGTCCGGTCCACCATGGTCCAGACGGCGTCCGAACTCCTTTTAAAGTAAATGCGGTAGGTGTAAAAATCATGGTCATATGTTGGGCCCGCCTCTGAAAGAGGCGTCCAGTTTACCGTGAAGCTTGTCGCAGTTGACGAGAATCCGCCATCTCCGGTAAAGGGCGCTGCGTTGTTTCCGGGCGGATGATGGTTTTCCCACCTGCAGGGGTAGGCCCTGGAATCCGTGCCGGCCGCATCCACGATCCTGGCCGGAAGGCTCTGCCCGCCGTCATACGAGCCGCCGGATATGGCGCTCACCGTGTAATTCACTTCCACGTTGGCCCCCGGCGCAACCGCCGGCACAGGATCGATGAGCACGGTCCTTTCTATCGCCAGGTTGGGGACAAGGAGGGTGTAGGTGTTTGCGCCTGTCGTGATCGTAAACGACGTGTTGCCCGCCATGCCGGCAGGGAGAACGCCGCTCCGCATGCTGGCCCTGAGCCTGATGCGCGTTCCGGTCACGTTCACGCTCCGCACGTAGTAGGGAGCCGGTACCGTCGGGTCAACCCCTCCCCCGGCCTCGAACAACAGGCTGTCTATCCGCACCTCGTCCATGCGTACATCGAGAGTGTTGCCGGAAATTTCCGTAACACCGCCGGTGGCCATGGTCGCGCGAATATCCCACCGGTAGACCCCCAGGTTACCTGGCCTGCCCCCCGGACCCAGGAAGGTCTGGTCAATTGTGAAAATAACATCGTTGTCGGTCCCGGTGTTGGGAAGCGTTGTGTCCACCGGTCCAGCAGGGACCGGCGCGGTCTTCGCGCGAAACAATGCCACAGCCGTGATCTCTGAAACCGGTACCTGGTTAGCAATGATCTGGGTTGGCGCTGCAGCGTCATAATACACGATCCTGCCGGTCACATTGAAGTTTGCGTGCCAGGGCGTGATTTTGCCGTCCGAAGCATCACCGGACTGGGCGAAGTTGAGGACCCTGATCGCGGATATGACGCCGAAATACAAGCTCTTCGTTTCAACGTCATTCCCTGCCGTATCGGTGTATACCGTGGCGCGAACACTGTTGGTGCCGGCGGTAAAAAAGGCGCAGGTCCAGAGAAAGCGGACCGTGATGCGATAGTCGATATTAGTATAGGTTGCGCCGGACTGGTCCACGATCGAGTCAACGATTACCCCCGTCACCGACGGTGCGTTATCGGGACCGATGTTTATTGTAAAACTCTCCTGCGTCACCGCGCCCTGCCGGATATCCACCACGATACGGTCCCAGTAAGTCTTGCCCGTGGCAGCAGGGTCTGTCGCCTGCACGCGGAATTCATAGGGCACGCCGGCAAGGTAGTAGGACCTGCCATTGGTAAGCGTAGTTGGTGATGCGGGCGTGAGCGTAACCGACGTGATCGCGGCCCGGGCCGTCCCCGGCACCAGGAATATGAACGAAAGCACTGCTATGGCAAGATATTTCTTCATGATTTACTGTTGCGCACCGTATCCATCATTAATACGGCTATAGTGTAAAATAATTTGACAAAAGACAATAAATTTTTTACATTTCTGTCAGTATAATAAAGTAAATAGTTACAAACAGGGCAGATGCACCAACTGGACGATCGCCGCATAGTTTGCAACAGTTCAATTCATCAGTGAAGATTAGCGGTGCAATACACTGCTATTGCCTGTCATTCATTCCGATGGGCATTAAATTATATATTTTGCTCGTTTTTGAAAAGTCAATAATAATATGACAGACCGTACAATGAAACAATATATACGATTTACCATGCTCTGCCTGGCGCTCACCGCAGCGATGGCGCCGGTTTCATGCAAGGAATCCGGGTCTACCATCCCGCGGGACACCTTTGTTGCAAGCCTGGCAAACCCTCCAGGTTACTATTATCCGAGGGTCGAGGCGTTTCTCCCCACAGTGAATCCGGCCCCGGTGAACACGCAGGCCTTCATCATCTTCAACTTACCGATTGACCCGACAACTATTTCCGGGAACATCACGGTGAACTCCTTCCTCACCGGCGACCTGGTCGAGGGCATTGCAAACGACTTTGAGCTGTCCCTTGACGGCTCAGTCGTTGCCATCACCTTCCACTATGGAGGAGGGCCAAATCCGCTCCTTGCCAGCGATACTATTACCGTCACCACCGGCACGGGCGTACATGACCTGGACCGCGGACTTGGCCTTACCGCTGCTGACGTGAGGACCTTCACCACCGGCACCGCACCCGACACCACCCCGCCGGCCATCAGCGGTGCAGCCGGCTCCACCGGGCCGACCGGAGTCAACATCTATCTGACCGATGCCAGCCGGATCACCTGGTCACAGGACATACACGTGGTGTTCACCGAGGACATGGACCCCTCCTCGATTAACAGCTCGACTTTCTACCTTGAAGACGATGTTGCCGTACGAGTACCCGCAAACCTGACCTACGCGCCCGCCACCTACCGGGCCACGCTCACGCCCCTGGCGAACCTGGAGCCGGGCATTACCTACACTGTGCGGGTTACGACCGGCGTGCGCGACCTGTCGCAGAACCACATGGCAGCGCCTACATCATGGGTTTTTACCACGACCTTCACCCCGCTCGATCCCAAACCGGGTAATCCAGTACTCAGCAACCTCTACGTCGACTCGGTTGCGGACGACGGCGCTTCGGTAAGCTGGTCAACGGACGAGCCGGCCAACTACATGCTCAATTACGGCAGGGGAAGCGACACCATCTCGCTGGTCGCCGGGTCAGCGGATTATGCTTCCTTTCACACGGTCGATCTGGCCGGGCTCGATACGAACGCGCGCTATTTCTTCAACATCGATTTCACCGACCTTGAGGACTACCTGCTGGTTGACTGGACGACCACGCCGACGTACCAGGTCAACACGGAGAGCGCGGAAAACCCGCTTGATGTCATTGACGGCGGGGCAGACGAGCAGCACAATCCGAAGACCATACCCTACAGGCCGATCGACGGGTCTGCAACCGGCTTCTTCCTGTTCTGGGACGTGGAGGACCAGCCGACAACGTACCGGCACATCTACGGGCAGCTCTACAACAGCGCCTTTTCCGGGCAGTGGAACGGCACTGCGCGGCAACCCCTCTTCACCGCGGCAGGAACCTGGGACTACGAGTCCGCTGCAAGCGACGAGACCGGGGGAGCCATCATCATAGCGAAAAACACGAACCTCGCCTACGCGAAGCGGAAGCTGGCAGCGGGAGCGGCCCTGGAATGGGGTTACGCGGCGGCAGACTCCGGGCTCCAGGTCAGGAACGTCGCCATCTCCAGCGTCTCAGCTGTTCCGGTGTACGCGGGCATGGTCCAGAGCATCACCCCGGTAGGGGCAACGGCCGAGATGAGCTCCTGGTACGACCTCAACAACCCCTTCTTCGACGACGACGGCATACTGGGCGGACTCACTGACGGCGACATCATCATGGACCCGGTCAACCACGACGGCACCACCATAGACATTAACTCGGGTGCGGGGCAAGATTTCGCCTACATGGCCGGCCAGGACGCTGCCATCATCGCGTCGGGGGACACCTACCGGATCGGGAGCGGGACGGACATGGTGACCGAAACAGCGCAGGACCATGAAACATACCGGCCAGATCCACCGGCGACGATGAACGACGATGTAAGCGGCTCCACGCCCACAACCTCTGATTTTTACACGACCCATGGTTTTACCCTGCCGGGTGGATGGACCCTTGATCCGGGTGATATAATCAGGAACGGCGCAAATTTCGGAAACCTTACAGCCCTGTCACAGTTGACCCGGATCACGGTTTATGACACCGGCCTGGCAGACGGAGGCGGTGACGACCACCTCTTTGACAGCACTAAAGCCTTTACCTCTTGGTGGGACGGGTTCACCTGGAAATATATCGCTGCCGGAGACCGTGTCGTGAACGAGGACGACAGCCTCCTGAGCTATGTAACGGTAGTCAATGATTTTGACCTTACCCTGAACAATCCGCCCCTCATGAGCTTCAACAACAATGACGCCTATTCAATTTACAGCCGATACTGTGTGGATCACCAGAACGATCTGAACCAGTTTGACCCCTTCTATCAATTCACATCGAATGGGCCCATGGGCATAACGGCCGGCACCTCGTTCTCCATATA
Organism: Spirochaetota bacterium; assembly: GCA_041749375.1. GTDB lineage: Bacteria > Spirochaetota > UBA4802 > UBA4802 > UBA5550 > RBG-16-49-21. The sequence goes on from JBGTBN010000016.1 coordinate 23,733, forward strand.
CGACAATACCGGCACCGGCACGGCGCAGGACATCCCGGCCTCGCCGCTCTGCGACAATACGGCAAACTTCATCGTCAACGTCGTGGCAGCCGGCGACATCGTGGTCAACTTCACGCAGCACACTTCCGAGCGGGTGAGCGCGGCGGCCACGTACGCGCACATCCTGTCCATGGACAGCCAGATCATCGCGGACGGCGACGAGTACGGCATCATCCGGTTCGGGTACATGAACACGGACAAGGACGACATACTCTGCGCCGGGATCGCCACCTCCGGGACCCCCGCGACGCTGGGCGACACCGGCGTCAATTTCACCACGCTGCCCGTACCGGTGCAGCCGGGCGACATCGCGTACAATTATACCGCCGGCACCGAATTCGCCATGGTCACGGCGGTGGCCGCGAATGCTCTGACCCTCTCCCGCAACGCGGGCTTTGCGGCCTCGTCACGGTACGTCATAATCCGCCGCCGCGGCGTTATGTTCGTGTATCTCAACGGCGCGAACGTAACCTACCGCGTCCTGGGCATGGAGGGCACTCCCCCGGTTCAGGTCTACCCGACCGTCGGCACAGAGTCCACCATAGCGGCAGGCTCTGACCCGCGCGCCCTGTCCGACGGGAACGGCAACGCCATCGTAGTGTATGTGAGTGGGGGCAAGGTGCGGGCCAGGAAAATAAACTGTATTGGGGGCTTTGAATGGGGCCCGGCAGCCGTCCAGGTAGACTCGTTGGGCGTAGCGGCTGAAAGCATACTGGACGTGCAGACCGACACTGCCGGCGGGGTCGTGGTGCTATACAAGTCTTCGGGCGACATCCACGCGCAGAGGATCGACTCAACCGGGACCCGCCAGTGGGGCGGGAGCGGACTCCTTTTCGACAACGACGGTGCAGCGCCCGCCATGGTTACCGCGGGCGAGGTTATGCATTACATCTACCCGGACGACGTGGTAGTGACTGCAACAGTGGACAGGACAAATCTCCCCGCAATTATTGATGACGTTTACGCCTGGCGTCGCGGGTTCGGTGGGGCAAACGACTGGGCTACCGCGATCACAAGCCTGGGCACTGATCAGGCGCGGCCGCAGCTGTATATCAACGGCGACGCAAGTGTGGTGGTCTGGGACGATAACCGGTTCTACAACCAGAGCTACATCGACACTGGCTACGGCATCTTCGGCCAGAACTTCCACTACAGTGACGGAACACGGCAGTGGGACGCAGATGCCGGCGCAGGCTCGGATTTTGACGGAGTGTCAATCGTGCTGAACCACTACAACGAGGCGCCGGGATACCCGCTCGTGGCTTCCTACAACGACGGGGCCAACGCAGTGCTCATCTGGGAGGATTTCCGCGCCGGTCTGGGCGGGGACATTCTCTTCCGCAACCTGGACGGCTTCACACCGCCCTGATGGTGCAGCTACTCAGACGACCAGGCTCTGACCCCATATCAAAAATACACTGCCAATCTCTTAAGATAGGCATCTTCATAGAGCAAAAATGCTTTAACACATTCCTCAAAGGTATTTCCAAGCTTTAAGAAGAAGTCATGCAAGGTAATTCTTATGGGTGATACGTGATTTCTGTCCA
>JBGTBN010000017.1:0-1726 GCA_041749375.1 Spirochaetota bacterium
GAGCTGGCGCGCCGGGCCGACGCCGTCATCTACATCGGCGGCCTTTCCGGCAGGGAGGAGGGGGAGTACTTCCCCGTGCTGGGCGGCGGCGACCGCATGCGGCTGGAGCTCGTCCCCCGGCAGGAACGCTTCATCGCCGATATCGCCGCGGCGAATAAACGGTGCGCCGTGGTCCTGATGGGCGGGAGCGCGGTCTGCATGAATTCGTGGATCGGATCCGTGCCGGCGGTGGTGATGGCGTGGTACCCGGGCATGCAGGGCGGGACCGCGATCGGAGACCTTCTATTCGGTTCCTGCGAGCCGAGCGGCAGGCTGCCGATAACAATTCCGAAGTCGACCGGCCAGCTCCCGGTCCTGGACACGAAAACGAGTGAGGTGACGTACGACTGCTGGCACGATTACACCTATTTCGAGCACAATATGATCGAGCCTGAGTTCCCCTTCGGTTTCGGGCTGGGATACACAACGTTCGCCTACAGCGGCCTCTCCATCGCTGTTACAGGTGAAGGCGCTTCACGTACGGTGCGGATATCTTTTGCATTAAAAAACACCGGCGGCCGGGCCGGCGAGGAAACGGCCCAGGTGTACGCGGCGAGCACAAATCCGGACAGCGCGTGGCGCGCGGCCCGGAAGCTGAAAGGGTTTAAAAAAGTGAGCCTCACGCCGGGCGAGGAGCGGAAAGTCACCATGGAAATACCGGTCAGGGATTGCGCGTTTTACAACGCGGAGAAGAAGGCATGGGAGCTTGACCCGTCACCGTATGCTTTTTACGCCGGATCGTCTTCCCGCGACCTGCCGCTGGATGGCACGGTGATTTTAATCTGATAAGCGGTTGCGTTCCGGGTGCATAATAAAACCATCTTTGGCTTGACGTTAAAGCATATATTCAGTATTCTTGTAGTGCCGTGGGGTGGTTCCGGTACGGAGCCTGAGATTACACCCGTTGAACCTGATCTGGGTAATGCCAGCGAAGGGATCCGAGGCGCATAATCCCAACATCCACAAGAGAAGCCAACCGCGGAGTCCCGATAGGTCCGGAAGCGCTTGCGGACCTATCGTAACGATTTTGAGAGGTCAATACCAATGGATGCAGCTTCATATTTAAAAGAAGTCCGCGAGAAACAGCCGCTTGTGCATCATCTCACCAACTGGGTCACCATATACGAGTGCGCGCAGGTGGTGAAATCGTTCGGTGCCTCGCCGGTGATGGCGCATGCGCCGGAGGAGATGGCCGAGATGGCCGGCATGGCGGCCGCGCTGGTGCTGAACATCGGCACCCTCACGACAGAGTTTGTCGACAGCATGAAGGCGGCCGCGCGCGCCGCGAACAAAAAGGGAGCGCCCGTGGTGCTGGACGTGTGCGGCGCTGGAGCCACGGCCTTCAGGGACCGTAAGTGCCTCGAATTGATAGACAAAACGAGGATCGACGTGATCAAGGGGAACGCTTCGGAGATCGCGCGGATCGCGGGCAGGGACGTGCGCACGCGCGGCGTCGACTCGGCCGAGGTGGAGGAGAGCCTCCGCGATATCGCCTCGTCCCTGGCAAAGAAAAAAAACTGCGTCGTGGTCATCACCGGGAAGGAAGACATCGTTGCCGGACCGGACGCGCTCTATGCGGTGAATAACGGGCACGAGATCATGGCGCACGTGGTGGGCACCGGGTGCATGGCCTCGTCAGTGATCGGCACGTTCGCGGGAGCGGCGCCGGACCGGGTCGCGGCCGCTG
>JBGTBN010000018.1:0-4589 GCA_041749375.1 Spirochaetota bacterium
GCAGTCGGAACTTGCGCTGCAGCCGCGCGAGCGCAAGCATTCCGTCCTCCATGAGCGCCGTGGTGAACTCCTCCGCGGCCACGCCGTCGATCTGGTGCCCGCCGTAGGTGATGAAATTGAAAACGAATCCCAGCTTGCCCAGTTCGGCGGGGAAGCGTTTCATCTCGTCATCGCTCATGCCGGTCGCGTCCCAGTTGAACGAGGGAGAAAGATTGTACGCGAGCATCTTGTCGGGGAACTCGGCGTGTATGGCCTCGGCGTATCTGCGCGCGTCGTCGAGATCGGCCGTCTTGGTCTCCATCCACAAGAGGTCCGCGAACGGAGCCGCCGCCAGTGACTTGGAGATGGCGTAGTCGATCCCCTTGCTGAGCGGGTAGTACCCATCCGGAGTCTTCGGGTGTTCGCAGTCCCAGATAACGCGGATGCCCATCGATCTGGCCTTCTTGCTGGCGGCGTGCAAGGACGCCTTGCCCGCGAATGCGAGCCACTCCTTCACCGTCATACCGAAACTCTCCCCCTCGCTCACACGGAACTCCATCACATCGGCCACGGCGCGCCCGTATGTCTTGAGTCCCGCCTCGGCCTGCCAGAGATCGAGGTACAGCTTGATGATCGGATCGAGCAAGCGATCGGCATCGAATTGTCCGTCGTATGTCGAGGCGCTCTGCTGGACCACGGCCATCACGCCGTTGCGTTCGAGCCATCGAAAAGCTTCTGCGTACTCTTCGTCGGGCACCGAGAACAAAAGATGTCCGCGGATGGCCGCGACGCCGAACTCGTGGAGGCGGCGCAGGATCGCCAGGTAGCCGGTCTTGAACCGGGGCAGCTCGATATTGGTGGCGCCCAGGATGAACGGCTGGTCGCGCTCGTCCGCCCGGCTGTCGATGAAACTGGCATCCTCGGCATCGGTGCGGGCGACTATGATACCGGGCACCCGCATGATGTCGAGCTGGAACCTGGCCGCGTTGAGCCGTTTGATCTGTTCGTCCTGGGAGACGAGCACCTTGCCGCCCTGATGGCCGCATTTCTTCACGCCGGGCTTCTGGTCCTCGATGTGATAACCCGGCACGCCGACCTCGACGAAGCGGCGGATGAGATTGCGCACGTGCGCGTCTCCTCCGTGGCCCGTGTCGGCGTCGGCGATGATGAACGGCCTGAAATCGACCACCGGGGTCGAGTGACGTCGCTCTTCCGTCATGCGCGAACGCAGGAAGTGCTGGTTCTTGTCGGCCGTGAGCAGCGCCCGGACGACGGAGGCGGCCTCGTCGGGAACCTGGCTCAGGGGGTAGCTGGCCAGGTCGGCGCCGGGATCCTCCGATACCGATCCCTTGGCGGAAGTTGCCCACCCGCCCAGGTATATGCCTTCGATCCCGAGGCGTTTCATGACGACGGCCTGTCCGGGCGAATAGGGGCCGAACGTCGTAATGCACCCGCGCTGCGCGAAGAGTTCGCGAAGGCGGGTGTAGAATCCCTCCGCGGCTTTTCGAGCGACGGTGTAGTCGCTGTCGATCGTCCCCTGCTGTTCGGCCACTTCGCGCGGTGAATACAGCCGTACGATCTCCTCGAACCGCGGGCTGTCGAACCACTCCTGCGCCGCGGTGACCTGTTTTTCGAACGCGTTCATCGTCGATGTTTCCTTTTTCGGTGTGGGGTCCGGTCAAACGAAGTCCAGATTTTCCGTAATACGAGTTCCTCTTTCGCGGAATGCGTTCAGGTAGAGCCGTATACGCTTTTTCGCGACGTCGAGATCGTGGTTGTTCAAGTTGATGTTCAGTAGATCGATGTACCACGGCGCCTTGACGTCTTCGGTGACGTACGCCGCGGCGATTTCGCGGACGATGGGTAACGTGGTGGTCTTGGAATTGTCGTGAACGTCGCGGTTGTCGGCCCGGCGCAGCTTCTTGTATTCCTCGTCGAGGAGACGATGAAACAAATCGAGAGTGATCTTGTTCCCCGCGGCCGCACCGGTGTCCTGGTCGCCATCGGTGAGCGGCGCGCCCTTGTGGAGCCACTCCCACAGGATACTCAGGCGAATTTCACCGGTTGCCATGTCCTCCATGAGGTACAAAACGTCGTCGTTCCCGAAGAAATCGGCGGGCTTGAGCGCGGCCGCCTGAAACCCCTGTTCGAATGCGTTTCCGTACTGGAGCGCCACGCTCAGGAGGTCGCGAGCGCCCCGAACCGTCCGCGGCGCCGGCTCGAGGAGGACGAGTCCGTCGGCGTCATCCTGCGTGTAGGTGAGCGGTGCAAACTTACGCCCCAATTGATTCGCTTGGCCCACCTTCTCCCAGACCGGACGGACGATGTGCACCATCTTCCAGTGCGCCACCCATTTTCCGCTCGCGCCCTCGCGCTGCTCCCGTTCCGCACCGGCGACGGCTTTCTTCATCGCGTTTTCGACGCCCGTCTTCGATCCCACGGGGATGTTCGGCTCCATGCCGCCCTGCCACAGGGCGTATCTTCCGTTCGCGTCCGGCGTGTTGACCGAGCGCCGCACGCGGTCTTCGTAGTTGCGCATGTAGCCGTAGGTCATGGTGATGGCGTCGATGTTGGGATTGTGGAAGCTTCGGTCCCACGCCATGGCGTCGGAGACGCTGTTTATGTAATCCCACCTGCCGGTGTTGAACCCCACGAAATGCCTGCCGAGGGCTGCGCGTATCTCCATCAGCTGGAACGTAGCCTCGAGCTGCTCGATGAGCACGTAAACCTTGATGGAGCCTAACGGTATGCTCAGGTGATCCTCGAGCGCCGAAAGGAGCTCGTTCCAGAAAGCGGCCTCTTCGGCCGTCTGTATCTTGGGCAGGTAGAGCACTATCGAAGAGCCTGACTTGTCGAGCTCCTGATAGTTGTTCACCACGTAGAGGACGACGTCGACTACGGAGGCCGAGAGCATGAGGCCGTTCTCGTCCCTGATGTGCCTGTCGTCGAGATGGAGGCCCCTCGCCCGGAATATCTTCGTCGTGAAGTCGAGCTGCTTTCTCCAGTCTATAATTATTTCCCGTCCCAAAAACCCCTTCGCCCATTCGTTCATCTCCCTCGAGACCTGCTCGGCGACGTTCATGAACATGGGGTCTTTCCTGATGGCGAGCTTAAGATTCCTCTGGTTGTCGAGCGACATCGTGCTTATCTGTCCGAGGGCGTCCTCGCCGTCGAACATCCAGCCGTCCGCTCCGGAAAGGAGCGCGTACGCCACGTTGCGTATGCTTTTGTCGATAGAAGTATTAGGCTTTGCGGCCGGGCCAGTCCCCTGAATCCACTGCCTCTGGAGGTCGTGCGGGACTTCGGAGCCCACGAACTTGCCGTCCCGCGCGTCCTGCACCTTTATATTCGTGCGGGGTATGAAATCGCTGGGGTTGAGGAACCGTATCCTCTCCCTGTTGCGGTTGCGCTGGGCGCGCCTCGCATACCGCTTTTCCATCAGCATCTTCTGGTCTTTATTGAATACCGAAAGCGCCTTCAGGGCTTCCAGAACTTGCGGCGTGTATATGTCGGCGTATTCGCTCGCGAGGCTGTTCCTTATCTGGAGATTCCTCGGGGCGGAAATTACCTTGAACGGCTGTTTTGAAATATCACGAACGGTGCTCATATCGCTCCTTCTCCTTGGTTTTTATACTGTGCAAAAGTTTAAAAATGGGAACCATGATTATAATACAACCGGCTTCCAAATCAAATAAAACCACCATAACTCACGGTACTTATTAATGTATTTACCGCTGTGTAGTAATATTTCGTCCAAGCCGCGGAAAAAATCTTTTTCCGCGATGCACAATAGGCGACCATAGGTTATCGATATTGAACCCTGCCCCTTTAAATCATTTTACCCGTTTTTATGCCCTTGTGAATTGCCTGGGGATAAATTTTGGATTTCGGATATATACAAATCGTTTCAACATTCCGCACAGTGTTCGTGTTCGACCTCGAGATTATAAAATCGAGGAAGACTAAATCCTCCCTACCCCTCCTTTTTCTAAGGAGGGAATTAAAGGCATTTTCCCCCTTTGGAAAAGGGGGATTCAGGGGGATTTAAACATATGTACCATGCGAAGTTGATCCCGCCACCGCCAACCCTATATACCCCCTTTGGCGGCGAGGTGTGTAGGAATTACTGTCAGGCATATTGCTAATAGCCCAAATATTTTCTCAATAGAGTAAAAAGGTTATTGACGATATTTAGAAGTTAGTTTAGTTTATGAAGTAAGGGGATAGTTTCGACTATCCTTTATATCAGAAAAAATAAAAAAACACAAAGCCGGGGCAGCTCCCGTGAGCTGCCCCGGCTTTTTTATTTCAAGGGAGGAAGTATAGGATGGAAGACGGGATTTTACCGTATCACAGGGAGTACGAGGAAGGGGTCATAGGGGCTGTCATAGACGAGCCCCGGCTCTATGAAGACGTCAGTTCTGTATTGAAGTACCAGGATTTTTACGTCGAGCGGCACCAGTGGATATTCTGCATGATCGGCGACATGAGGGACAACGGCATACCCGTCGAGCTCGTATCGCTCAGGCAGTGCCTCGAAGACACAGGCGAGCTCGATCACGCCGGGGGCTCGCCCTATCTCGCCTATCTCGCGGGCAACGGGTTTCTGG
>JBGTBN010000019.1:0-80891 GCA_041749375.1 Spirochaetota bacterium
CATGGCATCTGGTGTATGCGTGGTGAGTGAATCCCTGGGCTATGGTGCGTAAAGGTCGTGGCATATGTTCCTCCTGAAGAGGTATACGAATGGAAGTGGAGGAACAGAAAAAAAAATTGGGAAAAAAGCGGGGTCAGAGCATGCATTATTTAAAAAAATGGGGGGTCAGAGCCTCTTCTCAACGATCCCGCATCCAACATTTATAAGAATTGTATAGTTTTCCAATATCGAAATGAGCCAATATTTGTTATTTGATCACTGGCTTTCTCCATTTTGATCAATGGAGTGCTCCTGGAGAAGGCATCATGCATCAGTAAAAGTAGTTGAAATACCCGATGTTAAACATATCCTGTGAAAAAAATAGTCCGGGTGCCCCATGAACACAAAAGAGACATCTTTCCTGAAAAAATACATCGTGAACATCAACCCCGACGAGGTGCTCTTTGACGTCTTCCTCGTCTTGTACGCCCGGTTTTTCCTCTACAAGCTGGTGACCGGCGGAAAGTGGTTCGTGGAGATCCTGTCCATGAACACTCTGCTCGTGATCGGCGTGTTCATCGATTTTTTCATCATATGGTACCTCGGCATGATATTCCGCTCCTATTGGGGCTATTATAAGAAGATAGGGGTGTGCATTGCCTTTTTCATCGCCGTTCTCTGGATAGTTATCGCCCTGCACCTGGGCATGATCATGAACGTGTTCGACCTGTTCGGAGAGCGGGACATTATCATCATGAGCGTGTTCGGCTACCTCATGGTGATGGTGGGCATCGGCGGTGGCGCGGTGTTCGCGGGCACCGAGTTCCAGATGGGGAAAGGGAAGCCGACCGCGGCCGAGCGGCTCCATGCCATGAAGATCGTTCTCCCGTTCGGCATGTGGGCGATGAACATCTACCTGGTGTATCATCTGCTGGATGCCTTGGACATGAAACACTGGATCATCGGCATAATACTCTGGGCGGTCATGATATTCCTCGAGTTCTACCCCCTGCACCGCGCAGAGCTCGCCGCGCGCAGGCGGCCCCCGGTGCCCCCGGGCGCGGCTCTGACCCCCGCGGCCGATGCCTTCTACCGGTTCGCTTTCCCGGTGATCGTGCTGACCCTTCTTTGCCTCTGGGACGAGATCTACCTGTGGGGCACCCTGTCACCTGCGGTCCGTAACCATGAGCCAGTGTCCGTCGCCGGAATGATTTTCTCGCTGACGCTCGGGGGGATCATCCCGATGCGCCTCCTCATGCTCTTCAAGCCGCCATTAAACCTGGTCAACCTTCTAGCCGGGGCGGGGAGTGTGGGGTACTTTATCTATTCCATAGTATCTTTACTAAAAACAATTAATAATTAAAATGAACAATTAAATATTCTGGTTATTTTAATTATTAATTTTATAATTCTGCTTGCGTTTAAACATAACAGTGTTATGTTTGGTTCAACCTTGAACCACCGCCAGGAGGCTCGCCATGTCAGACGACGTATACTACACACTCAGGGATATTCTCGACAAGATGCCAAACGGCTACCCGGCCACGAGCGACGGGCTCGAGATACGGATACTGAAAAAGATCTTCACCCCGGAGGAGGCGGAAGTCGCCGTCCGGATGAAGATGAAGTACGAGACGGCCGACGCCATGTCCGCGCGCACCGGCCTCGACCCCGCCTACCTGAAGGAGATGCTCCCGAAGATGGCGGGCCAGGGCCAGATATTCGGGGTCACCCTCGGCGAAACGAAGCTGTTCAAGCTGCCGCCCTTCGCTTTCGGGATCTACGAATGGCAGGTCTACCGCCTCGACCGTGAGCTGTGCGAGATGTGCGAGGAGTATTTCAGGCGGGAATTTGGCCGCGAATTCTACTCGCACACCCCGGCGCTCCTGAAAGTAGTCCCGGTCGAGAAAGACATCCCCCACGGCACCGACGTGGAGACGTATGAAAGCGTCACCCGGCTCGTCGAAAACGCGAAGGCATGGGCCGTCGGCGACTGCGTATGCAAGAAGGAAAAATCGATCCTCGGTCACCGGTGTGACAGGCCCATGGAGATCTGCATGGCGGTCGCGCCGATAGAGAATTTCTTCGAAAACTATTTCTGGGGACGGCCCATCACCAAGGAAGAGGCCTATGCCACGCTCAAGAAGGCGGAGGACGCGGGCCTGGTGCACATGACCGGTAACCAGAAAGAGGGACACATCTACATTTGCAACTGCTGCGAGTGCTGCTGCGGCGTGCTCCGCGGCTACAACGAGCTGGACATGCCCGACGCGATCGCGCACTCCCGCTTCCGCGCCGTGGTCGACGCGGACCTCTGCACCGCCTGCGGCGTATGCCTTGACCGGTGCCAGGTGCGCGCCATAGACCTGGGCGACGCAGCTGAAATAAACAGGCGCTGCATCGGGTGCGGCCTCTGCGTCTCAACCTGCCCGGCTGAAGCCATCACCATGGTGCTCCGCGAGAAGGAAGACATCCCCGAAGTTCCGGCTGACGAGAAGGACTGGATCAGGAAGCGGGGACAGGCCCGTGGCAGGATGGATTACAAGGAGCTGCTCTGACAGAGGGGGAACAGATGCGCCTGAAAAAGCTGATCAGCGTTCTCAAGAAAAACAACGCGCTCCCGTACCTGATCACCGACCTGGTGAACATACGCTACCTCACCGGCTATGCCGGAACGTACGCGTACCTGGTAATAGACCGGGACCGTTCCTATTTCATATCCGATTCCCGCTACGAGGAGTACGCGCGATCGATCCTTCCCCGGGAGGTTGAGTTCGTTCTCCAGAAAACAGATTTTCTCGACACCCTGAAGGGCGTGCTGAAGGGCGCCGGAGCACGGGAGCTGTTCCTCGAGGAGCACGCGCTCGTATTTTCAGTTTACCGCGCCATGAAACAGCGCCTCCGCGGCGTGAAGCTGGTCCCCGGCGGGGACCACGCAAACATGGCCCGCATGGTCAAGGACGGGGACGAGATCGCGGTACTCAGGAAGGCCGCCCGGATCACCGATTCCTGCGTGAACCACTTGCAGAGGGTCATCAGGCCCGGCATCACGGAATGGGACATCGCGGTAGAGATCGAGCATTTTTACCGGACGAACGGGTGCCGGAAGAGCTCGTTTGACTCGATCGTGGCCGCCGGGCCGGGGTCGTCCATGCCGCATTACGCAACCTCCATGTCCAAGAAGGTCAGGCCGGGCGAGGCGGTGCTCGTTGACATGGGGTGCGAGTACAACGGCTATAATTCAGACTTGACAAGAACCATGTTCGTCCATAGCATTGACCCCGCCCTTGAGAAGATTTACCGCGTGGTGCAGCGCGCGCAGGAGGCCGCAGTCCGGGCCGTCCGGCCCGGCATCACCGTCGGAAAGCTGGACGCGGTCGCGCGCGACATCATCGTGGAGGCCGGGTACGGCGAGCAGTTCGGGCATTCGCTGGGCCACGGTATCGGCATGGAGGTCCACGAGCTGCCCGCCATCAGGAAGGGCGATCTCGCGCTCAAAAAGGGCATGGCCATCACGATCGAGCCCGGCATTTACCTGCCCGGCATCGGCGGGGTCCGGATAGAGGACATGGTCGTGGTCACCGCTGACGGTCGCGAGGTGCTGACAAAATCTTCTAAAGACATCATCATACTAGGATAGATACAATGATTTCTGTAAACGATCTCAGAAGGGGACATGTAATCAAGCTTGACGGGGAGCTTTTCTCCGTCATCGAGCAGCAGCACCACAAGCCGGGCAAAGGCGGTGCCATCGTCCGGGTCAAGATGCGGAACGTGCGTAAAGGCAACGTCATGGACCGGACCTACAACGCCGGTGTCATGATAGAAGACGTGCGGCTGGAGAAACGGCCGATGTCATATCTCTACCGCGAAGGCGACTCGGTGGTATTCATGGACACCGAGACCTACGACCAGGAGCATGTCCCGGTCGACGCGATCGGCGACGCCCTCCAGTTTTTAAAAGAGGAGGATGTGGTCCAGATCGCCATGTACGAGGGCGAGGCGCTGACCGTGGAGCCGCCGGCGAACGTGGTGCTCAAGGTGACCTACGCTGAGCCGGGCGCGCGCGGCGATACGGCCACCAACGTGAAGAAGCCGGTGACCGTGGAGACGGGAGCCGAGGTGAAGGTGCCCCTGTTCGTGAACGAAGGTGATTTCATCCGGATCAACACCGAGACCGGCGAATACCAGGAGCGGGTGAAGAAGTAACATGGGCTTTCTCGAACAGATAGCAGACTGGGTCAGGGAGAACCCGGGCAAGACCGCCGGCGCGGCCGGCGGTTTCATCGTGGGTATCATGCTCTTCACGCTGGGCCTGTGGAAGACGCTCGTCGTGCTGGTCCTCGTTGCGGTCGGTTTTATCATAGGAAAATCAAGGGACGACAACGTCTCCATCGTGGACCAGATAACCGGGTTCTTCCGGCGAAATCGTGATTGACGAAAGGCCGCGGTACCCCCATACTCATCACGTGGACACGGCACAGACCAACTACCGGCTCATCAGGGACGCCTACCGCTCCCTCAACAAGAAGAAATTCAACGAGGCCATACTCATCCTCGAAAAGGTCCTCTCGTCGGGATTCGGGGATGCCTACGTGCTCCTGCTCCTGTCGGTAGCGTACCTGTACACCGACCAGTTCGGCAAGCTCGCCCGATTCATCACCAAGATGAAAGAGATGGACTCATCCTACATGCCGCTTGCCCAGCTCGAAGCGTTCCTGAAGCTGAAATCCGCTGCGACACGCGAGGATGCCCTTACAATCTACATCGAGCTGGCGGCGCGCCACCCCTCGGACGGCCACATACACCGCGCCAGGAGGCTTGTCAGCGAGGCGGCGGATTTCGCCGATTTCCAGAAGAACGCGAGGCTGTATGACTTCGTCAGCGTTACGCGGCCGCCGCGCGCGCTGAAAAAAAGGGCGCACAGCAAGGTCTTCAGCGGGACGCTGGGCAGGCGCGGCATTAAAATACAGAGAGAGCGGCCCGGTTTGCCCCGCGCGATTATCCTGGGGGCGGCCGCGGCCATGATACTCCTCGCAGTAGCGTCGGGCGCCTGGATCATCTCCGGCACCGACCTCATGCGGTTGCTCGTGTCGGGCAGCGGAAAACGCCCTGCGGACGCGGACACGATCGAGATGGTCACGATAAGCGGCACCGAGTACGACCTGGCCCGGAGCGTGAAGAAGGAATCGGTGCCGGTCTATTACCAGTCGGCCCGCGACATGACGATGGACTTCAACCGCGCCCGGAGGCTGATAAAGGACGGGCGCTACAACGAGGCGCTCTATATCCTCAACGGGCTCTCCGCGAGCAATATCAATTTCGTGGTGAAGGAGAAGGTCGAGTTCCTGGTCACCTTCGTCATCAACCAGGAGGACCGCGATTTCGAGGAGGTCCCCTTCCGGACCGTGAGCGAGAACAGGTTCCGGTACCGCGGCTACGCGGTGCGCTGGAGGGGGCGCGTTGAAGGGGTCAAGGAGCGGGACGGCAGCCAGATCGCCGCGGTGGAGGTGCGCACTTCGTCGGGCGAGCCCGCTGGAAGCGCGGACATGTTCTATAAAAGGCCCGATCCCGCGCTCTCGCTCGAATCGCGCGCGGTGATGGAGGCCGTGATCATGGATTTCATCGGGAAGGAGAAGCGGCCCTATCTCGTGGTGAAGAATTTGAAATTATTGCCCTGATAGGTCCGCAAGCGCGATAGCCCCGCAAACGTTTGCGGGGCTATCGGAAGAAAGATGCTCGTCCTCGCTTTCAGTTCACCCCCGCGAATTTCTCCTTCAATTCCCTCTTCAATATCTTGCCTGACGGGTTCTTGGGGAGCCTGTCCACAATCATGATCCGCTTGGGACACTTGAAACCGGCAAGCTTCTGCCTGCAGTATTCGGTCAGCTCCTTTTCCGTGACGGTCGAGCCGGCGCGCGGCACGACCACGGCGGCGACCAGCTCGATCCACTTCGGGTCCGGGATGCCGATGACAGCGACCTCGGCCACTGCCGCGTGCTGGTAGATGACCTCCTCGACCTCGCGCGACGCCACGTTCTCGCCGCCGGTCTTGATCATGTCCTTCTTGCGATCGACCACGTAGAGATAGCCGTCATCGTCGAACCGGCCCAGGTCGCCGCTGTGGAACCAGTCGAACGCGAAGGCCTCAGCAGTCTTTTCCGGGTCGTTAAGGTAGCCGGTCATGGTCTGGCCGGAGCGGTGCACAATCTCGCCCACCTGGCCGTCGGGTGTGAAGGTCCCGTCGTCCTCCATGAGACGCGTCTCCACGTTCGCCACCGGCTTCCCGGCCGAGCCGGGCCTCGTGATCTGGTCTTCCGGCTTCAGGATAGTCGCGACCGGACCCATCTCGGTCTGGCCGTAGTAGTTCCAGAGCCTGAGCCCGGGAAACGTTTCGCTGAGCTTCTTTATAATCTCGACCGGCATGATGCTCGCGCCGTATGCGGCCTTCCTGAGGCTGGACAGGTCGAACTTTTTAAACTCGGGATGGTTCAGCAGGCCGATCCAGACCGTGGGCGGGGCGAACATGTGGGTCACCCCGTGCTCCTGGATCGTCTTCATCATTTCGAGCGGGTCGGCCCTGTACAGGATGATGTTCTCTGCGCCGCAGTAGAGCATCGGCATGAGGAAGCAGTGGAGCTGGGCGCAGTGGAAGAGCGGGAGCGCGTGCAGGCTGATGTCGCCGGTCTCGTACTGGCCGTCGATCAGGCAGCTGAAGTACTGGGACATCAGGGAGCGGTGCGAGAGCATGGCGCCCTTGGGGCGCGACTCGGTGCCGCTCGTATAGGGTATCTGCACGATGTCCTCGGCCGCGATGTCCGCGTCCGGATCGTCCGCGAGCATTTTTGCCATCTCGGTATCGATGTTGATGAATCCTGCGGGCAGCTGCCCGCCGCCCAGCGGAATGGCGCCCCAGGTCGTGATGTTCCCGAACAGGCCGGGGACCGATTGCATCTGCGGGATGAGAGTGTCTTCAACCAGGAAGACCCGGGCCCCGGAGTGGGTGACCACGTAATCGACCTCTTCGGCGTTGAGCATGAAGTTTACCGGCACCTGGACCGCGCCTATCTTGGCAAGGCCGAGAAGGCTGATCGCGTAGTGGTGCGAGTTGTAGGAGTTGATCGCAACCCGATCGCCCTTGCGGACACCCAGGCCTGTCATCAGGTTCGCAAACCTGCAGGCCTGCTCTTCCAGCTCTGAAAATGTAAGCTCCATATTTTTGTAGAGTATGGCTTTTTTTCGGGGATATCGAGCGGCCGCTCGACGAGAGATGTCGCCAATAGTGTCCCGGTTCATTTTGCTGGGCATGGGAGCCTCCTGAAAGCTATAATCCACGATTCTTTAAAATACCCGTGTGTACGTCGAGATTATTTTTGTACAGGTTTTGGTGATTAAAACATAACGGAATCAGTGATGGAAGTTATATGCAAAAATTAATAATGAATAATTATAGATAGCTTTTATCTTTCAATGGATCAGCTTTCATTCGTACACTCCTGTATTTGTAATTCTTAATGATTATACGAACATGAAGACCCAAAAATAAATAAATCTGCTCCAGTGGAGCGGATTTATTTCATTAATTATTAATTATTCCTTATTAATTATTCATTGTATATAGCATGTAGTTAAGAACCGACGCAAAGCTCACCCACAGGAAGTAGGGGAGGAGAAGAAGCCCCGCCGGCTTCGAGATCCGGTAAAACGCTATCATGGTGGCGAGTATGAAGGCCCACAACAGGGCGATGTCAACAAGTCCGGCGAGCGGGTTTTGCATGCCGAAAAAGAGTATGGACCAGAGGAGGTTCAGCACCATCTGCACGCCGAACAGGGTGACCGCGATTTTAGTATTTTTGTCACCGAGACCGTTCCTCCACACCTGGTAGAGCGCCACGCCCATCATGAGGTAGAGAATAGTCCACACCGGGCCGAATACCCAGCCGGGCGGGTTGAATGAGGGTTTGTTCAGCCCGGCATACCAGGTGCTCACCGATGACCCGGTGAAGAGTGCGCCGATGCCGCCCGCGAGCTGGGGAATAATGAGGCTGGCAATAAGCCGTATGATGCGTTTTGTTTTCTCGTTCATGCGGTCCTCCCTGTTTGTTGTGTGTGGCGCGGCCCCGGGCCGTGCTTCCCCTTGCCTAGCCCCGGTCGCGAAGGCGGTCGTATATCTGGCCCATTCTCCTGAGCCGCAGCGCCATGTCGTCCGTCAGGCTTTTTTCCTTCAGCTTGAACCGCCAGTTCCCTTCCGGGGTGCCCGGCGTGTTCATGCGGAATTCCGGCCCGAACCCGAGGATGTCCTGTACCGGGACCATGACCAGGTTCGCGACGCTCCGGTAGGCCTGGCGGATCAGCTTCATGTGGAAGTCGGTCCAGTCGTCAAGGCCCAGGTACTCCAGGATGTAGCGCCGTGTTTCTTCGCCGGTCTCGGGACCGTAGAACCAGCCGTTGGTGGTGTTGTTGTCATGCGTGCCGGTGTAGAGCACGCAGTTGCGGTTATCGATATTATGAGGCAGGTAATAGTTCTTGTTGTTGGAGTCGAACGCGAACTGGAGGATGCACATGCCCGGGAGGTCCAGGTCGTCGCGCAGCTTCTCTACCTCCGGCGTTATCACGCCGAGGTCCTCGGCGATCAGGTTGAGGGCCCCCGTTTCCTCGCGCAGCTTCTTGAAGAACTGGATGCCGGGCCCCTTGACCCACGTGCCGCGCACCGCGGTTTCCTCCCCGTCCGGGACGGACCAGTACGCCTCGAAGCCGCGGAAGTGGTCGATCCGGATCACGTCCACCAGCCGGTTGAGGTGGCTGATGCGCCGCGCCCACCAGCGCGTCGTTTCCGCGGAGAGCGCAGTCCCTTTCTTCCACAGGTAGAGCGGGTTGCCCCAGAGCTGGCCCGTGTCGCTGAAATAGTCGGGCGGCACGCCCGCGACCGAGACGGGCCTGCGTGTTTTGGCGTCGAGCTGGAGGATGTCCGGGTTCGCCCAGGCGTCCGCGCTCTCCATGGTCACGTAGATGGGGATGTCGCCGATGAGGCTGATGCCGGACGATGCGCAGGCCTCCCGGAAGTCCTCCCATTGCCTGAAGAACAGGAACTGTAAAAATTTCCGAAACCGCACCGGCGCGGCAAGCTTTTTGCCCCATAACACGAGCGCCTTCGGATCGCGCTCCGCCAGGTCCCGGTCCCACCCGGTCCAGTCAGCGTCGCCGGTGTGCTCCGCGAGCGCGCTGAAGAGCGCGTAATCGTCAAGCCAGTCCTTCTCGTCATCGCAGAAATGCTCGAACCCGGCTTTATCCGCGGAGGTGGCGTTTGTAAAAAAGCCCTGTTCCGCAGCCGTGAGAATGGGTACCCGGTGCCGCACGATGTCCTCGAACGGGACCAGGTGACTCTCCTCGAAAGGGTCGGGCCCGGGTGAGCCGGGGAACCAGGGCTCTTCCGACAGGCGCTCCAGGCTTACGAACATCCAGTTTCCCGCGAAGGTGGAGGGCGAGGCGTAGGGCGAAAATCCGAACCGCTCCTCTACCGGCCCCACGGGAAGGACCTGCCAGTAGCGCATGCCCGCTTTCGCGAGAAACGCCGCCACTGCTTCCGCCTCGGGTCCGAGTGAGCCGATGCCGTAACGGCCGGGGAGGCTGGTTATGTGTAAGAGGATGCCAGCGGAGCGATCGAGTTTCATATTCCCCCCTGTCCCCCGGTGGGGGCACAGTTCAATGGTTATATTATTAAATGATTCTTATGCTGAAAACAAACATTCAAGTCTCACGCAGAGGCGAAGAGACGCAGGGAAAGTTAATATAAGATGTAAGAGCAGGCAAGTATTATTTCTAAACGGTGGGTATAAATCCTATACTCAAGCCCCCTGTCCGATACTGATTCAACAGAATAGTTGCGCTATCGTTTTTTCCCGGATACACATGGAATGCATACTTTCGCGTCAGGGACCGCAAGAATTCTCTGGATAGGGATGTCCTTGCCGCACATTTTGAATACCGCAAAGTCATCATCGTTAATCCTTGAAAGCGCTTTTTGTAAATTACTTATAAGGGTTTCAGTCGTTTTCAGATTTGTCTCAGCCATATGCTTCTGCTGGATGGCATCCATTCGGGTAAGCCTTCCGAGGGCGACGCTGGGAGGAACGGGTTTGGTCTGTTCCCTGAGATTCTCGATGCTTGCCTGCGCCTCTTCTATTCTCTTCTCAATTTCTTTTTTAATATTATTTATTTCTTCAGGTTTCATGACCTTATCCAGCGTGTTAATGTTTCTGTTCAAGAATACCCGTTAGCAACAGTATGTGGTATTACTGTGCAGGCGTATCATATAATCGTACATCCGGATTTTTTTCTTTAAAGTACTGCATGGTCCACAATTCCTTGAAAAAAATAACCGGCCTGCCCCTTTCGTCCTTTCCATGGCGGCAATCGGAGGGAAGATACATGCGCGAAAAATCATTTTCGGCGTTAGTATCAAGCCAGCGGAGCACGGACCACTGTTTGATGTCGAGATTTGTTTCAACTCCGTATTCATCATTGAGCCTGTACTGGAGTACGTCAAATTGAAGCGGCCCTACCGCGCCCAGAAGAGGCAGATTATTGCCGCTGTCCCTGGGGTAAAAAGTCTGTACAATATCTTCCGCCAGCAGGTGGTCAAGCCCTTTCCTGAACGATTTATAATTTGAAAAGGACGCGCTCTGTATATAGGCGAAACATTCCGGCGCGAAGCGCGGTATTTCATTGAAGCAGAGCGACGGGTCGGAGCTGATCGTATCGCCAATGCGGAAATCGGCGTTGGTAATAAAACCGATTATATCGCCGGGATAGGCTTCGTTGGAAATCTCCCTGTCCCGTCCGAAAATGCTGTGGGAATTTGATATTCGCACTTCCTTGCCGCTTCGGGTATTGTACACGGTCATATCGCGAATGAACTTCCCTGAACAAACCCGGGCAAAGACCATCCTGTCCCTGTGCTGGGGGTTCATGTTGGTCTGAATTTTAAATATGAAGGCCGAAAACACGGGACCGTCAAGCGATACGGTTCTGTTGCCCGCTTTTCTCGGAACCGGTCGTTCCGAGTGGTCCAGAAACCAGTCGAGGAAAAGCTCTACCCCGAAATTGTTGGACGCGCTGCCGAAGAAAACCGGCGTCGTCCCGCCGTCGATCAGCTTGCTTCGTTCGAAGCCGCCATGCGCGACGTCAAGCAGTTCAATTTCTTCAATAATAATTTTTATAAGAAGATTCGCTGAGCGCTTGCTTGACTACCGGGTCGGTGATACCGTGGACAGATAACGGCGCCTTGTAGGAACCCCCGGGGACTTTTTCATACAGATTGACGGTATTGCCGAGCCTGTTATAGATACCTTTGAACAGCGGTCCGCTTTCCAGCGGCCAGCAAACCGGATACGCATGAATATGCAATAATTTTTCAATCTCGTCCATCAGATCGAGCGGCGGCAACGCAGGCCTGTCGAGTTTGTTTATAAAAGTAAAGATCGGTATGCCCCGTTTCCGGCAAATCTCAAAAAGCTTCAATGTCTGGCTTTCAATGCCTTTCCCGGCGTCAATGACCATGATGACGGAATCAACCGCCATGAGGACGCGATAGGTATCCTCGGAAAAGTCCTTGTGTCCCGGCGTATCAAGAAGGTTCAGCCTGAAGCCTCGATAGCTGAATTGAAGCACCGTTGAAGATATCGAGATGCCTCTTTTTTTCTCGAGCTCCATCCAGTCAGATGAGGTTTCCCGGTAATTCTTCTTGGCAGTAACGGATCCCGCGAGTTCAATGGCGCCGCCATACAGCAACAATTTTTCCGTCAGCGTCGTTTTACCCGCGTCAGGATGCGAAATTATCGCAAATGTACGCCTTGATTGAATTTCTTTTTGCATTATTTCCATGTTTTTTAAAAATCTTTGTCGGGCGTTTTCTGTCAAGAATATATTAGTTATTATTATATTGAATGATTTTTATTGCTTCTGTCATGGGTAACATGTTACCTGTTGAACTCATAAAGATATGATCATGATTGGTGCTATTGCCGGAGACATCATCGGATCGGTCAACGAGCATCTGCCGATCAAGATGAAAGATTTCCCCCTATAACAGCAGGGGCAACGGTTCGGCGATGCGTGTGAGTCCGGTCGGTTTCGCCTTTACGAGCGAGGACGAGATGATGCTGCAGGCGAGGATGACCGCGGAGATCACTCACAACCACCCGGAAGGCGTGAGGGGAGCCGAGGCCACGGCACCTGCCGTTTTCCTTGCCAGGACCGGCAGCAGCAAGGAAATAATCAGGGCACACATAACGTCGCTCTTTGAGTACAACCTGGATTTCAAGCCCCTGTCCGGCGATTATTGTGATGAAATAACTCAATTATTCTGCCAAACTGGTTCAGATTAAGCCTGTTGTGTCCTGTTAGCTATTAGTGAAGAGGTCGCATTTTACTCGACATATATATTCCCTGATAATAATGTATTGACAGGACCGGGTTGATGAAGCGTCGCTATATCAACACATTCAACAATTTTCTGATTTTCTAATAATTCACATAATTGAATTGCGCGGGAAACAGATCGTTTCGCGCTACTAATCAAAGGAGTTTTTAATGGAAAAATTATTTTTCAAAGCAGGTATGCTGGCAGTACTTTTCGCATTGTCTGTAATGACCTTATCGGGTTGCGTGGCATTTATTCCATATTCATCCAGCTATGAACCAAGCAAGTCACGCGCCCTGCGGACCGAATTAAACATTATCAATGGGGATAATGTATCGATGAACAAATCCAGGCGGTATTGCATTCTATCGGCGGTTGACTACAACAAAAAAGGGGATAAAACGTATTATTTGATAATAACGCCGACAAAAGGCATTACCGGCAACAGGACCCTGAGTTCCGTGTACCTTAACTATAATTATCCCTATTATCTGCCGGTAACTGACGCAGCCGAGCTCATTAAAAACGGCAGACAGATGCTCAAAGAATGGGACGAAAAATTAAGTTTTAACGGCGCCGTTTATAATTTTTACGGGCCTACGAGCGATGTGGTAATTTATGATGGCCCTCGTTACCGGCTGTTACAGAAACAGTGTATCAGGTTTGAATCCAGCAAGGATAATGATACGGGGACTCTCGCCAAACTTGAGCTCGGATATGAGCAGACAACAATTATCTTTGGTGAAGACAAGAAGGAAGAGGTGAGGTGGACCCAGGTTCCGCACCCTCTATTCTTATATTATTTCGATACAAAAGAAAACGCTTCTGATTTAATCAATCTCCTTGAAAAAGGAATTGCCGATTTGCGGGGAAGGGGAATGAAGTAACGACTATTCCCATAGTTTTCGAACAAGGAAGCGTCAGTACATCATGACTTACTAATTCAGTAGTTAACAATAAAGCCCCGGCTCAGAACCGGGGCTTTATTTTACTTCAATTGTCCACTATTCACTGTTCACCGTACATTTTTTCGGAAAATCCGCGGCGTCACCTCAGCGAATTCATTCGCTGCAAGATGTCCCCCAGCATCTTGATGTTCTCCCCATACTTCGCCCAGTTGCCCTCGCGCATGTTCGCTTCCGCCTGGTTGTAGTGGTTGAGCGCGCGGACGGCCAGGTCCCTCACCCGTGACTCGCGCGTTTCACCCGCCATCGGCCCCTGGTCTATGAAGACATTGCCGGAGAAGAGCCGCTCCAGGGCCGCGGGCAGGTCGGCCTCCATCACGATCTTGTCGGAGAACGACACGATGACCCGCTTGAGCTCCGGCATCTCGCTCGACTGGGCCTTCAGGTAGAGCGGCTGGATGAAGAGGATCGATTCCTCGATGGGTATGGCCAGCATGTTCCCCTTGATAATGCTCGAGCCCTTCTGGCTCCAGAGCGTGAGCTGCTTGGATATGTCCGGGTTCTGGTTGATCCGCGCCTCGATCTGGAGCGGGCCGTACGAGAGCTTGTCTTTCGGGAGCTGGTAGAGCTTAAGCTCGCCGTAGTCCGGCATGTCGCACTTGGCCGTGAGGAAGGCGATCATGTTGTCCTTCTTGAACGGGGTGAAGGGGATGATGACTATGAACTCGTCCCGCTGCTCGTCGGGCAGGCGGGTCACCAGGTAGTAGCTCTCGACCGGCTCCTCGGTATTCTCGACGACCTGGTTCGCGATGTGCCACGCGTCCTCGTTGTTGTAAAAAACGTTCGGGTCTGTCATGTGGTAGGTCAGGAGGATATTCGCCTGCACCGTAAAGAGCGATTCCGGGTAGCGGAGGTGGTCCTTGACCGCTTCCGGCATCTTCGACATCGGCTTCATCACGCCGGGGAAGATCCGGCTGTACGCCTTGATGATCGGGTCCCTCTCGTCCGCGATGTAGTAGTTCATCGCGCCGTCGTATGCGTCTATCACGATCTTGACGCTGTTGCGGATATAATTGATCTTGCGGCTCCCGATCGCGATCGGGGTCGAGTAGGGAAACAGGTCGGTCGATGTGTACGCGTCGATGATCCAGTAGAGCTTCTTGTCCGCGATGACCAGGTAGGGGTCGTCGTCGAATTCCAGGAAGGGCGTGAACTCTTTCACCATCTCCACGATGTTTCTCCGGTAGTGGACACGGCTGTTCCCGTCGATGGTTCCGGATATCAGGATGTTGATGTCCTTGAACGCGGCGGCGAAAAGTATCCGCTTGAAGATCGAATCGAGCTTCGTGCCCCCGGTGCCCTTGTAGGTCGCGAACTTGTTGACCTCGCCGTAGGGGTAATCGAACTCCTTCATCGCGGTGTTGGTGATGATGTAGGAATTCTCGTGTTCGCCGAAATAGATTTCGGGACGGTCGAGGGGGATGTCCACGCGGAATTTCGGCGGTATGTCGTAAATCAGCATCTCCGGCTGTCCCTCGGACGTGACCTTGTCCACCCGGGACAGTGCGACACCGTAGCCGTGCGTGTATACCAGGTGCAGGTTCTGCCAGGTCTGGCTGTTTTTCGACAGACGGTCTATCGACAGCTCGCGCGCAGACAGGTTCACCGCGATCTTCCGCTTGTCGATCGTGTAGCGGTCCACGTCCACGTCGTTGAAGAAGTAGTAGGGCTTGAGCTCCTGCAGCTGCTTGTAGGTCTGCTTGAGGGGCCGCCAGTCCCAGAGCCGCACGTTCTCAAGGGTGTTCCTGTTTTTGGCGATGTCCTGGTAGGACAGGTTCTGCTTGTTCGCGAAGGGCATCTCCCTGACCCGCTCGATGTCGTAGGCGATGCGGGTGAACTTGATGTTGTATTCGATATATGCCTTTTCCTTCTCCAGCTCGTTCGGGTCCACTATGAAGCGCTGCTGGAGGCCGGGGAATATGGTGCCCAGGATGAAGTAGACCGGGATGATGGCGGCCAGGAGAATGAGGGGAAGCCTGAAGCTCCGCTTGAATATGTTGAACAGGAACAGCGCCGCCGCTATGAACGAGATGATCATTGCCGCGTTGTAGGCGAGAAGGTTCGCGTTCACTGCCGTGTAGCCGGCGCCGTAAAACTTGCCGATTTTCGAGAAGAGCAGCTCGTAGGCGTCCAGCCGGTACCCGAGCCCGTACAGGAACACCATCATCGCCAGGAGGGTCGAGATGTGCGCCCGCGCGAAGAGCGAGAACTCGAGCTTGCTGTTCTTCAATAAAATCCCGCCATTGACGATATGGAACATGATGGAAAAGAGCGACGTGATCACGAGCCCCGACATCAGCCACCCGTACAGGAAGCGGAGAAAGGGAAGGCTGAACACGTAGAAACCCAGGTCCATGGAGAAGATCGGGTCTTTCGGGAAGCCCTCGAACGGGACCGCGTTCATGTACAGGAGATACTCCTTCCAGAAGGACGACGCGCCCAATCCCATGAAGAAGCCGCCGGTCAGCACCCCGATCGCCAGGATTATGAAAAGGGCGCGCTTCGGCGAGCCCAGGAGGGGGAGCTGGAGCCGGCTCAGGATATTGCTCGCGAAGATCCGCCCTTTTCCGCCCAGAACGCGGATCAGGAGGAAGTTGAACGAGAAGAGGGCGACGAAAATGAGGCCGAAGAGCAGGTGCACGTTGAACTTGGTGAAGAAGAGCACCCAGAATATCTCCAGGCCCTGGTAGATCCTGAACCATTCGTAGTCGGTATAAAAACCCGACATAGAGGTTAAAACAATGTAAATAATGACGAAAACGGTAATGGCGGCGATTAGTTTCTTGTTCATGACAGGTCCCGGTTTTTGTAGTGGTGTGCAGGCGCCGGGTCCGGCCCGTATAAGCGAGAGGCCGGCCCGTATAAAGCAAGGTAATTACATGGACGGAGTTAATCAAGCTATTTTTTCAGGGCAGGGGGGTGTTTTACGGCAGGGTTTCCTGCGTCTTTTTTACTTGCCGATTCCGCGCGGGGAGGGTAGAGTTGGCGTGCGACCGTATGAGAACCCTTGATAGGTCCGCAAGCGCTTGCGGACCTATCGGGACGATAATTGAAATGAATCACAGAAGGCCTATGGACAGCATGGACAACTCGAACAACAGGAAAAAGATGATCGCGAAAAAGGTGCTGGGCGTAAAGTCCTTCATGGTGATGGACGTGATGGCCCGGGCCGAAGAGCTCGAACATGAAGGAAAGGACATCATACACCTCGAGGTCGGCGAGCCCGATTTCGAGACACCGGAGGTGGTCCGCGAGGCCGCTATCGAGGCGATCCGCTCGGGCAAGACCCATTACACGCACGCCATGGGCCTGCTGGATCTGCGCGAGGAAATCTGCGCCTTCTATCAGCGGGAGTACGGCGTGGAAGTGAGCCCGGACCGGGTGCTCGTTACCTCCGGCACGTCGCCGGCAATGCTCCTCATGATGCTCTCGCTCCTCGAACCGGAGGAAGAGGTGATCCTCTCCAATCCCCACTATGCCTGCTATCCCAACTTCATCGAGGCCGTGGGCGGCCGCGTAGCGGAGGTGCGCACGCACCCGGACGACGGGTTCCAGTACCGGCCCGAGGAGATCCGCGCGGTGCTCACGAACCGGACCAAGGCCATACTGATCAACTCGCCGTCCAACCCGACCGGTATCGTCATGACGGACAGGAACCTGAAGGAGATCGCCGGGTTCGAGAACCAGTTCATTCTCTCGGACGAGATATACCACGGCCTGGTGTACGGGGGCCGCGCGCGCTCGATCCTCGAGTTCACGGACCGTGCCTTCGTCATCAACGGCTTTTCCAAGCTCTACGCCATGACCGGGTGGCGGCTCGGCTACCTGATCTTCCCGAAAGAATTCTCCCGCGTCATGGAGCGCCTGCACCAGAACTTCGCCATATCCGCGAACAGCTTTGTGCAGGTCGCGGGCATCGCGGCCCTGCGCCACGCCGGCCCGGACATCGAGAAGATGAAGCGGACCTACAACGAGCGGCGGGTGTACATGATCAAACGGCTCAGGGAGCTCGGGTTCGAGATACACGTGGAGCCGACTGGCGCCTTCTACGTATTCGCGGACGCGCGTCACTTCTGCACGGACTCGTACAAGGAGGCCTTCGCTATTCTCGACAGGGTGCGGGTGGGTGTCACGCCCGGGATTGATTTTGGCTCCGGCGGCGAGGGCTTCCTCCGTTTCTCGTACGCGAACTCGCTCGAGAACATTAAAGAGGGGCTGGACAGGGTCGCGGAGTATCTGAAGACGAGGGGGTGATCCCCTTCTGCTGCGCAGCGCATTCGGCACATAATTGACAGGAGCGTGGAATTCAGGGTGAGAGTTTCCTTTCCGTATTACACGGGGTTTCACGAGCTCGAGCTCCCCACCGGCGCAGTTATTATTGAGCCGCGCGCGGTGGAAGCCCTGGCCGATGAACGGGCGTCCTTCTTAACGGCCGTGCGGGAGCCTATCGGCGCAGGGCCGCTCGGAAAAAGCATATCTTCCGGCGAGCGGGTCGTCATAGTTACCAGCGATAACACCCGCCCCCTCCCGAATGCAAAACTTGTTCCCTGGATAATCGAAGAGCTTCGTCATGTTCCTCTGGAGAATATTACGGTGCTCATTGGCACGGGGAGCCACCGCGCCTGCTCTGCCGCCGAGATCAGGGAAATGTTCGGGAATGAAGTCTCCCGCAAACTGCGCATCGTCAATCACGACGCGTTCGATACCGGCGGCCTTGGAAGGGCGGGCGTCACCGACAGGGGCGAGGAGATATTCCTGAACAGGGTATACCTGGAGGCCGATAAAAGGATCACCGTGGGGTTCATCGAGCCGCATTTTTTTGCCGGTTTCAGCGGCGGCCCCAAGGCGGTGATGCCCGGTATCGCGGGAATCGACGCCATCATGCGTTTTCATTCCGCCCCTGTGATCGATGACCCGCGCGCCACCTGGGGCCTTCTGCACGATAACCCGGTTTACGAGATGGCGTCCCGGGCCGCATGCCTGGTAAAGCCCGATTTTTCCATACAGGTAACGCTCGGGCCCGATCACGGCATTACCGGGTTCTTCTGCGGGGACGTTCTGGAGGCGCACAGGGCGGGTGCCGGCTTCGCGATGGAGTCCTCGATGTGCGCCTGCGGCACGGCATTCGATATCGTGATAACCTCGAACAGCGGCCATCCCCTTGACCGGAACTTCTACCAGACGGTGAAGGGGATCTGCGCTGCAGGCGAGATCGTTGCCGGTGGGGGGCGTATCCTCTGCCTCTCACATTGCGGCGAGGGCATTCCCGACAGCAGCGAATTTCATGAAATATTAAAATTACAAAGAACGCCCGGGGGGCTGCTTGATATGATACGGGATCCTTCCTTCGCGCGCCCGGAGGCATGGCAGGTCCAGAAGCTCGCTGCGGTGCTGTCGCGCGCCGAGGTGCATCTCTTCAGCACGCTGCAGCGGGAAAAAGCCGCTGACACGCATTGCATTCAATGCACCGACCCCGGGGCACTGCTTGATCGATTCTTTGAAAGAAAACCGGATGCCCGGGTCGCCGCATTGAGATATGGACCCTTGAGTATACCATATATTAAAGAAAGAGGAGGACTGTGATGATACTGTATTGGGTGGTTATTGGATGCATGGTAATAACGGTAACGCTACTTCACCGAAGCGAATTTGCGGGCGATGAGAAGGGGATTCACCTGTGGAAGCCGCTTTCGTCGACGCTGATGACGGCGGTCCTGCTCATCGCTTTTTTCAGGGGCGAGTGCTCGCGCGCGGAATACACGCTGGCTCTTCTGGCCGGCATGCTGCTCTGCTTCGGGGGCGACATGGCGCTCATGTTCATGAACCGCTCGAAGAAGGCGTTCAGAATCGGCCTGGTCCTGTTTCTCCTGGGGCATGTCGTCTACATCGCCGTATTCACCTGGTTCAACGGGTTTCACCGCGAGGACCTGGTCAGCGGCGCGGTCCTGGCCGCCCTGGGGATCGGGGTTTACCTGTATCTCCTGCCCGGCCTGGGGGAGATGAAAGTCCCGGTACTCGTGTATGTGATAATAATCAGCCTCATGGTGAACCGCGCCGTTTCGGTATTTTACGGCGACTATTTCACGGTCAACCAGGCCTTGCTCATCACGGGAGGGGCGGTTCTGTTCTACATCTCCGACGTGATCCTCTCGCTCGCACGGTTCCGCCACACGTGGCGGTATGGCAGGATAAACCTCGCTTTTTATTACTCGGGCCAGGTCCTCACGGCCCTGAGCGCGGGATTTTTCTGCCTGATGTAGCGGGATTTTCCCGGTTGTAATCGGGAAGTGCCTGGAACGGAATAACTTTTTTCGGAAACACGCATTATGTTAAGAGAAATTGACGCAGCCCAGAAAGAAGATGACATTTTCAGGCGATGGTTCGGGGACGAGTATTTTGAGCTCATCGTCTGGTATAACCGGAACGACTCCTCCATCCGCGGGTTCCAGCTCTGCTATGACATTGCCCGGAACGAGCGCTCCCTCACCTGGACCGCGGGACGGGGTTTCGCGCATACCGGTGTGGACGACGGTTCCCGGCCCATGCGTCACCCGTCTTCGCCTACACTGGTGGAGGACGGCATCTTCCCAGGGCAGTCAGTCCTGGACAGGTTTATCAGGTCCTGCGCAGGCATTGACAGAGTTATCTCGCGCCTGGTAATCTCGAAAATCAACGAATACGGGAACCTGAATCTCAATCTTGAAGAGGTATATGCCGAGCTGGAAAAAAAAGTAAATGTTCACAAATTACCTTGGAAGAGCGACCCGGACCAACACCGCCTGCCACCTGAGCCGCCGGATAATGTCCCGGAACCGGCACCGATAACCTTTTCCGGTTTTATGAAAGAGCTGTTCTCGAAAAAGCTCAAGAACGCCATGAGCTCCAGACGGTCGGGAGCGGGAAAGGATAAAGCCGCTTCCCGTATAAATGATGAGTATAAGATTGAAACGTCGAAGCAAGATTTGGACGACCTCATGAAGAAATCGCAGCAGCTGGCGAAAAAAATATCCAGGAAGAAGAGGTGAAACTACAATGAAAAAAGCATCGTTACTGGTATCAATCCTGATTACATTCGTCGTGATTTTGCTCCTGCTGGGCAACAGGCACATCTCGACCGAGATTACGATCAATGCCCCGGTTGACGCGGTATGGGCGGAATTGATGGATTTCCCCAAATATCCGGAATGGAACCCTTTTATTACCAAAGTTAGCGGGGAGATGAAGAAGGGAAGCACCATCGAAGTTACGTTTCATACGAAGGGGAGCGATCCGATGGTCTTTACCCCGGAGATTCTGGTCAATGATGCGAACAGCCTCTTCCAATGGCAGGGCAGGCTCCTGATGCCCGGCATTTTCACGGGACGGCACACCTTCCAGCTTGAAAAGATCGATGCAGGGAAAACGAAGCTCGTTCAGAAAGAGAACTTCAATGGGATACTGGTTCCATTCTTTAATTTTAATTCCACGATCGAGGGCTTTACCCTTATGAATGAGGCGTTGAAGAAGAGGGTGGAGGGGGCGTGTAAGCGAGGATGATCTCGCTTTCGCTTATGACAATTTGTCATCCCCGCGAAAGCGGGGATCCATTGGTCAACAGGGTCAATTCTGGTTGTTGCGCCACCCTGCGCCAGGGTGTGACCGGGAGGCCGGCCTTCCGGCATCCTGCCTCGGCCGGCATTCGCAACATCCTGTTGCTCACGGTCGTGCGGTGTTATGAGGGGAAGGGCGGCAGCCGCGGCCGCCCCTCTAGCGGACAGGATGTCCGCATGCCGCCAGCGACAGGATGTCGCCATAATGGCGGCCCCTCATACTCCCCACCCCCGCGCCAGGGGCTGCGCCCCTGGACCCCACGGGCGAATTCGCCAATCCGGCTGCGCCGGAATTTGCTCATCGCCCTTATTCGGTTTGTCCGTATGAAGGTGGGGTTGATCAACCCCGCCTTCATGCGGACGTTTCAATGGCTGTTGGTTCACCTCCTGATCACTCCCGTAAGTCGCCTGTTCCAGCAGGATGCGTTGTTATAACGTGCGAAACGCGTTCGCGCGAGGCAAACATCCATGTTTGCTCTCGCGTCGCCGGCCATCCATGGCCGGCGGCTGGTTGCCGGTTATGCTGCGGAAATCTTAATCGAAATTTCCTTGCCCCTCACTCCCGCTCCCGCGTCCCGCCCAGCACCTCGCGTATCTTTTTCTGGAGCTCGCTCAGGAGGAAGGGCTTGGGAATGAAATAAACCCCCTCTTCAACCGCTTCGGTCGCGGCGATCTTGTGTTCCGTGTATCCCGACATGAAAAGCACCCGTATCCCGGGCCTGTCTGATCGCACTTTCTCGACGAGCTGCGGTCCGGGGATGTCCGGCAGGACGATATCGGTCAATATCAGATCGATGGGGCGGTCTTCACGTGCGCACACGCTGATGGCTTCGCTGCTGGTGGCGGCTTGCAGCACCGAATAGCCCTGGGAGGAGAGGGCGCGCACGATAAGCTTTCGCACGTGGTCTTCATCCTCGACAACCAGGATGGTTTCCCTGGCTGCCGTGTAATCCGGTACCGCCCGTTCGGCAGGTCCGTTATTCTCTTCCTTCGTAACGGCGGGGGCCCGGGGAAGAAAAATGGTAAAGGTCGATCCTCCGCCCTTTTCGCTTCTGACCGTGATATATCCTTCGTTTTGCTGCACGATTCCGTACACCGTGGATAAGCCGAGGCCCGTTCCCATCTCGCCTTTCGTGGTGAAAAAAGGCTCGAAAATTTTTTCCAGTATCTCCCTGTCAATGCCGGTTCCGGTGTCGATCACGTCGATGCGGATATAGTCGCCGGGCTGGACCGATCCGTACTGCTCGCTGTGCACGCCGGTAACGGTTTCCTGCGATGAAACGATGGTGATGGTCCCTCCGCCCGGCATCGCGTCCCTGGCATTGACGACCAGGTTGATGATCACCTGCTCCATCAGGGTGGGGTCCGCATTCACAAAGGCGCTGTCCGACCGCCGGCGGATGTGCAGCGTTATGGTTTCGCCTATAATACGCCGCAGCATTCGCTCGACCTTCGCAAGGAAGGCGTTGATGTCGATCGGGACCGGCTTGATGACCTGCCTGCGGCTGAACGCGAGAAGCTGGTTGGTCAGCTCCGCGGCCCGAATGGCCGTGGCGAGAATGTCGTTAATGTTTTCGGCAATACCGGACTCTTCGCCAATCGTTTTCAGGGATATCTCGGCGTTCCCCATGATAGCCGTCAGCAGATTGTTGAAATCGTGGGCGATTCCTCCGGCAAGCCGTCCGATGGCCTCCATTTTTTGCGCCTGTATCAGCTGTTTCCCCAGGTTCTTCATCTCCTCTTCCGCCTTCTTCCGGGCCGTGATGTCCTGGATGTATCCTTCCAGGTATGTCCCGTCGCCGGCCCTGTTGCGGAGGTGCGTGTTGATGGACACCCAGATATGCTCCCCGGATTTCTTGCGGAATTGCGTTTCATAGTGATCCACGTGGCCGTTGATACGGACATCGGCCAGGAGCAGGTGCCTCACGTCGGGGTCCAGATAGAAATTCGTGATGTTTTCTCCCGGGGCGGCGCTGTCCCGGGGGGACACATACCCGAGAATCCGCGCCATCTCGTTGTTGATCGTTATGAAATTCCCCTCCAGGGTGGTTTGAAATATGCCGACCGGGAAGTTGTCGAATATCTCCCGGTAGCGGCGCTCGCTCTCTTCAAGCTCCTTCTGCGAGTTGAGGAGTTCCTCGTTGGTCGCCTCGAACTCCTCGTTGGTCGCCATCAGCTCTTCCTCGATCCTCTTCATCTCAGTGATATCAATCACGTTGATCAGGCCGGCGGGCTTGCCGCCCAGGCGGGATGTCGTACCGTTGAGGAGCACCCATTTCTCGTGCCCCGATTTTGTGATGATCTTGAATTCATAGCTTGAGATAACGTTCTCCCCCGCCTGCCGCTTCTTTCCCCTCGCCTCGACGAGCTGTCTGAAATCCGGATGTACCACGTCCCAGAAATTCATCGCGGCCAGCTCCTGCCGCGAATATCCGGTTATCCGTTCGGCGGAGGGATTGGCGTAAATCCATTTGTTGTCCTGGTAAATGAGAATCGCCATGGGGGTGGATTCGGCCAGGTTACGAAAGCGCTCCTCGCTCTCGCGAAGCTCATTAAGCGATTTTTCGTCGAAGCGGGATGTTGCGTTATCGTTCTTTTTCATTTCAGGATCCGTCCATATAGTAGAAATACCGAAGGTTATGCTACTATGAATGCACGTAGTAAATGGTTTATAAAGAACCCGGGTATAAACCTCCTAATTTAAATATAATAGATTTGGTCGCTGCATAGTCCATATTTTATAAAAAAACGGCTGCGCTTCGCTTTTCAGGATATTTGCACTAAAATAATTGTGAATTATTAGTACAACTAACAGAAAAAGGACAAAACCATACCTGGAAATCAGTCTGCCTGTGCAGTATTTTCCGTCGTCTTGAGATCGATGATATGCTTAAAATAACAGGTCGTTTGCCGGTATAATGGTACGGCGATTTGTACGGGTGGGAGAAAATTGCCCGGTCGGGCAGGGTTCCCGGTTTTTTTTCCGGGTGTGTCCGCAACCGTGCGGGTGAGCTAAGCAGCCTGTTTTCGCGCCGTGCTCCCTGCTTTTTCATGTTCACGCTGATAAACAGGTTGTACCCGCTCATGTTCAGGCGTTTCGCCCGGCGGTTCCAGCGCTCTTTGTGCGCCGCCCCCAGGGAACGCCAGCGGGCCACAAGCCCGGCAAAGCGCGCGCGTCCCTGTTGCTGGCGCTCTGTGCGCGGATTTGCGGGCATCACGTGCGTGCGTACGCACTGCCTGTCGTTCCACAGGTAATACACGCGGCCGCCCAGCCTGCCGCTGATCCCCGCGATGCAGTCCCCGGAGAGAGGCGGCGGGGGATAGGGGCTGAAACGGAGGGGATGGAAGGAGGAGTGTCGGCAAGTGCCTGCCCCGCGTTCGTGTTCATTCGTGACCACTCGCGGTTTTTCCACACGTGCCCCCTCAGGGCTGGTTTTCATGATATAAAAATAGTTGCTTATTATCCCTCATTCTACCATTGTTTTACCTGCGGCTCATTATATGATAGCGAGGTAGTCCCATGAAAATTGCAGTCCTTAACGGCAGCCCCAAGGGCGACACGAGCGTGACGATGCAGTATATCCATTACATGCGGCAGGAGCACCCGGATATTAACCTGTCCGTGCACAACATATCGCACCGGATCAAGGCGCTCGAGAAGGACCGGAAAGCCTTCCGCGCGGTCCTGGACGACATCAGGTCATCGGACCTCGTGATATGGGCCTTCCCTCTCTATTATTTTCTCGTCCCGTCCCAGTACAAGCGGTTTATCGAGATGGTGTTCGAGGGGAAGGCTGCGTCCTTTTTTAAATCCAAGTTCGCGGCCGTGCTCACCACGTCCCTGCACTTCTTCGACCACACCGCGCATAACTACATGCGCGCGATCTGCGACGACCTGGGCATGAAGTTCGCCGGCTCGTTCTCCGCGTCCATGTATGACCTGGTGAGGAGCGCCGAGCGCAAACGATTCGGCGGGTTCATAGCGGTCATGCTCGATGCGGTGAAAAGCAACACGCCGGCCGCCCGGGCCTATCCGCCCGTGGTCCGGGGGAAGTTCCCGTACAAGCCGTCACCGGTGAAGGAGAAGGCGGACCCGGCCGGGAAAACCGTGCTCATCATGAGCGACTCGACAGGCCTGTCCTCCAACCTCGCCAAAATGGCGGCGCGCCTCCACGCCTCCTTCACCGCTGCCCCGGCTGTGGTCAACATCCATGACCTGGACGTGAAGGGCGGGTGCCTGGGGTGCATCCAGTGCGGGTACGACAACGACTGCGTGTACGGCGACAGCGACGATTTCCACGAATTCTTCGAGACGCGTGTCAAGACCGCGGACATCATCTTCTACTGCTTCGAGACGCGGGACCGGTACTGCTCGGCCGCGTGGAAGAAGTACATTGACCGGAGTTTCTACAACAACCATACGCCCGTTCTCGAGGGAAAGCAGATCGGGTTCCTGGTGTCAGGTCCGCTTTCGAAGCTCGGCTCCCTGCGCGAGTTCATCCAGGCACTCCCCGAGTTCCAGCACGCGAACCTGGTGGACGTCGTGACCGACGAGGAGGGCGACTCGGAGGAGCTGGACCGCGCGATCCGGAACATGGCCTTCTCGGCCGTCGCCCTGGCCGACCGTCATTACGAGGCGCCCCCGACCTTTTACAGCGTGGGCGGCTGGAAGATCTTCAGGGACGAGGTCTGGAGCTGGCTCCGGTTCCCCTTCATCGCGGACCACAAGTATTACAAAAGCCACGGCCTCTACGATTTCCCGAAACGGAAACCGGGACAGCGCATGATCAACGGCTTTCTCACTATGATGGTCAGGCTCCCCGGCTTCAGGAACGTGGTATACAAGCAGCGGATGAAGACCGAGATGATCCGGCCTTTCGGTAAAATAGTTAAAAAGTAAGGCAATTACCATGAACATATCACAGCTTGCGCTGTCCCGCCATGCGGCCAAGTCCTTTGACCCTGGCAAAAAGATCCCGGAGGCGCTCATGGACGAGTTGCGCACACTCCTGCGCCTCTGCCCCTCGTCCGTAAATTCCCAGCCGTGGCATTTTGTCATGGCATCGAGCGGGGAGGGGAAAGCCCGGATCGGCGCCGCAACCAGGCCAACATTCGCGTACAACGAGCCGAAGATCCTGAACGCGTCCCACGTAGCCGTGCTGTGCGTCCGCACCAGGCTGGATGAGGCGCACCTCGCCGCGCTCCTCGGGCAGGAGGAGCTGGACGGCCGGTTCACCACGCCGGAAGCAAAGGCGGGACAGGACAGGGGGAGGCGCTTCTATATCGGCCTGCACCGGAACGAGCGCAGGGACGAGCGGCCCTGGATGGAAAAACAGGTTTACCTTGCCCTCGGCATGCTCCTGCTGGGAGCGGCCACGCTCGGTATCGACACCTGCCCCATGGAGGGCTTTGACGCCCGGGCGCTGGATGCGGAGCTCGGACTTGCGGAAAATGGGCTGACCGCACTGGTGATCGTCTGCCTCGGATACCGTGACGAGGGGGACTACAACGCGCGCCTGCCCAAGTCGCGGTTGCCGGCCGGGGCGGTGTTCACGGAGCTGTAAGCGGAATGCTCGCGCAGCTGAAAATATTCCTGCAGGTGACGAGGTGCTCATGAAAAAAATAATAGCGGTCCTGGCTGGCATCCTGCTCGTTATCGTGATCGGGTTTGTCGCATTGTTGCGGTCGCCCGGCCTGCTTGTCCGGCTTGCAACGGACCGCATTATCGAAGCGCCCGGGTCCCGCTTTCTCGATGACGGAGGACTGCACCTGTTCCTGTGCGGTACGGGTACGCCGCTTTCCGCGGGAGATCGCGCCGGCCCGTGCACGGCAGTGCTTGCCGGCGGCCGTTTTTTCGTCGTGGACACAGGGCCCGGCTCCTGGGCCAACATCGCTGCGGGGGGGCTCCCGACAGGCCGGCTCTCGGGGATACTGCTCACCCATTTTCACTCGGACCACATGGCGGAGCTGGGCGAAGCCGTTACAAAGAGCTGGATCATGGGCCGGCGCGGGCCTCTTGCCGTGTACGGGCCTCCGGGCGTGGAGCGCGTGGTGTGCGGGTTCAATGACGCGTACGAGGCGGACCGGCGGTACCGGACCGCGCATCATGGAGCGGAGCACATGCCGCCCGAGGCGGGGACCATGGCCCCGGTAAGGATCGAGTGTACCGGTCCGGATAACGATGCCATTGTCCTCGATGAAGGCGGCCTGAAAATCATCGCCTTCATGGTGGACCACAGGCCCGTATCGCCCGCATACGGATATCGGTTTGAATACAAAGGTAAGTCCGCGGTCATAAGCGGCGACACCGTGAAGTGCGAGAACCTCGTAAAGCATTCAGCCGGAGCGGACGTCCTGGTTCACGAAGCGATCGCCGGCAACCTTTCCCTTATGGCTGCACGGCGCCTGAAAGAGCGCGGCCTTCTCCGTCTCGCGGACATGGCTGAAGATGCGATCGAGTATCACACCCTGGCTGTTGATGCTGTAAGCATTGCCCGGCAGGCCGGGGTGAAAAAGCTGGTCCTCACCCACCTTGCGCCGCCGGTGCCGACTGCGTTGCCGGAGTTCGCACTGCGGATGCTGTTTTTAAATAGCTTGGGCGCGGAATTTGACGGTCCGGTTATCTTCGGAAAGGACAGGATGTGGGTGCACGTGGAGTAATTTACATCCCCCCCGCACCAGCCCTGCGATCGCATGCCCGAGCTCGATAAGCTGGTTTGCCAGCACGAATACCGTGGCAGCGAAAAACATCCGCGCAGATGACGGCAGGTCATGCTTCTTTCGTACCAACCCCCATCAGGGGGATGCGAGGAAAACGTGCGTTATTCCGGTGATTATTAAAAAATAAATTGTTTACCGTGGGCAAAATGTATTACATTATAGGCATACGGGTCGGGATGCATGCGGACCATTATGCGGACAGGCTTCTGCCGCGGGCACGTGCCCGCTAACCTCGGTATCAGTGGGAGGGCGGTATGAATATAATTGCACGGATTCCCTGGACAATCATAATCATCGCGTGCCTTACCGTGGGGCTGTCGCCGTTCAACCCGCCCCATGTATGGAAAAAGACCATCCTGCTTTTCACCGGCAACCTGACGTTGCCCGTTGACTGGTGGGACCTGTTCTTCCACTGGCTCCCGTGGGTTTTCCTGGTTCTAAAGACTGCCGCTATGGTGCGCGGCCGCATGAAGTGACATGCGGGGCGCTCGAAACAGGTTAAACCTTGATCTGGAAAATGCGATATCCCTTGTACCGGTCCGCGTTCAGGTACTTCAGCGCGCCGATCATCTTCTTGTTGCTCTCCACGATGAGCGAGCAGTCCGACTGGTTGTAGCCAATGCCGAGGCCGATCTCGATGGTCATGAGGATGAGTATCTGGTCGATGTTCTGCCCCCGGTACTCGGGCATGACGCCCATCAGGATGGTCCGTAACGTCTTTGTCCGCTTTACCCTCCAGAGGAGCTTTATGAGCCGCCAGGGAAAGAGATGACCGTTCAGGGCGGCGATACCGGGGTTCGCGTCCGGGACCGACAGGATGAAGCCTATGGTCTTCCCGTCCTTTTCCGCGAATATGGCTAGCTCGGGGATGAGTATCATCTTCAACTCGTTGAACATTTTGTCGAATTGCTTCTGCGTAAGGGCGATGTGGTCCTCGTTGCCTTCCCACGCGGCATTGAATATCCGCATGACGTCGCCGGCGCGCGCCGGGATTTCGCGCTTTTTCCCGATTACGAACTTGACGTCGGTTTTCTTCTGTAACTCGGCGCGCATTTTGAAGAGGGGGTCCCAGTTGATCCCGTCTTCCTTCACCATGAAGCAGAACCAGTCCGCTTTTTTCTCGAACCCGTAGGCCAGTGCGTGCTTCTCATACCAGTGGGCGAAATGGAATATGCCCGTCACCGGCATCCTGCCGTTGTTCATGCAGTCGAAACCGACCGAATCGTAAATGGTGAAGCTCTGCGGCCCGTTCATGATCGTTTTTCCCCTGGCGCGGAGCGCTTCCCTGGCAGTGTCAAAAAGGGCCTTTGAAACGTTGAGGTCGTCGATACTCTCGTAGAAGCCGAAGAACCCGGTATCCTTGCTGAATTTCTCCTCGTACAGCTTGTAGGTATGCGCGGTGATCCTGCCGGCCGGCTTCCCGTCCCGGTAGGCTATGAAGAAATCCGCCTCGCCGTTCTCGAAAAAGTATCCCTGGGCCTGGTCGAAGAACGCCACCATGTCGCTGATGACGGGGGGTACCCATGCCGGGTCGCCCGCGTATATCCTGGCGGTCCAGGGGAGCTTGATGAATTCCAGCATCATTTTTTTATCGGTGACTTTTTTTACTTCGATCTTGGCTGACATGATGGTTTCCTTTATTTCAATGGTGGTATGGCCCGCGGACCTCAATTTTTCGTGCCTGAGCCACAGGTCGCACACTATAAAGTTTTCAAGAATAATGTCCATTCTTTTTTTCAAAGCATCATAAGTTGAATCTGAATGCACCGTAACGGATGCACCGCGAAAGGGTCCGATGGCCGGCCATCGCTGCCCCATATCATCTTTTATACATTAATAAAGTTCTTTACAAAAAACGGCTGCATTATTATTTTCTCTCAACATCCGAATAAGACGATACCGTTCGGAATGCTCCGGGCGGCAGGTATAAACATATTGTGACACGGTTTCTGGAGGTTTGTTGATGCTGAAGGAATACAAAGCTGATCAGATACGGAATATTGCCATAATCGGTCATGGCGGAACAGGCAAATCAACCCTGATGGATGCCATGCTCCTCGCCGGAGGGAAGATCGATAAAATCGGAAATCCCAACCAGGGCACCCTCACCTCGGATTACGACGACGACGAAAAGAAGAGAATGATGTCGATCAGGAGCGCAATGGGCTTCGTGGAGATCGACGGAGTAAAAATAAACATCCTCGACACGCCCGGCACGGCCGATTTTATCGGCGAAGCGCGGGCCGCGGTGCAGGCCGCGGAGTGCGTTATCCTCGTGGTCGACTCGGTCGACGGCGTCCAGATCGAGACCGAGAAGTGGTGGCGCTACCTGAACGAGAACAACATCCCACGGATCATTTATATTAACAAGATGGACAAGGAGCGCGCGAGCTTCGACAAGGCCATGGACAGCGTTAAAACCGGCCTGAAGGCGGCAGTCGCCCCCCTCTGCGTTCCAGTGGGCGAGGGCGAGAAGTTCAGCGCCGTGGTCGACCTGTACCAGATGAAGGTCCAGACGCCCAAGGCCGGCGGTAAGGACATTACCGTGGCCGATATCCCGGCGGACATGAAAGCGAAGGCCGATACCGAGCGCACCAAGCTCGTCGAGGTCGCGGCGGAAGGCGACGACGCCCTGATCGAGAAGTTCCTGGAGGGCGAGGCCCTGAACGACGACGAGATCCGCAAGGGACTCCAGGAGCAGCTGGCGCTTGCGAAGCTCTTCCCGGTCGTATGCGGCTCTTCGCAAACCGGTATCGGTGCCAGGCATCTGTTGAACGTTATTAAGGAATTCGCCCCGGCGCCGGCAATGGGCAAAGACTACAAGTGCGACAATCCCGACGACCATTCGAAGGAGATCGTCATCCAGTCCGGCGAGTCCGGCCCCCTCGCGGCGGTCGTGTGGAAGACCTATATCGACCAGTACGCGGGGCGCTTCAATTACATGAAGATCATTTCCGGCGTCATGCTGCCGGACGTCGAGGTGCTCAACCCTGGCAAGAAGTACAAGGAGCGGACCTCCAAGCTCTATACGATGACCGGAAACAAGCAGGAAGAGGTGCCGAAGCTGAACGCCGGCGACATCGGCGTTGTCGTGAAGCTGGACCGCACCTCGACCGGCGATACGCTCTGCGATCCCAAGCGGCCGGTCCTGATCACCAGCATCAGGCTGCCCAACCCCGTGTTCTCCTATGCGATAGAGGTCGTGAACAAGGCGGAAGTGGACAAGGTCGGCCAGTTTTTCGCGAAAGTCACGGAAGAGAACCCGACGCTTACCTATACCTACGAGGCGGAGACCGCGGAATCGGTCCTCTCGGGCATGGGCGAGATCCAGCTGAACATCGTGCTGAACGCGCTTAAGGAAAGGAACAAGATCGAGGTGAGGACGCGGGAGCCGCGGGTCCCGTACCGCGAGACCATCACCAAGAAGGCCGATTCGAACTTTCGCCACAAGAAGCAGTCGGGCGGCCACGGCCAGTTCGGCGAGGTCTACATCCGCCTGGCGCCGCGTCCCCGCGGCTCCGGCTACGAGTTCAAGGAGACCATCTTCGGAGGGTCCATCCCGAAGCAGTACATCCCGGGCGTCGAGAAAGGCCTGCTCGAAGCGCTGCTGGAAGGGGTCCTGGGCAAGTTCCCGGTCGTCGATGTCGAGGTCGAGCTCTACGACGGCAAGTACCATGACGTCGACTCGTCCGAGCTCTCGTTCAAGATCGCATCGCGCACGGCATTCAAGCTGGGCATGGAAAAGGCCGGTCCGCAGCTGCTCGAGCCGGTCATGGACGTGCACATCTACGTGGACAAGGAGTTCATGGGCGACATCATGAGCGACGTCACCAGCCGGCGCGGCAAGGTCATGGGCATGGACAGCGCGGAGGAAGGCGGGAGCGTGACCGTCATCCGGGCGCAGATCCCGCTGGCGGAGATGCTCCGCTATACCATCGACCTGCGCGGGATGACCAGCGGCAAGGCCACCTTCGAGATGAAGTTTTCGCACTATGACCCGATATCCGGGCGCGAGGCCGACAATGTCATCGCCGCCAGGAAGAAGCTGCTCGAGGAAGAGGCGAACAAATAGGCGCGCCGGTGCCCTCGGGCGTCGCTCGGTAAGCAAATGAACATCGTCATATTTGAAGATGACCTTCATGATAATTTTTATCCCCTCGCGCTGACCAGGCCGCTGTGGGAGCTGCGGTCCGGCCTCTACTCGTTCAAGGAGCGGCTGGAGCGCTTCCTCGGCAGTGACCGGGAGCTGTCCGGCTGCGGGGTCTACTACTTCACCAGGGACGCACTGGCTCCCTGGTACCGCGAGCGCCATCCGGGCGCGAAGATCAACGATTACTCTGTGTTCGAGTCGGGCGGCGATGTCCTGTGCGTGAATGCGCTCAAGTACATAACGCGCCAGGACTTCAACCTCGCTCGGAACAGCGCCGTCATCATGGGGCCGGTCCCGGTCCTTGCCCGTATCTCCGGCCCGGCCGGAACGCCGTCAGGCTCGATAGCGACCTGGATCATGAAGCTCGGCCTGAAGGCAGCGGATTTCTACTCGGAATACGAAACGCCCGCCTCGGGCCGGAAGGCCAATTTCATCTGGGAGCTGGTTGACTGGAACGGCCAGTCCATCAGGGATGACTTCACCATTGCCGGGCTCGATGGCGCGGGCCGGAAGCGAAATGATGTAACAATCCTCGGCGATCCGGGTCAGGTATATTGTGAGGACGGCGTAACCTTCGAGCCACACGCGGTTATCGACGCTTCGCCGGGCCCTGTTTTTATCGGCAGCGGGACCACGGTGCGCTCCTTTACGCGGATCGAGGGGCCCTGCGCCATCGGGCGCGACTGCTTCCTCGCCGGGGCAAAGGTCGGGGGCGGCTCTACGCTCGGTCCAGTAACCCGCGTGGGTGGGGAGATCGAGCAGTCCATATTCCAGGGTTACGCCAACAAGTATCACGAGGGCTTTATTGGGCATTCATTCATCGGCGAATGGGTGAACCTGGGGGCCCTGACAACGAACAGCGATCTCAAGAACGATTATTCGAACGTAAAAGTATATACGCCGGATTCAAGGAAAAAGACCGGCCTCAAGAAAGTGGGTTGCTTCATGGGGGATTTCGTAAAAACGAGCATCGGCACGCTGATCAACACCGGCACGAGCATCGGTGCGGGTGCGATGCTCGTGCACGCGGGCCAGCTGACCCCGTTCCACATCCCGCCCTTTTCATGGTACATCAACGGGTCCGTCTCTCGCTCCGTCCTGGTCGAGGAATTCCTCGCGACCGCCCGCGGGGCCATGTCCCGGAGGGGGGTGGACATGACCGGTGCCTTCATCGCCTTCATCAACGATCTGTTCACTGCGTACGCGCTGCCCCAGGGGAAGAAATGAACCGCGGGGGCGAGTTACAGATAGTTCTCACCGTCCTCATCTCGTTCTTCCTGCACCTGGTCGTCGGGGTCGCTTCCATCGTGCCTTCGATAGGGAGCATGCTGGGCTCGGCCGCCCTGATGGACGACTCGGTCCGCGAGGCGGGCATGGGCAGGGACATCATCGTCAACATCAACGAGGACGACCGGCAGGTCGTCACACCCGAGACGCTCCTCTCTGAAAAGGACTCCGCCGCGAAGGGCCATATCACCAAAAAAGCGGGCAGCCGCTGGCTGAACAATTCCCTCGACTTCCGCGCGCTCAAGGGAGACCGCGGGCAGGGGAAGGGCGGACGCGCCGGCGCGGCGCGGAGCGCCCGGGAGCGGATGCTCATGTCCGACGATTCCGAGATGCAGATGTCCGTCGAGCGGACCGTCAGCATCGGGGGGGAGGCGGGCAACAGCGGGCTTTTTGACGAAGTCCAGATCCCGGACAAGAACGACGTGACGCGTGAAAACGCCATCTTCTACACGAGCGACGGCAGGTTCAGCTTCAACACCGCCAGGTTCAAGGATTTTAAATATTTCAAGAACATGAAGGACAAGATCGCGTCGAACTGGTACCCGCCGCTGATGGCAAACTCCATCGTGCAGGGCTATAATCCCCTGAGCGGCGATTACGCGCCCGGGTATACGCGGATCATGGCCATACCGAGCCAGGAAGTGAAGATAGTCTTCGTCCTCAACAAGAAGGGCGACATTATCCATATACAGCTGCTGGATTCCCTGGGTAACAAGCCGCTCAACGCGTCCTGCTATGACGCGATCCGGCTGTCGAAAAGTTTCGGACCGGTGCCGAAGGACCAGCTCAAGGGAGAAGTGCTGGTCATCCCCTTCATTTTCGGCTACTACGTGTACTGACGCGGAAGCGCCGGGCCTTCACTCCTTCTCTATCACGTCCTTCAGCGTCAGCGTCCCGACCACGGACTGCCGGCTCGACTCAATCTTCCCGAACAGCCTTGCGAGAAACTGCCGCCCCTGCGATTTTCCGGCGGGCACGGTCAGGTTGATGTTCATGATCGCGTCGAGGACGTCGTTCAGCCCGACCCGGGCCGAGCTGGTCGACGGCAGGTAGCTCCCGTTTTCGGCCAGCATGATGAGCTTCCCGTCCAGGAAGAGCTTCAGGTAAGTGTCTATCTCCACGGGCGTGCCGGCCCCCGCCTTCGCAAGCTCTGCCGGCGCGGTGGGCCCTTCGCCCGACTCAAACTTCCGGTATATGCGGGAAAGCAGGGTGATGCCGCGGTACGCGTGCAGATCATACCTGTCGCTGAAGGCCTTCTTCAGGCTGCGGTAGGTGGCCGGGTACATCAGCGTGTACGCCACCTCCGCGCCATACAGAATGATGAGGGAGGAGGCGTATACCATCAGGAGGAAGAGCGGGATCCCGGCAAGGGCGCCGTAGATGGCCAGGGTACTGCCCGCGAAGGTCCTGGTGTACACGGCGAAGCCCATGATGAATAGCACCCACACCGCGCCGGTGAAGGCCGCGCCGAGCGCCGCGGGCCTGAAGGGCACCTTCGTGTTGGGCAGGGAGATGTAGACCAGCAGGAAGAGGAGCCAGATGATGGCAAATGGGGCCAGGAAGCCGATCAGCGCGCTCAGGGGCGATATGAGAGCGGAGATCCGCGCGGCCACGTACGTGCCTGAGGCCAGCAGAATAATGCCCAGGGTCAGCGCGGCCCAGTAGAAGATGACCTGCAGGTGTACACGGCGTCCCTTTTTTACTTTCCATATGATGTTCAGTGAATTTTCAAGGGACCGGAACAACGCGGTCGCGGAAAAGATCATCACCGCCGCGCTGACCCCGCCGATCTTGCCGGCGTTATCCACCAGCCCGAGGATCGTTTGTATGATCGGGGCGATGTTCATTGTGATGTTGTATTGATCGAGGAGCAACTGGACACTGTCGACTAGCTCCTTTTCGTTCCGGCCCACGCCGGAGTACAGCGAGTAGA
Organism: Spirochaetota bacterium; assembly: GCA_041749375.1. Taxonomy (GTDB): domain Bacteria; phylum Spirochaetota; class UBA4802; order UBA4802; family UBA5550; genus RBG-16-49-21. The sequence continues at coordinate 35,045 of JBGTBN010000019.1, forward strand.
TGGCAAGCCCGACTGTCAGCATCGGTACCAGCGAGAGTATGATGGTATAGGTGATGGACGAGGCCCTGGTGAAGCATTCATCACTGATGAACTTTCGTCCCGCCACGATGAGCACCTTTGCGGCATTCACGATCGTGCGCCACGTGCCGTGTAATGATTCCTCGCCATGGTATATGCCCCGGGCCAGGGTTACGGCCCTGTCTTTCCGATCGTTGATCCTCATTTTAATGGCTTCCTTTTTTAACATGGTGCTTCTCCCGCGGGGGTGTATCTATTTAATTATAGGATAAGAATGTTATCGGGATCATCGTCAATCATAATTTTCACGCCCTTCGCATGTCATCCCCGCCACTCGACAGGCTCGGGATAAACTCCAGCGGGGATCCATAGGCCGGCAGGTGCAGCGCGCTGTTCAGCACAGGGATGTGACCGGGAGGCCGGCCTTCCGGCATCCTGCCTCGGCCGGCATTCGCAACATCCTGTTGCTCCCGGTCATGCAATTAATTGCGAGGGTATGAGGGCTGCGCGCCCTCGCGACGCCCGACATCCCTGTCGGGCGTCTTTTAGTCGGGTGTACCGGAGGTCAGAGCACGGGCGGGTGTACCGGGGGTCAGAGCCCATCCGGTCGCTATCCCCGATTTATGCGACATCCTGTCGCAATCGGGGCTTCGACGTCCTGTCTTAGCCTGGCTCGGTCGGGACTTCGGCATCCTGCCTTAGCCATTGTGACCGATAGTTATCGGTAATAGGGCGATAGTTATCGCCAATCCAGGGGGTCAGAGCATGGGGGGGGTGGGGCGTAGCCGCAATGCGGTTAAAGGAGGGAAGGTGCTCTGACCCCAGGATGTGGCTCTGACTCCAGGATGTGGCTCTGACTCCAGGATGTGGAGATGTCACCCATGCTTTTTTCTTGACAAAAAATTCATCCTTATCTAAGGTGCCACTCACTGCGTGCAATGCAATATAAAAATGAAAGGATGTGATTCAGATGACGAGCCCCTTAGAAGTCGACGTGAACGGCGACATTGAGAAAGCCTTCAAGAACCTCAAGAAGAAGATGGCCTTCGAAGGTATTTTCAAAGAGCTGAAGCGCCGGCGTTACTATGAGAAGCCCAGCGAAGAGAAAAAGCGGAAGAAAGAAGAAGCTGAGCGTCGCCGCCTTAAGAAGATCCGGCGGATGAACGTTTCGCAGGGCGGCAGGACCAGGAAACCCGGCACCGGCGGTATGGGCGGCGGGCGTCCCGGCGGCGGAAATTTTCGCCGGGAAGAAAGCACTCCCGAATCCTAAATCATGCATCATGATACAGATAAAAAAATCCGGCACTGCCGGATTTTTTTATCTGTACATTTATAAACGGGCGGTATAGCGTATCATGATGGAACAGAAAGACGCGTTCAGCCCCCTCGCTGACCGGTGCAGGCCCCGCACAATCGACGAGTTCGTGGGGCAGGAGCACCTCCTCTCCGAGCACAAGATCCTCAGGACCATTATCGACAAGGGGACGGCCTTTTCCCTGATACTGTGGGGCGAGCCCGGCTCGGGCAAGACAACCCTGGCGAGGATCATATCGTCCTACTGCAACATGGAGCCGCACTTCCTGAGCGCGATCTCCGCCGGCGTAGCCGACGTGCGGAAGGTGATCGAGAAGGGAAAGGAGAACCGGGCGAACGGCAGGCAGACGCTCCTCTTTCTCGATGAGATACACCGGTTCAACAAGGCACAGCAGGACTCGGTCCTGGGCTCTGTCGAGTCCGGGGACATCATCCTGATCGGCGCCACCACCGAAAACCCCTCGTTCAACGTGAAATCGCCGCTTCTCACGCGCACCCGCGTGCTCAAGCTTTCCCGCCTGTCGGAAGAGAATCTCATGAACATACTCGACCAGGCGCTTCGCAGCGACGAGGTCCTGAAACAGGGCGGCGCCCGCTTCGCGGACGAGAACGTGAAGAAAACCCTCGTTGCCGTGGCAAACGGAGACGCGCGCAGGATGCTCAATATCCTGGAAACAGCCTTCGCGCTTTCGGCGGACGGCGCCGTCACCGCCGCCTCCATCGAGGAGGCGGTGCGCAACAGCATGCTTTACTACGACAGGGCCGGGGACAAGCACTACGACACGATCTCCGCCTTCATCAAGTCGCTGCGCGGCTCGGACCCGGACGCGGCGGTCTACTACCTGGCGCGCATGATCGAGTCCGGCGAGGACCCGGTCTTCATCGCGCGCCGCATGGTTATCTTCGCGTCGGAGGACATCGGCAACGCGGCGCCCACGGCGCTCACGCTGGCCGTATCCGCCATGACCGCGACGCAGAACATCGGCCTGCCGGAGGCCCGCATCATTTTATCGCAATGCGTCACCTTCCTGGCCTCCGCGCCGAAGAGCAACGCCTCGTACCTGGCGATCGATGCGGCGCTTGCTGCTGCGAAGGAGTCGAATTACGAGATCCCGCTCCATGTCCGGAACGCGCCCACAAAGCTCATGAAAGAGCTGGGCTACCACAAGGGGTACAAGTACCCGCATGATTTTGATCATCACTTCGTGAAGGACCAGTACCTGCCGGAGGAGCTGAAGGGGGAAGTGTTCTACAAGCCCACGGAGGAGGGGAGCGAGAAGGCGCTGCGGGACAGGCTGAAAAGCCTGTGGCCGGAGAGGTATAAGTAGATACTGTCCCATAAGCGGTTGCCGAGTGAATTTCGCACTTGCATATCGCTTGTCTCGATACGATTTTGTCGCCTCTGGCGTCAAAATCACTCGACAAGCGTTGCGAAATTCGTATCGAGGCAGCTTATGGGACAGCGCCGATTATGACTTGATTGATAAGGTCGGGTTTCAACCCGACCAAACCCGCCCCATCCCCGGCCTCCGGCCACCCCTTCCCCGTGATACAGGGAATGGGGCAGGGGGGATGGAGAGCTCCGTGGAGGCGGAGAGACGCAGAGGGTATAAATAGAAAATAAAATAATTATGAAAATAGTATCCTGGAATTGCAACATGGCTTTTAGAAATAAGTTGAGTATTCTGGAAGATTTCAATCCAGATGTTGCAATTATACAAGAATGTGAAAATGAAAATGTTTTTAATAGAAATAAATTGAAGATTGAATATAATGATTATAATTGGTGTGGGGAAAATAAGAACAATGGTCTTGGTGTTATAAACTTTAACGGGTATTATGCTAAATTATTGAATCATGATGAACAATTTGAATATATTCTGCCAGTAAGAATTGTTAAGGATCGAATGGAGTTTTATCTTTTAGCAATTTGGACACAACTGGTTAATAAGAATATTTATGAAAGTTATGTAGTTCAAGCGGCTAGAGCCTTCAATCACTATAGAAAGATACTTAAGAAAGAAAATATTTTGATAATGGGTGATTTCAATAGTAACTCAATCTGGGATAATGTACCAAAAAAGGAATTCAATCATTCTGACATGGTAAATATATTACTCAGGTATGATATTGTAAGTCTTTATCATCATAATAATCGTGAAAAACACGGTGAGGAAAAAGTCCCGACATTATTTTTAACAAGGAACATTAAAAAGCCATATCACGTTGACTATGTTTTTTTAAAACAAAGTAAAATAAAAAATGTAAAATCATTCGCTATTGGTGATTATAAAAAATATATTAAATTTAGTGACCACATGCCATTATTAATAGATATAAATTTTTCTTAATTAATTTACAAATTCTTTCACCTCTGCGATACAGTAAACAAATATATGAAAGATACAACCCCATACCTCAACCCCACCCCCTTCATCGACAGTTCCTCCAACGTTATCGTGGAGTACGCACGGTCGGTGGTCGGTGCCGGCGACAGCGATACCGAGCGCGCGGTGAAGCTCTTTTACGCCGTGCGCGACGGCGTGCGGTACAACCCGTACCGGATGTCGCTTGCGCGGGAGGAGTATGTCGCGTCCCGCGTTCTTGCCGCTGGCGACGGATTCTGTGTGCAGAAGGCTGTTTTACTCGCAGCTCTCTCCCGCGCTTCCGGCATTCCCTGCCGGCTGCGGTTCGCGATCGTGAAGAACCACCTGGTCACCAGGCGGCTCCGCGACCTGATGGGTACGGACCTGTTCGCGTTCCACGGGTACAACGAGTTTCTGCTCGACGGGCAATGGGTGAAGGCGACGCCGGCCTTCAACCTGACACTGTGCGATAAGTTCGGCATCCGGCCGCTCGATTTCGACGGGAAGGAAGACTCGATACTGCACCCGTTCGACGCGGGCGGCAGGCAGCACATGGAATACCTGCACGACTACGGGCCGTTCGGCGACCTGCCGTTCGATATAATGATGGAAGAGTTCGGAAAATACTATCCCGCAATCATGAAGGCGCTCGGGGTGCGGGCTGCGGCCCCGGCCGGCGACTTTGAGAGCGAGGCGGGCGAGGAGCGAAGCGGAGGCGGACAATGAGCATGGACATTACCGCGGTAATCGAATTCATAATTCAGCGTGCGACCAAGCAGGAGCTGCAGTTCGTGGGCGAGGCCTTGCGCAGGCGCATGGAGCGCGAGTCCTCCCTGGGCCTGGGGCAGGTCGACGTGAACCGGATGGCCCGCGAGATGGCGCAGGGCCTGGAGGAGAAGATGGGCCTGGGTACGGAAACGATAGGGCCCATGGCGCGCCGCCTTGTCGCGGACATGATACGGATGGAGCAGCCGGACATACGCGAGGCGGATCTCCAGAAGCTCCTGGACCAGTTTGTGCCCGGCAGTGCGCGCGGGAAGGGCAGGAAGCAGACCGAAGCCATACCCAGGGAGATGGTCCTGTCCATGATCACGCAGTTCGCGGCGTACGGCAGGGGCGAAATGAACGAACAGGACAAGTCGCAGTTCCCCCAGGGATGGTATGAGAAATACTGGGAGGCCTTCGCCCCGGAGGTACAGCGCCTCCTCAAGGAATATATCCATGGCAGGATCGGGAAGAACGATTTCTGGCGGGGCATTCGTGAATATATGGGCGGGATGAAATAATGGTTGCTTTTATTTCTTGCCGTAATAAATGACCAGTAATTAATTGTAAGACTTATTGCAGAACTGCCCATGTTAACCGGCAGGCTTATTCAGCCATTTCCCCCCTGTCCCCCGGAGGGGGCACGAATGAAGGAGCGGTATGTGAAGCATTCCTCCCTGTCCCCCGGAGGGGCACGAATGAAGGATTAGCATTTAGAAACATTATGAATAATGACGTTAGGACACCTGAATATATTATTCAACTGGCAAGGGACTTGCGAAATAATTTGATCGCCAGTGAACGTTTGTTGTTGGTGAGATTGAAAAAGTAATAGGAATAAACGAGACAGAATTAATAGGTACTACCTCATCTAACGTGCCCCCTTTGGGGGACAGGGGGCGAAAAGGTTATGGAGTACAGTGCGTTTATTACGGCGTTTTGCAATACTTCAATTATATTATAAAATATTAATGAGGTCAACCATGTCCACCGCTAAAGAACAACTCTTCGATATCCTTTATACCAAGTCCTTTATATACCGTGAAGATCCTCCCTTCACGCTCGTGTCGGGAAGGCAGAGCTTCTACTATTTCGACTGCAAGGCAACGACGCTGGACGCGCGGGGCGTGTCGCTTATCGGCGAGGTGATGTTCGAAGCGATCGAGCCCCTGATGGACAGGCTCGGTGTCGACGGCATCGGGGGGCTCACGCTCGGGGCAGACCCCATCTCGATATCCACGGCCATAGCCGCGCAGAGGCGGGGGCGCGTGCTCTCGCCGCTCATCGTGCGCAAGGAGCCGAAAAAGCACGGCACGCAGAAGTGGATCGAGGGCGACGCCGGGCAGGTGAAAAACGTGGTGGTCATTGACGACGTCATCACCACGGGCGGCTCCACGGTCACGGCGATCGAGCGCCTGCGCGAATCGGGCCTGAACGTGGTACGGGCGGCGGTCATCATCGACCGCGAGGAAGGAGGCAGGGAGGGGATAGAGAAAACCGGGATCGAGGTCATATCCCTGTATACAAGGTCGGATTTCGACGCGCGACGGCTGGCTGGAAAGTAGGGCTGCAGCGGGACTTCCCGCTATGATAATAAGAAGAACCTGTTATTTCGGCTCCTCCACGAAGGTGACGGCGCAGTCGGCCTGTATCGTAACGGTGAAGGTGAAGTTCTCTTCCGCGAAGGCGGTGTAGCGGACCCGGTAAAGCGATACGGCATCCAGGCTTTTGAACGGCTCGGACTTGTTGGAGGCCAGGGTGATCTCCAGGTCGCGGTTCCAATCGCTGTTGAAGTTCCTTCCCAGCTCTGAGTGGAGCCGCGTGAGATTCTTGTTTTTGAGACGCGACATGTCGATGATTTTTTCCACCACGAAGTAGGAAGTCCTCGTTTTTTTCGTGCCCATGATGTCGGCCACGTATTCCGCAGTGACGCCGACCCTCATGCTTTCAACGTCCTTCCCGAGCCTGAAGTAGGAGACATAGGTCGCATACCGGTCGATCCGGTCATTTGTACGAACGGCTTTTTCGAGGGGGACCGCGGACACCGCGGTGTTGCGATACGACTTTTCCCTCAGGTTTGCGGTACAGCCGGAGACGGACAATACCAGCAGCGCGCAGATGATCAACAGGGCGCCGGATGCGTGGGCGTGGTGTGACAGGGTCATTCTTTTCAGGATAATGAGGGAAATACGGAGTCAAGGACAATTTGCCGTGGCAGCGCTGATTTTTTTCCGCCGGGCGATAAAAATCTTCTTGCATTATGTCGTCATTGAGAATTCTAGAGTAGTAAATGCCTGATTGTTTGCTTTGATACGGCTTTAAATCCCGGGCGGCAGTATTCAACCGCATGACCGCGGCTCCGGTTCTGCCCGCCCAACGAATACGTTACCTGACGGGTTTTCACTATGTTCTTACGATCCATGGAATTGTACGGGTTCAAGTCCTTTGCAGATAAGACCCAGATCAGCTTCGAGCCTGGCATCACCGTTATCGTCGGTCCGAACGGGTGCGGGAAGTCCAACGTCGTCGATGCCATCAAGTGGGTACTGGGCGAGAAGCAGGCGAAGAACATCCGGGGCGAGAAGATGGAGGACATCATTTTCGCCGGGACCGAGAACCGCAAGCAGCTCTCCCTTTCCGAAGTATTCGTCACCATCGACAATACCGGCAGGGTGCTCGACTTCGAATCCGACTCGGTGACCGTCGGCCGCCGTATTTTCCGCGACGGCGAGTCCGAGTACCTGATCAACAAGTCCCCGGTCAGGCTGAAGGACGTGGAAAAGCTCTTCATGGATACCGGGATCGGCAAGTCCTCCTACTCCGTCATGGAGCAGGGCAAGATGGATCTGATCCTCTCCACCCGGCCCGAGGACCGGCGCTACATCTTCGAGGAGGCGGCCGGGATATCGAAATACAAGTACCAGAAAAAGGAGTCTCTGAAAAAGCTGACCGAGACCAGCGACAACCTGGACCGGATCAACGACATCATCAAGGAGATCGAGCGGGAGAAGGACTTCAAGTCGAAGCAGGCCGAGACCACGAAGGTCTACCTCTCCCTCCGGAACGAGCTCTCCGACCTTGACATAAAGATCAACTGCATACGCCACCAGGACCTCGTGAAGAGGGAGAACAAGCTCCTCGACGACATCAACCGTCAGAACATGGAGCGGGAGAAGATCTCCGCGCGGGTCTCCACCACCTCGGCCGACAACGAGGTCGACGAGAAGCGGAAAAACGACCTGCAGCACCAGCTCTTCGAGCTGGAAAAGCGGCTCCACGCCTACAAGATCCGGGTCGAGGATATCGACGCCAAGACCGAGAAAAACAGGGGCCGCATAGCCGAGGAGCAGGAGCTCCGGAAGGGCGTCGAGGCAAAGATCGTGGAGCGCACCGGTAACCTGGAGCGCCTCCTCGAGGAAAAGGTGAAGTCGGAGCAGTCCGGCGTCGACATCGGCCGGAAAATCGAGGACGACCGGCAGAAGCTGGCCGCTTTTTTCACGACGCGCAAGAGAAAGATCGAATCCATCCACGCCTCGCGCGACTCCATCGAGGAGAAGAAGCGCGGCATCAAGGATACGGAAAAGGACCTGGCCGGTCTCAGGGCCCTGCTCGAGGAGGTCATCAGGAAGCTGGTCGACGCCATCGAGAAGCGGAAGGCCGAGCTGGAGGGCTCCGAGGCGGAGCGCGTCCTGGTACGGAACAGCATCGACGAGCGGATGGCCGCCGTCGAACAGGGCCTCCGTGGCGCGGTCAACGCGCTGGAGGAGGGACGCACTGAGGACGCGCTCTCGGCGCTGCGGTCCGTGGACATGGCCTCCCTCAGGAGGGACATCGAGAAGTTCGAGAGCTACGAGGACGGGTTCCGCTCGATCCTCTTCGACAAGACAGGCATACATGCGGAGAAGGAGGGCCTGGACCGGAGGATACAGGGAAGGATCGACGATATCGATCGGTTCAGGAGCGAGATCGCGTCCCTGGAGGCCCACATCCAGCACGAGCAGACTGAGCTGGAAGACGTCAACCAGATGATCACCCGGGTGGAGAAGGACCTCTCCCGGAACGAGACCGAGCGGGACTGGATCGAGAAACATCTGCAATCGCTGGGCGCCCAGATCACCGACTTCCGGAAGCAGATCGAGGGCTACCGCGAGGAGATCGCGCGGACGGAGAAAAAGATCGATGAGCTCGATAGCGAGATACGGGAGTGGGACCAGCGGCTGGTGGAATTCAACGAGCGGAGCGAGGCCCTGATGAAGGAGATCTCCGGGCTCACCGAGAAGCGGGCCGGGATCGAGAGCGCGATCCATGATCGCAAGAACGTCGCCCGGAAGGACGAGGAGGAGCTCAAGCGCATCGTCGAGAAGATCACCAACCTCGAAAAGTCGCAGGTCGAGATCTCGTTCAAGAAGAACAGCATAGAGGAGCACCTCTGGATCGAGTATGAAAAGAAGATCAGGGAGATCGGCGAGATCAAGGTGCGCGACGGCCTGCTCGACGAGATGACGGCGCAGAGCCAGGATATCAAGCGCAAGATCCAGGAGCTGGGCCCGATCAACAACCTCGCCATCGAGGAATACAAGAATTTAAAAAAGAGGTTCGAGTACTACATAAAGCAGAAAAAAGACATCGAGAAGGCCCGCGACGACATTTACTCGGTCATCGAGGACATCAACAGGACCTCCATCGAGATGTTCCTTGATACGTTCAAGAGCATCCAGAAGAACTTTTCCGAGATCTTCCGCCAGCTGTTCGAGGGCGGCGACGCGGCCCTCGAGCTGAACGAGCCGGAAAACGTGCTGGAGAGCGGGATCGAGGTCATGATCCGGCCCCCGGGCAAGAAGCTCAAGAACATCAACCTGCTCTCCGGCGGCGAGCGGGCGATGACCGCGATTGCGCTCCTGTTCGCGACCTACATGGTGAAGCCGTCGCCCTTCTGCTTCCTGGACGAGATAGACGCTCCTCTGGACGAGCAGAACGTGGGGAGGTTCGTGCGGCTCATGCGCGAATTCTCACGCAGGTCGCAGTTCATCATCGTTACCCATAACAAGAAGACCATGAGTATCGGCGAGACGCTCTACGGCGTGACCATGGAAGAGCCGGGAATATCCAAGCTTATATCGATAAAAATGGATAAAATCGAGGGTACTAATTAATAACGTTATTTGTTTTGTCTGAGTATGTGTCATTCCCGCGAAAGCGGGAATCCATGATCGAATTGTTGGCTGGATCCCCGCTTCCGCGGGGATGACATGAAATGGCCATTATTGCTTTCTATATCTAAATCTAACTGAAAAAAACTTGACATTTTATATATTAATTTGTATTATAAATTTATTATTGGTGTTTATCTAATTAATATCAATTATACAGAGGATCGCCCCGGCGATTAATCGCCGCCAGTAACACAAAGGAAGGTGTAAAATGAAAGTATCAATTGACGGTATTCTCGGCACCGCGCAAAAAATAAACAGCCAGAAGGAACTGGAAGACAACAATCAGAACAAAAAGAAGACCGACGTAAAGATGGATTCTGTTTCCATCGGGTCCAGGATCAGCACGCGCCTGGATGCAATGGAGACCGAGTTCCGCGAGATCCAGTCGTCGCTGACGAAGAACCAGATCATCAGGGACGGTATCGACCAGCTCTGGGCGGATTTCAGGAAGGGCGGACAGGACCAGCAGAAGATAATGAGCACCGTCTCCTTCGAGGGAGCACCGGTCCTGCGCGGCTTCGTGGGCGATGCCGTAACCGAGCAGACCCTGAACGAGAAGCGCGAGACAAACTCGAACGTGATCAACGAGGACATCGGCCGGCTCAAGAAGCTCCAGGTCGAGCTGGACAACATCATGGCGTCGGACCTTGTGGGCCGAGACCGGCTCTCGGGCATCATGTCGAACGTGGACTCGATCTTCAACCGCTCGGAGATCACTAACATAGACAGCATATCGAGCCTCAGGCCTGACGCGGTCATGAGGCTCACCAGGTAGGACCTCCCGGTCCTTTTTATCAAGAGGCGCCGGCAGCAGGCCCGCATGAAAGCGTGGAAGCGTCATCGCATCAGCGTTATCTGCACGGGTTTCTGCCTGCTTGTGGCTCTGTCCCTCGATACTGCCTATTCCGACGGTAACGATTATATCCTGGTCATCAATCCCGGTTCGCCCGCGTCCGAAAAGCACATGAAGGGGTGGTTGTCGCCCCTGACCCGGCACGAGCTGGACGAATGGGCCGCGAACCGGCGCTTCAGTCTCGAAGACGACCGGGGGCCTGTCGTGGACAATGTGGCCGCATACGTGTCGGACCGCGGTTCTACGGTTTCGGTCGAGGGGCTCAGGCGCGGCGTCAGCTACCGGGCATGGATCGATTTCGTGCGCTTCCGGTACGGATCGGCCGGGCCTGTCTCGACCCTCAAGATATACGCATCCGCGCCAGGCACGGAAAAGCGTCTCGTCGAATCGCTTGTTTTGGGCGATAATGACGGCGGCTGCCACCGCCTTGAGCTTCCCGTGGATTTGACCTCGTACGGGTCAGTGGAGCTCACCTTTGTCGAGTATGCCCGCCGGACGGGCAGCTGGGGCGTCTGGGACATTATCGTTACAAGCGGACCGGACCTTCCCCCGAAGGGGGGGCTGCCCGGCGAGGAAACGATTAATCTTGATATAATCGACAGAATTGTGCAATAAGTCAATCTCCTGCCTGACGGCACTCCGAAAGCGAACAATCATCATCGCAGGTATCCCGGTATTTTTTCATAAAAAAATATAAATTATTTTTTGACAAAAAAAAGGGGTACTATTTTCTGAGTCACGTGTTTACATTGTATTGAAAAGTTGTTATTTTGTATCTAATTAGATTCCTGAAAAACTCCATCCATGGAGTTTTTCAGGGTCGGTTTTGCGAAGTGAATTCGTAAAATGTAGTTTTTGGAAAACCCATTCCGTGGAGTTTTTCAGAGTCGGTTTTACGAAATGCCAGGCAGGGTAAACCTGAATTCTGGTGAACAGCTTTCCAGGTTGTTGCGGGTGTTTACCGCAAAACCGCACAGACGTAAACTCGGTAAGATAAATTACTCAAGCAGGGTGGGGTTATGGGCAGCGACTACCATGAAAAAGACTACGAAGATGAAGTTTACGAAGATGATTATTACGAAGAGCATTACGAGGAGGAGGAGCTGACTGAAGACTCCGAGCGCCTCGAGGAAGAAGAGCTGATTGAAGAAGAGGAAGAAGAAGTAGTAGTAGCCGAGCCAGGCCTCGAGGAAGAGGAACCGGTCGAGGCAGGATGGGACGACGACGACAAGAAGGTAACCGTGAGCTACGCCTGCGAGGAGTGCGATTACCGGTGGGACGACATCATCATAAAGAAAAAAAGCGCAATAGAAGAGGAAGAAATTGACGTCATCTGCCCCATGTGCGGTTCCATGAATGTCACGTTGATATGACCAACCGTAGCATCGTCATCAAGGGTGCGCGCGAACACAACCTGAAGAACATTTCACTTGAGATACCGCGGGACAAGCTTGTCGTGATAACCGGTCTTTCCGGCTCCGGCAAGTCGTCGCTCGCGTTCGATACGATTTATGCCGAGGGGCAGCGCCGCTACGTCGAGTCGCTTTCATCGTACGCGCGCCAGTTCCTCGGTCTCATGGAAAAACCGGACGTCGATTACATCGACGGCCTCTCACCCGCGATCTCCATCGAGCAGAAAACCACGCACCGCAACCCGCGCTCGACCGTGGGCACCGTCACGGAAATTTACGATTACTTCCGGCTCCTCTTCGCGCGGATCGGCGTGCCCCATTGTCATAACTGCGGGAGGAAAATTTCCTCGCAGTCGCTCGACCAGATCGTCGAGCACCTCATGACGTACCCGCAGGGGACGAAGCTCCAGGTCCTCGCGCCGCTGGTGCGCGGGAGGAAGGGCGAGCACGCGGACAAGTTCGACCAGGCGCGCAAGAAGGGCTTCGTCCGGGTGCGGGTCGACGGCGCGGTGCGCGAGCTCGAGGAGGAGATAACCCTCGACAAGAACAGGAAGCACACGGTTGAGATCATCGTGGACCGCCTGGTCGTTAAGGACGGAGTCCGGCCGCGCGTTGCCGAATCGGTGGAAACGTCGATGGATATAGCCGAGGGGCTGGTAACGGTCCTGGTTGAGGAGAAGGGCGCGGCCGGGCCCGAGGAGCGCCTCTTCTCGTCGAAGCTCTCCTGCACGGAGTGCGGCATCTCCATCCCGGAGCTCTCCCCCCGCATGTTTTCCTTTAACAGCCCCTACGGCGCGTGCCCTTCCTGTGACGGACTGGGCTTCATCATGCAGTTCGACCCGGACCGGATCGTGTCCGACCCGGACAAATCCCTTTACGACGGCGTGCTGGAGGTGTGGGGCAAGACCACCAGCTACTGGTACCTCGAGCAGATCAAGAACCTGGAAAAGAACTTCAAATTTGACGCACACACGCCCTGGAAGAAACTCCCGAAAAAGATACGCGACATTATACTCTACGGCTCCGAGGGGAAGAAGATCGATTACACGGTGAAGCGGGAGAACGCTGAATACCGCTTCGCGCGCTCGTTCGAGGGAGTCATACCGAACCTGCACCGCCGTTTCATGGAAACGAAGTCCGAGGACATGCGACTCTGGATGGAGGGCTACATGTCCAACATCGTGTGCGACGCGTGCGGCGGTAAGCGGCTCAAGCCGGAGAGCCTTTCGGTAAAGGTCGCCGGCTACACGATAGACGCGATAACCGCGCGCTCCATCGGCGCGGCCCACGAGCTGTTCCAGAGCATCGGCCTCGACGAAACCGAGAAGAAGATCGCCGAGCGGATCATCAAGGAAATCCGGGTGCGGCTCAAGTTCCTGACCGACGTGGGCATCGATTACGTCACCCTCGACCGCGCGGCCGGCACCCTCTCCGGCGGCGAGTCGCAGCGGATCCGGCTGGCGACACAGATCGGCTCCAGCCTGACTGGCGTGCTCTACGTCCTGGACGAGCCGAGCATCGGGCTCCACCAGCGCGACAACCGGAAGCTCCTGGCGACCCTGAAGCGACTCCGCGACCTGGGGAACACCGTCATCGTGGTGGAGCATGACGAGGACACGATCCGCGAGGCGGACTACGTGGTGGACCTGGGGCCCGGCGCCGGGCTCCACGGCGGCTATGTCGTGTCCCTGGGCGAGCCGGCGGAAATAGAAAAGGACCCGAAGTCGCTGACCGGGCGCTACCTGGCGGGGGAGCGGCTCATACCGGTTCCGGCAATCCGCCGTGAGCCGAACGGCTTCCTCGAGATACTGGGAGCACGGGAGAACAACCTGAAAGAGATCAATGCCCGGTTCCCGCTGGGGGTGTTCTGCGCCGTGACCGGCGTGTCGGGCTCGGGCAAGTCGACGCTGGTGATCGATATCCTCTACAAGGCGCTCGCGTCCCTGGTGATGAAGGCGAAGGAGTACCCGGGCAAGTTCGATAAGATAGTCGGCCTCGACCGGATCGACAAGGTGATCGACATAGACCAGTCGCCCATCGGCAGGACGCCCCGCTCGAACCCGGCAACCTACACGGGGCTTTTCACCCCTATCCGCGACCTGTTCGCGAAGCTGCCCGATTCGAAGGTCAGGGGCTACCAGCCCGGCCGCTTTTCCTTTAACGTGCCGGGGGGCCGGTGCGAGTCGTGCAGCGGCGACGGCGTTATCAAGATAGAGATGCATTTCCTGCCCGACGTGTACATCACCTGCGACGTATGCAAGGGGCGGCGGTATAATCACGAGACGCTCGAGGTCCGGTACAAGGGAAAGAACATATTCGAGATTTTAGAAATGACCGTGGAGGAGGCGCTCGAGTTTTTTGCGAGTATCCCCGCAATACGGAGCAAGCTGGACACGCTGAACCGCGTCGGGCTCGGGTACATCAAGCTCGGGCAGCCGGCCACGACACTGTCGGGCGGAGAGGCCCAGCGCGTCAAGCTCTCGTCCGAGCTTTCAAAGCGCGCGACCGGGCGCACCATCTACCTGCTCGACGAGCCGACCACGGGCCTCCATTTCGCCGACATACAGCGGCTTATCGACGTGCTCCAGTCCCTGGTGGACAAGGGGAACACGGTGGTCGTGATCGAGCACAACCTTGACGTGATCAAGACCGCTGACTGGCTCATAGACCTGGGCCCGGAAGGCGGGGACGACGGCGGCCGCATCGTGGCACAGGGGACGCCGGAGGACATCGTCGCGGTCGGCGAGTCGTACACGGGACAGTTCTTGAAGAAGATGCTGAAACAGAAGAAGGCGCGTTGAAATGTGCGCACCCCTCGATACACCGCTTCGCGGCACTCGGGGACCGCGTACAAAACCATCGAGGTGACACCGTCACATCACCGCGATATTCTCCACTCCCGTATCCTTCGCTCGACGGCCCCGTTGCCCCGGGTGTCAAACAGCGATACCCTCCGGTCCCGGGATTTCCTCTGGTTTATGTGCCGGTCTTTTATGAAGGCGATTTCAGTGTCAGCCATGTCCTCGTACATGGCTGCGATTGCGTCGCTGTAATGCTGGACTACCATGTTCCTTCTTATTTTCAGCGTCGGCGTCAGCTCGTCATTGTCGATCGTAAACTCCGGCACGATGGTGAACTTTTTTATGCTCTCAAACGACGCGAGTCTCCTGTTTTTTTCCTGTATCTCGTCATGTATCAGGCGGACGATGCTGTCATTGCCGATAAGGTCCCGCATCGTGGTGAACGGGATGTTCCTGCCTGCCGCGTACTCTTTCACGTTATCGGCGTCCAGCGTCACCAGCGCGGTGAGATAATTCCGGCGGTCGCCTATCACGCAGAACTGGTTGATGTATTTTGACGTGATCATGAGGCCCTCGATCGCCGAAGGCGGTATGTTTTTCCCGCCCGAGGTGATGATCAGGTCTTTTTTTCTGCCGGTTATCCTCAGGAACCCGTCGGAGCCGATCTGGCCGAGGTCGCCGGTGCGGAGCCAGCCGTCGGGGGTGAGTACCTCGGCCGTCTCGGCCGGCATCTTGTAGTAGCCCTTCATGACATTCCTGCCCCGGACGAGAAACTCGCCGTCATCGGCAACGGACTGCTCGATGCCTGCGCCCGGGGTGCCCACCCAGCCGAACCTGAAGTTGTTCACGCGGTTGACGTGGGAATAGGACATGTTCTCCGTCATCCCGATACCCTCAAGGATGAGTATGCCCGCGGCATGAAAGAACCGCGCTATCGAAGGCTCGAGCGGGGCGGCGCCGCTGATGCAGAACCGGATCCTCCCGCCCAGTGCGCCTTTCAGCTTGCTGAAAACGAGCCTGTCGGCAATGGCATATCTGATTTTCAATCCGCGCGGTATCGGGTTTCCCGCGTTAATGCGGTCGCTCATCTCGTACCCGGCGGTGAAGGCCCGGTTGAAGATTTTAAGGGCAAGGCCGCCCTTCGTCTCGGCGCCGCTGACGACTTTCGCATAGACCTTTTCGTAAACCCGCGGTACGCTGCAGAAAAAATGCGGCCGAGCCGTTTTAATGTCTTCTATTATGGTGTCCATACTGCGACAGAACGTGGTTGTAATTCCGCGATATATGCAGGTGTAGGTGATCAGGCGCGCGTAGATATGGGCCAGGGGGAGGAAGAGAAAGGTTTCCTCGCCTTCCCTGAGGTCGCTGCTCATGATGACGGACTGCACCGTGAACGTGGCGTTGTCATGGGTAATCATGGCTCCTTTCGGGACCCCGGTCGTGCCGGACGTGTACACGATGGTGGCGATATCATCCGGGTGGACCGAGTCGATCATGGCCTGCAGTTTGTGATCGGGTACGGCCTCGCCAAGGGCCAGGAATGCGTCATACGAGAGAATGGAGCCGTTACCCTCGTGGCTCCCGTTCATGAGTATGATCTTTTCAATGCGGGGGATCTCGTTCCTCACCTCCAGGAGCTTGTACAGCTGTCTGGCGTCCTCGGCGAACACAAGCACCGAATCGGAATGATTGATAATATACGCGCAGCCCTTCGCCAGGTTGGTCTGGTAAATGCCCACGGTTCTGGCCCCGATGCTCATGATTGCCTGGTCGGTAAGAAGCCATGTATAGCTGGTATAACTGAGTATGTTGACCGAGTCGCCCTTCTGCACCCCCAGCGCGATGAGGCTCTTCGCCGCTTTCCTGACCTGTTCGTAGAACTCACGCCAAGTCACGGATTCCGTTTGACCGGGCGAAGGGATCCAGGCAAATGCCTTCCGGTCTGGAATTTTATCAACCGTCTCTTTAAGGATTTCATGGATATTCTGATAATTTTTGAATTGCATATGATCCCTCCTTCCATATATTTCGTAGCAAAAAAACACCTTCCCGAATTCGGATAATTCGATTATTGCTGCATTATAAAAGAGATGGTATGTGGTTGTAGTATACCATCTGTACGGGGAATTTTCAAAAAAAAATTGGGCGAAAACGTGCTGAAGTGCCGGCTTCATGCGCCTGTGCGACGCGTTACCACGGTCGGTTTGCAGGCATCTGCGAGCTTCACGGGCGGTTAACCGAATAAAAAAATACTTGTTTTAATTCCCGACCTGTGCTGAATAAAGAAAAAATCCGGTATGCCTGTGTCTTCATGACACGTATGAGACGATGGTCCGCATGTGCGTGGATCATCAATTTGACATGATAATCGAGGTGAGATATGACGGTCAACAAATACCGCCTTGTGCGCGGGATGCTCTGCGTAACGGTTGCTCTCTCGCTCCTGGCGGGCTGCGGCTCGATAACAAAGTCCGCGATCAACGGCAGCGTCGATGGCGTGAAGAAACATATGGCAAAGGGCGAGAGCGCCAATGCGGTCGACCGCTGGGGCTGGACGCCCCTGCTATGGTGCGCGTATTACAATTACTATGACGTGGGCAAGTACCTGCTGGAGCATGGGGCAAACGTCAACGCCCGGACGAAAAAGTCGTACGGCTCCATCGAAGTGAATAGCACGGCCCTCATTATAGCCTCATATTACGGGCATGGCGGCATGGTGCGCCTGCTGCTGAATCATGGTGCGGATAAAAGCATCGAGGACGCCAGGGGCATGACGGCGATGGACATCGCCACGCACTATAACATGACCGCTGTTCTCGATCTCCTGGGCAACGCGCCGGTCCGCAAGGCAAAGCCGGTTCCGGACGAATCCACGGTTGACGCGCTCCAGACCCAGACCATCATCCTTACGGACGGGAGCCGGATCGTGGGCAGGATCGTGTCGCAGACGCGGACGACCGTGACGGTGCAGACCAGGTACACGACCATGACCATAGAGAAAAGCAAGATCAGCGAAATGAAATACAAGTAACCGCAGGAGAAGACCTCTCCCGCGCGGTTACCTGATGCGGATGGTGACGATGCTCCCGGTCGGGACCTGGACTACGCCGGCAGTGGTGTGTATGCGGGCGACCCTGGTGTCCTGGTATAGTACCGCCCCGATGAGGATCGAGCCGTCGTCGAGGTTGACCTCTTCCAGCTTGTGGTAATATTCCCTGATAGCCTGTTCTGATTTCAGTACCGGTGCTGCCTGCGGCTCCGCTTTTTCTTCCCTGACCTCTTTCTCTTTTTTATCCTGAGGCTGTTCCAGCGACGTCCCGATCTCGCTCTCCTGTGCCTTCAGCTCCCTGAGCTCACCCGCAGTTATTGCATTCGTGTCTTTGATAACCCGGTCGCCGGCCATGACAACGGTACGACCTTCCGTGACCGATCGCGTTTCTCCCGGCGCGTTTTTCGCGGCAACCTCAACCGTTCCGTTGACCACCGACACGCCGGTCGAGGGCCCCGTCTTCCCGTCCCCGGCCGTGCCGACCTCGACCTTGAAGGCGGTACCGCGCACGGACGCGACCGCGGTCGGGGTGTTTACCGTGATGCTCCTGGTGCGGGCCAGCTTCTCGATCGCGAGGAAGGCGCTTCCCCTGTCCAGGTCAAACCGCGCGTCCGATGCCGCGCCGTTCTCGTCGACCCGGGCTGCGGTGATGAGGAAATCCGTGTTCTCGTAGATCTTGATCCCGGAGCGCTCCGGCATGTGTAGGATCGCCATGGAGGCGCTCCCGGTTATGATCCTGTCGCCGGGCCGGAGCAGGGTGCCGATACGGGCGTCATTTCCCTGGGCATTGATGCTGACCTGGCCGACAACGGCATTCACCCTGAAGGCGGCAGCTTTGTTCCGCTCTTTTTTGCAGCCAGTGCCGGGCGCCAGGGCGAGGATAGCGATCAAAACTGTTATGGTTATGGTGCGCATAGGACCTCATTAACAGGGTTATGGTATAGTACGAAGAGTATAGCTTAAAAAAACCAGGCACAGTCAAGGAAATTTTTCCGCGGCGGGGCAGGGTGCAGGGCTCGAGAGGATTTTTGTCTGCCCGGAAAAAAAACCTTGCATTATGTCTCATCGGATGATACATATGCTGATGGGTTCAGGCTTCCGCACGTCCGTGAATGAAATTTTAAGGATTTCGTGCGGGAAATACGACGATAATAATACAGGGAAAGCCGGTCGGTCGCCCGCTGGAAACGGGGGCGTATCACGGAAAACAAAATCCGGAGTGTGCGGTGAATCAGCGTAATCCCATGAAGCACGCGGGGTGCCTCTTTATACTGACAGTCATAATCTGTTCCTACCCGTTCGTGGCCTTTTCCGAGATAAGGGACATGGTCAAATTCGAGGTTGCCAAGAAATATTACCGCCAGGGGACCCAGTATTTCAACAAAATGCAGTACATGGCCGCTACCGAGTTTTTCCGGAAAGCGATCAGGGAGTATCCTGATTACTATACCGCCCGCGACCACCTGGCCCGCGCCTACAAGCTTGCCGGGTTTACCGAGGCCGCGGTTAAGGAATGGGAGAGCCTTCTCGAAATATATCCCGACAACGTGGCTGTTACCGACAAGATAGAAAATGCCCGGTTCCAGGACACGGTCCTCGACCGGTCCGGGGAGGAGCAGGAATACGTCGTTTCGAACACGTACCGATCGGCGGCGAACCCGCGTTATCACTTCAACGGGCCCGCGGATATCACCGTGGACAACGAGAAGAGCATCTACATCACGTCCTTTTCCACCGGCTCGCTGGTAAAGCTGGATTCGAATGGAAGGGGCGTCTTTTCGATAAAGACCTCCCTCAACGGCAGGCTCTACGGGGTTGACTGCCGCGGCAACAGTCTTGCGGTCACCGATTTCAGGGGCGACCGGGTCTATATTCTCGACAAAAAGGGGAACATCCGCTCGAGGTTTGGCGCTGCCGGAAGCGGCGAGGGCGCGTTCCACGGTCCCGAGGGCGTCTGCTTCGACGCAGGCGGCCGGATATACGTTGTGGATTCGGGAAACAACCGGGTCCAGAAGTTCGATGAAAACGGCTCCTTCATTCTCCAGTTCGGCAGGAAGGGGGAGTACGAGGGCGAGCTCTCGAAGCCGACCGACGTCGCGGTCATCCGCGACCGGGTCTACGTGACCGACACCGGCAACAAGCGGATCGCCGTGTTTGACGATTCCGGTAACTTCATGGAGAACGTTTCAATTGACGGCATGGATTCGCCGCGCGGCATAACGCTGTTCAAGCGCAGCCTCCTCATATCGGACGAGAAGAACGGGCTCCTGGTGTACGATCCGGCGAACGGCTCGAGGAGCTGGCTTGCGGCCGCGTCGGGCGCCGTCTCGCGGCTTGTCGCCGCTGCGGCTGACCGCGACGGGTACCTCTACTGCCTCGATTATAACCGCCAGTCCGTGGTGCTTCTCTCGCCGCTGGGCAAGAGATATTCTAACGTGAGCCTGGAGATAACCTCGGTCGATGTCGCGAGCTTCCCGGTCGTCGCCTTCTACGTCAATGCGCGGAACAGGGACGGCAGCCCGCTCTACGGTCTTGACTCCGACAATTTCCTGGTCACCGAGGACAGCGCCCCGATAAAGGGCCTGTATACCGGGTACTTGAAGAAGCTCATGCCTTCGGTGTCGATCGCGCTCTGCGTGGATCGCTCGACCCCGGCGGAGCAGTTCGGCGGCGACCTGCCCTGGGTGGCCGAGTTTATTCTGCAGAAAATGCGCAAGAATGACTCGCTGGAGATAGTCAACTTCAACGACGAGACCTGGATCGGGAACAAGTTCGACTGGAGCCGTCGCAGGGCCCTCAAAGCGCTGAAAGAGCGGGAGTACGGCTCGGGCAGGAACATCGGCAAGGCTCTCTATACCGCGATCGGCGATCTCGTTCCGCGTCTGAACCGGCGCGGTATCGTGTTCGTCACCGAGGGCGGCGTGGACGAAGAGTCCTTCACCGGATATACGCCGGAGACCGTCATCCAGTACGCAAAATCGCATTATATCCCCGTGTACATCGTTTCGTTCCGCGAGCCGCACGAAACGCTGAAGAGCATCGCAGCGGAGACGGGCGGCGCGGTCTACCGCCCTGCCAATGCGGACGGCCTTCGCTCGATCTATTCGAAGATCAAGGGATCGGAAGAGTACCGGTACGTGCTGGTCTACAAGACCTTCAAGCCCGGCTCGTTCAGGGGGTGGTGGTCCGACGTGAAGATAGAGGTCAACCACAAGGACCAGAAGGGCGTCGAGTGGGGCGGATACTTTGTCCCGTAGGAGCGAGCGATGAGCATGCGGTACGTGCAGGAGGGGATGATACGCGCCCTCCGGAAGAAGGGAATATCCTCCGGCGCCGTCCTTGATGCGATGGCGGCGGTTCCGCGCCACCTCTTTGTGTCCGAGGCGCTGCGTTTTCACGCCTATGATGACAGGTCCCTGCCGATCGGCCACGGCCAGACCATCTCAAAGCCATCGGTGATCGCGGCCATGGTGCAGTCGCTCGGCCTGACCGGGGATGAGCGCGTGCTGGAAATCGGCACCGGGTCCGGGTACCAGTCCGCGGTCCTCTCCCGCCTTGCCGCCTCCGTCGTCACCATGGAACGCATCGGCGAGCTCTTCACCCGCGCGCGGGGTCTCCTCTTCGGCCTCGGGTACCGGAACATCCAGTTTGTCCACTCGGGCGATTTCAACGACACGCCGGGCGTGTTTGACGCCGTGATCGTGGCCGCCGGTGCGGACATCATTCCCGTATCTCTGTTCGGAAAGATCGGTCCCGGCGGCAGGCTCATCATCCCGGTCGGCAGCAGGTCCGGCCACCGCATCAAGAAGTATGTCATGAAAAGGGACGGCTCCGTGATCGAGGAGGACCTCGGCGCGGCGACCTTCGTGCCCTACGTCATCGGCGAGACGGCGTAAGGAAGCGCCGCGTTTATTCCAGTAAGATAGGTCCGCACTTGTACTGAGCCTGTCGAAGTAAGCGCTTGCGGACCTACGCGTTTATGCGGGCTGCGAGCCAACCGATGGACTTTTTGAACTGTTCGTTTCCGCCGGCCCTGTTCCCCTCCTCGGGATAGACCTCGATGGTTTTTTCGCTCAGGACATGGTTGAAGAGGCTGAAAACGCATTCGGGCGGGGCTATCGTGTCCTTGAACCCCACCGTTGCGAGGACCGGGCACTGTATCCTGTCGGAGAAATTCAGCGCGTCAAAATAGGTCAGGTTGTCCTTGACCTGCTTCTTCCTGCTTTTCAGCGCGGCAACGAACTCGTTGATCTCGAGGGCGGCGTCGCTCATGGAGAGGTTCTGGCCCAGTGCGAGATGGCAGAAGGAGGGCGTGTCCATGACCAGGGCGGTGACCCGGTCGCTGAAGGCCGCGCAGAACGCCGCGGCTGCCGCGCCCAGGCCTTTGCCGTACATGCCTATGGCGCTGCAGCTTACCTCGGGCACGAGCCTGAGCATGTCGATCGACCGGAATACGTCCAGGTACACGGCCTTCACGTAATAGGTGTCGCGGTCGAGTATGTTCTCGATCATGTAACCGGGGGTGGTGCGCTCTTCTTCCGTTTCCGCCGGCTTGATGATGTCGTTGTGGCCGCGAAGCGTGATGAAGAAATACGCGGCCGTTTCCTCGAGCGCCTGCTGCGGGAACGGGATGACGCTGTTATAGTCATGGACATGGATTATCACCTTCGCCTTCTGCTTGCCCCGGGGCACCAGCAGCTCGCCGGTAATGGTCGATTTCGTGAAGCCCTTGTAGGAAACGTCGTAGGTGGTAAAACGGTGCGTCGACTTCCGGCTGTTTTTCACCAGCTCCGTATCGAGGGACACCCTCCTGGTCTCCGCGATGGCCTTTTCCCAGAACTGGTCGAAATCCGGTTTACGGTCCAGGGGGGGGAGGTTCAGAAAATATTTGTCAAAATTACTGAGTGGCATCGCCGTTAGCCGTTTGTAAGCCTGTACAGCAAATAGTAATTATTGCTCATCAGCAGGTAGAGTAAAAATACCAGCACCGACGACGTCAGGAAAAAGAAGAAAAATATCGCGATGTAGTAGAATGGCTTTTTCAACAGGTACCGGGCGATCTGCGAAGCCGGGAGTCCTTCTTTTCTGAGCCGGTATATCCTGAGACCGATGAGGAAGAGGAGCATCGCGATAATGGCGAATGCCAGTACGTCCTTGACGATGAAGTTGAACGCGCCGGTATACTTGATCGCAAAGATGGTGACCGGGTAGATGAGCAGGTTCATGATGACCAGCGATATGACCGCGACCGCGAGGGTAAAGGCGGCCAGTGTCGATATTTCCTTGAACCGGTCCCGGAGCCTTCTTTTTTCGTAGAGTATTTCGTTGTTCATACCAGGGTCCTGCCAATGTCCGCCGGCCTGCTCGCGTGAACGCGTGGCGGTGCCGCGCTACTTCGCCTTTTCCTCGGTGGTCTCCACACCCATCTCTATCAGGGCGTTTTTTGCGGCCGCCTGCACCTTCGGATTCTGATCATATTTCATTTTGTATTTTAAAATGTCAATAGTTCTTTTCTCCTTGAAGTCTTTTATGAGGCTGATCGCCTTGAGCCGTACCTGGGCGTTGTTGCTCCGGAGGGAATTGATCAGCTTCGGAATGGCATCCCGGTCCCCCAGCTTTGCGAGGGCCGCTATGGAATAGAGGTGCAGGTCATAGTACTGCTTGCGCTTCTTAGCGTCGAGCGCCTCGATTGTACCAATGACCTCCTTGATGTCGACGGCCACGTCCTGCATCCCGAGCTTTGCCAGGGAGTTTACCGCGTAGGCGCGGACCATCTCGTTCTCGTCCTCGTCCCGGAAAAGCTTCAGCAGCACGTCCCGGGCGTCCCGCGCCTGTGTTTTACCCAGGAAGAGGATCATCGATTCCTTGACCGAGGTGTTCGTCGTGTTCTTCTCGAGGGACTCCTTGATGAACGGCACGATCTCGAGCGCCTTGAATTCGCCCAGTGTCTGGAGCAGCGCGTCGGTGTAGGTCGAGGTGGTTTCCAGGCTCTGCGCTTTCAGCTTCCCGATGAGCTTCTCCTTCGCGCTCTGCCCGTTCAGGGATTTCAGGCCGTACACGCAGGCTACCCGCACTTCCTCGGACCGGTGGTCGAGCTTGTCGGTCATGAGCGTAATGGAGCCGCTCTCTTTCAGCTCGCTCAGCACGGTGACCGCCTTGACCAGGAGCTCGGGATCCTCTTCATTCTTCATGAGGTCGATGAGCTTTTTCACCACGCTGCCCCTGGCGGCGGGGTCCTTGATCTGGCCGATCTTGTCGATCGCCTTCGCCCGCTCTTCCTGTGTACCGTAATCGAGTGTCTCGTTGATGAACTCGGCTTTTTTCTCGTCAGTGACCGGCTCCGCTTTCGGCTTCTCCTTTTTCGCGGCTGCGTCGGATTTTCCAGCCGGGGCTTTTTTTCCGGATTTGTCCGCGTCGCTCTTCAGGGCGCTTTTATCGGTAATGGCCGGGGTCGTTTTCCCGGGCGCGGTTGCCTCCGCCGCGTGGAGGGCGTACGAGCCGAGACATGCAGCCAGGAATGCGATGACGCACACCGCCTTTGAGGTGAGCGCATAATAGACACGGGCTTTTTTGCGGCTTTTCATGAAGCTTCTTTTTTTCATCGTACTGCTCCGGGTATGGTTGTTTGTATTAATATCGGCCTGGAAACACCTGATTATTACCATGGCAGGGAATATGCCATGAAAATATCATCAAGAAAATCATTTGAATTGACATATATACTCGAATTGCCGCAAATTATGGTACGCGGCGGAAAATCAACCCGGTATGCACGGTCAACCAGGGTGAACAGTCCATTGGAATGATCCATGTCCATCAGGCATAAATTGCAGACCATCATCTCTTTCCTGGCGTGCTCCCGGAATGGCGCGATACCCCCTCCGGCCGGCCCGGTGCCGGCCCTGTTCAGGCCGGGGGAGCGTGATGACGCGTCCGTTGCCCGGAACCTGGCAGCAGCGTTTATCATGACGCTGGCCGGCCCGTCCGTGCCCGGCCATGGTCCGGCGGCCCGTTACCTCGAGGAAGCGGAATCGCCGGCAGGCGCATTTCTCCGTGACGGGATTGCGCTCATCCGGCGCGAGGTGGAGGAGCGGTACAGCGGGGACGAAGAGTTCCGCGCCTGTCTCGATGCATTACACGGGTACGCCTCGTCACCGGGGGCGGACCCGCGGTCTCCGGAAGCCGAACAGCTCACGGCCGCGGTCTTTTTCCCGGAGGGCGTATACGACGGCGGCGTTCCCGCGGCAGTGTCGCGCCTGCGCGAAAAAAGGTCGGTGCGGGTGACCGGGCTGAATCCCCGTCCCATAACATCGCCCGGCAGCGAGGTGCTTTTCACCTCTAACATTCTCCTTACCATACAGCAAAAAGACATGATCGATGCGACCGGCTGCTCCGCCGACGTGAAGCACGCGTTCGCGGCCGCCGCCGGCGAAGAGCAGGCGTACTGGTATGACCATCCGATGCCGGTGGGCGCGGCCCCCGGAGAAAACGAGGCACTGCACGGGCTGAAGGGCCTGGCCGATGCCCTCGCGTTCGAGGAGAGGGCGGGGAACAAGGAACCGGGGCGGAACATAGACTTCGTCTGCTCACTGTCGGTTACGCACCGCGGCCTGCGTGAAGCGGGACGTGAATGGCTCGGGTCCGAGATAGCCCGCGCCGGCGCGCTCCGCGGCATCAACCTGCACCTTTTCACGGAAGGGGATTGCTGCCGGCTGCTTGACGAGGTCATATTGCCGGCCGCGCGTCGCTATTGCCCCGGCCGTGCCGGGGCAGCGCTGCCGCGCGTGTTCGGCGTGGACGGAGAATACGGCAGGCACTACAGCTTCCTCAAGGCGATTGCGCGCTTCTGGCAGGTCTTCATCTCGCCCGGGGTCCGCGCCACCTTCAAGATCGACCTGGACCAGGTGTTTCCCCAGGAAGAGATGGTGCGCGAAACCGGCGCCTCCGCCTTCGGGCACCTCCGCACGCCGCTCTGGGGCGCGCGTTGCACGGACTACCTGGGGCGGGAGGTGTATCTCGGCATGATCGCAGGCGCCCTTGTCAACAGGACGGACATCGGTGCATCCCTCTTCTCGCCGGACGTCACGCTGCCCGGGTCGCCGCCTGCCGGTGACGAGGTGCTGTTCAGGAGCCGGGTCCCTCAGGCACTATCCACGATGGCCGAGATGGGCCGCTTTTCCGGCCCGGGCGCGCTCCAGCGGGTCCATGTCACCGGTGGCACGACCGGGATACTGGTCGAGGCGCTGAAGCTGTACCGGCCCTTTACGCTTTCCTGCGCCGGCAGGGCGGAGGACCAGGCCTATATGCTGTCGGTCCTCTTCAAGCATGGGGAGCATGGACTGCTCCGGTACGCGCATGCCCCGGGCCTGGTCATGCGTCATGATGCGGACCTGTTCGCCGGCGCGGCCGGCGCGGCCCGGACCGGCAAGATCCTCGGCGATTACATCAGGACCCTTTTATTTACCGGGTACGCCGGCGCGCTTCCCTGGCCGGAGTGCGACATCAAGCGGGAGATCGATCCCTTCACCGGCTGCTTCGTTTCCCGCCTGCCGATAACTATCGTTCTCATGAGGTATGCGCTGAAAACAGAAATGCTGTTCGCCTCGGGGAGCGGGGAGGAGGGCCTGCAGCTGTTCAATGAAGGCGCGATTCGCCTGCGAAGCGCAATCACGTCATACATTCTTTCGGAGAGCTTCATGCGGGAAACATTCCGGGTGGAGCGTGAGGCATGGGACCTCTACTATGACGCCCTGGACGAAGCGGAGAAGGGGCTGTCCGCAGGCGATCCTTTCGCCCGGGGCCTTGCAGTGCAGGCACAAGCATGCGTCAATTCGGTCAAGATAAAGGGGTAGATTGAGAACAGGCCGCCCCGAGGGGCGGCCTGCGCGTTTCTGTTCTATAAGGGAGGATCGGGCAGGAGTTACATCTTTCCAGATGTCATTCGACCCCCATAAGCTTATTCAGGGAGTCCACCTTTCCCCTCATGCGGTTGTCCTGCCCGGCGCGGTAATCCACCTTGAGGACCATGTACACGCGCCCGCAGTCGTTTTTCATGGCATCCATGCTCTCCCTGGCCACGCGGGCCACCTCGTCCCAGTCGCCTTCGAAGCAGGTGCCCATGGGGCCCATCTCGTAGTCGAGGCCGCTTGACTTTATGATTTTAACAGCTTCCGCCACGTAGGAGCTGACGCTTTCGCCCTTGTCAAGCGGGAAGATTGAAAGTTCTGCAATTGCGCTCATGCATGTCTCCTTGTGCGCGTGTCAGACGCGCCCGGTATTTATAGTGACCGGTGCGAGGCCCCGGCTTTGCGTTTCACTGTTTCCTGTATCAGGCTCTCGAGCGCGAGCCGGTCCCCCGTGCCAAGCGCTCCGACGTCCAGTTTCCCGACGTTTTTTAACGTGCTGACCGCTTTCAATATATCGCCGAGCTCTACGGCGCCGTGCTTGATGTTCTGGATTGCTTCCTTCTCCGCGGCGGTCAGCACGTAGATCGCGGTCTCGCCTGAAAAAACCGAGAAATTGAACATGATTGCATCTATGTCGCCGAGGGACATGGTGAACCGGCCTGTCCTGAACATGCCGCCGGTCTTTCGATATGAAAGTGCTATGCGGTCTATCTCGACCCTGTGAGCCCTGCCGATGGAATCGAGCATGGACACCAGGGCCAGCAGGATGATGAACGAAATGAAGGCAATGCCGACGTAGTAGGCGGTGCCGCTTGCAGCATAGGGCCGCGAGCCGTATATCAGCATCGCCATGGAGCCGATGAGCATCACTGTCATGAGGCAGCGGCCTGTCGAATAGCGGTTCCTCCACTCGATGATTGCCGAATCGCCGCGGTCGGTCATGGAGACTCCTGCCGGCGCCGGCTGCCCGCCGGCCGCGGACGTCCCGCGGAGTGTCACCCGATCAAGCAGTTTGTCGCGGAATTCCCCTGCCTTCTTCTCGCTTCCGGAACAGAAGAGGGTCCAGAATGAGCCGTCTTTCTTAATCATCTCCGTGACGTACGAGACCGACCTGCCCTGGCGGTGCCGGTTTACCTGGAAGGTATCGATATCCGGATAGGGAAGGACCGCCTCCCGGGCCTTTTTGCCCCTGCCTTCATATACGAGCAGGGCCCCGGTCACGTTGTCAAACACGAGCGAGTTGGGCATGTTCAGCATGGTGTTAATGGCGATGCCGGCAGAGAGGAACAGGAGTCCCATGCCCGTGATGAAGAAGGGACGGTACGGGTCCGTGTCGCCGATCAGGAGGAGCAGGCCGGCGGGCAGCACCGCAATGGCCGCGATGAAAAAAAACAGGCTCAGCACGATCTGCATCGTGCGGGCCCTGACCAGTACGATCCGGTTCGGGTCAGACTGGGGTGCGGCAAATTTATAATTCATGCGCGAAATTCTCCGCCATCGGTCTGGCGGGGAAATGGTGCCGGATGTTTCAATTAATTACAAGAATAATTTTACCGCGTGCCCGTGCCGGCGGTTACCGGAACCACTTGCTCTCGAGCTCGACCGGCCGGTATTTCTCGATATAATCGAGCGCACCGACCGGGCCGTCCGCTGTCGCATAGAGGCCGCGGTATACGCTTTTCGCGAACTTACCCTCGTACATCGTCTCGAACATGTCAATGAGCGGGTCGTAGAACCCGTTTGTGTTGACGAACACGACCGGCCTGGTATTGAGCTTCAGCTGTTTCAGCGTGATTATCTCGAGCACCTCCTCGAGCGTGCCGAACCCGCCGGGGAGGGCGATGAACGCGTCCGCGCGCTCTTCCATCACGGCTTTTCGCTCGCGGAGGGTGCCCGTGTATATGATCTCGCCGGCCTCCTCGAAGGTGATACCGGCGTTCCTGACCGCTTCGGGCATGACGGAGATAATGCTTCCGCCGCCCGCATGAACGGCGCGGGCAACCGCACCCATCAGGCCCACCGAGGCGCCGCCGTAGACCAGCGCGTGGTTCCTGCGTGCCATCAGGCCCCCCAGCGCGGCGGCGGTCTCGAAATGGACCGGGGCCACGGCGTCGCTCGATGAGCAGTAGACGCAAATGTTCATGGCTTTTCTCCGTTTAACCCGGATTTCCCACGGTAACGCGCTTCACTATCTCGCCTGATCCGCGGTCTGCGTACTCCGTGCTGAAGTCGGTCCTCTCGACAACCAGGAAAAAGCCCGCCGGATCGCCGGCATACCCGTTGTGATACCCGGTCACCAGCAGGGCCTGGCCGGGGTCGAACTCGAGCGTTTTTTCCTCTGCGCCGTTTTTCACAATGAGGCCTGCCTTTCCGCCCATGCAGACAAAGAGCTCCGGGCAGGAATGTTTTTCAAGCACCTCGACCTTGCCGGCCGAATCGTGCTCCGGCCGGTACAGGCCCACGCGCCAGAATCCTGGATCGCTGAAGATGACCTGCCACCTTGAATCAGGGAGCAGGGTAATAGTATCATTTTCCATAATAGGCTTTCACCATTGATAATTAATAATGAAAAACAAATAATTAATGTATATCTTATCCGCTCCTCCGGAGCGGATAAAATTATCCGGAATTTTCAATTATTC
Source organism: Spirochaetota bacterium (assembly GCA_041749375.1). Classification (GTDB taxonomy): domain Bacteria; phylum Spirochaetota; class UBA4802; order UBA4802; family UBA5550; genus RBG-16-49-21. The sequence goes on from JBGTBN010000019.1 coordinate 64,384, forward strand.
ATTATTAATTTGTCTCTGTGCCAGAGAAATTCGAGGGCTTTTGATATGACCAATGTTCAGTATTAGCGGGTGATGGGAATCGAACCCACGTGACCAGCTTGGAAGGCTGGAGTTCTACCACTGAACTACACCCGCGCTAAGCTTTATTTGTATGGGGTCTTTGCTTACCTCCGGAGCCCCACTATTCCGCTAAAGTTGTCATAAACAAAAATTATTTTAACCGGTACGTGTCAAGGAGAAATTGTTTGAATATCCCCCATCTTCAATATCTCTCCCATCCCCAGCCTGTGGAGTGGATGTGATCGGAGGGTGAGCGGGGTCAGAGCCCCCTGCTGGATGAGCGGGGTCAGAGCCTCCTCTCACATGGGGGTCGAGGCATGGCTTTCTTACACATACTGATAAAATGTATAGTAAATATTTCTCATATATTAATGCAAATTTATTCTTGACAAATTATGTCTCATTTGGTAAATAATGGTGAAAAGTGGGGATTGATGTTGAATCTCTCCTGTTGGTGGTGGAATATAAGATGTTTATGGGGGAATATCATCCAACTCTTGACGAAAAGGGAAGAGTTGCGATCCCGGTGAAGCTCCGAAAGGCCTTCGGCGAGAATGCGGTCATCAACACACTCGTGCTTACCTACGGGTTTGACCGCTGCATCATGGCATTTCGCGAGGAGGACTGGGCGCAGTTCGTCAGGGAGAAGCTGGTGCCCCTGCCACAGTCTAATCCCACCAACAGGAACTGGGTCCGCCATCTGATGGGCGGCGCCCGGGACCAGGAGCTGGACAAACAGGGAAGGATCATCATCCCGGCGAGTCACCTCGAATACGCGCAGATCAGGGACGAGGTGACCATACTGGGGCTGAATGACCGGATCGAGATCTGGGCGACGGACCTTTACAAGACGTACCGTCCGGACCAGGACTCCCTGAACGCAATGGCCGGCGATCTCGGTATCTGAGCGAAACGCGCCCGGGCACCCCGCGGCAGTGGTGACGCGGTTGTACGGGGGGGGCGGGCCTGGTCGGAAAAAAGAATCAGTTCTAATGCGACATAATACAGGCGAGGGTGCCGTGGGCTACATTCATATTCCGGTCATGCCGGCCGAGCTGGTTCAATTCATACGGAATTCAGCGTACCGGGGAGAAGGAATGCTTGTAGATTGCACGTCGGGAGAAGGGGGACATTCGGAGTTGTTCCTGGGCGAGTTTCCCGGGATGCGCATCACGGCTTTTGACAGGGACGGTGAGATACTGAAAATAGCTCAGGGGAGGCTGGAACAGTATGCAGGCCGAATTGATTTCATTAACGATAATTTTTCTCATATTTCTGAGCGTCTGGGATCGATGAAGTCCCGGATACGATACTTCCTGTATGATTTCGGGGTCTCGTCGTTCCATTTCGATGCGAGCGGCCGCGGCTTCAGCTTCGCGCGCGACGAGCGCCTCGACATGAGGCTCGACGACGACGGTGAGGACGCGCGCGATATCGTGAACACGGCGAACGAGAAAACGCTGGCGGACATCATATTCCGCTACGGCGAGGAGCGCTGGTCGCGGAGGATCGCGTCAGCCATCGTCCGGGCGCGGAGCGCTGCGCCGGTCGAGACGACCGGGCAGCTCGCGGACATCGTGCTGGGCGCGATCCCGAAGAGGTTCCACGTGAGGAACATACATCCCGCGACCAGGGTCTTCCAGGCGCTGCGCATCGCGGTCAACGACGAGCTGGCCGCGATCGAACGGAGCATCGCCGACGCCTATGAGCTTCTGGCGCCCGGCGGGCTGATCATGGCGATATCATTTCATTCGCTCGAAGACAGGATCGTGAAGGAAAAATTCCGCCGCCTCTCGCGGGGCTGCTTCTGCGGCGAGGAGCCGCGGAATTGCCGCTGCACGGGAGAGCGCGCGGTAAATATATTGACGAAAAAGCCGCTCCGTCCTGAGATTGATGAGGTCGAGAAAAACAGCAGGGCACGGAGCGCGCGGCTTCGGGTCTGTGAAAAATTACCGGTCCCGGCTACTGCCGCGGGGACCGACTGAGTTAAAACCGGAGGATAGCCATCAAGTACGTCGCCGTCATATTCTCGATGAGTCTGCTGGTAATACTCTACGTGTGGCAGAACATTGAGATCGTGAAGATCGGCATGGAGTACGACGCGCTCGCGGCGCAGGAGCGGCGGCTCGTCAACGACAACGACCGGCTCCGGTACGAGATTGAGCGCTATCGCACGACGGACCTGGTCGGGGAGCTCGCGCGGAAAAGGGGCTACCGGCAGGTGCTCCCGGGCGATTTCGAAGCGATGACGGTGCAGGGGAGCCATGTTCAATAACGGCATATCGATAAAGATGAACCTGGACGAGCTGGTCGCCTCCGCGGAAGGCGCGGCCGGGATCGTCCGCGGGAACGGGACCGTCGTCACCTCCGTGGAATACGATTCGCGCGCCGTGAAGAAGGGAAGCCTCTTCGTCGCGGTCGAGGGTTACAAGAGCGATGGTCACCGCTTCGTTCAGGCGGCGGTGGAGAGCGGCGCGGCGGCCGTGTGCGTGGCCGCGGACCGCGTTAATGATTTCGCGTCCCTCGGCGAGCGGGGGACAGCCATACTGGCCGCCGGCGATACCCGGACGGCGCTCTCCCGCCTCTCGGCGGCTTTTTTCGGCTTTCCCTCCCGCGCGATGCTGACGATCGGCATCACCGGGACGAACGGCAAAACCTCGATTACCTACATGCTGGAAGCGATACTCGGGAAGCACGGCCTCAACCCCGGCATCATCGGCACCATCAACTACCGCTGGGGCGGTAAGACCTGGCCCGCGCCGAACACGACGCCTGAATCGAGGGATCTGCAGGAGATCCTCTGGCGCATGAAGCGGGACGGGGTAACCGCTGTGGTCATGGAGGTCTCGTCGCACGCGCTTGAGCTCCGGCGCGCCGATGACATCGATTTCGACGCCGCGGTCTTCACCAACCTCACCCGCGACCATCTTGATTTTCACCATGATTTCGAGCATTATTTCGAGGCCAAGAAACGGCTTTTCCAGCTCCTGGAAACAAGCTTCAAGAAGGGCCGCTGCGGCATCGTGAACGCGGACGACGAATACGGCCGGGAGCTTCTCCTGCTCCGCAACCAGTACTCCTACCCTGTCAAGAGCTTCGGCATCGAGCATGAGGCGGATTACATGCCGGAAGGGGCGGGCATTGTCAACGCAATCGACGGCGTCCGCTACCGCATGGAGCGGCCCGACGCCGGCGTGCACGTGGCCCTCAACCTGCCGGGCAGGTTCCAGCTCTATAATTCCCTGGCGGCCCTCTCGGTCGCACACCAGATGGGAGTCCCCTACGAGACGATCACACAGGGCCTGGCCGGCCTGGAAACCGTGCCGGGCCGCTTCGATGTGCTCAGGACGGAACGGGGCTTCGTTGTCATCGTCGATTACGCGCATACCGTGGACGCCCTCCTGAAGCTGCTCAAATCGGTGAACGAGCTCGCCCACCGGCGCGTGATCACCGTGTTCGGGTGCGGCGGGGACCGGGACAGGACCAAGCGGCCGCTCATGGGGAAGGTCGCGGAGGAGAATTCGGACCTGGTGATCGTGACAAGCGACAACCCGCGCACCGAGGACCCGGAGCTGATCATACGCGACATCGCGGCCGGGCTCGAGCGGAAGAACCACGAGATCATCCCTGACCGGGAAGAAGCCATCGGCCGGGCCGTCACAGTGGCGGGCGAGGGCGATATCGTGGTCATCGCCGGCAAGGGGCACGAGGACTACCAGATCATAGGGACTGAAAAGATACATTTTGACGACAAGGAAGTGGCGGCGCGCCGCCTCGCGGGATGAAGGAACGAATGGTCGTGGAATACAGATCATCGGTTGAGCGGATAGCCGAAGCGTGCGGCGGGCGGATAACCGCAGGCAACGGCCGGACCCTCATCGACACCGTGACAACCGACTCGAGGGAGCTGGGCAGGAACAGCCTGTTCGTGCCCCTTGCCGGCGAGACGTTCGACGGCCATGACTTCATTGAGACCCTGTCCGGGGCCGGGAGCATCCGCTCCTACCTCACCATGAAGGAGGGGTTCACCGGGACCGCCGGCCGCTGCGTCATCGCGGAGATCATGTGCGGGAACACGCTTGCCGCCCTGGGGGCGCTGGCCGCCCGGCACCGGGACGCGATCGACCCGATAGTTATCGGTATCACCGGGACCAACGGCAAGACCACCACCAAGGAGCTGGTCTTCGCGATCCTGAGCACCCGCCGGAAGTGCCTTAAAAATGTCAAGAACTACAACAACGAGATCGGCGTGCCCATGACCCTGCTCGGCCTGGACGAATCGCACGAGATGGCCGTCATCGAGATGGGCATGAACCACGCGGGCGAGCTGGACCGCCTCTCCCGCATCGTGAAGCCCGACCTGGCGCTGATAACAAACGTGGGTGAGGGCCATCTGGAATTCCTGGGCTCGGTCGAGAACGTGGCCCTGGCGAAATCGGAGATCATGAACGGCATGGTCCCCGGGTCGACCGTCATCATCAACCGCGACATGGCCTGCTTCGACCTGGTGAAGCGCATGGCGAGGAAGACCGACCTGGTCGTGAAGACCTACGGTCTCACGGAAGACGCGGACGTGCGCCCCGATTCATACCGGCTCTCCCGCGAGAGCCTCGAGGTCACGCTCGCCGGAGCGGAGATAACCGCGCCCCTCTACGGAATCCATAACGTCTACAATGTCCTGGCCGCGGCGGCGGTTGCACGCGAGTACCGGATCGAGCCGCGGGATATCGGACCGGCGCTGGCCGGGTTCGTGAACGTGGACGGGCGGAGCCAGATCATAGACCGGGGCTTCCTGGTCATCAACGACTGCTATAATTCAAACCCGATGTCGCTGGTTTCCGCCCTCGCCTCGGCAGGCAAGATCTTCCCCGAGCGGAGAAAAATCGCCGTGCTCTCCGACATGAAGGAGCTGGGCGGGTTCGCCCGGCAGTGCCATGTCGACGCCGGGAAGGCAGTGCGGGAAAACGGATTTGACATGCTGCTGCTCTGGGGCGAGATGTCCCGCTATTACGCGGAGGGCGCAGCCGGGGCCGGGCTCGACCCGGACCGCATCAGGCAGTTCGGGAGCAAGGAAGTTCTGTCGCGCTATCTTCAAGACATTCTTGACGAGAACGACGTCGTACTTATAAAGGGTTCGCGCTCCATGAAAATGGAGGAAGTCGTTAACGCCGTCACCGGAAGAGAGGAGTGAGATGCTGTACCATTTTATTCTGCCGCTGAAAGAGTACCTCGGTTTCCTGAGGCTGTTCCAGTACATAACCTTCAGGTCCGCCTACGCGGCGCTCACCTCGCTTATCCTGGTACTGATCCTGGGCAACCTGGTGATCAGGTGGCTGCGCGCCCTCAAACTGGGAGAAGAGATCCGCGCCCTGGGGCCGGAGAGCCACCGGCAGAAAGCCGGCACTCCCACCATGGGCGGCATCATCATCATAGGCGCGGTGCTCGGCTCGATCGCGCTGTGGGGCAATTTCACGAGCTCCTACCTCGTCATCCTGTCCGGCGCAACCATCGCGCTCGGCGGACTCGGTTTCGCTGACGACTACATCAAGTCGATCCTCAAAAGGAAAGAGGGCGTTTCCGCGAAGGTCAAGCTGCTCGTGCAGATCATCGTCGCGCTGGCCGTCGCGCTCCTGGTATACTATTTCCCTTCCAGTAAAATGGAAGTATCAACGCTCTACGTCCCCTTCATTAACGAAGCAGTCGTGGACATGGGTCTTTTATGGGTCGCCCTTGCCGTCATAGTGATCGTTTCCACCACCAACGCGGTCAATTTGACCGACGGCCTTGACGGCCTGGCCATAGGGTCGGTCATGACCGTGGGCGTAAGCCTGGGGATCATGGCCTACCTGACCGGCCACGCTACGATCTCCGCTTACCTCCGGGTGCCGTACATACCGGAAGCGGCCGAGCTCACCGTGTTCATCGCGGCACTCCTGGGCGCCGCGCTCGGCTTTCTCTGGTTCAACAGCAACCCGGCCACCGTGTTCATGGGTGATACCGGGTCGCTCGCGCTGGGCGGCATCATCGGCATCGTGGCGATCATGATCAAGAAGGAGATTTTCCTGTTCATCGTCGGCGGGGTCTTCGTGGTGGAGGCACTGTCGGTGATCATACAGGTCGCGTCCTTCAAACTCAGGAAAAAGCGGATCTTCAAGATGGCGCCGCTCCATCACCACTTCGAGCTCTCGGGCTGGTCGGAGCAGAAGGTCGTGGTGCGGATGTGGGTCGTGGGGATCATACTGGCGATACTGGGTTTGAGCTCGTTGAAGATACTGTAAGGGTACATGCGATAGGTCCGCAAGCGCTTGCGGACCTATCGGGGAAATATATGATAAAATGAAAGGAACGGACAACATACAAAAAGCCCTCGTTGTCGGGATGGGCTACCGGACCGGGCTCGCGGCCGCGAACTTCCTCGCTGGCAGGGGCGTATCGGTCACGGCCTCGGACAGCAAGACGGCGAAGGAGCTGGCCGACGTGCTGTCGAAGCTCGACCCGTCGGTGCGGGTAGTGGCCGGCGGCCAGGACCCTGCGCTCCTCGGCGAGGGCTTCGACGCGGTCATTCTCTCGCCCGGCGTTCCCCGGACCATCCCCCTGGTGGCGGAAGCGTACCGGAAAGGCATACCGGTCATGGCTGAGGTCGAGCTTGCCTGGCGTTATCTCGGGGGCAGCATCGTGGGAATTACCGGGACTGACGGCAAATCGACTACGACTGCACTCGCCGGGCACCTGTTTCGCGAGCTTGGCTTCGACGCGCACGTGGGCGGCAACATCGGCATTCCGCTCATCTCCTTCGCCGGGAAAACCTCGGCGGATTCCGTCATCGTGGCCGAGCTCTCGTCGTTCCAGCTCGAGACCATCATCGATTTCCGTCCCGACGCGGCGCTGCTGCTGAACGTGACCCCGGACCACCTGGACCGGTACGATTCAATGGACGACTATTCCAGGGCCAAGATGCGGATCGCCATGAACCAGACCGCGGAAGACAGCTTCATCTATAACCGGGACGACGAGAGGGCATGCGCCGGCGCCCGCTCGGTTGCGTCGCGTACGTTGTCCTTTTCAAGCGGGTCCGAAGATGCGGACATCTACTACCGCGACGGCAGGGTCCTGCTCCGCGATGATTCACGCACGGTGCTCGAGACCGGCAGGCTGAAAATCATGGGGCTCCATAACGTGGAGAACGCCATGGCGGCGGTCCTCGCGGTGCTCGCGGTAATGAAGAAGCGGGGCATTGCCCCGGACTACGATCGGATCGCGGCCGCGGCCTATACGTTCCCGGGGCTGGAACACCGCCTGGAGCGGGTCGGCTCCTTCCGGGACCGCGATTTCATCAACGATTCCAAGGCCACCACCGTGAACGCGGTGCTGACCGCGCTGAAGAGCCTGAGCGGGAAGGGCGTGCTCATCCTGGGCGGCCGCACCAAGGGCGACGATTACACGAAAATCGCAGCGGGCCTTGACGGAAAGATCCGGTCCCTGGTCCTGATCGGCGAGTCCAAGGAATCTTTCTCGAAGATATTCAGCGGGTACCGGCAGGTAACGGCCGGGACCATGGACGACGCAGTGGCCGCGGCCATGCGCGAAAGCAAAGAGGGCGACGTCATCCTCCTCTCTCCCGCGTGCGCATCGTTCGACATGTATAAGAACTACGAGGAGCGGGGTGCGGTCTTCCGGGAATCGTTCCGGCGCCTGGCCGGGGGTGAGATATCATGGACCTGAAATCCTTCGTCGACATCCGCCGCCTGAAAGAGCCGGACCTGGTTCTGTTCGTCCTGATCCTGGTGCTCGCGGCCGTCGGGATCGCCATGAGCTACAGCGCCAGCGCCGTCTACGCGATGAGGACCTTCGGCGACGCGTTCCATTTCCTGAAGCGACAGCTCCTCTGGTTCACTGCCGGCTTTATCTTCATGTTCGTCTGCAAGGAGATCGACTACCGCAACTATGTAAAGTATACCAAGATCATGCTCATGGTCTCGCTGGTCCTGCTGGTACTGGTCCTCCTGCCGGGCATCGGGCACAGCGTCAAGGGGTCGGCGCGCTGGCTGGGCTTCGGCCCGGTGACGTTCCAGCCCTCGGAGTTCGTGAAGATCTGCGTGGTCATTTTCCTGGCGAAGGTCTTTTCCTCTGAGGCGGAGGACCACTTCATCCGGATACTCATCCCGGTCGTCATCGTGTCGGTCTTTTTCCTGCTGGTCCTGCTCCAGCCTGATTTCGGGACTGCCATGGACATCCTCCTGGTGTCCGTGTTCATCCTGTTCGTGTCCGGTTTTCCCCTGACCTACATCATATTCCTGTTCATTATAAGCATCCCGATGTTCTACCTCATGATATACTTTGTCGAATACCGGAAGGACCGGATGGTCGCCTTCTTCGATCCCTGGGCCTACCGGTACGGCATCGGCTACCACATCATACAGGCCTTCATCGCCTTCAAGATGGGCGGGTTTTTCGGCACGGGACTCGGAAACGGGACCCAGAAGCTCTCACGGCTCCCCGAGCCCCATACCGATTTCATATACGCGGTCATCGGGGAGGAGGCGGGCCTCGTGGGCACGGTGCTCATCGTCCTGCTCTTCCTCGCGGTGCTCTGGCGGGGGATAGTTATCGCCACCGGCGCACAGGACAATTTCGGCCGCCTCCTCGCGGTCGGGCTTTCGCTCATGATCGTGATTCAGGCATTCATCAATATCAGCGTGGTAACGGGCGGGCTCCCCACGACGGGCATCCCGCTCCCCTTTATCAGCTACGGCGGCTCGTCGCTCATCGCGAACATGATTGCGGCGGGAATTCTCCTGAATATCTCCCGGCACCAGGGGGCCGCCCACCAGGAAATGAAATTATTTGAAGAGGTTTTACAGTGAAAACGAAAAGCGATATAAGCGTGCTCATCGTGGCCGGGGGAACCGGCGGGCACATCAGCCCGGGGATCTCCCTCTACCAGGAATTCCGGACCGCCGGGGTGAGGGCGCACTTCCTGTCAGGGAAGCGCGACGAGCGCTTCTCCTCTCTCTCGGAAGTTGCAGCGGAGGACATGCACCGGTACCGGGCGCCCTCGTTCGCGAAGAACCCGGTGAAGCTCCTCCTGTTCCCGGTGGTTTTCGCCGGCGCCATGCTCTCGGCCCGAAAGATCATACGGAAGAACAACGTCCGCGCCGTCATCGGCATGGGCGGGTACGTATCGGCGCCGGCCCTCATGGCCGCGAAGATGATGAAGGTCCCCCTGTTCCTGTGCGAGCAGAACTCGGTGCCCGGCAAGGTCACGAGGTTCTTCGAGAAGCACGCCCGCATGATCTACGGCACTTTCCAGGGCGCGACCGCCTACCTGAAAAACGCCGACCGGTACCTGCGCGCCGGCAACCCGATCCGCGGCAATGTCCTGGCCGACATCAAGAAGGAGGAGGCGAAAAAGGCCTTCAACCTGGGACACTGCAAAAAGGTCATCCTGGTCATAGGCGGAAGCCAGGGCGCGGTGCGGATCAACGAGCTTATGTTCGGGCTGAAAAAGGACTATTCGGACGAGTTGAAGAGCGTGGGGCTGATATGGAGCACGGGCGATTTCTCCTTCCAGGACTACAAGGAAAGAATTAATAATGAAATTGACGAGGGATCGATTTATCTGTCACCCTTCATTGACAGGGTGGGACTGGCCTATCGTGCGGCGGACATGGCCATAGCCCGGTCCGGCGCGGGCGTGATGATGGAGCTGGCCGCGATGGGTCTCCCCTCGATCCAGATACCCTATCCGCACGCGGCGGACGGGCACCAGGACAGGAACGCTGACGAGTTCGTGACGGCCGGGGCTGCCGTAAAGATCGGCAACGAGGACGCGGTGCCGGAGAAGGTAATGCCGGTCATACATGATTTGCTGAACAACCCGCGGGCGCTCGCGCGCATGTCGGAGAAGGCACTGGCAGTGGCCATGCCGAACGCAGCGGAAGTGATAGTGACGGATGTGATAAAACATGTTTCGTAAATCTAAGAAAATGCATTTCATCGGGATCGGCGGCATCGGCATGAGCGGCATCGCCGAGATCCTGATCAACCTGGGATACGAAGTCTCCGGGTCCGACCTGGTCGAATCGGAGCAGACCCGGCGCCTGGCGTCGCTGGGCGCGAAGATCTTCATCGGTCACTTCCCGTCCAACATCAACGACTACCATGTCGTCGTGACCTCCAGCGCCATCAACCCGGGCAACGCGGAGCTCATCGAGGCGAAGAAGCGCGGTATCCCCGTCATCCACCGGTCGGAGATGCTGGCCGAGCTGGTTCGGATGAAGTACGGGATCGGCGTTGCCGGGACCCACGGCAAGACCACCATCACCTCGATGCTTTCGTACGTGCTCTTCCATGCCGGAATGAACCCGACTGCGGTGGTCGGCGGCAAGGTGCTCAATTTCAACACCAACGCGCGGGTGGGCGAGGGCGACTACATCGTGTTCGAGGCGGACGAGTCGGACGGCTCGTTCCTCAAGCTCCTCCCCTGCATCGGCATCGTGTCGAACATCGACGCTGACCATCTCGACCATTACAAGTACTTCCAGGGCCTGAAGGACGCATTTTTATCCTACATGAACACGATCCCCTTCTACGGCTACTCGGTCCTCTGCATCGACGACACGACCGTGCGGGAGCTTCTCCCGAAAGTAGAGCGCCCGTACTATACCTACGGCCTGTCCGAGGACGCGGACTTCCGGGCCGTGGACATAGCCATGGTGGACGGTATGACCCGGTTCCGCTGCCTCTACAAGGGCGAGTCGATCGGCGATTTCTCCATCAGGCAGCTCGGTAACCACAACGTGGTCAATTCCCTCTCGGTAATAGCCGTGTCGCTGGAGATGGACCTGCCGGTCGGCGTGATCCGCGAGGGGATGGCCGAGTTCCGCGGCGTGGGCCGCCGTCTCGAGCTGGTGGGCGAGGCGGCCGGGGTGCGGGTCTACGATGACTACGGCCACCATCCGACCGAGATCCGCGCCACACTGGACGCGCTCAAGAAGCTGGGCAGGCGTATCGTCGTGGTGTTCCAGCCGCACCGGTACACCCGGACGCAGCTCCTCTGGGACGAATTCGGCCAGAGCTTCGCCAACGCGGACGAGCTCTACCTGACCGAGATATACCCGGCCGGCGAGGCGCCCATCGAGGGCGTGACCTCCGGCCTGATCCGCGAAGCGATCGTAAAGCACGAGGGGCGGGAGATCGACATCATCGTGCGGTTTGAAGACATCCCGGGCAGGATCGCCCGGTGCGTACAGGGTGACGACATCGTGCTCACGCTGGGGGCCGGGGACATATACAAGGCCGGAGCGCGCATCATAGACGAGATACGGAAGAGGTCGCATTGAGATGACGAAGCGGGCCATTACCATCGCGGGGACCATCCTCTGCCTGGCTGCTGCCGGGAGGGCGGTCATGGCCGATGACATACGGAAGGTCCGCTCCGTCGAGTTCCGGGGCCTGGGCCTCCTTTCCAAGTACGACGTGATACGCGGGGCCCGCATCAAGGCGGTGAACGACGGTATCATCGTGGACGTGGAATCGGTCGGGCGGGTCCTGTCGAGGAACTCTTTCCTTGCCTCGTACGGCGTGAAGGAGACGGGCGGACGGCTGGTCATCACCGTGGAAGAGAAAAAACCGGTTCTGATTGTCGCGGTGGAGCGCGGCGGCAGGACGGCCCTGTACGAGCTCGACGCGTCCGGCGCCGTCATATCGAAGGACAACGTCCATGCCGGGCGCCTCCCGGTCCTCGTCCTGGGCGCGGATGACTTCTCGGACGGTGCGGCCACGGCGCGGACCAGGAGCCTGCTTTCGCTCCTGGAGATGGTCAGGCGGTCCAACGCGGCGCTTTACCGGGAGCTGGCCGAGGTCAGCGCGGGAGAGGGCATTATACGAGTGACATTGCGGGGAAGAATGACGGAATATATTCTGGATCCGGAGCCCGGCGACTTTACCAGGCTCGCGTACGTCGCAGGTTATTGCGACCGGAGAGAACGGTACCCGGAGGAGATAAACCTCACCGGCAATACAGTGATTGTCAGGTGATACGAGGAGCATAGTATGGAAGAAATCCTGGTAGGTCTGGATATCGGCACGACGAAAACCTGTGCGGTGATCGGCACCATGAACGCGAACGCGCAGGTGGAGGTCATCGGTGTGGGCGTCACCCCCTCGAAGGGGATGAAAAACGGCGTCATCGTCAATATCGACAACACCATGGCCTCGGTCGTGAAAGCCATCGACGAGGCGGAGCTGATGGCCGGGTACGAGGTGACCGACGTGATCGTCGGGGTCAGCGGCCAGCACGTCAAGGGACAGAATTCGCGCGGGGTCGTCGCGGTCTCCAGCCGGAACCGGACGATAACGACCCAGGACGTCAAGCGGGTCATCGAGGCGGCGCAGGCCGTGGTGATACCGGTTGACCGTGAGATACTGCACGTATTATCGAAGGAATTCTCGGTGGACGACCAGATCGGGATCAAGGACCCGATCGGGATGAGCGGCGTACGGCTTGAGGCCGAGGTCCACATCGTCACCGGGTCCTCCTCCAGCATCCAGAACATGATCAAGGCGGTCGAGAAGGCCGGGTTCCAGTACCGCGACATCGTCTTCAACCCGCTTGCGGCGGCCGATGCGGTGCTCTCCCGCGACGAGATGGAGCTGGGCGTGGCGCTCCTGGACATCGGCGGCGGCACCATCGATATCATCGTGTACCTTGAAGGGGGCGTGGCCTATTCCTCGGTCCTCTCGATCGGCGGGATTCACGTGACCAACGACATCTCGATCGGCCTGCGGACGCCCATCGAGTCGGCGGAGCTGATCAAGCAGAAGTACGGATGCGCCGTTCTCGACCTGGTGGACCCGTCGGAGGTGGTCGAGGTCCCGTCGGTTGGCGGGCGCCCGCCGCGGAAGCTGCTGCGCCAGGAGCTCACCCAGATCATCGAGCCGCGGGTCGCGGAGATGATGGAGATGGTGGAGCACGAGCTGATGCTCTCCGGCAAAAAGGACATGCTCTCTGCCGGCATCGTGCTCTCGGGCGGCGGAAGCATGCTCGACGGCTCCATAGAGGCGGCCGAGCGCGTTTTCAACATGCCGGTCAGGCTCGGCGTGCCGCGCGAGATCGCGGGGCTCGTGGACCGGGTCGCGACGCCGCAGTTCGCGAACGGCGTGGGACTTTTAAAGTACGGACTCAAGATGGGCCAGATCAGGGCGGGCAGGCTCTCCCCGGAAAAGGGAGGGAGCGTCTTCGGCAGGCTCAAGAAGTGGATAGAGGAATATCTGTAGGACCCCTCCCGTCGGGTCTGTCCATGGACGGCCCCCCAACCCCACCGGGGGATTGAGGGGCTTTTGCGACAGAACAGCGGGCGGTAGAAAAGAAGAATGCATAACCTTCTACATATTAAACGCACAGGCGAAGAGATATAGAGCGTAATGAGACATAATACCAGAGGGGGAACGACATGTTCAAACTAGAAGAAGAAAAGCCTTTAACCACAGTAATCAAGGTAGTCGGGGTCGGGGGAGCGGGGTGCAACGCCGTTGACAGGATGATCGCCACCGGCATGGAGGGGGTCGAGTTCATCGTCGCGAACACAGATTCCCAGCAGCTCAGGGACAGCCTGGCGCCGGTCAAGATCCAGATCGGGACCAAGCTCACCCGCGGACTCGGCGCCGGAGCGGACCCGAATGTCGGCCGCGAGGCTGCGAACGAGGACCGGGACAAGATCCACAAGGCGCTCAAGGGAGCGGACATGGTCTTTATCACCGCAGGCATGGGCGGCGGGACCGGTACCGGAGCGGCCCCGATCGTGGCGGAAGTGGCCAGGGAGCAATCGGCGCTGGTCGTTGGCGTGATAACCAAGCCCTTCAGGGTCGAAGGGAAGAAGCGACTGGCGCAGGCCGAGGCCGGGATCGCCAGCCTGAAGGAAAAGGTGGACACGCTCATTACTATTCATAATGATCTTTTACTTAAAATCATCGACCGCCGCACACCGATCGAGGACGCGTTCAAGCTGGCTGACGACATTTTACGGCAGGGCGTGCAGGGGATCGCGGACCTGATCATGGTGACGGGTCTGGTCAACGTCGACTTCGCCGACGTGCGCACCGTCATGCGGGAGACCGGGGACGCGCTCATGGGCGTGGGCATCGGTACGGGCGAGAACAAGGCTCTTGAAGCGACGCAACAGGCTATCAACAGCCCGCTCCTCGAGGAGACCAGCATCGTAGGCGCCAAGGCGGTCCTCATCAACATCGCCGGCGGCAACGATCTGTCCCTCCACGAGGTGAACGAGGTGACCGACGTTATCACCCGCCAGGTGGACCCGGACGCCAACATCATCTTCGGCACGACCATCGACTCGGCCCTTTCGGACCGGGTGCGGGTGACGGTCATTGCCACCGGCTTCGACCGGCGCCGCAACATGATCAACCGGGGCGGGAGCACGCAGGCGAACACGCGCACCGGCAACCCGCTCACGCTCATCGAGGGTCAGCCCGAGCGCCAGGAAAAGAAGGCCGTCATGAAGAGCTTCTCGCTCGGCAGCGAGCCGCGGCGCCAGCGCGACTTCGGGAACGAGGACCTGGACATCCCGACGTTTTTACGGAGGGGGGTGGAATAGCACCGCCCCGGCTGAACGATGGCTCCTGACAGCGGTGATTCATACGGCTCCTTCCTGGCCGGAACGATCGGTGAATACACGGGGGTTGAAATTCTGGACGGCGACGCATCCACCCGCCTGTATTACCGGATCACAGCCGCGTCAGGGACCTATGTCCTCTGCCGGGACAATGCCTTTATAAATGTGCCGGAGTCGGAATTTCCCTTCACGGTCATGCACCGGCTGCTGGAGGGAAGGGTGCCGGTCCCGGCGATTTACGCAATGGACAACCGCCACGGCCTCTTTCTTCTTCAAGACCTGGGCGACGATCTCGTGGAATATGTCGTTCCTCTCCAGGATGACGGTGTGACGGAGCGTCTCTACCGCGCATGCCTGGAGATTCTCTTTGCCATGCAGCGCATACGGGGGAAGGGTGGAGTGCCCTTCTCCCTTTCTTTTGACGTGGCGAAGCTGATGTACGAATTCGATTTCTTCATGGAGCACGCGCTGGCCGCCTATTTCCGCGTACAGGCAGGCGGACCCGACATGGCCTCACTGCGCACCGCGTTCCTCTTGATCGCGGAGGCGCTCTACCGGCCGGAGCTGTTCGTGCTCAACCACCGGGACTACCACTCCCGCAACCTCATCCTCTGCAACGGCGTCCCCCATGTCATAGACTTCCAGGATGCGCGCATGGGTCTCCCCCAGTACGACGCGGTGTCGCTGCTCCGCGACTCGTACGTGACGCTGGGACCGGATATGTTCGGGCGGCTGAAGACCTTCTATTACGAGGGGAGCAGGGAGGCGGGGATACATGCCATGGGCAGGGACGAGTTCGACCGTTACTTCGACCTCATGGCCTTCCAGCGGAACGTCAAGGCCCTGGGCACGTTCGGGTACCAGGTCACCGCGCGCGGCAATCACCGCTACGAGCGGTACATAGCGCCCACGGCCGCCTACCTTTGCGATTACGCGGACCGCCGAAAGGAGCTCACTGCGGCGTGGGCGATCCTGAAGCCTGTACTCCAGCCGTAGTCTTCTTGACAGGACGGCTCACTCGTGCATACTGTATCTCCGTAGAAAAGACGGAATGAATACATGATTTGGTTAGTCAATGCAAACGTGTTTCATGCGAAAACCAGGCGTTGTAATAATATTAAGGGCACCTCTAAAAATTTGATTTTTCATTTTGAAAACATTAAAAAAAATTCGTAACCATTTAGCCTGATAAGTAAATTCACTATTTATATGATTACAATCACGAATGAACACTAATAAACATGAATTGAACTAGTAATTAGTGTTCATTCGTGTCAATTCGTGGTTTTATCAGGATTTTTAATAATGTTACTTTTTGAAGCTAACAGCTTGCAACTGTTTAAATATAACTTTTATCACTCTGAGATCGTATATTCGGTGAGATGAGACCATGAAGGCATTCCTCCTTGCGGCCGGGTACGGCGAGCGCCTCCGGCCCATGACAGACAGCATTCCAAAACCGCTGGTGCCGGTGCTGAATGTGCCGTCCGTGTGCTACGCCCTCACGCTCCTGAAAGAAGCGGGGGTCACCGATGTCGTGTGCAATCTTCACCACCTGCCCGCCCAGATCGAGGCATTCTTCCGCGGACACGGCGGCTTCGGCATGAACATAACGTTTTCCCGCGAGCCGGCCATACTGGGGACCGGCGGGGGCCTGGCTAACTGCCGCGAAGAACTCGCCGGCGGGCCCTTTGTGTACATCAACAGCGACATCATCGCCGACATCGATATTCGCATCCTTGCCGCGGCGCTTGAAGACACGGGCGCGGGCGGCGCGCTCGCGGTGCGCCGGACTACGGCCGGCAGCGGGCGGGT